>JBBRVQ010000011.1:0-91063 GCA_038246735.1 Chitinophagales bacterium
ATTTGATGGTTTTAGAGTGGTTCAGATCTCAGACATACATGCCGGCAGTTTTGACAATAAAGAAAAGGTCAGGACAGGTATTAAAAAAATAAATGATCTGAATCCTGATATAGTTTGCTTCACGGGAGATCTGGTCAATGCTCAAAAGGAAGAAATAGATCCGTATGTAGATATCTTCGGAGAGATTAAAGCGAAATATGGAAAATATGCCACCCTCGGTAATCATGATTATTACGGGGATTACAATA
Source organism: Chitinophagales bacterium (assembly GCA_038246735.1). Taxonomy (GTDB): domain Bacteria; phylum Bacteroidota; class Bacteroidia; order Chitinophagales; family Saprospiraceae; genus OLB9. Next base: position 249 of record JBBRVQ010000011.1, read on the forward strand.
GAAATAGTAAAGAGGAAGAAAAAGCATATTTTGATGACTTCTTCGTAAAATATAAAAAGATGGGTTTTGATCTGCTTAATAATGAGAATAGAACGATTACGATTGATAATGAATCTATTCAATTGGTAGGTGTGGAAAACTGGGGAGCCGGCAGATGGTTTCCTAAAAAAGGTGATCTTGATATAGCCACATCAAGCATAAATGATGATCAGTTTAGCATTTTGATGTCACATGATCCCACGCATTGGGATGAAAAGGTATTGCCACATAAAAAACATATGCACCTTACATTGAGTGGACATACCCATGGATTTCAGTTTGGTTTTCAGATGCCCGGATTTAAATGGTCTCCTGCACAATACAGATATAAAAAGTGGCTGGGTCTCTACCAAGATGGTGAAAAATATCTGTATGTCAATCGTGGATTTGGATTTCTTGGGTTTCCGGGCAGAGTGGGTATGTGGCCGGAAATAACGCTTATTGAACTTAGAAGAGAAGAAGCACAGTCACTCTTATAAATGTTTCTGGCTAATATTATTCATGAATTCGCATTTTGAACTTCAACCATCTAAAATTTGTATCTTTGCTGTTACTATCAGACATGGCAGCATCAAAAAATATTAAGACCGGAATCAATCCTGACTTTTCTATCAAAAGTAGAAAAACAAAAGAGTTGGCTTACTATGTCAATGGTCTTAAAAGTAAAAACAGGTTTATCTTAAGCGAATGTATAACATTGCTTGAAAGCACACATGAAGCAAAAAGAAGGTTGGCTGAAGCCATTCTAGATGCTTTACCAAATTTACCGGATACCTCAGTTAGGGTAGGAATTACCGGGTCACCAGGGGTAGGAAAAAGTACTTTTATTGAGGCATTCGGGTCAAACCTTCTGCAACAAAAGCATCGGATAGCCATTTTAGCAATAGACCCAAGCAGTCAGAAAAATAAAGGAAGTATACTGGGTGATAAAACCAGGATGCAAAATCTTGCGGTTCATCCAGATGTTTTCATTAGACCTACATCTGCAGGAGAGGTATTGGGTGGAACTGCAGCTTACACCAAAGAAGCTATACAACTATGTGAAGCGGCCGGATTTGATTTTATAATTGTGGAAACAGTAGGTGTTGGGCAGTCAGAAATAGAAGTAGACCATATCACTGACATTAATGTACTATTGCTCCAACCGGGTGCAGGCGATGATATTCAAGGCATCAAAAGAGGAATTATGGAGAATGCTGATATTTTTATCATCAATAAAGCGGATGGTCAGCAACTTGAACTGGCGAAGCAAACCAAAACAGCTTACACTAATGCAATACAGTTATTTCATCACGATATAAAAGACTGGACTTGCCCGGTACTGCTCACTTCAGCCATTGAAAATACTGGAATGGAACAAGTCTATGAAAGTATAATAAAATATATCAGCATATTAAAAAATAATGGGCAGTTTATTGTAAGAAGACAATTGCAGGAGAAAAAATGGTTTGAAAAGCAAACTATTGAAATATTTTATCAGATTGTATTTCAAAATAAAAAATTATCTAAAGAGTTTTCATCATTGGCTGAACAATTAAAAATTGGTGGTATTTCGACTAGATCAGCTATACACAGTATGGAAGGTACATTTAAGTCAATATTTAAAACTGAAGATTAAAAAGAACATAAATTTGGTGAAGTTAAGAAATAGTGTAGCTGTAAGTTTTATTTTCATTTTCTATGGTGCACTTTGTGCGCAATCAGGGCGATTGATGCCGGATTATTTCGGAAGTCCGGTAACTTTTCCTTATACCCTTTCTGGTAATTTTTGTGAGCTGAGAGAAAGTCATTTTCACGCGGGTATAGATATAAAACCATCACATCAAGGAAGTAAAGATAAAATTTTCAGCATTGGCGACGGATATATATCCCGTATCAGGGTATCCGCAGGTGGCTATGGCAGGGTGATTTATATTGACCATCCAGATGTGGGTTACACTTCGGTCTATGCCCATATGGATAAATTTTATGATAATATAGAATTGCAGGTAAAACAATACCAAATGTCGCAGGAATCTTTTGAAGTTGATTTTCTACCTGAACCGCATGTTTTTCCTGTAAAAAAAGGAGATGTCATAGGGTTTATGGGCAATACCGGGTATTCATTTGGTAAACACCTTCATTTTGAGATCAGAGATACAAAAACCGAAAAACCGATCAATCCATTTCTATTTGGAATGGATGTATCAGATACTTCTGCTCCTTCACTTATATCTTTTGCAATACACGGTTTGGATGATGATTTTCATAAAGTATGTGATGTAAGGATACCCGCAGGAGCATCTGAAAATGGGATCATCGAAATTGCTCATCCAATATTGGTACCTGCAGGGAGCGTCGGAATCGCCATACAGGCGTATGACAAATCCGATAACAGCCATAATACACTGGGAATTTATGGGTTCAGTATGTATGTGGATGATAGTCTGACCTATAGTTATCATTTGGATAAAGTTTCATTTGATCAGACCAGACAAATTATAGGCTTTTATGATTATGAGGTGAAAAAGCAGGAAAACAAAACGTATGCGCTATGTTATAAATATCCCGGGAATAATATGGAATTTTTAAGTAAAACAGGATCCGGTATTATTGATATTTATGCAGCAAAAGATAGATCTGTGCGTATCGAAATAGAGGATTTTAGAAAAAACAAAAAGACCATTCATTTTTTGTTGAGACGATCAGAAAGTATAGCAGATGCAGAAGTCAAACCCTTCCAAAAAAGGATAGCAGTTCATGAAGATGTAACTGTTTACGCAAAAAACCTTTTTGTAAACTTCAAACAAAACAGTCTTTTTAGAAATATTCGTCTTAACATAATGGCCACCTCTGTCGAAAGTAAAGAAACCAAATATGACATCCACGATGTAATGGAGCCCATAAAGTCACCGATAGAAATAGGAATAAAACCTGATAATCAAATCTCTGACAAAATGGATAAAGCAGTCATCATATTGACAAATGGGAACAATAGAAAGGTAAATTATGGTGGAAAATGGAAAGATGGATTTCTGATCACTAAGATTAGAGAATTTGGTACATTTACCATTGGGTATGATACTATAGCTCCGGATATCAGGAGTATTGACTTTATATCAAAAGTGGGAAAAAGAAGTAAATTTCGATTTAGAATGAATGATAATATGTCTGTAAGAGGTGAAGAAGCCGAACAATTGACATATAAAGTATGGATAAACGATGTTTTCACTATAAGTCCTTACAGCACAAAAACGGGTATTCTGGAAGTGCCGATAGGAGATTTATTTTCCGGAAACTACAACTTGCGCATTGAAGCCAGAGACCACTCAGACAATTTGGCCATTTTCAGCGCAACATTTTTCAAAAAATGAAAGATGTTACTATAAAATTCCTTACCACCTAAGTCAAACATTTTTCATACATTTGTGGTTCTTAATTTTATAATGAGCAATTTTGTAGTTTCCGCACGTAAATACCGCCCTACTTCTTTTGATGAAGTGGTGGGTCAGGATCATGTAGCTAAAACGCTCAAAAACGCCTTGCTAACTGATCATCTTGCTCATGCTTTTCTGTTTACGGGTCCAAGAGGCGTCGGAAAGACAACTTGTGCAAGGATATTAGCCAAAATTATAAACTGCGAAAATCCTGTAAATAAAGTAGAAGCTTGTAATGAGTGTTCTTCATGCAAAGCATTTAATGACAATGCATCTTTTAACATTCATGAATTAGACGCAGCATCCAATAATAGCGTAGAGAACATCAGAGCGCTTATAGAGCAGGTAAGATTTCAACCTCAGCATGGAAAGTTTAAAGTTTTTATCATAGATGAGGTACATATGTTATCTACCTCAGCTTTTAATGCTTTTCTAAAAACTTTGGAAGAACCACCTTCCTATGCCATTTTTATTCTGGCGACCACAGAAAAGCACAAGATCATTCCTACTATACTATCCCGGTGCCAGATTTTTGATTTTAAACGTATTCAGATTGCTGATACCGTCATTCAATTGGAAAAAATCTGTGAAAAGGAAGGTATAAAAGCAGAAAAAGAAGCACTTCATACCATTGCAAATAAGGCAGATGGAGCGATGAGAGATGCCCTGACTATTTTTGATAAGATCTCGAGCTCCGTTGGTGACACTATGACGTACAAAGATGTTGTAGCTAATCTGAATTTATTGGATTATGAATATTACTTTAAAATAACGGATGCCTTCCTAAGAGAAAATATTTCAGAAGTTCTACTTTCGTTGAATGAAATCGTCAGACTAGGATTTGATGCCGAACATTTTGTGGTAGGTCTGGCTGAACACTTCAGAGACCTTATGATAGCAAAATTGCCTGCAACCATCTCGATTCTTGAAGTAAGTGATGAGCTGAAAAACCGCTATTTTAATCAGGCTTCACTCGCAAAATCTTCTTTTCTATTGTCTGGGTTAAACATACTAAATCAATGCGATATAGATCTTGCAAGAGCAAAAAATAAGCGACTGCACGTCGAACTTGCATTAAGCAAACTTACATTTCTGAGCAGAGCAATGGATGTAGACATTTTCGGAAACAACATATCTCAGGAAAAAAAAACTGATGTTCTGAACGAAATCGTAGTATCGGGGCCACCAAAACCAGCAATTTCGCCAAACGAAAGTCAAATTACACCCACCGAAACTTTAAAAGATGTACACCAGAATGTTCAATCTTTGGCAAAAGAAAGTTTGTTGCCTGCTGAAGTAAAAACAGATGCTAGTATTGCTTTAAAGCCAGCTTCAGTACTAAAATTTTCTGATATAAATGCTATTAGGGAAAGTATAAAAAAGGACGAACAAACCAAAGCTGAAGCTAGAAAAAACATCTCAATTGAGCTTGTAAAAGAAATATGGAATAAGTATACAGAATATAATCCATCAAAAAGTGTTCAATCCGCATTAAATCTTGCAGTATTAAATCTTTCAGGACAAACTATTTCAGGTAAAGTGCCTACTCAAGTTTCAAAAGACATGATTCTGCAGGAGACAACCCTTTTGGATAAATTACGAAATGAACTGGGCATTAGCGATTTGATTTTTGAAATAGAGGTAGATAAGTCATTTTTTCCGGATTTTGAGGAAACCAAACCCATACAGGCGATGACTCAAAGAGAAAAGTATCTGCTTATGTTGGAAAAAAATCCAAGTCTCGGCTCGTTCACTAAAAAGTTTGGTTTAAAATTGGATACAGAAGTATAAAATGCATTCACCTAAGTAAAAGTAAATACAGATGGCTGAACAATCACTCTGGTACGCTGAAAATATAGACCTTGAAAATACTTTAAAAACAAATAAATCAGCCGAGGCTGAGTTTTTTGCTAGGAAAGTCAAGTTTAAGAAGGGAGAATATATTTATCTTCCAGAAGAAAATTCAGACACTATATATTTTATTTTTAGCGGAAAGATTAAAATAGGTACATACAGGGAGAATGAAAAAGAAGTAATCACCGCAATGTTGCAAAAAGGAGATGTTTTTGGAGAAGTGGCAATAATAACTGACCAGAAAAGAAAAGATTTTGCACAGGCTGCTATAGAATCTGAATTGTCAGTATTCAGACAAGAAGATTTTAAAAAACTCATGTCGGAAAATGCAACTATAGGATTTCTATTCATGAAAATAATGAGCAACAGGGTGATGGAGATGGAGGACAGATTAGAATCTTTGGTCTTTAAGGATTCGAAGACAAGAATTATTGAGTTTTTGTTATTAAGTATTCACAAAAGCGGACAGCGAGTAGGTTATGAATATGTACTTAGAAATTTTATAACCCATCAGGATATTGCCAATCTTACCGCTACTTCACGACAAACTGTGACAATGGTTTTAAATGATTTGCGCAATGAGAATATAATACAGTTTGATCGCAAAAGATTATTGGTAAGAGATCTTGAGAAGCTAAAATCTTTAATCAACAGCCCTTCTTAAAAAAGTAAAAAAATATGCTGGTAATACAAGACATTCTAATAAGTGATGACATCGTAGAAGAGAAATTTTTTTGCGATCTTTCTGCATGTAAAGGAGCTTGCTGTACAGAAGGAGATTATGGGGCACCATTGGAGCAACAAGAAATGGATACCATTAAACTATATAAAGAGATCATCGCTGAAAATCTACCTGAAAAGTCAAAAAAACTTCTGGAAACAGAAGATGGATTTACTTTCTACAAAAAACCAAAAGTATGGGGTACCTCATGCCATGAAGATGGTGCTTGTATCTTTCTTACTCAAAATGAACTGGGTATTTCCTTATGTGGTATAGAAAAGACTTGGTACGAAGGTAAAATTCCTTTTCAGAAACCCATTTCCTGCCACTTATACCCTATCAGAATTTCTAAAAATGATATTGCCGGTTTTGAAGCCTGGAATTATGACAGATGGGACATTTGTGCTGCAGCATGTCACAAGGGGAAAAATGAAAAGATGCCGCTCTATCAATTTGTAAAAGATGCTGTAATCAGGAAAAAGGGGCAGGAATTTTATGATGAGTTAAAAGCTGCTGCTGAACATTTTAACGAAGATTAAAGAATTCATAGGTTAGGTTTACCTTTAATCCCTTAAATTTCATGTTATTGCCAGTAAATTAGTGGTCTAAATTTGGAAATAGCAGTAAATAAATTACCTTTGTGGCGCTTTTTCAAAAAACAGAAGAAGCATAATAATTATATCATATTTCAGATACTAAAATTTCAATAAGGATACTATGGCTTTAATAGGTAAAATCAGAAAAAACATGTGGTTGGTAATCGTCCTTCTTGCTTTGGCACTGGCAGGCTTTATCATCATGGATATGACCAATGCAAATAATAGCGGAAGTTTCGGATCCAGAACCACTATCGGAGAAGTGGCAGGTGAAAAAATTGACTACATGGACTTTCAGAGAGCTGAGTCAGCTTTATATAGTGGTTCAGGGGATGTATACGGTAGAAGAAATTCACTTTGGAATTACTTCATCGAAAATGCCATTATTGACAAGATAGCGGAGTCAACAGGATTAGGTGTAGGACCTGAGGAACTTAATGAACTTGAGTTTGGAGTAAATCTTAGCCCATTGGTTCAATCTTTTTATAGAAATCCTCAAACCGGTCAGGTAGACAGAACGCAATTGGATGAAATAAAAAAAGCCATTGACGAAGGTACTGTTTCAAATCCAGAGTTTGCAGCCAGGTTTAATGAATTAAGAAAGCAGGTTATTAAAACACAAAAGCAAACAAAACTCAATAATCTTGTTGCCAAGTCCATATATACTCCGGGATGGTATGCAGAAACTATGGATAAACTAAATAATGAATCTGCCACATTTGAGTATGTAAAAATACCTTTTGAAAGTGTGCAGGATTCTGAAATTAAACTTACAGATGAAGATTTTGCAGCTTACATTAAAGAAAATGGTGTAAAATACACCAATGAAGAGGAAGTTAGAAACATTTCATATATTGTATTTGATGTAAAAGCTACATTGGAAGATTCAATGAAAATCAAAGATGAATTAAGTGGTTTAGCTGCCGAATTTGCAAAATCCACGAATGACTCAGTATTTACTGCCAATAACAATGGATTTTATGGCAATACTTATTCAAAAAAAGATGATCTTACAGGGAAATTGAAAGATACGATTACATCATTATCTGTGGGACAGGTATATGGACCTTATATTGACAATAACACTTATTTGGTTGCTAAACTGGTTGGTAAAAAGGTAGTAGCCGATTCTGCAAAAGCATCGCACATTTTAAGAAATGTAACGGATGGAGATCCTTTACAATTGGCCGCAGCTTCAAAATATATCGATAGTCTTAAAACTGCTATAACTGGAGGCAGCATTTCATTTGCAGACGCTGCTACAAGCAATAGCCAAGATGGTTCAGCCCAGAAAGGTGGTGACTTGGGAACCTTTGCTCCGGGTGCTATGGTACCTAAATTTAATGATGCCGTATTTAATGGTAAGGAAGGTAGTCTTTATACTGTAACCACCGAATTTGGTGTTCACCTGATTAAAGTTGTAAAACTCATCTACTCGACCAATGAATCAAAATTTAATGTAGCTTATCTTGCAAAACCAATCATTCCTTCAGAAGCTACACAAAATGCTATGGAAGATAAAGTAATGGGATTGCTGGAAACAAATAAAACTTTAGAAGATCTTAATAAGTTGGCTTCAAGTGATATTAAAATAGAAACTGCCGGAGGAATTAAGAAGAATGATTATACATTTGCTACTTTAGGTACTGGTCAGACGTCCAGAGATATCATCAGGTGGGCTTTTGAGAATGATACAGATGCCGGAGAGATCTCGTCTACTTTGTATACTTACACCGATGAAGCAAATTATGTAGATAGCAAACATGTAATCGTGGGTATAAAATCAATAGATGAAGCAGGACTTGCTACTGTGGAATCTGTGAAAGCTACCATAGAGCCATTGGTGAAAAATATTAAAAAGGCTGAAAAAATTAAATCAAAAATAACCGGTACTGATCTTAATGCTATCGCTTCGACGTTTACACAGACTGTGGCAACCGCTGAAAATGTAACTTATGGATCAGCTATGTTACCTGATGCAGGTCAGGAGCCGCTGGTAGTTGGAAAAGTATTTGCGCTCAATGCAGGTGCCAGTACTGCACCGATAGTTGGAAATACAGGTGTTTATGTAGCTAAATTGGTTTCTAAAACACCTGCTTCATCTGAAGCCGGCGCTTTTGGTTCCAAAATGCAGTTGACACAACAGGGAAGAATGCAGGTTAACTTTAAATTGATGGAATCGCTTAAAAAATCAAATAAAGTAGAAGATAACAGATTTACTTTTTTCTAAACATACCTGATTTTACAAAATAGGAAACGAGCTGGTAATTTATTTTATCAGCTCGTTTTTTATTTATCCATAAATTTTTATACCAATATTAAATTAAACGACGTTTTAAATTACAAAACATAAAAGTTAATATGCGAATTGCAATTTTATTATGTCTCATTTTTTTTCTTCAGAGTTGTGGAAATAAAAAAATAGAAACAAAAAACGACAATGGTCAGATTCAGGAAGCGTTTTATGTAAACAAAAATGGGGAGAAAGAAGGGAATTATAAAGCTTATTTTGAGTCAGGAAAAATTAGAGAAGAAAGTAATTATACGTCTGGAATACTGACAGGAAAAAGAACTTTATTTAATGAAAATGGAAATATAGAAATTGAAGAAGTATACTCCGATAATGGCGTTTTTAACGGACCATATAAATTGTATTATCCAAACGGTACCTTGCAACTGGAAAAAACCTATGTGGATAATATTATTTCAGGTACGATCAAGGTGTATTTTCCATCTGGAAAAATTAAAGAAGAAGTTAGTATGTCTTACAATGAAGAAAATGGTCCTTTTAAGGAATTTTACGAAAATGGAAAAATCCACTGGAAAGGTACTTATCGCAATGGAGACAATGAGTATGGAGTGTTGTACGAATACGATTCACTTGGTGCTCCGATTAAGATTATGAAGTGTGATACGCTGGCGATTTGCAGAACTGTATGGAAACCCGGAATGCAAGAAATTAATATAGATACTATTAAAATATGAGGCATCTTTCCTTCTTTATATTTATACTTTTGTTTTCTGTGAAAGGGGAGACTCAACTTGGTGGCAAGGATGCATTTGAGTTTCTTAATTTGCCCTCATCTGCAAGAATTACGGCATTGGGAGGACACCTGATCAGCGTGCAGGATGAAGATGTTACGCTTGCATTGGCTAATCCGGCTTCTCTGAATAATAAAATGCACAACAGAGTTTCTTTTTCTCATAATTTTCATTTTGCAGACATACAAAATGGCTATGTCGCTTATGCCAGAAAGCTTGATAAATTGAGTTTGAATGTTCATTTTGGTATACAATACATCAATTATGGCGATTTTTCCTACGCAGATGTATTGGGCAATCAGGATGGCTCCTTTACAGCCAGAGAAACTGCTTTCATTCTGGGAGCATCCAAAAAGATTGCAGAAAGGATTACCATTGGAGCCAATATTAAAGGTGTCTTCAGCAATCTTGAATCATACAGCTCCACAGGAATATTAATGGACTTAGGGATGAATTACGCCAAAGATTCTTCCGGATTTATACTTACATTTCTTGTCAAGAATATTGGTGCTGAACTTACTACATACAACGGAACCCGATTTGGTACTCCTTTGGATGTACAAATTGGTATCTCAAAAAGACTGAAATATCTTCCTTTTCGTATTTCATTGATAGCACATCAGTTGCATAAAGCAAACGTACGGTATGATGACCCTGACAAAGAAGTACAAACTGATATCTTTGGCGAAGAAGTTAAGGGAAATAAATTTGCTGAATCTGTAGATAATATATTTCGTCATGTTATCATCAATGGAGAATTCATTTTGGGTAAAAATGAAAATCTCCGACTTCGAGCTGGATACAATCACCTCAGAAGAAAGGAATTATCTTTGAGTACATTCAGGAGTCTGGCTGGATTCAGTCTTGGATTTGGTATTAAAATAAGTGCTTTTAAACTGGATTACGGAGTAGGCTATCACCATATCGCCGGAGCTGCCAATCATATTTCCATCAGTACAGATTTGGGCAAATTCTTTAAAAAAATATGATTCACGAACTGCACGACAACATCGAGCAACCTATTTTTTCCCTCGCCCAATCAGGTCTTTTTGCAAACCAGTTTTCATATTCAGGCTGCTCATCATAAGGTCTTTTCAGCATATCATAAAAAGTATATATCAAATCTAAATTTCCCTTTTCGGCATTGTCTATGGCCATTTGCGCCATATAATTCCGAAGGACATACTTTGGATTGATAGCGTTCATTTTTTGTTTTCTATCTTCATGTGTCATTTTTTCGGTTTTCAACCTTGCCTGATATTTGACACACCATAAAATTATACTGTTTTTAATCTCTTCAGTAACAGCTTCATCATATATTGCCGGTTCTATGACTTGCATACATTCATTTTGATCAGATGTAGCATAAATACTAGCAATATTTCTAAAAAATATGGTCATATCTATTTCAGAAATCTGGAGCATTTTTTCAAGATCAACTATCAGACCTGCATCATCATCATCACTTTCGAATAAACCTAATTTAGATTTCATCATTTTCATGTAGCGCTCAGTATATTGTATTCTGAAATCCTGAACAATATTCTTTACGGGTTCTTCTTCATTTATCAATGGGTAAAGTGCATTGGCCAGCTTCAGCAGATTCCACTGGGCTATAACAGGTTGGTTGGCAAATCTGTACCTTTTGCCTGGCAAGTCGGTAGTATTGGGTGTCCAATTGGGATCATAATTGTCTATCCATCCATATGGTCCATAGTCAATGGTCAGACCCAGTATCGACATATTGTCCGTATTCATTACCCCATGGACAAAACCGACTCTTTGCCAGTGTACAATCATATCACATGTCTTTTCAGCGACTATTTTCAATAATTGAAGGTATTTATTTTTATCATTGACAAGATCCGGGAAATACTGTTGAATGGTATAGTCAGTCAGTTTCTTTAAGTTGTCTATATCATTTCGGGATGTAAATATCTCAAAATTTCCAAATCGGATAAATGATGGAGCTACTCTGCAAACTATTGCCCCCTTTTCATAGGCTGCATTACCATTGTACATCATATCTCTGAGTACATCTTCGCCCGTGAGTGTGAGCGACAAAGCTCTGGTAGTCGGTACTCCAAGATGAAACATTGATTCACTACATAAAAATTCACGAATCGAAGATCTCAGTACTGCAAAGCCGTCAGCCGTGCGGGAATAAGGAGTAGGTCCGGCTCCTTTCAGCTGTAAATTCAGGTGACTTTCTGAAATTTCTATCTCACCCAGATTTATGGCCCGCCCATCTCCAAGCTGTCCTGCCCACTGACCAAACTGGTGTCCACCATAACACATGGCATAAGGTTTGCTACCTTCAGCCAACTTATTTCCTGTCATAATGTCAATAAAATTCTGGCTTTCACAGTACTCATTATCCAAATTGATGTCCGCAGCAACTTCTTTGCTGTAGATAATCATTTTGGGGTTCATCATCACTTTTGGCTGTACAAAGGAGAAACAGGCATTCATGACCTGCCTTGGAAAATTTTCTTCATTTGAGTCCGCAGGTAGTGATTGTGTAAATGATGTTTTTAATTTTATCGTTTGCATTACAGGTTTGTTGACTATTGAAAGATACTAACAACTTTTGATGCAATGGGTTCCATTACTGAAGTGAATACATAATTTTACTTACCTTTGCTATTCTTTTAAAGTAAAATAAATATGAAATTCGGAACAAAAGTAATACATGCCGGTATAGAGCCAGATCCATCAACCGGTGCCATCATGACACCCATATACCAGACTTCTACCTATGTACAAGCAGCACCTGGTGAACACAAAGGATATGAATATGCAAGAACCCAAAATCCTACAAGAACGGTACTTGAAAAAAATCTGGCAGCACTGGAAAATGGTACAGATGCTATGTGTTTTGCCAGCGGTCTGGCTGCAATGGATAGTGTGCTGAAACTGCTGAATCCTGGAGATGAAGTGATTGCCACAGATGATCTTTATGGCGGATCATACAGGATAATGACCAAAGTATTCGGCAAGTATGGTATAAAATTTCAGTTTGCAGGCATAAGTGATGTTTCTATAATGGACGCACTCATTACGCCGAACACAAAAATGATATGGGTAGAAACACCGACCAACCCTATGCTCAATATCATAGACATAAAAGCCGTATGTGACCATGTAAAAGGTAAAGACATCATGGTATGTGTGGACAATACTTTTGCATCGCCATATCTTCAGAATCCTTTGGATCTGGGTGCTGACATAGTAGTCCACTCTGCTACAAAATATCTGGGAGGACATTCTGACGTAATACATGGAGTAGTGGTGACCAAAAATGCGGATATTGCAGCGCAAATCAGATTTTTACAAAATGCAGTGGGTGCAGTGCCAGGTCCACAGGATTGTTTTTTGATTCTCAGAGGTATCAAGACGCTACATATCAGGGTAGAAAGAGCTTGTCAGAATGCGGAAAAAATAGCCAACTATCTCAATAGTCATCCTAAAGTTTCTAAAGTATATTATCCAGGCTTTCTAAGCCATCCGGGACATGAAGTGGCAAAAAAACAAATGAAAATGTTTGGTGGAATGGTATCTTTTGATTTGGTGGCCAATAATGAAGAAAGTGCAAGAAAAGTTCTCAGCGGTACACATTATTTTTCTCTGGCAGAATCATTGGGTGGTGTGGAGTCACTCATCGGTCACCCCGCAAGCATGACACATGGATCGATACCTAAGGAAGAAAGACTCAAGGTAGGTTTGACTGATTCATTGATCAGACTCAGTGTAGGGATAGAAGATATCGATGATTTGATACAGGATTTGGAGCAGGCATTGGCGAAGGTATAAAATCATTATTTTTGCACCTGTCTAATTTTAAATTGGATAGTAAATATTAATTATTTAAACAAATGAAAACAGTAATCTTTCAAAGTGAATCCAAATCAGATATTAAGACATTGTCTGTATTAGCCAAAAAATTGAGAATTAAGGTTAAGTTTATTTCAGAAGAAGAACTTGAAGACATGGGATTGTTGTCGGCAATTAAAAAAAGGTCAAACTAAAAAATATGTCAATACACAGGAATTTATTGCAAATCTCAAGAAATGAAAGTTTATATTGATAAGACCTTTGCAAAAAATACATCAAAAATTGAGGATAAAAAATTACTTAATCAAATTGCAGAAATAATAGAAGATATTCAATCAGCCGAAAAACTATCAGCATTGACAAATTGTAAAAAGTTGAAAGGGAGTAAAAATGCATTTCGTATTAATATTGACGAATACAGAATTGGACTTATTTTTGAAGACGAAAGTGTAGAGTTGATTAGATTTATTCATAGAAGCAAAATTTTTACATTTCCCCCCAAATAACTAAAATTTTAAGCGCTGTATGGCTTGAAACGTTTAACTTGAGATATTAAAATATTTTTTTTTACATGACTGAAGACATCAATAAACTCAATTCTATAAAATCCTGGTCTGAGGACGACAGGCCCAGGGAAAAACTTATGTCTAAAGGCAGACAACAACTTTCTGATTCTGAACTTCTGGCTATCATAATCGGCTCAGGTTCTATAGGCGAATCTGCGGTAGATCTCAGCAAACGAATTCTTAAAGATCATCATAATAATCTCAACGAATTAGGCAAGATATCTATCAAAGACTTAATCAAAAAGTACAAAGGAATCGGCGAGGCCAAGGCCATCAATATCATTGCAGCGCTCGAGTTGGGTCGGAGAAGACAATCCACTGAAGCGCTCGAAAAAGCATCTGTAAATTCCAGTCGCGAAGCATTTAATATCCTTTATCCTATCGTAGCCGACCTTCCGCACGAAGAATTTTGGGTGATATTTTGTAATAGAGCCAATAAAGTGATAGGTACTCAGTTCATAGGTCGAGGCGGACTTTCATCCGTCGTAGCTGATACCAAGATCATATTTAGACATGCAGTAGAGCAAATGGCATCCTCTATGATATTGTGTCATAATCATCCTTCCGGCAATCTCAAACCATCACAGGAAGATATCAGACTGACCAAAAAAGTAAAGGAAGCTGCCATACTTTTTGATATGGTCGTCAGCGATCATCTGATCATAGGCGACACTGCATATTATAGTTTTGCAGATGAAGGAATATTGTAACAGAATCAAATTTATATGCACAAAAATCTAAAGGATAATTTTTTTGTCGGTATTCAGTTTTTATTGTTTGGGTTGTTCTTTTTGCAGCCTGACCTAGGGTACAATCTGCCAGAAATTATCAAATATCCGGGCCTGTTGATATTCCTCAATGGTGGTTTGGTATCTCTGATCTCAATGATACAACTCAATAGAAATCTTACCGCGTTTCCTACGCCCAAAGAAAATGCTTTTTTATATACGGGTGGTATTTATAGTTTGGCAAGACACCCGATATATACAGGGGTAATTCTAATTTTTCTTGGTTTGACCTTTTATTCACTTTCTGTGTATAAATTTTTAATTACAAGTGGCTTAGTCATACTTTTTTATTTCAAGTCAGAATATGAAGAAGAGCAACTCAAAAAGAAATATAAAGAATATGAAGAATATAAAAAGAAAACAGGCAGGTTTTTTCCTAGATTAAAATCAAAGTAAATGACAATACAACAACATTTATCAAAGTATACAACATGTCATCTGTGGGCCAATCATCAAATGATAGACTGGTTATTATCAAAAGATATTTTGTTGTTAGAAACTGAAATGAAAAGCAGTTTTCCTACCATCAATAAAACTTTATCACATATCTGGGTGGCAGAACATGTATGGACTTCTTTCCGGTGACACAGGTAAAACATCTATTCTTAATATCATCCTTCATGTCATGAATCACGGTACTTATCACCTCGGCCAGTTGGTCACGATGGGAAGAGAATTGGGTATATTCGATCCGCCAAAAACTGATTTTATGGCTTTTGTGAGCGCTATAGAAGCATAAATAAACAATTAGGTAAAAAACAATCAGAAAATTCTCTTCTTACTTATGGAGTAGGAATTTCATTCAATTCCAAAAATGCCAAAAATCTGCATATTGCTCCAGCATTTTTTATTTTACGTAACAAATTAAAAAACAACTTTTTTGGACGATCCAGTTATATGAGTTTCGGCTTTGAGCTTAATGTATTCAGCAGTTTTGTCAGATTCACACCCAATTTGTCTACTTCTGAAAGTGAAACACTCTTTGGAATTGATTTTGGTTTTTTATTCCAAAGTGGCTGGAAAAAGAAAAGCCAGTAACTTTACGTTAAGATAATAATACAAACCATTTAATAAAAAACAATGCCATAATTAAGGCCATAAAGGTATAATAAATATATATACCATATTCACTATGACTTTCTGTTATGTCTTGTTTTGAGTAGAAAAATCCTACAAACATCAAAGAAAAACCAATCACATCAAGCCATTCATAACCTAGCCACCACTTTATGATGGTAGTTGTTAAAATGCCTAATGTGATCAGTACTTTGCTCGTATTATTTAGCATCAAATGCTGTTTTAATCAGTTCTTGCTGTTGTTGATCGTGTACTTTTTTGAATCCTGTTGCTGGTGACGCACTGGCCTTTCGGGATATCAACTCCAATGCATCCTTTCTGAAATAAGTCATAAGATATGACCATGCGCCCATATTGGCTGACTCTTCCTGTACCCAGAAAAATTCTGCTTTCCCATATTGTTTCATAATACTTCTGATCTCAGTTTCAGGAAGAGGATACAGTTGCTCAACACGTATTATCGCTATGTCATTTATTTTATTGGCTGTACGGTATTCGTTCAATTCATAATATATCTTTCCAGAACAAAAGAGTACTCTACGAGCTTTTTTTACCAAATCGTCAGCAATGACTTCTTTAAATTTTGTACGTCCTGTAAATTCGTCGAGATGGCTGATACATTCAGGATGTCTCAAAAGTGATTTTGGAGACATCAATACCAATGGTTTTCTGTACGGCATAGCCAATTGTCTCCTTATCATGTGAAAAAAATTGGCAGGAGTGGTAACATTGGCTATAATCATATTGAAATTGGCACAATTTTGCAGAAACCTTTCCATTCGGGCACTTGAATGTTCAGGACCCTGACCTTCCATGCCGTGGGGCAATAACATAACTAACCCACTCATCCTTTGCCATTTACTTTCACTCGAACAAATGAATTGGTCTACTATTGTTTGAGCACCATTATAAAAATCTCCAAACTGTGCTTCCCAAATGGTCAAATGATCCGGTGACGCCTGAGAATAGCCATATTCAAAACCAAGAACAGCAAATTCGGATAACAAAGAGTTATAAATCAAATACTTACCTTTAGCCCCTTCCAGTGTATTTAATCGATTATAACGTTCATTGGTCTTTTCGTCAACAAATACTGCGTGTCTGTGAGAAAATGTTCCCCTTTTGACATCTTGACCGCTCATACGGACATTTTTGCCTTCCAGCATCAATGATCCATATGCCATCAATTCACCAAAAGACCAGTCTATCTGACCTTTATCCCAAAGTTCCTGCTTAGATTTTTGAAGCCTTTTTATTTTAGATAGGGGCGTAAATCCTTCAGGCATGGTCATAAGATGCTTCAGTATTTTATCGACATCCTTAGCGTCAATGCCTGTCTCCGGCGTAATCATATCAGCCACATCGATGGTCTTCTTGAGTTTTCTCCATTGCTGCTCAGGTTCCTGATAGGTGTAAGACAATACTTTTTGTTTGACCATATCCAATCTTTCCTGAAGTTCAGCCCAGAATTTACTTTCAAGTTCTTCACCGTCTTTTACATTGACATCACCTCTTTCTATCAACTTGGTAAGATATATTTCTCTTGGGTTTTTATGGGCTTCGATAAGATCATACATTTGAGGCTGTGTAAACTTGGGATCATCTCCTTCGTTGTGGCCATGTCTTCTGTAACATACCATATCTATAAAAACATCATTATTGAATTTTTGTCTGTACTCTGTTGCCAATTCTGCTGCAAAAACTACTGCTTCAGGATCATCACCATTGACATGGAACACAGGAGCCTGTACCAGACTGGCCGCAGCTGTGCAATAAGTAGAAGATCGAGCATCATCATAATCTGTAGTAAATCCAATCTGATTATTGATCACAAAATGAATGGTCCCACCGGTATAATAACCATCGAGCTGACTCATTTGTGTAGTTTCGTACACGATACCCTGACCTGCTGCTGCACTATCACCATGTATTAGTATAGGAAGTATTCTGTCATAATCGCTATCATATAAAACATCTGCTTTTGCTCGTGTAAATCCTTCCATAACCGGATTTACAGCCTCAAGATGAGAAGGATTGGGAGCTAGCTTGAGATGAACAATTTTTCCGGAAGGCATTGTAATCTGAGAAGAAAATCCAAGATGATATTTAACATCCCCATCTCCAAAACTCTGATCTAAAATAGCTGTGCCTTCAAATTCATTAAATATCTGATCATATGTTTTACCTAATGTATTGGCCAATACATTTAATCTTCCTCTGTGAGCCATTGCCATTACGACTTCTTCGACTTTTCCTTCTGTGGCTTTACTGATGATAGCATCTAATGCCGCAATGGTAGTTTCACCACCTTCCAGAGAGAATCGTTTTTGTCCGACATATTTGGTATGAAGAAATTTTTCAAAAATAACTGCCCCATTCAACTTATTTAGGATTTGCTTTTTTTTCTCTTGGTTTAGCCCGTAACTACCATCAAAAACCCTGTTCTCAAGTTTTTCACGCATCCACATCCTTTTTTCCCTGTTTTCTATATGTGCATATTCGATGCCAAGGTTGCCGCAATATATCTCTCTGAGTTTGTCCAAAATATGGGCTAAAGTAGCGTTTTTTAAACCGATTTCTTCTCCTGTCAGGAATACATTGTTTAAGTCTGACTCATCGAGTGCGTAGTCTGACAAGTCGAGGTGTGGGTGTCTGTCTTTTCGAGGTTTCAATGGATTGGTGGTAGATAATAAATGACCACGACTTCTGAAACCATGGATCAGTGACATCACTCCAAACTCTTTTTCAAATAGGTTTTTATCTAAATTTTGTCCTGAAGTATCAGAAACCCCATTATCGGTATTACTGAATTCAAATCCATCAAAAAACAATCGCCAACCATCATCCACAGATGAAGGGTCCTGCTGAAAATTTTTGTACATAGATTCTATATAACCGGGATGTGCATTAAAAACGTACGAATAATCTTTCATTGTAATGTTAAAATATGATTTGGGTATTTATTCTAAATTAGGCTTCAAAAGTAAGAATTTTATCCGTTCTAGACTATAAAGAGCCACATGTTTTACAATAGAAAGACAAAAATCATGCTATTTGTATCTGATTTTGAAATAATTATTCACTTTTTTACAAATAATGTTTTTACTTACCGTGAAAAGATTTACTTTTGCACTCCATTTAAGAAAATGTTTACAAAATTTAAGTTTTATGGCACAACACAAATCGTCTAAAAAGAGAATAAGACAAGACATAAAAATAAGACTTCGAAACAGATATTATAAAAAATCTGCCAGAACATCTATCGCAAAACTCAGACTAATGACTGATAAAAAGGAAGCAGAAATATTTCTTCCAAAAGTAATCAGTATGGTGGACAAGCTTGCCAAAAAGAATACTTGGCATAATAATAAAGCTTCAAACCTTAAGTCCAAGCTTTCCAGATACGTAAATAGTCTGTAATTATAGTATTACAGTGTAATGAATAGTGAGGTGAGACAATTTATTGTGCTCACCTTTTTTAGTGTATGAAAAGAAGATTATTATTTGCTTTATTATACTTGATTATTTTTTTTCCTCAAGTCAAAGGAAACAATATCAGTGCGTCATATGACGACACAACCAAAATAAAAAGCCAGTTTTTAGCTTATCCTATTGCATTCTATCTGCCTGAAACACGTTGGGGTTTTGGTGCTGCAGGATTTTATAATTTCAGGTTTAAAAATGAAAAACCTACTTCAAATCCTTCACAAGTGCAGTTTACTTTTAGTCTGACACAAAACAGACAAGTAATTATGACTATACCTTTCGAATTGTATAGGTCAGATAATCTATGGAAATTTAAAGGAGAAATAAGTTACTACAGATATGTATATAATTTTTATGGTATAGGCCTCTCAAGCAGATTTGACGATAAAGAACCATTCAGGGCAAATTATCCAAGGTTCAGGATAGACATATTGAGAAGATTTAGAAAGGTTTTTGCCGGCGTCAGATTTCGAATAGATAAGATACAGATTGTCGACAAAAAGGTAAATGGCTTACTTGAAAATGGAGATTATACAGGGGAAAATGGTGGAGTAATTTCTGGTATTGGTTTGGTGGGACAATTGGATACCCGAGATTTTATATTTAATCCAACTAAAGGGGTCTTTATGGAGACTGAGATATTCGTTAATGCTAAATTTACTCAGAGTAATTTTTCATATCAAAGGTTTTCTTTGGATTTTGCTAAATACGTTCGCATTAAACAGGACCATACACTAGCATTTCATGTCAATACAGCTATGATATTGGGAGATCCTATATTTTATGATTTACTATATTTTGGTAGTCCAAAACTAATGCGAGGGTTTCAGGACCGAAGGTTTAAAGATAAAAATATTCTGGTACTTCAAGGGGAGTATAGATTTCCGATATACAAATGGGTTCAGGGTGTGTCTTTTTTATCCGGCGGTACCGTTGCGGCTTCTTATTCAGAAATATTTGAAAACGACTATAAAATAAGTTTTGGGGCCGGATTAAGGATTGTTTTGAATAAAAAAGACAGAGTTAGACTAAGGCTTGATTATGGTCGCACTATTAATGAAGGGGGAGCCTTTTACATCACTATTAATGACGCTTTCTGACAATTTTTTATAAATTATTGTTTCGTCCGCACCCGTTTAGACTGATGAATATCATAACTCTTATTTGTGATTAAGCAATAAAGTGTGATTATATTAGCGTCAGCAAAATAAATATTTATGGCCAGCTTTAGAGTACGACCCAGATTTGAGATAGAAAGTACAAAGACAATGGAGGAAATTATCCTATTGGTGAAAGAAAAACTAAAACATAATAATCATAACTTGCATGGTCAGGCTATGCATGATCATATTACCATCAGAGTAAACAAATCCCACAGACATTACTGGTCACCACAACTTGGTATATTGATGCAAAGAGAACACGGAGATAACGAGACTAAAATTACCGGTATTTATGGCCCAATGCCTAATGTTTGGACATTATTTGCAGTAGGTTATTTGGCTATCGGGGTACTTATTACTTTTATTTCTATCATTGGATTTTCTCAAAGAGCACTTGGACATGAAAGTAAAATACTCTGGGTGCTTCCTGTTCTGGCCGCTATAGCCATGTTTATGTACTTATCAAGCCAAATGGGCCAAAAACTTGGAGCAGCTCAGACTTACGCTATTCATTATTTTTTTGAAGAAGCACTTGGGGAATCACTTCCTGAAGTCTAACTGTTTCTGAATCTATTATTGTTCTAAAAGTTTAATTGAGTAGTATCTCGGATTTGAGCCGTTTTATGGATACAATGAAGTAATACGCTCATTTTTCATGTTTTGACTTACATATTTATATTTTTGCAGCATGAAATCAAAATCCATTGATAAAACTGTGCTTCAAAAAGCATTTTCTTTGCTTTGTACTGCAAAATCGATTACAGAGACTTTTGATGAGCAATTCAAGTTGGTTTCAAAATATGTCCATGCTACATCAAGAGGACATGAAGCCATACAGATTGCTGTTGGTATGCAACTTACCCCAAAAGATTATGTAGCACCATATTATCGCGATGATGCAATGTTGCTTTCTATAGGCATGAAGCCTTATGACCTTATGCTTCAGGTACTGGCAAAAAAGGATGATCCGTTTTCAGGAGGACGCGCCTATTATTGTCATCCGAGTCTTAAAGATATTGACAAACCCAAAATACCACACCAATCTTCAGCTACAGGTATGCAGGCCATACCCACTACCGGCGTTGCTATGGGTATACAATACAGAGAAAAAGTGGGTCTTGTGCAGGAGCCTGGTGCAGTGGTGGTTTGTTCTTTTGGTGATGCGTCAATTACAGAAGGAGAGGTGTCGGAAGCTTTCCAGATGGCTGCATTAAAACAATTTCCAATTTTATATCTGGTTCAGGACAATGGTTGGGACATCTCAGCTACGGCAGAAGAAACAAGAGCTATGAACGCATATGAATATGCTAAAGGTTTTCCCGGAATAGAGGCAATTACGATAGATGGTAGTGATTTTGAAATTTGCTACCACACTATTAATCGTATTATACAGACCATTCGAACCGAAAGAAGACCTTTCCTGCTTCATGCCAATGTTCCTTTATTAAATCACCATACTTCCGGCGTGCGAAAAGAATGGTACCGAAATGATCTTCACCAACACCAGAAAAACGATCCATATTTTAAACTCAAATCCTTGCTTATCGAGAATGGTTTTTTACCTGATCATCTGAATGAAATAGAGGCAGGGGCAAAAAAATTGGTCATGGATGATCTTGATCGAGCTTTGCTTGCACCAGATCCATTGCCTTCAGACCTTTATACGTATGATTTTGCACCAACGACCATATTAACTGAATCCGGTGAAAGATGTCCTGAAGATGCAGAAGAAAAAGTAATGGTAGACTGTGCATTGATAGCAATTCAGGAACTGATGGAAGACCACAAAGAATGTCTCATGTATGGTCAGGACGTGGGTGGCAGGCTTGGAGGTGTTTTCAGAGAAGCAGCAACACTGGCACAAAAATTTGGCGAAGAACGGGTATTTAATACTGCAATTCAGGAAGCATTTATTGTAGGTAGTACGGTAGGAATGTCAGCTGTTGGACTTAAACCTATAGTTGAAGTACAGTTTGCTGATTATATCTGGCCATCATTAAATCAGCTCTTTACAGAAGTAAGCAGAAGTTGCTATTTGTCTGAAGGAAAGTGGCCGGTAAGCATGGTACTGCGTGTTCCTATAGGTGCTTATGGTAGCGGTGGGCCATTTCATAGCTCTAGCGTGGAGTCGGTGCTGACCAACATCCGTGGAATTAAAATAGTATACCCAAGCAATGGAGCTGATCTCAAAGGGCTTTTCAAAGCCGCATATCACGACCCCAATCCTGTGATAATCCTTGAACATAAAGGACTATATTGGAGCAAAGTCAAAGGCACAGACACAGCAAAAAGAAAATTACCAGCAAAAGACTATATATTGCCTTTGGGCATCGGGAATATGGTGCAAGAAGCAAATGTTAGTTATGATGAAAATAAAGTATTGGTAGTCACTTATGGAATGGGTGTTCATTGGGCATTAAATTTGCAAAGCGATGTTGGTGGCAAAGTAGGGATTCTTGATTTGAGGACGTTATACCCATTAGACGAAAACCTCATTTACAGCAAATCAAAGGAATATAACAGGATTATAGTCTTGACGGAAGAACCTGTCAATAATTCTTTTGCGCAAAGCGTAGCTTCTCGAATTCAAGCAAATTGTTTTGAATTCTTGGATGCTCCAGTGATAACAATAGGTGCGGAAAACATGCCTGCCATTCCCCTGAATGAAATATTGGAAAAAACGATGTTGCCAAATTCAGTAAAACTAGGGGATGCTGTAAGAAAAATTCTTGCCTATTAATGCAACCTTATTATAAGGGTATTCGTCTTTGATTTTATTAAACATCATAAAAATAAAAACACCATGTTCAAGCATCCTTTTTCTATTTTGTTTTTCCTGTGTGTATATACTTTTGTCACTGCACAAAGTAAAAACCTTTCAGAATTTACTTCTATTTCTACCAGCGGTAGTGTGCAGGTAGAGCTTGTCAAAGGTAATTCACCTAAGGCAGAATATACGATTATCAAAGGTAATAAAGAAGATCTGTTTATTGATGTTAAAAACGATGAACTTATCGTCAAAATAAAATCTAAAAACTCAATGTGGAACCGTTCAGAAACAAAAGCAAAAGTGACAGTCTATTATACAACATTGAACGGAATAGATTGTGCTGCCGGCTCAAGCCTTAGTACTGATAATGAAATCAGCACATCAGGAATGGACATAGAAGTTTCTAGTGGAGCAAATTGTAATATTATACTAAAAGCTGAAGTTGTCAATGTGTCTGCATCATCCGGGGCAAAAGTTTCTATCAATGGTACAGGTAATACTGCGATCTATGATGCATCATCCGGTTCAAAAATTGATGCGGGAAACTTTATATCTTCAAGTGCTGATGCAGATGTGTCATCAGGTGCCAGTATATCGCTCCATGCCACCAAAAAGCTCACCGCTGACGCTAGTTCGGGAGGAAGCATTAAATACAAAGGAAAACCTGAAAGTACAAATATTGACTCCGGTATGTCCGGAAGTATTCGGTCTTATTGATGGGAAGATCTAAAAACTCTATTTCTATTACAAAAAACTCCAAGAGCCAATAAATGCGTTGAAAGTTAAAAATGTCGTCTTTGTAGCTTAGGCAACACCTAAGGTACTTTTTAACTTTCGCCTTGTTCTTGACTCTTTCGTATTTCTTCACTACGAAAATGAGCAATTAGAGCTTCCCTGATATAAACTGATTTAAAAAGGGAATGGTTGCTTTATTTAGAAAGCAGCCATTCCTTTTTAGATTATTTTTTAAATTTGGTATAAGGTAATTTTTTGCTGGCTATTCTCATTACTTCTTCGACCAATTGATTTGAGCTACTAAAAAGACCTCCTGAAACTGCATGGCTGAAGTTCCAGATCATTTTTTTCCTTGCTCTGTCGTGCAATTCCATGGTGACATTAACTTCATTGGTATTACCAAAACCAAATAGAAGTGTGGTAGCTATAGCTGCACCGGTAGACATCGGTTTTGTTAGTTTATAGTTGGAAGTAATCACTGCATCGACATCAAGAATTTCTGCCATTTCCACAGGGGTAAGATATTTACCATCTGTACTTGCATTCCGTATTTTGGCGATGGTCGTAGTGGCATCCAATATGTCCACATTTATCTTATTATCTCCTTTCCTTTTTAATAACCATGCTACCATTTCATACTGAAAAGTTTCTGATTCCTTGATTGTCAGATCCTGTAATTCTTCATTTGTCATTTTCTTTTGTGGTGGTATAGACACTTTTGGTGAAACGACGGCTATGATTCTATGATTTTTGGATGCATTTTCTGCTTCAGGACTGTAATAGACTTTGGCACAGGATGCGCATACCATAAGAAATACCACTGAAAAAAATAAAGTTGATTTATTCATAAAACTTTTGTTTAATTTAAAATGTAAAGGTAATACCAAAATTATTATTTATACTTAAAATGACTATATTTTCGAATTCTTTTCAAAGCACTTTATTCACTTTTCATGCAATTACACAAGTTTATATTTAACTATTAAAATCTTTTTGTATAAATTACATTTTCCACCATACTTTTTCAATATTTGCTGAAACCTGACTCTTTGATAAATCCTTGTGATTGAGCATCTTGAGTTGTCTTGGAGACAGGTAAGTAGTAGGATCCAGACCCATTCCGATAGCCCTGTTTACTTTTGTTTTTTGCATATCAGTCATAGGAATAATTTTATAAGATGATTTGGATAGATAATATTTATCTTCATTATCTTTTCTATATGAAGCAATAGGCTTTACAGTTAATCCATTTTTTACATTAATAGCAGCATAAACATCATCACCACAACCTACCTTTTTTGCATTTAAAAAGATATCAGATAGGGTTGCCTTGTCTTTTCTGTAAATTACTTTGACGACTTCCTTACCATGCATAAAACCGGCTTCAGTTGCGATTACACCGGGCAAACCCGATATTTCTTTTTCACCTGACCAAAAACAATACATACTGAAATATGCTTCTTGCGTCAGCCCCTTTTCTTTTGCTTCAGTCTCTTCCAATAAAATTTTAAGGTATTCAGGCGTTGGCTTATCAGACTTTTCAATGGCATCGATCAATGTCCCGATGGTTTTAGTCATGGATCTGAAGTCAGGCTGACGAGGTGCCATATCTTTACCATCTTTGGTTATTATCCTGATGACTGGATTATTCCATGATGGTTCTCCAAATTTATTCAGGATATCTTTATCATCCCCAGTATGGTTGTTGTAAATGCACAGAGGTACAAAAAAAGTTTCTATAGCTTCTACAACCAGCGGATGAGACAATATTTCATTGCCGTAGGTAGTACAATTGTTACAACCCGGCACTTCCTGAAAAAGAATTAATATGGGTAAATTTCTTTCAGCGGATTCTATGACCGCATCTTTATAATTCCTATTCCATTTTACTTTGCCAAGTTCTACAGGGTTATTTGCAGGAAAATGAAATATTTGTGCGTTTGTTGTAATTGAACTTAACATCATAATAAAAATAGATGAAGTTAACCATTTAATTATATACACAACCATCTGATGATAAAAGCCTACCATTTACCCATAATTCTAAACTAAATACTACACATAAATGAAAACCCAAATTAGTTTTTTACTTTAAAATCAACTTTACAAATAATGTCGCTTTCACTGTTATTATCCCAGAAATTTGCAATTAATTTGTAAGATTTATTTAACTCTAATGGATCTCCAACTGTAAAGTTTGCACTTAAAAATTTTGCATCTTCTGGTTTAATTCCGGTTTCTTCATAGGATGCCAATAGGTCATTTAATTCTGTCACAACATTTCCAGCATCGTCTTCCACAACCAGAGAGGCACCGGCAAAGGCCATTCCGTCTTTTAGTTGAAATCCATCTACTCCTTCGAGTTGGATAACAATTTTCTGGCCCATCATAAACTCAGTTGATTGTAGTTCTTTTCCATCAGAACTCAAATAAACATTATCATAACTGAGCCCATTATTTGTTACAGTTAAACCTGTTAAAAGGTCTTTTTTTATTCCTGCAGCGCATGAAGCCATGACCACAATTATCAAGAAAAAAAGAAAATTAGATTTCATATATTTTGATTTTTGATTTATAATTTGATAATGTCACAAATATACACTTACAAAATAAATTTTTGTTACTTAATTATTTTGAAGTTAAAAATCATTGTTAAATAGTTAATGCAATATGTATTGAATAATTTTATTATAAAAACTTATCCAGTTGTTTAAAGTAATCATTTCTTTGACGTTTTTTTGAAATATTTGCGAACTAATATATTGACATTCACAAAATTAGATCCATCACCATTTGCCATTATTTGAAAAAATTCACCGTATATAAGGATTGGTAAAGTAGGTTGCATATATTTCAGGATGTCGAAGAAAAACATTTTATGCGACCTTTTGTATATAAAAATATTAATTTCACCGTCAGTTTTGCTTGTAAGAATATGCGGTACTGATTACCAGGAACAAAAAAGGCATGAACTGTTTTTTTAATTTTTTGAACATTTATTTTGACCATTATTTAAAATACAAAAGAATGTACGATAGTTCTGTGCTTTTAGGTTTAACTTTTAATAGTACAAATTAGCATATGCCCAGCCAGCAGACAGATCAATTGATCCAGCTCATACAATCTTTGACCAAAGCGGAAAAAAGGAGCTTTAGATTATTCGTAAACAGAGATAATAAACCCAATGACAAATTGTTTATGCAACTGTTTGATTATATAGATAGCACTAAAACTTACAAAGAAGACGAACTGCTAAAAAAATTACCTCTGATTAAAAAGGTGCAATTGTCCAACATTAAGGCAAATCTTATGAAACAAATTCTTGCGAATCTAAGACATTTGCACAAGCAGGATTTTTCAGACGTTTCCATTAGAGAGATGCTTGATTACGCGAAAATATTACAATCCAAAGGTATGACTAAGGCCAGTCTGGATATGCTGGAAAAAGCTAAAAAGATTGCAGAAGTGAATCAAGAAACTCTTTTGATGTATCATATTCTGGATGAAGAGCGGAAAATCGAAACCCAGTATATCACTGGCAGTTCTACCACTAAAGCGATGGAAATCAATGATCAAAGCAATAAAATTTTATCTAAAGTAGCTGTCCACAATAAATTATCCAATCTTTCACTTATGCTTTATGGCATGTATCTAAAGTATGGATATGTAAAAGATAAAAAAGATTTCGAGCAAGTAAAAGACTATTTCTACAGTAATATTCCGGATGTTAAGCCATACAAGCTGGGATTTTATGAAAGGATCTACTATTATCAATCCTTTGTCTGGTACTATCACATGACGCAGGATTTTTTAAATTATTATAAATATTCACAAAAATGGGTAGATAGTTACCGTGCATTTCCTCAATTGATAAAAGAGGATCCAATGCTGTACTTTAAAGGTTTACATAATGCTTTGAATGCATTGTACATGGCAAACAAAACTGAAAAGTTTCTGGCAAACTATGCCTTTTATATAGATTATGAAAATAGGTTTTTTGATCATATGTCAGAAAGCCAGTTGTACCAGTACAAATTATTCAAATATATTCATCTCCTGAATAAAATATTTCTTACCGGAGACTATGACAATGGTATCAAAGAAGTCACAGAAATTGCTGAAATACTAAAATCTGGAAGGCATCATTGGGATATAAGTAGAGAGATGGTGTTTTATTATAAACTGGCGTGTGTATATTTTGGAGCTGATGATTTTAAAACAGCCTTGGATTACCTAAACAAAATCAATAATAGTCCGATAGGAGGACTTAGGGAAGACATTCAGTGTTTTGCCAGAATCTTGTCTTTGATCAGTCATTATGAGCTGGGAAATGACTTTTTAGTGAGCTACCAAATTAAATCAGTATATCGTTTTCTGATCAAAATGGAAGACCTTCAGGCTGTTCAAAAAGAAATTCTTGGTTTTATACGACGCACACCATTGATGACAAAAAAAGACCTGAAGGCAGAATTTATAAAACTTAGAGCTAAACTTATGAAGTATCAGAACGATCCTTACGAACGAAGACCATTTTTATATCTGGATATCATCTCGTGGTTAGATAGCAAGATTGAGAATAAAAGGATTCAGGATACTATAAAAGAAAAAGGATTGAAACCTGTTTAACTCATGGTCATTCTGGCAGTTTTTAGTCCCAGCAAATACTTGATTACTTCATCATTAAATATGCCAGCCTGCTCTATATTGACGACATGGCCACATTCGCGAACGATAAGCAAAGCAACATCCTGCATGTTTTTTACCATTAGTTTTATGGGATTAAGAAACATATGATCTTGTTCTCCCATCACAAATAAAGTAGGAATCGCTATATTTGTCTCAAACTTGCGGAATAGTCCGGCTAGCTGGCTTGTCAACTTGTACCATCTTAAAAATTCGCGTTGACATAGTTTTTGGGCTTCTATTACAAATACGCTCCTTGATTCGGCATGGTTTTTTGAAGGCATAATTACAAAAGCAAAAAGTCGATAAAGCCACATGTAGGGCAATATATTTTTAAATATCCTCCCTAATCCTACCCAAAACCTCGACTTGAGGTTAAAATGTGTAATAGCCCCGACCAATATCATGGAATGTATGCGTGAGTTTATCATATCACCAAGTTGCCTGATAATAAGTGTACCCAAAGATACCCCTACAAAATGGGCTTTAGGCGTTCGAAGATGGTCTAGTACTTCTATTATATCTTTCGCAATGAGTTCAAAAGAATAATCTTTGTAATGTTTATCAGTTTCTATTCCTGACGATTTTCCATGTCCTCTGAGATCGATAAGTAGTAAATTAAAATGCTTTCTGAAATCTTTTAATTGCTTAAACCATACGGCAGAACTACCACCTGCACCGTGGATAAACACTACCCATTCAGCTTCAGGACTTAGTAAATATTCTTTGTAATAAAGCATAAATAAAATTAATAGAATGTTGATTTAACATTTTATATCGCTTAATGTTGTCAGTGAAAACATCAATATCGATCGTTCTAACTGTTCGTGGGAAGAGCCCAAATTATTCAACTGACAAATAGCCCTTTGAATAATTTTTTTTGCACTTTTTTTTTGTAAATAATCAGGTATTACTTTTGAAAGTAGCAAAATCATTTTGGGTTTTTTCAAACATAAACATACACGACAATCAAACTATACACGTTTATAATCTTTAGTAGATGTGACAAAATAATGATGAATACCTATCTATATTTTATGATGCACTTGACATAAGATACAATAAACATCTCTTATTTCTGGATGCCAATAACATGTATTTTACCTACTCCATGTAAAACCCTGACAAGTGAAAATGATGTCTTTTTTACCGCCATTGTTAAATTCAGCACCAATTGTTAATACACTTGAACTCTTCATAGCAGTGATTATTTCTTCTGATTTCTCCATTATTATTGCATTTCCACCTTCCCTATTAGTAAAAGAAGACGTAAAAGGTTCCTTATTATCAAATTTTAGACTTACGGAATTGCCTTTGTATTCAGCATGCTGAATTCTTAATAACACTTCGTTTTTGTTATTATTATTTTTGACTGTTAAAAAAGCAAATACTGGCTCATTTTTGGCATTTTTTAAGTTCAAATCGTTTTTTGAAATTAATGTACTAATCAATAGTTTGTGACCGGTGGCATTATCTGTAATCTCTTTACTATCCCATCCGGAAATGGTGTCAATTACTCTTTTGGTTTCGATTCTTTGGTCTTTAGTTGAATCACTTTTCAATGAGTCTGCTACAACATTTACGCCGTCTTCCTGACTGCTCCCAGAAGTAGCTTTTTTATTCATAAAATATAGTACGGCTAAAACAACCATTATGATAATACCAAAAATTAAATATTTTGTGTTCTTAGAGTTCATGTTTATTAATATTGTTTTTAAGAATTAAATGTTAAATATCCCAAATTAACGGGGCAAAATTAGTAAGATTTATCGTTTTTTATGATAAAATGATAAAATATTACTTTGTATTCGATTAGTCATATGCCAAATGATCTCTCCAATTACCATATTTAAGATACAAATAGCTGGGAACAAAAAGTAAAATCCAGTACACCCACTCACTCATCCATGCAATAGACAAACTAAGCTTCATTACTTCAATGACTAGCCAGACATAAATAAGATATGCTACTATTCCACCAAATTCTATCCAAAAAACGATCTGTGTTTTGCCTGTTGCCACTACTGCATTTAGCCAGATCACACCTACACAAAGTATAATCATAGCTGCACTTACTATTCTGAGCGGTCCAGTACCCGATGTTACAAAATCGCCACCCTGACCAAATAATCCAAGAAAAATATTGGGAAAAAAATTAAGAAGCAAAACAAAAACAGTCATTCCACTCACACTGATGTAGCACATTTTTTTTATAATTTTAAATATCTCATCCTGTCTTCCCTGTCCGATAAGATTACTTAGTATTGTATTGGCAGAGGAACCAAAAGCCCACGAAAACACACCGCCAAGACCAAAAAGATTGCGCATGCTTTGTGAAATTGCCTGCTCATCATAGGTATAGTTTCTGCTGACAAGAATAAAAAAAACCCACCAGGCTCCTGTACTAATCGCCAGTTGACTCATCAATGGAAACCCTTGCTTAAATACCAATTTTAATGTCTTGACATGTATTGTAAAAATAGCGTGTATTCCGAATTTTGACTTAATGCGAAGACTGTACAGTATACCCGTGACTGTCATCATACCTATTAATTCGGAAATGACAGATGCATAAGCTGCCCCATCAAATCCCAATGCAGGAAGTCCAAAATGCCCAAAAATCAAGCCATAGTCCAGAAAAAGATTGACCCCTGATTGTATAATGGCTATGAGTACAAGATATCTGGTTTGCTGAAGGCTAATAAGAAATGCATTTTGCATCTGAAGACTATACAAGAACATCAACCCAAATATTCTAATATTCAGAAATCCTCCAGCCATTTCTGCACCATTGCTTTCAATTCCGGCCCAAAGCATCAGTGGATGAACCAAAACGTGTGTAAAAATGATAAATATAACGGCCAGTCCCAGAGCTACCAACATTCCATGCCATAAAGTCGAAAATATTTCATTTCTGTTTTCTTCACCTGCTCTTCTGGACATAATCGACAGTAGAGCATTATTCAGACCATATCCAATAGCTGAAAAGATCAGATAATATACGCCCGTAATACCCGCAAGTGCTAATTCCTTATTTCCAATATGCCCCAAAAATGCTGCATTGAAGAGATAATTCAATTCAGGAATTAACTTAGCCATGCTGATAGGCAAAGTTAATAATATGATACCTTTTACAGAAGTATCAACTTTTAAGGAGGAGACAAAAGTCATCTTAATTTTTTGTAGACATACATTTAGGACTTATTCCCAAAATGTAATTTTGAACAACATCTATTTTTGAAGCAGTTTCAGCTCCCAAAAATCCGGAAATCATTTCATTTTTTAAGGTTAATTTTGCTAGTTCAGTCAATTTACCCGAAACCGGCATATAGGTCCAATGCCATTTTTCTTCAAAATAACCAATCTTGCGATCACTCCCAATTTTTGTGTACGGCTGACAAAACCCATATTCTGACGCATGATTAAGCAACCATGTGTAGAGTATAAGCCCTTCACCTTTTTCGAACCATTCATTGGTGAAAGCATTAAAATCCATATCCGTACCCCAATGATGACGCGAAGTTCCTGGCATAGAACTGTATTCCAGGATCTTTTTAGCACGATTTAGATCATCTTTTATATCAGTAGCAGCATTTATGTTGTCCTCAAGGATCGTTTTCCCGGTCCATTTTTTTTCCCATATTCTTTTCTGATTCTCAAAATTTCTGGTAGCGGATTTTATTTTGAGAACAACCCCTTCTTTCGTGGCAGCTTCGTACATGAGAATAATGGATTGTAGTACATCTTTCCGTATGTACCTGAGCTCTTCATCACGATATTTTGCTGGGATTAAAATAAATTCGGGGTGTTGAGTCGGGTCAAATTTGCCCATTAGATAATCTGCTGTTATCATTAACTGATTGGCATTTTCACTATTGGTATTGACAATAGGGTCAGATAATGTAGTTGCTATTTGTGACGGAGACTTTTGTGTATTGCACGAACTTACTATTAATAGCATCGGGCAAAAAATGGTTATGCAAACTTTATTCATGTAATCTGTTTTTAATTTTTTTTTCTTGAAATTAATTCACTTTTGTAATTCTTTATAAAATATATCAGTGATAAAAACGAAGTAACCAACATAATACCAACCCTGAAAATGGCCATGTTGTCATCTCGACCAATGGCTCCGTCCAATGGTTTTATCAAGGCTAAAAACACCAAAAGGGTTAATACTGCGGCAACTCGTATCTGACTAATTACTTTATACTGAACTCCATTATTCAATGATAAAAGTATTATTCCAAATATAAATGGAATAAATGCAGTCATAGATGGATTAATCGACCCTAAATATGCCCAGATGCTGAACAGAATAAGGGTCACTGCATTCAACAGATTAGCTGTATAAGCGTTCATATTATAAAATTCGTATAAGTTAACTTAACGGCTTTAATTGTAAATGGTTGCATAACTTTATGTGCACTATCTTTACCTTTTTTTTACCACATAATTGTATCAGTCTAA
This sequence comes from Chitinophagales bacterium, assembly GCA_038246735.1. Taxonomy (GTDB): domain Bacteria; phylum Bacteroidota; class Bacteroidia; order Chitinophagales; family Saprospiraceae; genus OLB9. Next base: position 33,489 of record JBBRVQ010000011.1, read on the forward strand.
CAATTTACCATTTCTCATAGAGCACATTGAGAAGTTTGCTATTTTTAAATCAAGCGATTTTATCTCCATTCTTTGCTTTTTTATCAGGTGTAAGTAGGATGACTTCATTATCCTGACCAACAATACCTAATATTAGACACTCAGACATAAAATCAGCAATCTTTTTGGGTGGAAAATTGATAACTGCTATAATTTGTTTGCCCATCAATTCAGATTTTGAATAAAGTTTTATGATTTGTGCAGAGCTTTGCTTAATACCCAAAGATCCAAAATCAACTTTCAATTTGTAGGCTGGTTTGTTGGCCTTGGGGAAATCGTCTACAGAAATTATAGTTCCCACTCGCATATCTACTTTTTCGAACTCTGCCCAAGTAAGCATTTTAAACTTTTAGTAACAGCACAAAAGTAGTATATAATTTTAGTTTTATTTCACCACATGGTGTATTTTCTTGATTGAAAAATCTCATAAAGTCATACTATTTTTCTTCCATGATAGATTTTTAGCTTCGTTTCTGCTAAAATTTGGTGAATATTATCAATGGTTATTTTACCTGCCGCAATTATATCAATTTTTGTGCCAGCCACCTTTTGCATTTTGTATAACATTTTTGCACCGGTAACGGCATCAGTCGCACCTCCTGAAGATAAAATGTAGCGAACATTTGATATATTTTTAAGTGTTTCAACTTCTGCAAGTATATCAAAACAATGATCAATGGCTTTATGAATAGTAATAGGATATGGAAATGCAGCTTTGCAAATTTGATAGATTGCTTTAACGTCAAGAATGTTTTGGTTATGTACATTTTTAGCGAGTGCTCCAAAAACAAACCCATCAATCCGATAGGATTTTAATTTTTGAATTTGTGCAATCATAGTATTTATTTCATCATTTGTATACTCAAAATTTCCTTCTCGACATCTGATCATGACTTTGCAAGGCAACTTTACTTTGGAAATAATATCACTTAGTGTTGACTCATCCGGCGTGAGTCCATCCTGACTTAATTGACTGCATATTTCCAATTGATGAGCACCTTTCTTCCAGGCTTCAAATGCTTCAGTCGTATTTTCTACACAAGCTTCCAGAATTGGGAAGGATTTCATATTATTAATGATAATTGCTGGAAGACAAAAAAAAATGAGGTAACACAATTGTATTACCTCAACCCTAACCAAATGAAACCAAATTGTTTTACTTATTGTAAAACGTACACAAAGGTAAGCAGAAAAAATTATTTATCAAGTATTTTGTAAAAATTCTTAAAATAAATATTATAAAAAGGAATAAACATAAACTTATTGCTAACATAAATCTAATTTATGCCAAATTAATACACATTTTATATCATTGATACTAAAAACATTATTTATTCAAAGTAGATATAAGCATAAATAAATTTTTATAATGTGCTGTTAAAATGAAAGTAAATTTTGATTTTTTGGCAAAATGCAGTTTCAGGTATAGGTCACAGTGATTAATGCGATACAGATAATATATATTTACTATATAAAGGTGCAGAATATTTTGTATTACCAGTAACGAGCAACATTTCCAAAAAAGATACCTAATGAGCAAATATTCAAGACTCAGGCTTAATTTGATTATAAATAGACTTTTCTTTTTACCAACTATTATCCTTAGCTTTGTATTTCATTTCAAATCATGATGCATGACTTACCGTTTTAAAATCGTTTTTTTATTTACATTGACATTTGCTTTTTTATCATCGGTTGAAGCTCAGGATGATGATGTGTTTATGATAAAAAAAATCCATGATGAAGCACTTAGTAAAGGTAAAGCATATCCATGGTTGACAGACTTATGCACTAAACACGGAAGCAGGATAGCAGGATCTCCAGCTTATTTAGGGGCAGCAAATTATACAAAAGACGCACTTGCCGCTATCAAAGGTGTACAAAGTTACCATCAGCCTTGTGAAGCTAGTTATTGGAAAAGAGGGGCGAAAGAGCAAGTCAAAATAATAGGAAAGAACGGAAAAAATATCAAATTGAAAGCTTTGTCACTTGGCAATTCTGTGGCGACATCCATAGATGGTATCACTGCTGAAGTTATCGAGGTACAAAGTCTTGACGAAGTGGATAAACTGGGCAAAGAGAATATTGCTGGAAAGATTGTTTTTTATAATAGACCAATGGATCCTACTCAGCTTAGAACCTTCAGTGCCTATGGGGGCGCCGTCGACCAAAGGGTGTATGGTCCATCAAAAGCAGCAGAATATGGTGCTGTGGCAGCATTGGTGAGGTCAATGACAACATCTTTGGATGATTTTCCACATACGGGCGTAACAATATACAAGGATAGTCTAAATAAAATACCTGGTATAGCTATTAGCACCAATGACGCTGAGAAACTAAGTCGCATGATTAAAAAAGGACCGGTGAGTGTATTTTTGAAGACCAATTGCCAGACTATGGGTATGAGATCGGCGCCGACTGTGATTGGAGAAATTAGAGGTAGTCTATTTCCTGACGAAATAATCGTTGTGGGCGGTCATCTTGATAGCTGGGATGTAGGTCAGGGCGCCCATGATGATGGTGCAGGTTGTATTCAGGCCATGGAAGTACTTAGGTTATTTGCCTCATTAGGTTATCAGCCAAAGAGAACCATTCGATGTGTTTTGTTTTCGAATGAAGAAAACGGGCTTGCTGGTGGACGGACATATGCAAAAATATCCAACGAAAAAGGTGAATTTCATGTAGCTGCATTAGAGTCTGATTCAGGTGGGTTTTCACCTAAAGGATTTAGTTTTGAAGCTGATACATCTGTTTTTAAGTCATATTATAGAAATGTGAGTAAATGGTTGCCTTTGCTCGAAAGCTACGGTTTACATTTTGAAATGGGTGGGTCAGGTGCTGATATTGGGCCACTTAAATCACAAAAAGGTTTACTGATAGGTCTTAGACCTGATTCTCAGAGATATTTTGATTTTCATCACACTGCCAATGACAGAATAGAAAATGTCAATAAAAGAGAACTGGAACTGGGTGCAGCTGCTATGGCGAGCCTGATTTATTTGATAGACAAATATGGAATCAAGTGAGTATAAACGATGAAAGAGAAATAATAGAAGTCGGGGATTTGTCCTTTATAAAATATATAAACGCGCAAACCATTGAGGAAAAAGTGCAGGAAATTGCCGACAGCATCCGAGAAGATTTTCATGAAAAATATCCCATGTTTTTGGTAGTGATGAATGGCGCATTTATTTATGCAGCCGATCTGATAAGAAAACTTGACTTTCCGTGTGAACTTAATTTTGTGCGCATAAAGTCATACCACGGGACTGAAAGTACTGGGAAAATTGATATTTATATGCCCCCCAATCTTGAATTAAAAGGTCGACATCTTATTATTGTTGAGGATATTATTGATACAGGAAACACCATGGCAATGTTTATACCGGAGCTCGAATCAATGGCACCCGCTTCAGTAAGCCTTACTTCTATTCTGGTTAAACCCGAAGCCCATAAACATGATATTATAACAGACTATCCCGGATTTATCATACCAAACAAATTTGTAGTAGGGTATGGCTTGGATTATGATGGTATGGGTAGAAACTTAAAAGATCTTTATCAATTATATCAAGTTCAGCAGTGACACCTTCAGCTAAAGCCACCAAAATAGTTCACAAAATGATGTTTGAAAATGATGCATTTTCACAGTGGATGGACATTGAGATCATACATATCGTTCCGGGTGGGTGCTCCCTAAGAACAAACATCCGAAAGGAAATGCTCAATGGTTTTCAAACCTGTCATGGTGGTGTCACTTATTCCATAGCTGACAGTGCCTTGGCTTTTGCAAGTAATTCTCACGGTATTCAGGCAGTATCCATAGAAACTTCCATTTCATATACTAAAGCCGTGAATGATGGAGATATTATTACAGCTGTAGCTACGGAAAAAAATCTAAGTAAAAGATTTGGTATTTATGAAGTCACTCTAACCAATCAGAATGGTGATATTGTCGCACTTTTTAAAGGTACAGTTTACAGAAATGGTAAAGAATGGGAAATTTAAAATTTAAATCCAGTTACTGAAATGTTAAAAACAAGCTTTCTGAAAATTTTGTTTTAATTTTGTTGTTTTAATAAAAAGTCTAATTTTAAAAATGAAAAGTAAAATAACGTTAATATTATTATTTATACTTCCGATACTTGGATTAAATGCTCAAGGAATTGAGTTTTTTCAGGGATCTTGGAAGGAAGCATTAACCAAAGCGAAAGCAGAAGATAAACTTCTTTTTGTAGATGCTTTTGCCAAGTGGTGCGGGCCTTGTAAAGCCATGGCTAAAAATGTATTTACCCAACAAAAAGTAGGTGATTTTTTTAATGGAAATTTTATAAACCTTAAGTTAGACATGGAAGAGGCGGACGGAGTGACTTTCGGGCATAAATATCCTGTTTCTGCTTATCCTACGCTCTTTTTTTTAGATGGTGATGGCAAAGTGATAAAAACCATCAAAGGAGGTCAGCAGCCTGATGGTTTGATAATGCAGGGCGAAGATGCTTTGAAGAAAAATGATAAAAGTGGCAAGTATGAAGAAAAATATCTGGCTGGTGACCGCAGTTTTGACTTGATGCTAAATTATATAAAAGCACTCAATGCTGTAGGAAAGCCAAGTTTGAAAATATCAAATGAATACTTAAATTCCAATCCTGCCATCACAGAAAATCAAAAGTTATTATTTATATTAGAAGCAGCGGTAGATGCAGATAGCAAATTATTTGAACAGGTAATATCCAATAAATCAAAAATTGCTTCATTAACTGGGCAAAAAACCTTTGAAGAAAAATGTCTTGCTGCTTGTCAAATTGCTGCGAATAAAGCTGTTGAATACGAAATGGAGTCATTACTGGAAGAAACCATTGAAAAGGCAAAAAAAACATTTCCGGATGGAGCTGATGTATTTGCTGCTAAGGCAAATATGCAGTTTTTTAAAACCTTCAAAAATAATGATAAATATATATCGGCGTATAAATCCTTAGCAAAAAGGTCAGAAGGAGATATGACAATGTTAAAATATATTATTCAGGATGTAGTTAAAAATTTTAAAGAAAACCCTAAAATGGTCTCGGATATAACTGGCTATGCTGAAAAAATATATGAACAATTGGACGATGTAGAATCACTGAATTTATATTGTTCCACTTTGATCTTAAATAAAGATGTCGATAAAGCGATAAAAGTAGTAACAGCGGCCAAAGAGAAGGCAGAAAAAAATGGGCAGGAAGTTTCAAATTATGACGGTTTGTTAAATTATCTGAATTCAAAAAAAGCATAAATTAGTTAATCTCAATGCGTTATTTAGTTTTTATTTAACTTTTGCTATGGTGTCAAATTATGTGACCTTTTTAAATCAAAATAGTCTTATATTCGAAAATCAATTTTATAATCTACTTAAATTATTTGTAATGAAAAATATTTTTACCCTTATTCTTACCATGACGGTATCTATAATTATGGCTCAGGATGCAATTGAAAGAAAAACTTCTATGAGTCTCGGTCCGCAAAATGCATTTTTTATAGAGATTCCTGGTGCAGATAAAAAGCTGGCAGAAAAGGTCTTTTATGAATTTGTAAAGGAATATGGTAAAATGAAAGAAAATGGGAAAGCCAGAGAACATTTTATGATGGCAACAAAAATCCCTGTAATAAATGGTACTTCGCCACTTGATCTATATGCAAAATTTGAAGAAGGTAAAGCTCTGGCTACTACATATGTTTGGATAGACTTAGGAGGAGCTTTTATAAACTCAAATGAATATGCTACTCAATCAGCTTCCGTAAAACAGTTTATGCATGACTATTTTATTGAAGTAAGAAAAAAAGTGGTTGCTGAGGAACTCAAAACTGAAGAAAAAAATCTTTCCAATCTGGAAAAAGATTTGAAAAAATTAAGAGAAAAAAATGACGATTATCATAAAGATATAGAAAAAGCAAAACAGAAAATTGCTGATGCTGAAAAAAATATTGAAAAAAACATACTTGAGCAGGAAAATAAGGGTAATGAAATAGATACTCAGAAAGCAGCCGTGGAAATTGTTAGCGTAAAACTTAACAGTCTGGGAAAAAAAGACTGATTAGAAATATAATTCATAAAACGAGCGCAGAAATATACCTATGCTCTTTTTTTTGTTAATAATACACGATAAACGTCGTGTCAAAGATATATTGATAAAATTTTTATTGTACATTCGAAGTTTAATAGTATTTTTGGGACTACGTTTGTTTAAATACAAGATATGTGTGACTTATTAGAAAATAAATTTATGCGCGGCAACTTACTAGCGATCGTTTTAATTTTGACCATAATGCAGATTGGATCTGCTCAGAACAGCTTCCATCGTACCTATCCTTCAGTTAATGGTAAAGACTTGCTTTGCATTAGCTCCCTACAGTTGAAAGACGGAAATTATGCTGCTCTTGAATTGGAGCTGCAAACGGATGAAAATGATAATGTTTTTTCAGATACATTTATCGTTACCAGTTACAAACCTAAAGGTGACATTAACTGGACCAAGGCATTTGCAGTAGAAATGTCATTAGCAGGAAATATTCCCGCACTTGGAAGCATAGTTCAGGGTGACAATGACAGTATTTACTATAGTATAATAACAGGATCGACAGATAAACAAAATAAAATTATAGGTGCTCTGGACAGAGGAGGTGCCAATGGATGGATGAGATCTTACTCTACTATACCAGGAAAAGCTGATGGTACCAATATCAGTCATTTGCTGGCTAATTATAACAAAACCATCTTTAGCGGATATGTGGGAGGAACTGATCTTGAAAATGATATTGCATTAAGCAGAAAGGATTATAATGGAAAAAATATCTGGTCAAGTCTTATTTCTGCTCAAGATGATAATGGTGATAACATTGACGAACAGCTAACACATATTTCAGTTGAATCAGATAGTACGATTTTGATTGTTGGAGTAGTGGACTCAAATAGTCTGGCATCATTTATAGCTGTAACGGATACTTTTGGTACTGTACAGTGGAGCAAAAAATATGCAGATCTTCAGGCTTTGATTGGATTTCCTATTGCTTATGATGCTGTTAGGCTTCCTGATTCTTCCTATATTATGGGTGGATTGTCCGTAGAATTAACCTTGTCTTTTAATATTTCCTATAAAGGGTTTTTGATTAAAACCAATAAGAGGGGCGATGTTGTTTGGGGGAAAAAGGTTATTTTTAATGATGAAGATATAACTACTGTAAAACATCTGGCACTGGACAAAAATAATAATGTAATAGTTTCAGGAGTAAATTTTGATTTTGCATTGCAAGAGTCGTATAATTTTGTCATGAAACTAAAAGATGACGGATCATCCGATTGGAAGAAAAAATATCCAAGAGTGAGTGGAACGCTTGATTTTACAGGCAATCTTTTCGGGACTAACGATGGCGGAAGTGCTTTAATTACAAGTGTAGTAGAAGATGATAAACTTCGCCCGTCTTTCATTAAAATGGATAATGATGGTAGTACATCCTGCGAAGAAGTTATTAATGAAGAAATATTGTTTGATAATAGTTATGGTGCGGATACATTGATCTGGACATCAAAGAGTGTAGGTAGAGACAGTATTGTATCTTTTACATCTGAACCATATTTATATGATGTACCTGTAGTAACCCTTGAAGTCAGACCATTTTGTCCTGAAGAGCCTATTGACTGGACATTTCACGTGAAAACCAAAGGTGCTGTTTATTACAAGTGGAGCACAGGTCTTGAAGGACCTGACAAAGATAGTCTGAGAGTTTTTGAAGAAGGCAAATATTCAGTAACGGTTACCATAAATGAAGGTGTCTGTTTTATGCTATGTGATACTTCTGAGCTGACAAGATATGATAAACCTGAAGTACAGTTGGGACTTTCTATTGGTAATTTCTGCGTTAACAATAAACAAACCATCAATGCAGGATATGTACCCGGACATCCACAAATAAAATCTGCTATTTGGAGTACAGGAGAAACAAATATTAATCTTATTGAAATAGATAAGCCGGGTACTTATAAAATTACCATTGTGGATGGGTGTGATGAAAGTGCATCAGCAGAAATTACGGTCGGCGAATTTCCCAAAAAAATTACTTCGGCAAACATTTCAGGGCAGGTTGCTGTGGACTGTTTTGAAGGCACGGCCACAGGGATTTTGACCGCGTCAGGCAATTCAAACGGTCTTGGAGTAGAAAGATACTTGTGGAGTAACGGTCAAAATACAAAAGCTATAAGTATAAATGATTCAGATACTCAAACATATATAGTGACTGTAATTGACGGTTGTGGTGGCACAGCAACAGCATCAAGAATTATTGAAATCGATGGCCCTGGCATTACTACTGCTGGCATAGTTTTAAATAAAGATGGTTTGTGCAGTACTAAAAGTATTAGGTTGAATGCCGTTGGAAACAAAAACGGAAGGTTTAAATATATTTGGTCTACAGGAGCAACTACTGCGGCTATAAATGTAACCACTGTGGGCAGTTATTCAGTGACTATTACAGATCTGTGTGAAAATAAAGCGTCAAATACTATTGAAGTAAAAGAAGTAGACCTTTCCCCTATAGATGTGGAATATGCTCATGTGTTTTTTCCGGATGGCGTTGGTTATCAGTTTAAAGGTGGAACTTCCAGTGATACAATGTCATACGAATCTTTGATACTTAATCGTACTTTTGGGCCTGTGAATCTCCCGGTATATTGTTTAAATCAGATCGAAAATTATGAATTTTATGTCTTTAACAGATGGGGTCAGGAGGTTTTTAAATCAAATGATATTCAGGATGAATGGGATGGTATGATTAATGGAAAAGACTCGCCGTCAGATACCTACATTTGGGTAGTGAAATATACGATTTTCGGCTTTGAAAAAGTTAAAAAAGGTGACGTTACTATGATACGAAAATGATATAAACGATACATCTTATATAAATATTAAAGCCTTGCAATATCTTTTGTAAGGCTTTTTTGTTTATATAGTATTACTTTTATGCAAAAAAAATATTTAGAACTCATCATGCAAAAAATAGAACACATTGGCATAGCTGTAAAGGATCTGGAAATAGCTGAAAATATATATTCGATTTTGCTTAATACTTCTTCATACAAACGGGAAGAGGTTGCTTCTGAGCATGTCATGACTTCCTTTTTCAGATCAGGACCCAATAAAATTGAATTACTGACAGCTACAGATGAAGCCAGTGCAATTCACAGGTTTATTGAAAAGAAGGGAGAAGGTATACATCATATTGCTTTTGCTGTAGAAGATATTTATTCAGAAATGTCCAGACTCAAAGCAGAAGGATTTGAGTTATTAAACGAAGTACCCAAAAGAGGAGCGGATAATAAACTGGTTTGTTTCGTGCATCCCAAATCCTCAAATGGCGTATTGGTGGAATTATGTCAGGAAATTACACCCTTTGTTGAATGAACCTGACATTATTTGAATACATATTAGCCATAGCCGGAAGTTTTTTAGCCGGAGCCATTAATACGCTCGCTGGGAATGGTTCTGTGATCACCCTGAGTATACTTACAGACCTGATTGGATTACCGGGAAATCTGGCCAACGGAACGAATAGGGTAGGTGTCTTGCTCCAGACGGCAGGTAGTAGCATAGGATTTGCAAAAAATAAAATGATAGATCTTGCAAAATCGCGCGATATAATAATTCTGACTATCATCGGAGCAATCGCAGGTGTATACACAGCAACTATCGTGTCCAATGAACAGTTTTTATCAGTATTTAAATACCTTATGATCATTATGTTACTGATCATTCTGGTCAAGCCTGAAAGATGGTTGATATCATCAGGTATAAAAAACAATCTGCCATACTGGATAAGTATACCATCATTTTTGGCATTAGGGTTTTATGGTGGTTTCATACAGATGGGTATGGGCGTATTTTTTCTGGCAGTCCTTGTACTGATGTCCAAATATAGTATAATGGAAGCGAATGCCATAAAAACGATTGTAATATTTATTTATACTGTCCTGGTTTTAGCTATATTTGCTTATCAGGGTTTGGTAAACTGGGAAGTTGGTATAATCATGGCCATCGGTCAGACACTGGGAGGATACCTCACAGCTGCGTATGCTTCAAAGTGGCCGGACATTAACCTATGGGCTTACAGATTACTGGTCATAATTATTATCTTTGCCATATTAATTCAATTTGAAATATTAAAATATTAATCTATGTCACATTTTCTTTCACGATTTTTCTATTTTGGAATGATTGTTTTACTTGGTTCATGTGCAGGTAAGAATGCATTTATTAGCAAATCTATCCTTAAGGATGAGTATTTAAAGAATATTGCTTCCAACCCGGATCACGAAGTGCAAATCATCTACACTCAGATCAATAAAAGCGATAATACTTTTAAATCTTTTACTTACAATGTTAACAATAACAAATATTTTTATCCGGCCAGCACAGTAAAAATGCCTGTAGCTATTCTGGCATTACAAAAATTAAATGAAATTAATTCTAACGGTACAGATGTAAAAAGATCAGATGATATGCTGACAGCAGCATTTAAAGCAAAACAAACACCATCATTTACTGATACTACTACGACTAGTGGAAAGCCAAATGTAGAAAGATTTATAGAGAAAATATTTGCCGTTAGTGATAACAATGCTTACAACCGACTGTATGAATTATTAGGTCAGGATTATATCAATCAGACCCTACGGGCCAAAGGTGTATTTACAACGTCAGTGATCAATCATAGATTAAATATTTTAGGCCTTGATGCGGAAGATAATAGGTATACAAATAATATACGATTTTTCAGAGACAATAAAATATTATATGATAAGCCCGAAGAATATGCAAAAAATATTTGGAGACATCAAGCAACCGATGCAATAAAGGGTGCCGGATATATCAACCCCAATGATAGCCTTGTCAATCAGCCTTTTGATTTTACGGGTAAAAACTTTTATACCCTAAAGGATATGGAAGGAACATTGCAAAGAATAATATTTCCTGATTTTTTCCCTCTGGCTCAAAGATTTGATATTAAAGAAGCCGATTATACTTTTTTAAAAAAATGTATGTCAGACCTTCCCAAGGTTTATTCATTTTATAAGAACGATCCTGAGTACTATGACAGCTACGTTAAGTTTTTTATGTTTGGAGATAGCAAAGAGTCCATGCCTGATGATATTAAAATATATAATAAAGTAGGTACAGCATATGGTTATCTGATTGACTGCGCTTACATAGAAAATGCAGCCCAAAATATTGGTTTCTTCCTGACTGCTGTCATTCATGTCAATAAAAATAAGATATACAATGACGGTAAATATGAATACAATGAGATCGGCTTACCATTCATGGCAAAACTTGGAAGGGCCTTTTATGAATTTGAACTCCAAAAAATGGTAAAATAATTCAATATTTTAGATGGAGTTTTATCTATATTATAATCTTTTTTTATTTTCATATTGAAATTGAAACTGAGTAAAATTGTCATGACTGAAATTTAAAATTTTTTACGCCATGTCAATTTATAAGTCACGTCCATCGTCCATACTCGTTGGTTTAGTTTTTACTTCCAAAGCTGACATACTACTCATCCGAAATTTCAAAAAGAAAGTGATGAGGGTCAATTTTTGCAAAATTAAGATGAACTAAATTAATTTTTAAACGATATTTTGACCCATTCGTCGATAAAAAATATTCATTTGTATATAGTACCTGCCATTAGATAGTACTATGTATTGCATGGTACTATTTTTCTCCTTATCTTTGCGTTGTTAAAGTTTGAACATCACCATTAATAACATAATGATAACATGGAACTAAAATTGGAAAACACAAAAGCACAGATGCGGAAGGGTGTGTTGGAATTATGTGTCCTGTCAATTATTTCTCAGGAAGAAGCATATCCAACAGATATCATCAATAAACTTAAGGAATCTAAGCTGATTGTTGTAGAAGGGACACTTTATCCTTTACTAAACAGGCTTAAGGATGCTGAGTTTCTGGAATACACCTGGAAGGAATCAAAATCAGGCCCGCCGCGCAAATATTATCAGATAACCGGTCAGGGAGGGGAATTCCTGGAAGATCTACGAGAAACCTGGAGGGAGTTGGATCATGCAGTCAATCAATCACAAAACAATACAAAATCAAATAAAAAATGAATAAGACCTTTAATATCAATTTAGGAAGCTATCCTTTTGCTATAGACGAGGATGCTTATGAATACATTCAGAATTATCTGGACACCATAAGAAGACATTTTTCCGCTTCAGATGGATGCGAAGAAATATTGTATGATATCGAAGTACGTATGGCTGAACTTTTTCAGGAACACCTGAAAGGAAGAGCTATCATTAGTATGAAAGAAATCGATGAAGTCATCATGATCATGGGCAAGCCTGAAGATTTTGGCGCAGAACCCATGTCTGAAACGTATCAGGCCGGCAGCAGAGGTAAAAAATCGGATACCAAAATTAAAACAGGTAAAAGACTCTTCAGAGACCCAGATGATAAGAAACTTGGCGGTGTATGCGCTGGAATCGCATCGTACTTCGGTATAGAAGATCCTTTATGGCTTAGAATATTTTTTGCTGTCACAGCAATATTCTCTGGTGGATTTATATTCGTAGCGTATGTAGTGCTTTGGTATTTGGTCCCTGAGGCAGCATCTGCCAGTGATAAGCTAGCCATGCGTGGGGAACCCACCACTATCAATAATATAGCCAAAGTGGTAGAAGAAGAACTCAATGAATTCGGAGAAAAGATAAATGAATGGAGCAAGGACATAGGCGGTAAAAAAAAAAGTGGTGATACCGAAGGAAAAAATGGATTTCAGGCCAAATCAATATTGGCAGAAGGTGTAAATATGATTGGAAAAGTGGCGTCCAACATTATACCCGTAATACGTCAAATATTCAAACCGATCGTTATGGTACTAGCCATTATTTTACTTTCTGCATTGGGAATATCATGGGCGGCGTCTTTTGTAGGTTTATCCTTTGCAGCACCTTTATTGTTTTCAATGGGTCCTGATTCAACGTTTTTAAGCTATTTGGGCTTTGGATCATTATTTTTTACTATCGGCCTTCCTATATTGGGTGTAATGCTTTTTGTTGCAAGGTTGGGTTTTGGCTACAGAATCAACAAAAACATTAAAACAGGTTTCTGGACAGTTTGGTTTTTGTCTTTGTTTTCCAGTATGTTTGCTGGAATGAGTACCATTAAAGACTACAGTTCAAGGCATGAATTCAATACTATGACGGATTACAGTATAGATGGTCAGGATGTACATATAGCTATGCCGGAAGAAAATCTGGATCACACTTTTGGCATCCATTTAGATAAGTTTTTTGTAGAAAAAGGGGATCAATGGGCAGTCAGAGATGTAACCCTGAAAGTGGAGAAATCAAAAGATGCGTTGGTTCATATTGAAAGATTTATTTCAGCAAGAGGCTCTGATTTGGCAGAAGCCCAGCAAAATTCACTATTTGTTGGCAACGACCTCAGTGTAAATGGAAATGAGATCAGTATTTCTAAATTTCTTACCATACCACGCAAAAATAAATACAGAAATCAAAGTGTTGACTATGTAATTTATTTACCGGAAGGGAAAAATGTGAGCTTTGATCACAATGTTAGAGAAAGGATGAGAGAGTCATCACTTTTTTCGTGGGATCAAATATATACTGATATGAAAGATCTAAAATGGACGGTAAAAGGAAATTCAGTATTTTCTGGCGAGTGGAATAATCTCATGCATCACAAAAAGGAAATTGCTGCCGGAAGCTATTCAAACGTAATCATCGAAAAAGGCTTTGATGTGATTATTACGAAAGCTGCTAAAGCAAATGTGAACATAGAAGGCCAGAAAGATGTGGTTGACAAAATTTATTTTAAAAATCTTGATGGCACGCTCACTCTGAATGCTGATGCAAATGAAAATGTGGAAGGCGTCGTCATTCATATACAAACGCCATCACTTGAACTCATACATTTGGATGGCGTAAGGTCAGCAAAAATAGAAGGATTCAGTCAGGATAATCTGAAACTTATCAGCAAAGGTATGTATAATGGGAATGACGAAACCAGTATATCCTTTTTTGGCAATATTAAAAATATGGATATTTCTCTGGACGGAAATCAGATGCTTACACTTACTGGACAAGGAGAAAACCTAGATTTGCAGATAGATAATGGTGCATCTGTAAATGGAGATAAATATCAGGTCAAAACTGCCAGTTGGATGGGAGAATTCAGTCAGGAATCCAGCTTGTATGTAACAGAAACATTAACTTGTGAAGACCCTGAATCCAATGAAATAAATCTTATTGGAAGCCCCCAAAAAGTAAAGTTTCAGAAATAGTGCTTATTCAATTAATTGTACTTTGTTAAGTTTAAAAATCCAATAAAAAGGAGCGTAGCGCTGACATCTTTGTAATAAAAATTAACATAAGATTCTGAAGGGGCCTAGCCCTGACATCTCAAGATCACAGGGCTACGCCCCTTATAAACGTGATTTAGAATACTGTTTTACAAAGATTTCAGATAAATTAAAGTTTCAAATCAAAGTCGGCAAATTTGAGATTTGATATCTAAAGAAACGGTAAGTTAACAAAGTAGAATTAATGAGTATGAAAGCGCAAACGTATGATGTAAATCAGAAGTCTCGTTTTTGTGATACCTATACCGATAGCTTTCGGTATAGTTATGTATATGGTTTTAAAAAAGCAAAATCCCGCTTGCAACAAAGCCTTTGGATAAGTTGACTAAGACTTAACTTCGACGCTGGCTGTGTCTGAGTATTACTATGCGTGAATCATTAACTTGATTTTGCAAACTTTAGCCGTCATAGTTTCAGGAGATAAGTCTATGATAAACATAGTTTGTTTATTCTGTTCATCAAAAAAAGATATTTCAATATCAAAGGCGACAATATTTGTTGAATCCAAATCGGTTTGGCCGAATAAAAACCTTTATCTTTGGCATAAAACATGGATATGGATAGAATCTTATACACTTTTGTGCTAGTTTGTCTAAGTCTTTGGGCATCTAGTTCAAAACAACCATTATTTTATCGACAATGCCAGATGGTTATATCAAACAGAAGAAAGTTATGAGCCGGGACAAATATTTATGTATTCAGGTCTGGAAGAAAACATCATTCTTGGAGATACTACAATTGGAGGTACTCAGTATAAAAAATTATACAAACGATACATACATTATAATACTGTAAAACCACCAAATCCTCATCCTAGTACAACAACGACAGGTTATGAGAATAAAGGTCGAATGTTTATCAGATATGATTCATCAGAAAACAAAGTATTTTACAAGGAAGATGTTGACTCTTCAGAAGTGGTCATTTACGATTTCAATCTTGAAGTAAATGATACTATTCCACTGAGCACAGAATATTTCAACGGAAATAAAGTACTAAGAATAGATAACATCCCCTTTTTTGGAAACAGGAACCGACTATTTGTCCTTGACAACAATTACATTCCTATTCGTAATGGCATCATTGAAGGTGTGGGTGGATTAAATGGGCTAACTTATAATCAACCTACGTTTGGGGCATTGGGAGGTGGCATACTTATGACTGACATGGTTTGTTTTGAGTATGGTGACAGCACATATTTTTCACCCTGGGCATCACATAATCAGTTACCTTGTCCATCTATAGCCGACTTTGTCTCCGGTATAAAAGAAGAATTCTCTAAAGAAGATGTGGTTGCTATCCCAAACCCAAATGACGGATTCTTTAAACTCAAGATTCCTGCTACAATGATAGGCTCAGCATTAACCATCTATAATGAACCTGGGTCAATCATTTACTCAACTGAAATCACTCAATCGCAAATTGATGTAGAAATTGATTTGCCCGGACTTTACTTTTGGCATGTTGCAACCAATACAGGCAAATCCTATGCAGGCAAAATTCTGGTGAATCGATTTTAAGTTTTGATTGCTTCAAAATGGTTAAAACATAACATTTTGTGACTATAATCGAATAAAAGCATAACAATTTTTGATTACGATCACAAAATGTTATAAATATGAAAATTTTACCTATCCAACCTAAATGCATCCATAGGAATCTCCGTCTTTTCTTTTTGGATCAATTGCCTGACCAATAAACCAGTAGCTGCTGCCAAAGATATACCAACCATAGCGTGACCGCCTGCAATTGTTACGTTTGTATGATGTGTGCTATTGCCGATGTAAGGCAAGCCATCGGGTGAACAAGGTCTCAGTCCGGACCAAACTTTATCTACAGGGGGCACTTCTATATTTATATCAGGATAATAATTATTTGCGGCAATTATGATGGGTTTTACCCGCGTCATATTGATGTCCTGATTGATACCGCAAAGTTCCATAGTTCCACCTACTCTTAGTTCGCTGCCCATAGGTGTCATGGCTACCCGATCATCGACGAGGATGGCAGGATGTTTCAGATTTTTCTGCCGACCACTATACGTTACACTGTATCCTTTGCCCGGTTGTAGTAGTAAATTGATACCTAGTTTGCTAGTGACCACTTCAAGCCATGATCCTGCTGCCACTACCAAATGGTCAGTATTGATTTTGCCCTTATCAGTGATGACAGCAACGACTTTTTGGTTTTTGGTTTCAAAGTCTTCTACTTCATGTTCAAAAAATATTTTAACACCCATTTCTACAATCTTGTGGTGCAGGGTCTCCATCATACGTACTGGATGCAAGTGGCAATCGATAGGAAAATATACGCCACCAAGTACATCGACAGCAACATCAGGTTCCATCGCCTGCACCTCTGACCTAGACAAAACAGGGGCATCCATGCCGTATTTTTTTGCTTCATGCGCGAGCTCAGCTTCATGATGGCCGGTCTGAGCAGATTTATAGAGCATGAGACATCCTTTGGTTTCGAGATGAAAACCATGGTCCAAATCACTATCAAGGTCTACCATCAGTTTTCGACTGAGTTGCAAAATATTATTGAGATGTGGTGCATTTTGAGCTACGATTTTTTCATTGGCATTGGCATAAAATTTCAGTCCCCATTTTACCAATGAAGTACTTAGCCTTGGCTTGATGTAAAACGGACTTGTCGAACTCAGCATCCATTTGAGTCCCTGCGCGACGATGCCCGGCGAAGCTAATGGTATAAAGTGGCTGGGAGAGATATATCCGGCATTACCAAATGAACAATTATTCGTTCCATTGCCACGATCTATGATGGTGACTTCGTGACCTGCAAGCTGAAGGTAATATGCTGTAGAAAGGCCGATGACTCCGGCGCCTATTATGGTGATTTGCATTTTAAATTATTGTGAAATGGGTAGACATTTTTCGTAAGCTATAATTTCCTTTTTTGTCATTTCTGATATTATGACATCTCTATTGTGCTTAACTTCTTGTATGTCGTTATTTACTAATGTTTGAAAGGAATTACCAATAAAAAATAAGGGAGTAATAAAAGTATTCTTTATACCGTAATTACCATTGTAACCTGGATTAACACTCTTTTCATATATATCTAAATAATAGCAAGTAAAAAATAATAAATACTTTTTAGGATCTTTATCATATCTCTCTAATGTACCATGGTATGTACCCGGCAATACCTTGTCGCCCTCTTTTATATTAATCATTTTATTATCAAATCCTTCATATCTTGCCAAAGTTCCATCTTCATGTTCAACTAAAATATAATTTCTGTTTCTTTGGTAATAAAAAGAACTTGTAGTATCCGTTTTGTTTTCATTACTTACATTTATTATGACTCCTTTTCTCGATGAAAATATGGAATCCGGAGCATCAGAATAAAAATTATACGACATCCAGGATTCTGGTACTTCCTGCCCAATCATATTATTGATATGATTTAAATATTCTATCTTTATCTTTTTACCTTCACTAAATGGTAGAAGATATACCTTTTTACTATTGTATTCACTTATAGGCTTACCTCTCCAAAACATGTATCTATATCTTAAATTTATTGGCCGATCCTCCATAATTGAGCGTAATTTAGTGATGGTACCTTTTGAGTCGTAAATTACATGACCAAATGATGAATATAAAGAATTAGATAAATTTGAAAAAATCAATTTTACATACCAATGACCATAAAACTGTCCAGTAAAATTTATTTCTACTGTTTGATCTTTATTTCTTGTAGAGGATAGTTCTATGTTTGGTTGCTGACCATTTAATCTGAAGATTAAACTAAAGAAGAATATTAACCAAATGTAATGTTTCATAAGTTTTATAATTGTTTTTTAATTATCATCATATCACCTGAAACCCACCTGCATATGGGTCGTCTTCGGGATCGACCAATATCGTATTGTATCCGTAAATCTTAGCCCACCCTTCTATACCGGGTATGATGGCATCAAATTCTCCAACTTTTGTCACACCTTCTATGGTACCTCTAAATTTACTGCCTATAAAACTTTCATGGATGAATGTTTCTCCTTGTTTAAGTTTGCCTTTGGCGTGCCATTGTGCCATCCTTGCTGATGTACCTGTACCGCACGGCGACCTGTCGATGGCTTTATCTCCATAAAATACGGCATTCCTGGCTGTCGATGTAGGGTCGATACATTTTCCCGTCCATAAAACATGACTACACCAGTTGATAGCGGGTATCTCCGGATGTTGAAAAGTATAATTTGAATTGATATTGGTTCGAATGGCTCTGCTCCAGGAAATGAGTTGATCCGCTGTTTGATTTTCTATTCCCCGGAAGTTGGTTTGCGGATCGATGATAGCGTAAAAATTACCCCCATAAGCGACATCGACTATCAGTTCTCCTAGATCGGGGCATAATACTTTAAGTCCTTCTTTGTAGAGAAATGAACCTACATTGGTGAGTTTTACAGAACTCACTTTCCCATTTGTTTCTTGATGATATTCTATTTCAACCAGACCTGCCGGAGCTTCCATGCGTATTTTACCCGGTAATTTGGGTATGATCAGACCTTCTTCAATTGCTATTGTTATAGTGCCGATGGTACCGTGTCCGCACATAGGTAAACAACCACTTGTTTCGATAAACAATACTGCCACATCATTTGCTAGGTCGTGCGGTGGATATAAAATGCTTCCACTCATCATATCGTGGCCTCTCGGTTCAAACATAAGACTCTTCCGAATCCAATCGTGGTGCTCGAGAAAATAAGCCCGCTTTTCTACCATGTTATTTCCCATTAATTCAGGACCACCACTGACAACGAGTCTTACAGGATTTCCACAAGTGTGCGCATCGATACAGAAAAACCGTTTTTTGAACATATTACATAGTGCTTTGGCGGCTATATTCCCCATTTACTTTTCTGAAGATACCCAATGGATTTATATTTTTTAGTTCGTCAGGAAGCAGAAAATCAGGACAATCCTGATAACATAGTGGTCTTACCCATCTTTTGATGGCTTCCGTACCGACAGATGTAAATCTTCCATCCGTACTGGCGGGATAAGGACCTCCATGTACAGTGGCATTTCCAACTTCAACTCCCGTAGGTACCCCATTGAATACAATACGACCGGCTATATTTTTAGCAATATCTATCAAATCTTTATTGAGCTCAAGATCATGATCTGTACCGATGATGGTGGTGGTCAACTGCCCCTTTAAAATTTTCCACACTTCAGTGAGTTGATTTTTGTTGTCACAAACTACAATGAGTGAAAACGGTCCAAAAATTTCATGATGGAGATCCGGATTCTGGAGAAATGTGGTAGCTGAAACTCTGGCAAGTACGGGGCTTCCCACAAGATTGCCTTCTGCATGGGCATGATAAACAGTTTCTACGCCCTTATCAAATAGTACTTTATCCAATCCTGAAGTATAGTTTTTATGAATGCCTTCATGCAACATCCTATGTGAAGGTAGCATTGATAATTCCAATGCCAATAGACTGGTAAAATGATTAAGTACACTGCTTTTGACGCCCAGCATTATTCCTGGATTGGTACAAAACTGTCCTACTCCCATGGTAATTGATGCAGCGAAGGATTTGGCTAGATCAGTGGCCTTGAGTTGTAAAGCACCTTTCAACAAAATCACAGGATTGGTACTGCCCATTTCGGAAAATACTGGAATTGGTGCTTCTCTTTGTTGAGCATAATGATAAATGGCCATACCTCCACTCAAACTTCCTGTAAATCCAACTCCAGCAGTCATCGGGTGTTGTGTGAGTATTTTTCCAATTTCAAACGAAGTCCCATCCACATGCTGAAAAACAAAAGGATGCAAATGGCATTTCGCCACAGCACGTTGAATAGCACCAGATACCAGATTTGATGTACGCGGATGAGAAGGATGACCTTTTACTATAACAGGACAACCTGATGCCAAAGCAGAAGCAGTATCGCCGCCAGCAGTTGAATATGCCAATGGAAAATTTGACGCACCGAATACTACTATTGGTCCCAAGGGTACCATCATCTTTCGCATATCCGGTTTTGGCATGGGCATTCGGTCAGGAATGGCTTTATCAATGACAGCTTCTACCCAAGTACCTTCAGCTACCAGGTCTCCAAAAGCGCGCATTTGTGCGCAAGTACGTCCACGTTCTCCTGCAAATCTGGCTAATGGCAGATTGCTCTCTGCCGATGCCGTCTCCAGGAGTTCATCACCCAGTGATTCTATTTCTTCAGCAATGGCATATAGAAACTTCTTCTTGCTATTACCTGAAACATTCCTATAAGACAAATAAGCATCATAAGCCTGTTCCATTATTTTATTCAAATGATTTATCATAAGCCGTTTTAATTATAACTGAGGGAGTGTTGGTCTTACTGATTGAGCATCAGCTATTATTTTTGATATCTCTTGTTTTTCATCACTTTCCAAAACCAGTCTTGGTGCACGAACATATTCACTTCCTATACCTTCCATACTTTCTGCAAGTTTTATATATTGAACTAATTTAGCGTGAATATCCAACTCCAGGAGTGGTAAAAACCACCTATAAATGGACAATGCTTCATCATAGCGCTTTTGTTGTATGAGTTTAAATATTACCACTGTTTCTCGTGGGAAGGCACAAACCAATCCTGCCACCCAACCATCTGCGCCCATTACTAGTTCTTCCATGGCGAGGGTGTCTACGCCGCAAAGGATTTTAAGCCTGGCGCCAAATCTGTTTTTTAAACGGGTAACATTTGAAATATCTCTTGTAGACTCCTTAATTGCTTGGATATTGGCACAATGAGTCAACTCTTCAAACATATCCAATGTAACTTCTGTCTTATAATCTATTGGATTATTATAAATCATAATAGGCAAATCAGTAGAATCGGCTACTGTTTTGAAATATGTGACACACTCCCTATGATCAGGTTTATATCGCATGGGAGGTAGCAACATAAGGCCCTGAGCTCCCCATTCTTTGGCAAGAGAAGCTTGTCTTACGGCCTCTTTAGTCGCACCTTCTGCGATATTCAGAACTACAGGAATTTTACCATTGACTTTTTCAAGTGTAAATTTTACGAGATGCTCCTTTTCATTTTCGGTCAAAGTACTGGCCTCTCCTAAGGTACCTCCAAGAATGATACCATTCACTCCGGCTTCCATTTGAACAAAAAGGTTTTTAGAATACAAATCAAGATCTAATTTTTCAGCTTTATCAAACTTAGTAGTTAAGGCAGGAAAAACGCCAGTCCAATTTATCATAAATACTTAATTTAGTGGTTAAATTTCAAACGTCAAATTTAAAATAAAATCCCTTCTGATTCAATTAAGATCATAATTTATCTTACTTAAAGTTTGAAATTCTTAAAATATTTTAGTTCAGGTCTTTTATAAGGACATTAGAAATCCCAAACGACCAATTTTCTGACAATACGGGATGCATTGTAATCTTCAATGGACAAATAATACACACCAGCTTTTAAACCAGAGAATGTTAAATTATTTACTCCGTTATTAATAATAAATTCATCACATAAGCTGCCATTTATATTCATGATGAGTAATCTGGCTTTTTCTCTTCCATCCAATGGATACCACTCCACATTGAATGGATTGTTATTATATGTCGGTACAGGATATATATTAAATACTTCATCTTTATTAATTATCTTTTCGACTCTAACTGGAGAAAGTAAGTAGGAATTGTCAAAATCAACAATTCTCATTCTGAAATAGTTAAATCCCTTTTTTGGTTCTTTAAAAATATGTTGATAATAACCTCCCGATAGTTCTGATCCTTCAGCAATAACCTTCGCAAGAAATGAAAAATGTATACCATCATTACTCGTTTCAAGTTCAAAATGACTCGTATTTATTTCGGATGCTGTTTTCCAAAATATAATGATCTTATTGTCATCTAATTTATCTGTACTGAATTCTGACAAATTAACAGGAAGGACTCTGGCAGACTCTGGTGCACCTGCATTTATCCAATCTCTAATATGATCAATATGGTCTTCCGACATTAGATTACCATCTACTAACATTGGTAGGCCACAAACATTTTTATCTGTAATCTTCTTATACAAAAGACTTTCTTTGGCTCTGTATTTTATCAATTCCTGATCTTCACAAGTAGTGAAAAGCGGTTTAATAAATACAGAATTATAACTTTCAAAAGACCAAGATTCTGAATCAACATGGCATAAATTGCATTTATTGATGGTAAGAATTTCTTTTATTTGGTCAAATACCGGAATACATTTTTCAGGTGCACCTATGTCAATCCAGGATTCCAAAGCCAGAAGATCTGCATCACTAATCATTTTGTCGCCTAATGGCATCGCATTTCCACAAGAGGTTGGACCTCCGTTTAATTTATCAATCAAAAGACTTACACTGGATTTACCATGAACGATAATTTCTGACCCACATAAACTTAGGGTAGTCATGTTTTCATAGGTATCGTAGGTCCATAAGGCTTGATAACTTCCTTTATAATGACATTTGTTGCAATTGTTTTTATCCAATAGAAACTTTATATCGTCGAAGGTATAATGTTTTTTACCATTTACATCACAAGATTGACCAGTCAATTCCATTAAGGAAATCAACCATAAAAAAATATATGTAATCAGATGCTTCATAAATGCATTTAGCCATTCAAATCAACTTTCAAAAGTACAACCAATTTTTTATAATAACTAAGTTCATGTCTGTCAAAATTATCTTAGGTCATTTTATTTACATTTAAGGAAAAACATAAAAGGGGACTAAATCCCCTTTTATTGCTTAAAATTTACTGTTTTTTTAATAAATCTCTGATTTGTATCAACAGCTCTTCCTGAGTTGGCCCTACAGGGACTTCAGGTGCAGGTGGGTTGATTTTTTTATATACCTGCATTACATAGTAAAGAATAACAGAAAGAATCAGAAAATTAATAATACTGTTCACCCATTTACCATAATTAATTGCCACTTCAGGCACATCGCCTTCAGCAGCCTTTAATACCAATTTTAAATCACCAAAATCGATTCCACCTATCAGCAAGCCTAAAGGTGGCATAATAATATCAGCTGTAAATGAGGATATTATACTTCCAAAAGCACCTGCTACAATCACAGCTATGGCCAGTTCGAGAATATTTCCCCTGAAAAGAAATTTTTTTAATTCGTTAAACATGTTTTTTCGTTTTTAATTGTTTAGAAAATAATTGATATAATTAAGTCGAAAGTGGTAAAATAAATGACTACTAAAATTTATTTTGAACAGTTTATTTTTACGTTTAAAGTACTAAAAAAAAAGAGTACTATCAAAAATTAGCACTCTTTTTAAAAGTATAAATATTTGTTTGATATTGGACTATTTATTCAATTCTGCTCTGATCTGATTAAGGGCAGATCCCCATTTTACCCAATCAATTTGTGCCTGATTATAAGTATGGCCTACCTCAAAATATTCACCTGTACCATCCGAATGCTGCAATTGTATGGTAAGGTTTTTACTTGGTTCCATTTCAGAAAATTCAATGATGGAAATTTGATCATCCTGTCTGATTTTATCATAATCTGCTACATTTACAAATGTAAGGGCCAGCATACCTTGTTTCTTAAGATTGGTCTCATGTATTCTAGCAAAAGACTTCACAACAACGGCTTTTACTCCCAAATACCTTGGTTGCATGGCAGCATGTTCTCTGGAAGATCCTTCTCCATAATTTTCTTCGCCGAATACTATAGTACCGATGCCTTCTTTTTGATACATACGTGCGGAGTCCGGAACAGCCATATATTCACCTGTCACCAGATTTAGTACTTTATTAGCTTCGTCATTGAATGCATTTACTGCGCCAATCAATGTATTGTTTGCGATATTTTCAAGATGTCCTCTGTACGTAAGCCAAGGTCCCGCCATTGATATATGATCCGTAGTACATTTACCTTTAGCTTTGATCAACAATCTCATACTCTGGAGTTGTACGGCATCTATTGGTACAAACGGATGTAATAATTGTAACCTGTCAGATTGTGGGGCCACTTTTACTTCTACGCTGCTTCCATCTTCAGCAGGTGCTATAAATCCGGCATCTTCCACAGCAAATCCAAGTGGCGGCAATTCTATTCCGGTGGGCTCTTCCAACATCACTTCTTGTCCATTTTCGTTGATGAGTTTATCCGTGATCGGGTTGAAGTCCAGTCTTCCTGCCAGAGCTATAGCTGTCACAATCTCTGGAGACGCTACAAAGGCATGAGTATTCGGATTACCATCCGCTCTTTTGGAAAAGTTTCGGTTAAATGAATGGATAATTGTATTTTTTTCCTTCTTATCCGCACCAAATCGATCCCATTGTCCTATACAAGGTCCGCATGCATTGGAAAATACTGATGCCCCTATTTTATTAAAAACATCAATAAACCCATCTCTCTCGATAGTAAATCTAACCTGTTCCGATCCTGGAGTAATAGTAAATTCTGCTTTGGTTTTTAAATTTTTATTGAGCGCCTGTTGAGCTATTGATGCGGCTCTGGATATGTCTTCATAAGATGAGTTGGTACATGAACCAATTAATCCTACTTTAACTTCTACAGGCCAGTCCTTACCTTTATCGGCCAATACTGCTTTCATTTGGGAGATTGGAGTTGCCAAATCCGGTGTGAAAGGCCCGTTGATGTGCGGCTCCAGTTCTGAAAGATTGATCTCAATGACCTGATCAAAATATTTTTCAGGATCAGCGTAACATTCAGGATCTGCTGTTAAGTGAGATGCTATTCTATCAGCCAATTCAGCCACATCTGCTCTGCTTGTTGATTTTAAATATCTGGACATTGACGCATCATAGCCGAATGTGGACGTGGTAGCACCAATTTCAGCACCCATATTACAAATGGTTCCTTTTCCGGTGCATGACATTGATTCAGCACCTTCACCAAAATACTCCACTATGGCTCCGGTACCTCCTTTAACGGTCAAAATACCTGCTACCTTTAATATTACATCTTTTGGTGCTGTCCATCCTGAAAGTTTGCCCGTAAGTTTTACACCTATCAGTTTTGGCATTTTAAGTTCCCAGGCCATCCCTGCCATCACGTCAACCGCATCTGCTCCACCCACGCCTATGGCTATCATACCAAGTCCGCCTGCATTTACCGTATGAGAATCTGTACCAATCATCATACCACCGGGGAAAGCATAATTTTCAAGAACAACCTGATGAATGATACCTGCTCCTGGTTTCCAAAATCCGATACCATATTTATTTGAGATAGATTGTAGGAAATCAAATACTTCAGAATTGGTATCCAAAGCGCCTTTTAAATCCACTTCAGCATTGATTTTAGCTTGAATCAAATGGTCGCAATGTACCGTACTAGGTACGGCCACTTTTGATCTTCCTGCAGTCATAAACTGGAGTAGAGCCATCTGAGCCGTTGCGTCCTGCATTGCTACTCTGTCAGGGGCAAAAAATACATAATCCTTACCTCTTTTAAAGTCCTGAAGAAGAGAATCAGGGTGTAAGTGAGCATATAAAATTTTTTCAGAGAGAGTCAGAGGACGACCCAAAGCTTTTCGTGCTTCTTCAACTCTGGTTGGAAAGGCATTATAAGTTGCCTTTATTATTTCTATATCAAAAGCCATACGGTTATTATTTTCACTTAAATTATAATTGAGGCAAATTTACAGATATAAACTTTAAAAATTGAATAAGGTTAATACAGATTTATTTTAATCATCAAAAAAACTTTAACTTAATTATAATCCACCATAGATTTTGACGCAATAAAAAATATTATAGTATTTTCGCCTTTTATCAAATCGATGAGCATGTTTTATGATTATTTTAAGCTGGGCATAGATCATATTCTTGATCCAAACGGATATGATCACATTTTATTTATTACCACACTCTGTGTATTATATCGTCCTGAGCAATGGAGAAAACTATTTATTCTTGTTACCGCCTTTACCCTAGGTCATAGCCTTACACTGGCCTTGTCGGGTATGGATATGGTCAGTGTCAGTCCAATACTCATAGAGCGATTAATACCCATTACCATTATGCTTACCGGTATTTTTAATATTTACACCATTAGTAAAAGTAATGAAAATGATAAAAATGTGATGTTCAATTACATAATATCTCTTGGGTTTGGCCTGATCCATGGACTCGGTTTTTCCAATTATTTTAAAGCAATACTGGGGAATGAAGAAAGTATTGTCAAACCTTTATTTGCTTTCAATATAGGGGTAGAAGTAGGTCAGATCATCATAGTAGCTATGGTCATTGCTTTAGCTCATTTAGTATTGAATGTCTTTAAACTGCAGAAGAAATACTGGACAATTACCATTTCGCTATTAGCAATCTTGGTGGCGGGTTATTTATTAGCCCAATTCGGCACTTAAAAAATATCTTGAGAAAAAAAAGATTTCTTATGATGCATTAGAATCAGAGAGCAATTTAATCAGCAATTTCGGTATAAACCACTCGCCTTCGTTTGTAATTATTAATTCTTATTGGTGAGATCATAAAAGTTTTAGAAGGTTATGATACAGCAATTAAAGACGATCTATTTCAGGTTCTATTATCAAAATAAAACATGATGATTAACTGATAGATTGAGTTAAAATGCAATAAACCTTAGATAATATTTTTAGATTTTCAACTATAAAATAAATTCCTTTAGATTTGTATGAAATAATAACGATAGTATGAAAAATTTAGTGTTTGGTTTGGGCGGACAAGAACTACTGGTACTCTGTATTGTTCTGATATTTTTGTTCATACCGATTTACTATAAGATCAAAATTTTGGTAAACAAAAATCTACCCACAAACTCAAAAATATTATGGTTACTGGCCATTTTTATCTTATCGTTTAGAGGGTTTATCGTATTTTTATATAGCGATGATTATAAAAGAATGATAGGGGAGTACGTCTGATTGGGTAAATTATGTAAGTGGAATTGTCGGATCAAATATTGACAATGCAGAACTAAAACAATCTTTTTTAGTACCAATTTCTTAGTGGAATGTACCTATTTATTTCACAGAGCTTGTAAGATCAAATAACTTTTCAAATGTTAGTCTCAGCAAAACAAAACTCAAATCACATACCCGATCTCTCTGAACCCAAAAGTCATAATTTCTTCATTTTCTGCTTGGATCAAAAGTTTGCCCTGTGCATTTATACCCTGAATCTTCCCTATAATGATCGTATCCCCATCTGTTTTAAAATTGGCTGTTTCATTCATTCTGTACATTGTATTAATATATTTTTCTTTAAGCCACTCATAATGGCCGTATTTCATTTTCATATAGTAAAATTCAAGTTTGGCGGATAACATTTGCTTTATTTCTGTCAGATCATGAGATTTTGACGTTATTTGTCCAATAGAAACCGGATTGGGGATCTCTAGAGGGAAAGACAGCTCATTGACATTCAGTCCAATACCAACCACTGTAGCTTTGATATCAGCACCTCTTAATATGTTTTGTACCAATATCCCGGCTATCTTTTTGTCATCTACATAAATGTCATTCGGCCATTTTATTTTTACGTTTTTGCAATACAATGCGA
Source organism: Chitinophagales bacterium (assembly GCA_038246735.1). Taxonomy (GTDB): domain Bacteria; phylum Bacteroidota; class Bacteroidia; order Chitinophagales; family Saprospiraceae; genus OLB9. The sequence continues at coordinate 61,514 of JBBRVQ010000011.1, forward strand.
CTACATCTCTACAAGCAAGTCCACTGATGATACTAAGGATAAATTGGTCAATAGCTTTGAGTTGTTTTGGATAGAGAATATAGGATATGAGTAAATTTTTCCCTTCTGAACTGTGCCAAAACCTGCCAATTTGTCCGCGACCGGCTGACTGATAGGCAGTATGTACACAAGTTCCTTCAGGTGGATTGGTTTTTGATAATAAATTCATAGCAAAAATGTTGGTAGAATCAACTTCCGGTAGATATATACTGTTTTTGCCTGTAAAAAGGGATTCAGTTATGTTCATGCATGTCGTTTTTTGTATCTTTGCGGTGTAATATAAATTTAAAATACAAATATTGAAAAAAAAATCAGTTGTTAAATTCATTCCTATCAAAGAGGACTCAATGAATCACCTCATCATTGACGCAATTCAGGATATCAAAGGTAAGAATATTGTTCAATTGGACTTGCGTTCATTGGATGATGCCCCGGCAGACTATTTTATCATATGCGAAGGAGATTCTTCAACACAAGTCAAAGCAATCTCAGAGAATATAGGGAGAAAAATAAAGGAGAAAACAGGCTTGCATCCGAATCATACTGAAGGTATGGAAGGGGCAAAATGGATTCTTGTGGACTATTTTGACACCGTAGTTCATGTTTTTTACCCAGAAACAAGAGCTTTTTACGAAATAGAAGAACTTTGGGGAGATGCTCAGATCACGCAGTATGAAAATATATAGCATCCTGCAACTACTTTACGCTTAATATGTTATAAACACAATTGTAAAATCACTAAATGGACAATAATCAGGATTCAAATCAGCCGGAAAATAAGAATAATCCCAATAAATTTAATATTAACTCATATTGGATTTATGGGTTGATTATTTTAGGTATACTTGCTGTAAATTTTTATGTATCATTCAATTCTCAAATAGAACAGATTGATTTGTATGCATTTGAAGATAAGGTAAAAGCAGGTGAAGTTGACAAAATAGAAATAATCAACGAAAAGGCCATTTACGTTTATTTACGAAAGGAAGTGATAGACGCTAAATATCCTAAGCTAAAAGACAGTAAAATGTATGGGTTTAATCCCCATTTTAAGTTTACCATCGGAGATATCGGAAATTTTGAAAATAAGCTTCAGACACTTAAAACCGATGGGTTTGCTGTGAAGTATACCATGAAACAGGAGACAAACTATTTCGGGCAGATCATAAGTTGGATACTCCCTTTTGTTTTATTGATAGGTATCTGGCTATTTATCATGAAGAGAGTGAGCGGCGGAGCAGGTGGCCCCGGCGGACAGATATTTAACATAGGAAAGTCTAAGGCTACTCTCTTTGATCAGAATGCTAAGGTCAATGTTACTTTTGCAGATGTAGCCGGTCTCAATGAAGCTAAAGTAGAAGTAATGGAAGTAGTGGATTTCTTAAAAAATCCAAAAAAATATACTTCTCTGGGAGGTAAAATTCCTAAAGGAGTGCTATTGGTAGGTCCTCCGGGTACTGGGAAAACACTACTTGCCAAAGCTGTTGCAGGAGAAGCAGGTGTACCTTTTTTCTCTATTTCCGGATCTGATTTTGTGGAAATGTTTGTAGGAGTGGGTGCTTCCAGAGTTAGAGACTTATTTAAACAAGCCAGAGAAAAAGCACCTTGTATCGTATTTATTGATGAAATAGATGCAATAGGGAGAGCTAGAGGACGTAATGCCATTCAGGGAGGCAATGACGAAAGAGAAAATACCCTCAATCAGCTTTTGGTAGAAATGGATGGTTTTAGTACCGATAAAGGAGTGATCATGATGGCAGCGACAAACCGTCCGGATATCCTTGATACCGCATTACTTAGACCGGGGAGATTTGATAGGCAGATAGGTATCGATCCGCCAGATCTTTTAGGTAGAGAAGAAATATTTAGAGTTCACCTGAGATCCATAAAAGTTGGCCCCGATGTATTACCCAACGTATTGTCTGAAATGACACCCGGATTTGCAGGTGCTGATATCGCCAATATATGCAATGAAGCTGCATTGATAGCTGCCCGAAGAAATAAAACTGAAGTTGATCTGGATGATTTCAATTATGCATTGGATAGGGTGATCGGTGGATTAGAGAAGAAGAACAAACTCATTTCTCCAAAAGAAAAAGAAATTATTGCTTACCACGAAGCGGGGCACGCTATATGTGGCTGGTTTTTAGAACATGCCAGTCCATTGGTTAAAGTTACCATTGTACCAAGAGGAATGGGGACCCTTGGCTATGCCCAATATTTGCCAAAAGAAGAATATATCATCCGGACAGAACAATTACTTGACAGAATGTGCATGACACTCGGTGGAAGAGCAGCAGAGAAAATAGTTTTTGACAAAATATCTACCGGTGCTCAAAACGACCTTGATCAGGTAACCAAAATGGCATATGGCATGGTAACTGTCTATGGTATGAACAAAAATGTAGGCAATGTATCATTTTATGCGATGTCTCAGGACCAGTTTAGTAAACCTTACTCCAATGAAACAGCAAGATTGATAGATGATGAAGTAAGAATCCTTATTGAAGCTCAATATCAACGTGCCCAGGATCTGCTTACTGAAAAAAGACACGAACTCAACGAACTGGCATCGATGCTGCTGGAAAAAGAAGTTTTACTGAAATCGGATGTAGAAAGACTGATAGGAAAAAGACCTGTTCCAGATGATGAACTTGCTATCCTTAATAGAGAGGTAAGAATGTAATTGGATAGATCAAATTTTCATTAAGAATTAAGAAAAGGGAAGTGAATTAATTTTTACCGCCCTTTTTTTATGATTACCACCTATAGTTTGACATTATTTCATATAAGTTTTGGTTATAAGAAAATCCTTTTTACCAAAATCAATTTAAAAAGTTGCTTTTATCTGCGCTCTACCTACATTTACTACAGGAGAGATACCAGTTTTTCTGCCTTCATAGTTGATCGTAAGGTCTATATTTTTTGCAAGTCTTTTTGTATAAATAACATTCCATAGATAGTTTTTACCATTTTTAAGCCCTTCAAGCATATCGTATTCTATTGGCGAATTTGCCTTCCCTGAAAAATTGATGTTAACATAACTTAGAGAAACATCAATGCTATACGTATTGGCTTTACGTAAAGTAAATTCTGAAGTAAATTCATTAATATATGCTACATCTTTAGTAAGTATCTGTTGCTTTTTATCCTGATAATTGTATTTCAGATTAATTCTTGAATTTTGACTGGGACGTATACTCAGTTCAGGTCTGAGTTTTAATATCTGAATACTAAGATTTCTATCTTCAAATGATTCCGATTGGTATGATTTCAGCGACTTTTCAATGATAAAGAACAGGTCAGCTTTATTTTTAATGTTCCATCGAGTGCGTAAAAATAAATCATCGAGGCCTCTATCTTCCCTTCCATTTACCTGTACGATGCGATTCTGATTGTTTCGGTTGCCTATTTGTATATCATATTTTACATTTCCCCGATTAAAAAAAATCGTATTGGTATTTAAGGAGTTGTATGCGACTAGAGATGTATCTGAAAGTGAAAAATCCAAGTATGAAATCAAAGGTGTGGCAGAATTCTCCATTTGTTTTTTAGTAATTCTGAAATTTGAAAGTGAACTAAAGCGGGAGAAAAAAGTGTATGCCTTGCTTCGTTTTTTGCCTTCTTTTATTTTTATGAATTTTGAAGGATCAATAGTCAGATTTTGATTTATTTCCAGATTGTTGGTGCGGATAAACTCATTATTTGTCAATGTGAGCCTGATGTAATTTGAAAGGGGATTGCTCGGGTCATATCTGAAATCCTGAATATTACTCAGATTGGGATTTTCTGATTCATTGATGAGAAAATAATCACCTTGTCCTATTTCTACTTTCTGAAATATATATTCAATTTTTGGCTCCTGTCCAGAGTTTGTATTGTATGATGTAGTCGATCTTACACCTTGATTGATGGCTGCAAAAGTATAATCCAATCTCCCGAGAATCGTTTTTTTACTTCTATCCGTTGGCAATAATTCTGCCTCTATTATCTTCAGATCTCTGCCTATCAAGCTCCAAGATAGATCTGAATTTGTTGAAAAAAGCCATTTTCCTGCGAGTTCAATTTCCTTTGCATTGGATGCTTTTCTAAGATCTTTATCTTTTGCAAAAAAATCGTTACGATTGGAAAAAGCGAGTTTGATGGCAAAATCTTTATTAAAATCATTGGTAATAAACCACTTGGTAGTCTGAAAAGAATAGCTTTTGCTCTTAAGTGTATCAGTATTTATACTATGTAAAACATTTGATTCCGCATCGTATTCAGTGCCCACTTTCCAATTATTTTTTTTATCCAAGTGGTATAGAAATGTCATATTAGGTCTGATAAAAGTAGTCTTTTGGTCATTAAAACCTGACTTTGATGTGAGATAGTTTGTAAAAGCCTTGAATTGTACACGATCACCTTGATATTTGACAGATGCATCATGTTTTGCGCCATTGTACAGCGTTGCTTTATCAAATCTATTATATCCATATTCAACACTTATTCCTGATTTGCTGGTAAGATTAAGATTACTCAATAACAGACTTTCATCTGCTTTGGCAACGATCTGATCAATATTCCAGTCCCTTATGAACTCCGGCGCCCTGAAAGGATTGAGCGCATTAAAGTTTTTTTGCACAAATTCATGTTTTAGATTTCCTTTCAGTGTCCATTTGGAAGCACTGTCCATTTTCATGGAATGACTTAATGCTACATGTGACGAAAGGCCTGTGTTATCTTCATTATTTATAGCAGACCTACGATTTTTATCAAGATTACTAAGACCTATCTCTGCAAATACTTCAGAATTATTACCCAGTTTATAATATCCGTTTACGGTTATTAATTGTTTTTGTTCCGGCGGTATCAGTTGGACAACAGGGAGATAAGTCCCCATATTTTTTCCAACATATAGATATACTCTGGCATTTTTAGACTTGGTATTGTCTATGATATAGGCTCCTTTTTCTGCCCCTACTTCTGAGAATACCGCAGAGTACTGTGCACTGTCAATATTTTCAGTGAAATAAAGGATAATGTTACTGGGATCTACCGGATCTGATATGCCTTTATACAGAATTCTGGTGGCTTCTTTTTTTTCTGATTCTCCGATTAGACGAAGACTATTGCGCACTGATTTACTTAGGTCATCTCCACTTTCTTGTAGAATTTTAATATCTATAGAGTCAAGCTGCACGTCTCCGGTAGTAGATTTACTGTCCTGCTCAGAATAAAAGTTAAAATTTAAACGCCATCGGTCGCTTTTATATTCACTTTGTGCAGCATATAATGATCTGAGATAAGAAATATCTGTATATTCAAATTCAATGATTACCCTGCTATCTCTGGCTACAACGCGTGTTGGCGAAAAAGTGATTTCTGCTCTGTTATAGTCTATAATATAGTCGTAGTCGTAGCCACGAGTCAATAGTATACCATTAAAAAATACTTTTTCTGTTCCGGCTAATACAATAATAAATCGCTCACCATTATTTCCTATCAGACGGTACGGCCCCTGATTACCTTCTTTCGTGGGGACAGTCTGGCGGGCAAATTTTCCTCTTGATATAGCAAAACTTCCTTTTGTGAATACTTCAGCATTTTTACCTGCATTGAAAGTGGAAGCCAGACTCACGCCCTTTAATTTTTTAAAATAATTCATAAAATAACTATCGGGACGACGTAGTTCATAGTCGCCGGCAGTGACAGATGTACGATCCTTACTGACTTGAATAAAAACTTTGTCAAACTCCTGCAACTGTTGTGTATTACCTTGTGCCTGAATAGGAAGATTTTCATCAGATATGGCTGCTACTACTTTAAGTCCGTTTCCCAGGTCACCAATGAGCTGCATATCAAAGTTTGAATTTAGCACAAGACTCTGACTATTTCCTACTGATAATCCGCGGGAGAAACTACCTCTGTAATCCAATCCTTTTGCATCGATTATATTTTTTTTACCACTGTTGGGATTGTACTCATATCCTGTGATAAGTGCTTTTTCTTTAAAAGTTAATAGCGAGGAGTCAATGACAAAATATGGTTTTTCCACATTAAATGAAAAAGTCCTGTATTGTACTAAAATAGAACTGTCCCGATAGACAGTGCATTCTTGGTCATCAAAAACTAAAATATTGTTATAAATTTTAAATGAAGTAAGTGTATCTGAACCTGATGTGATAAAAATTGAATTAGGGATCAGTGTATTTTCATCTATTTTTAATCTGCAATCTGTAAGCTGGTATGTTTTCTTTTTTAATGGTGTACCTGATACAGCCTGACTAAATAAGTCAGTACAAAACAACAACAACCATCCTGCTACCAGATAAATCTTCCAATACATATGCTAATATACGAAAAAAGAATTGGTTAAAGTATGCAACGAATCTCCAAATAGTGTCATATATTTGATAGGTTAATTTTTTTCACTTTAATACTTATTAAATATGTGTACCCGCAGACTTCTTTTAATAGCAATTATGTTGTCTTCATTTTTTGTAATTGCTCAAAAAAAAGCCTTGGTTGGTGGCACTTTGATAGATGGATTTGGTGGCAAGCCATTATACAATAGTGTTATTCTCATTGATAAAGATAAGATTACAGCAGTTGGGCATCAGGGCAATCTTCAGGTGCCTAAGGAATATGATATCATTTCGACCGAAGGAATGTCTGTTATGCCTGGTCTTTGGGATATGCATGTCCACTTGATGATCAATGGGCATAGTGATTATACACACTGGGATACGGCATATATTGACAGATTTGAGCATGTGATCATGCCTTCGTCCGCACACCAATTGCTGATGGCAGGAGTAACCAGTGCCAGGGATTTGGGTGCTCCGCTTGATGCTAGTATGCATGTAAGAGACCGAATCAATAAAGGTGAAATTCCCGGTCCTACTATGTACATGTCAGGACCTTTTCTTCAACATAAACCATATCCGGGCACAGAAGCATTTAGATGGGGAATCAATGGCCCTGTCGATGCCCGCGCAAAAGTAGATAAACTGGCCAATGCGGGCGTCGACTGCATAAAGTTGATTGATCATGATGAGATGACTTTTGAAGAAGTCAAAGCTATTGTGGATCAGGCACATAAAAGAAACCTTAAAGTAGTAGCGCATAGTCATAGACCGGATGAAATAAGGATAGGTCTGAAAGCTGGCGTGGATAACTTTGAACATACGGGCTTAAGTTCAGCCCCTGAATATCCCGAAGATATTATCGCGATGATTAAGGAAAGAACTGCTCAGATGAGCAAAGGACCTTTATTCTGGACACCGACTGTGGAAGGCTTGTACAATTACGAATATATGCGCGACAATCCTGAAAAACTGGATGGAGACTGCTGGCACTTGGGTTTGCCGGACGATATTATCGCTGACATCAAATCGTCTTTGAGATACCCGGGACGAATGCCTTACTTTCAGCTTACACCCATACGTAAGCCAACACTCGAAAAAAAAATAAACCAGTTGAAAGATGCAGGTGTGGTGTTATTAATCGGTACGGATAGTGGTATACCGATGAAATTCCATTGCCAGAGTACTTGGAACGAGTTGGACGTATGGGTCAATGAATTTAAGATGGATGCTTCCTATGCTATAAAAGCAGCTACCTACTGGCCCGCCAAAATGATGGGAGTAGATGACAAATATGGTACCATCAGTGAAGGTAAATATGCAGACATCATTACAGTAAAGGGTGACATATTAAGGCATATCGCTTTGCTTCAGAATGTAGATATGGTCATCAAACATGGCAATGTGGTTAAAGGATTTTTGCCTTAAAGCAAACTTTGACTCAATCTGACTCTTCGAGAAAAAAGATATCGTTGACCGTTTTCCCAAAATAATCAGATAGCTTGATGGCCAATACAGTAGAAGGAACATATTTTGCCGCTTCAATCGAATTGATGGCCTGACGTGATACACCTATTATCCTGGCCAATTCTTCTTGGGTAATATTTTTTATAGCTCGTTCTACTCTGAGATTATTTTTCATAAGGCATATTTTTACGTTCTTTGTATAGTATATAGTTAAATCTGAATATAAAAAATATCAGAATTGTAAACATGTTAAAGATCATAATATACAAAAATTCAAAATCGAAAAAGAATAAAAAACAGAAAATAAGTATAAAATAGTTGATATATGTTGCCCAAAGCAGAGAGTCCATTCTGGTGAGCAAGATAAATTCATCTTCGGTTTTTTCTTTTGAAAAAGCAATCATCATAAGAGATACTAGGCATAAAACACCAACAAATGTCTGTGTATAATTGCCTGATATAATACTAAAGAATTGACCTGTATCTCTATCGTTCAGTATTTTCAACCCACTTCCGGCATAAATGGAAAATACCTTACTTCCCAACCAATCAAACTGTACACTGAGAAAAAGTACAAGTACACCTAAAATAAAAGATGGTATAAAGATAACCCATCCCCATTTCCTGAACTTGTAAGGTAGTAATAAATTTGTGTTCATTATTCATTATTTTAAAATTTTAAATAAAGTACAAATGTATGTTATAAATTACATAATGTCAAGTATAAATTACATTATATTTATTATAAATTACATATTTTTTTATCTATGCGTATAGTTGCTCGGTAGGTTTTATCATTTTTATAGACAAAAGTGGATAAAAGGTAAACATTTTTCTATCCAATAGTATTTTTAGATATCATGATCAATACTCTTGATTTTCCTAATAGTCTCAAGTTATGCAAATTCAATATTGCAAACATTTGCTACTCGGCTAAAATGTCCTATTAAATTCTCAACATACAAATTAAGATTCTTTAAAATAATTTGTTCAATATGAACAATATCATGTTTATAAAAATATAAAAAACATTTACCTTCGTGCATCGTTTTACAACCAACCAAATCAATAAGAATGTCTTCGTATACCCTTACCAATTTTGCCAAAAGACACATAGGAATTTCATCATCTGAAATCAATGAAATGCTCAAAGTGATCGGTGTTGACTCACTTGACCAACTGATAGATGAGACTGTGCCTGATGGCATTAGAATGAAACAGCAACTCCAACTGCCTGATGCATTAAATGAGTATGAATATCTCACTATGTTAAGGGATATTTCATTTAAAAACAAAGTATTCAAAACTTATATCGGCCAGGGTTATTATGGAACGATTACACCATCCGTCATTCTTCGAAACATCTTTGAAAATCCGGGTTGGTACACACAATACACACCATATCAGGCAGAAATAGCTCAGGGGAGACTAGAAGCTCTACTTAATTTTCAGACCATGGTATCAGATTTGACCGGCTTGCCAATTGCCAATGCGTCATTGCTTGATGAAGGCACAGCAGCGGCTGAAGCGATGGCAATGTCAGAAGGCATTCACAATAAAAAAAGGAAAACAAATCCAGCCACTAAATTTTTTGTAGACAACAAAGTATACAAACAAACCCTTGATGTAGTCATCACCAGAGCACAGCCTTTGCATATAGAAGTGGTGACAGGGGATTGGAAAACGTTAGAAATGACGGAGGAGTATTTCGGAGTCCTGTTACAGTATCCAGATGCTGAGGGTCAGATAAATGATTACCGGGCATTTGCTATAGATTGTAATGAAAAAGAGATTCAGATAGTAGTAGCCGCAGATATCATGAGTCTTGCCTTACTTACACCACCGGGAGAATGGGGAGCAGATATTGTAATTGGCAACACACAGAGATTTGGTGTGCCAATAGGATTTGGGGGCCCGCATGCAGCCTTTTTTGCTACCAAGGAGGACAACAAAAGGGTTATCCCAGGGCGTATCATAGGATTATCGGTCGATGTACATGGTAATCCGGCGCTTAGGATGGCACTTCAAACACGCGAGCAGCATATCAGGAGGGAAAAAGCAACATCCAATATCTGTACGGCTCAGGCTTTGCTGGCTATTATGGCAGGAATGTATGCCGTTTATCACGGTCCTGATGGCATAAAGGAAATTGCTGAAACCATTCATAATCATACAAAAATACTGGCTGAAAACCTGAAAACGAAGCAGTACAATGTTGTTACTACATCTTATTTTGATTCCATCACCATCCATACGAATAAGGTGACTGTACAGAAAGTAAAAGACGAAAGTGAAATAGCTGGGATTAATTTTTATTATCCTTCTGATGAAAATATCACTATTTCACTCGATGAAACCACAAACTTGGCGGATGTAAAAAGAATTTTGGATCTTTTTGAAAATGTAAACGGCATCGTCGCGCCATTCAAAGACTCACAGGATATTAGTGTCCATGGCGAGATGGGTAGAAAAAGCAGCATACTTACTCATCCTGTATTTTCGTCTTTTCATACAGAAAGTAAAATGATGCGATACATCAAGCGTCTTGAAAATAAGGATTTATCATTGGTGCACTCTATGATATCACTTGGTTCATGTACCATGAAACTAAATGCAGCTTCAGAAATGATACCTATAACATGGCCGGAATTTTCAAACTTACACCCCTTTGTACCAACAAATCAATCAGAAGGTTATCAGCAAATATTCAGAGAGCTTGAAGCCTATCTCTCAGAAATTACAGGATTTGAAGCCTGCTCTCTCCAGCCAAATTCTGGAGCTCAAGGCGAATATACTGGTCTCCTCACGATCAAGGCATACCATGATGACAGAAATGAGAGCCATAGAAAGGTAGCTTTGATTCCGTCATCTGCACATGGCACCAATCCTGCTTCTGCGGTTATGTGTGGCATGGAAGTGGTGGTAGTCGCTTGTGACGAAAAAGGAAACGTTGATATGAATGATTTGAACATCAAAGTTGACCAATACAAAGAAAGACTGGCATGCCTTATGGTTACTTATCCAAGTACTCATGGTGTATTTGAAACTTCTATAAAAGACATTTGTAATATAATTCACCATAATGGTGGCTTGGTTTATATGGATGGTGCCAATATGAATGCTCAGGTAGGACTTACGAGCCCTGGCATCATAGGAGCTGATGTTTGCCATCTTAATCTTCATAAAACTTTTGCTATACCTCATGGAGGTGGAGGTCCTGGGATGGGCCCCATCTGTGTAAATAGTAAACTTGCACCATTTTTACCAGGGCATGCTTTGGTCAGTACCGGTGGTTCGAAAGCAGGCCATGCTGTGTCTTCAGCTCCTTGGGGAAGTGCTAGCATACTGCTCATATCTTATGGATATATCAGGATGTTGGGTGCAAAAGGTGTGACAGATGCGACCAGGTATGCCATATTAAACGCCAATTATATCAAAGCAAGACTTGAAAAATCCTATCCTATATTGTATTCCGGCGAGAAAGGTCGGGCAGCGCATGAAATGATTGTAGACCTCAGGCAGTTTAAAGCAGCAGGTATAAGTGCTGAAGATGTGGCAAAAAGACTGATGGACTATGGTTTTCATGCTCCAACACTTTCTTTTCCGGTAGCTGGTACTATCATGATCGAGCCAACAGAAAGTGAAGATAAAGGGGAACTCGACAGATTTTGCGATGCGATGCTGGAAATAAGAAAAGAAATAGACCAGGTGGCATCAGGTGAGATGGATCAACATTCAAATGTATTGACCAATGCACCACATACTGCCGGCATGGTGACAAGTGATACATGGGTTTACTCCTATAGCAGAGAGAAGGCAGCCTTTCCACTTCCTTATCTGAAGAGTGGAAACAAATTTTGGCCAAGTGTAGCAAGGGTAGACAGTGCCTATGGCGACAGAAATCTTATTTGTATTTGCCCTCCAATAGAAAGTTATATGAAAGAATAAACCATCATAGCACAAATTAAAATATAGGATTTTGAATTTATCAATTGCAAAAAGTCACGATGTTAAACGTAACATATCTTATTCTACATTTATACAAATAGTAGTATGATAATTCAAATTCAAGTAGGTAATTTTTGTGGTTCAGGAACAATCTTTTTTATGTTTCATAGAAACTACAGAAAATAATACAAGCATATTAATTCCCCAAATACAATCAAATGCAATATGGATTGAAACCACACATGTTTATTTTTCCATAAGATTGCAACTTACAATAAGTCTTTATAGCCCACCTAAACGAAAATGATAATAATAATATGGCATAATATTTGAAATACGATATTTAATATTAAATAACAAGATTAAAATATCCTGAAATGAGCCTAAAAACACTTATGAAAAAAATTATGAATTTTTTTATTATTTAGGTCAAAAGTAAACAACATATTTTAGAAAGTTATATATTTGGTTTTAATTTGAACAACCAACCACGAATGATAAGTAGTACAGGTATCATAAAATGTATTAGTTATCGCATCAATATTAACCATAGAAGAAAGATTTGCAGCACTTGAGTTGCGAGTCAAAGAATTAAAAGATGAGAATGCTTCTCTTCGATATATTATTATATTTAAAGATGGGAAGATTACAGAATTAGAGTCTAAGGAATTTTGCAACAAATAAAAAAGCCCTTACTGTAAAGAAAGGGCTTTAAATTATTTTACCTATGCTAACTTTAAGTTTTAATTCTTTTTCTTTGCAACTTTTTGATCTGCTTTTGCTTCTGCAGCAGCAGCAGCTTTCAATGCTCTAGGTATTTCTATCAAAGCAACAGGCGTAGCAGCGTTGTTTATAATTTCTATACCTTCAGGTACAATTACCTCTCTTACTCTTAAAGCCTGGCCAAGATCAAGTTTTGAAATATCGGCTTTCAACTCATCTACCAAAAACTCAGGAGTAGTTTTGATTTTAATTTTTCTCAAATGCTGAATAAGTTTTCCTCCCAACTTTACACCTGGCGATACTCCTTTGAATCTTAAAGGAACTTCTACTTTTATTGGGGTTTTTTCTATCAGTCGAAGAAAGTCTATGTGTAACAACTGATCCGTGACAGGCTGAAATTGTGCAGACTTTAGGATGGCTTTATAGTGTTTACCATCTATTACTAAATCGGCTAACTTAAAATCGGGCGTATATATCAAGTGTCTTACTCCGGCAGGAGTGACATTAAAATGAATTACTTCATCACCACCGTACATTACAGCAGGAACATGTCCACTTTTCCTGTCATTTCTTGAGCCTTTTTTTCCAAACTCAGACCTTGTACTTCCATGAATTTCTACAGATACCATATCTTAATACTTATCGTTATTTCTAAAGAGCCGCAAAGATATATCTTTCTTTATATTTTGTGCAATTTTTTATTATAATTTTTTCCCTTGTAGTTGCTTGTTTTATTCTTTTTATTTAGCAAACCGTGTAAGCTGAAATTACACTACCAATAATCTATTTACTTAAAACGTTATTTAGTTACTAATTTGTATATTCTAATAAGAAATTTTGTGACAGCTACTACAATCAGCATATTCTTTTAAAGAAACAATTTAATGAAAAATTGTTATTCAAAAAAATAGATTAAGCACACACAAAACCATAGTAAAACGACTCTTTTACAAAATTCCTTTATCCACAAACAAAGCAGCTATAGACTTGTATTCGTGTGTATTTCTTATCGCTCTGGCAAATAGTTTTGCACAGGACAGCACCCTGATTTTATCAGACTGTCCTTTTAGTGGAATACTGTCAGTAACAATAATTTCAGAAATTCTGGAACTATTTATATTTTCGTAAGCATTGCCGGAAAGAACAGGATGAGTCAGTATAGCCTTTACGCTTTTCGCTCCTTTTTCTATGAGCGCATCCGCGGCTTTGCATAATGTTCCCGCCGTATCTATAATATCATCGATAAGTATCACATCTTTTCCTTGTACATCACCTATTACAGTGATACTGGCTACTTCATTTGCAACCCTTCTTTCTTTATCACAAATGACCAGATCTCTTTCAAAATATTTGGCATAACTTCTGGCTCTTTTGACGCCACCGACATCAGGGGATGCAAAAGTTACATTACTGAGATCAAGTTTTGCAAGATACGGGATAAATATTGCTTCACTTTTGAGGTGATCTACCGGTATGTCAAAAAATCCCTGAATCTGTTCTGCGTGCAGATCCATGGTCATTATTCTGTTTACCCCTGATGCCTGAAGTATATTTGCCACCAATTTTGCAGAAATGGGTACTCTGGGCTTGTCTTTTCTATCTTGTCTTGCATAGCCGAAATATGGTATTACAGCAGTAATATAGCCAGCAGATGCTCTTTTGGCGGAATCAATCATCAATAACAACTCCATGATATTATCTGCCGGACCAAAAGTGGAAGCAATAAAAAATGTGTATGATCCCCTCACCGACTCATTGATTACAACCTGCATTTCACCATCGGCAAATGTTTTTACGGTAATATCTGCCAATGGATATCCGTAGTAATCTGAAATACGTTCTGCAAGATATAGGGATTTTGTTCCGGAAAACAGTTTTACATCAGGCATATCAAAAAAAGTTTGTTTATGCCACAAACTTAGTGTTTTTAGGTTAAATGTTTAACTTTAGATGCATAAATTTATATACATCATTTCTTTTTGAAGATATATAAAGACATGGTTGCTTTTAAATATATAACCAATCTGACTTCAAATATATTGGTATATTTGCCGCTTTAAATTGAGATATGGCTTTTACAAACGAAAAAGGAGCTTATATAAAGATACATATCGCTGTATTGCTCTTTGGATTTACCGCTATACTTGGGGACCTGATACAGCTTTCCGCTGTCATGATCGTTTGGTGGAGAGTTTTACTGACTTCTTTTAGTTTAATTTTTTTTATCCAGTTCGGAAAAAAAGTTAGAGAATTATCCGGAAAACAGATCAGAACCTATGCCATCATTGGTATGATTATAGGTTTGCACTGGATTTGTTTTTATGGTTCTGTTAAACTTTCCAATGCATCTGTTTCCCTCATATGTATGAGCACAACATCCCTATTTACATCTTTGATAGAGCCCATTTTGGTTAGGACAAAATTCAATAAACTTGATTTGATGCTTAGCGCAATGATTATCCCGGGTATGCTACTGGTGGTCAATAGTATAGACTTAAGCTACATGGCTGGGGTGTGGGTAGGTCTGGCATCGGCATTTCTGGCCGCTATATTTTCAACCTTAAATAAAGCCAATATAAAAGGTGCTGATCCGTATACTATTTCATTTATTGAACTATCCAGCGCTTGGGGCATGATCACTATAATGCTGATGTTTCTTTGGATTTCGGGAAATCAGCCTTCAGTTTTCTTGCCTACAAGTATTTATGACTGGATATTTCTGGTCATTCTGGCATTGCTTTGTACTACATTGGCACACGTGCTCACGCTGCAAGCTTTAAAATATCTTTCTGCATTTGCTTCCAATCTGGTCATCAACCTCGAACCGGTATATGGTATTCTGTTGGCTATTGTGATACTAAAAGAACATAAAGAGCTCAATGCCATGTTTTATCTTGGTGCTTCTATCATTGTACTTTCCGTATTAACATATCCCTATCTCAATAAAAAATTTAATCAGGTTAAACTGTAATATGCAAGATATTCTTTCAGAAATTAATGAATACTGTCAAAATCTTTCCACAGTTTTTGATCCTGTATTATCGGAGATTGAGCGGGCCACTTTTTTGCGCACTTTATCTCCGAGGATGTTGTCCGGACAGTTACAGGGCAGTTTGTTGACCATGATCAGTAAAATTAAGCAGCCAATAAATATCCTTGAGATAGGCACTTTTACCGGGTATTCTGCCATTTGTCTTGCACATGGTCTTGCCCCCAAAGGAAAATTGATTACCATAGAGTATGATGCCGAAAATGCACAGATTGCTTCAGAATTTATTTCTTTGTCCGGTCATTCTGAGCAAATTCAACTTATAGTTGGTGATGCTAAAAGTATTATACCTCACTTGGACATTGTTTTTGATTTAGTTTTCATTGATGCGGAAAAGGAAGCTTATAGCATGTATTTTGATCTTATTATTGACAAATGCAGTCCAGGAGCCCTTATACTCGCTGACAATGTATTGTGGAGTGGTAAAATTCTGGATAAAAAAAAAGATAAAAAAACAGCACTTATTGATGAATTCAACAAAAAAATACTTAAAGATACAAGGGTTGAAAATGTTATTTTACCAATCAGGGATGGAATAAACATGATAAGAAAAATCTAAATGAATTAAATATTGTTTACAGTAAATTAAGAAATAGAAAAATAATGATAAGGTTCTTTTGTTCATTCATATTCATCGTAATAGTCAAAGCGTGTTTTGGCCAAAAAGATGACACTACCATTAACACACCTAAAAAACTTAATTATTCGACAGAATTGATTGTGCCGGAACTAGATATTCCATGGGGAATGACATTTTTGCCGGATGGCAGCATGCTGATCACTGAAATAAAAGGAAAGTTAATACACTTTAAAGATGGTATAAAAACCGAGATCAAGCAAGTTCCTGAAGTCTATGCAAGAGGACAGGGTGGATTAATGGATGTGGAACTTCACCCTGATTACAAAAATAACGGTTGGATATATTTCACTTATTCTTCTTCAGATGGCGATGAAAAAGGTGGAAATACAGCATTGATGAGAGCAAAAATCAAAGATGATGCCTTGATAGAAAAACAAATTTTATACAAAGGAGCTCCAAATACCACTAAACCATATCATTTTGGGTCAAGAATTGTTTTTGATAATGATGGCTACGTATATTTCGGTATAGGGGATAGGGGAGATCATTTCGTCAATCCGCAGGATATCACCAAAGATGGTGGGAAAATATATCGTCTTAAGGATGATGGAACCATACCTGCCGACAATCCTTTTGTAAACGAAATAGGTGCAAAAACGGCTATTTACAGCTATGGACATAGAAATCCACAAGGTATGACCAAACATCCGGTCACAGGTCAGATATGGGAAAATGAGCATGGGCCACAGGGTGGGGATGAGATCAACATCATTCAGAAAGGTAAAAATTACGGTTGGCCTGTCATCTGTTATGGTATAAACTATGACAATACTATTCTTACTGAAAAAACTGAAATGCCTGGTATGGAACAGCCATTTTACTATTATGTGCCTTCTATAGCCCCCAGTGGAATGGCTTTCATTCATTCTGATAAATACCCGGATTGGAAAGGTAGCCTACTGATAGGGTCACTTAAGTTTCAGTATCTTGAACGCCTCGACATTAAGGACAATAAAGTAACATACCGGGAAAAAATTATGCCCGATTCAGGCAGGGTAAGAAATGTAAAAATCAGCAATGACGGATATATTTACGTTGCTATTGAAGGCAAAGGAATTTATAAAATCTTACCCTCCATATGAATCAGATTAAACGATTGGCTGTTTTGTTTATTTTTTTCACAGGTTTTTCATTTATCCAGGATGAAGAACTCTCTAAAAGTATGGCAAAAGGGAAAGATGTGTATAACGACTTTTGTATGGTCTGTCATAAACCAAACGGGGAAGGAACGGAAAAGATTTTTCCTCCATTGGCCAAATCAGATTTTCTAAAAAAATACCGCGATGAGAGTATACGGTCTGTTAAATATGGTCAAAAGGGAAAAATAAAAGTAAACGGTATAGAGTATAACGGCAATATGCCTTTGCCCGGCCTGTCAGAGGAAGAAATAGTGGATGTCATGAATTATATACTCAATAGTTGGGGAAATAAATCTGATAAAATAGTCACAATCCATGAAGTAAAATCACTGATCAAATAAGGTATCATCAAATATCATTAAGATCATTTGATTTTTTATATGCAAAGCCATCTGACTCGTATGTTAAAATCAATT
The DNA here is from genome assembly GCA_038246735.1 of Chitinophagales bacterium. Lineage (GTDB taxonomy): Bacteria > Bacteroidota > Bacteroidia > Chitinophagales > Saprospiraceae > OLB9. The sequence continues at coordinate 79,282 of JBBRVQ010000011.1, forward strand.
TTCAGACAAAGATTATGAAGTATATTTTTGGGCATTTGTTTACCGAATGTATACATTTGTTATATTATTGGATTAAATTTTAGTATTTTGATACAGACTGATATTTTAGTAATAGGTGCAGGAGTTGCCGGGTTTTCATTTGCTATCAGAATGGCAGAGAAACGACCGGATCTTAAGATCACCGTTGTGACCAAAACCAATGAAAAGGAATCCAATACAAGCTATGCGCAGGGTGGTGTAGCCGCTGTTTGGGACAATGATATGGATAATTTTGCCAAACACGTGGCGGATACATTAGACGCAGGTGATGGTATATGCGATAAAAAAATAGTAGAAATAGTAGTAAAAGAAGGTCCTGAGAGGGTGAAAGATATTATCGACTGGGGTGCCAGATTTGATAGAAATAAACAAGGGGATTACGATCTTGGTCGGGAAGGAGGTCATTCAGAAAACCGCATACTGCACTACAAAGATATCACAGGGTGGGAAATCCAACGTACGCTCAACGAAAAGGCAAAACAATATAGTAACATCATCTTTCATGAACATTTTTTTGCAATAGATATCATCACCCAACACCACAAAGGAAAAAACATCACTCGCCTTACCCCGGATATTGAATGTTATGGTGCATATGTCTTTAATAAAAAAAGCAAAGAAATAGAGACCTTTCTGGCCAGAGTGACTGTACTTGCTACAGGAGGTGCAGGTCAAGTATATAAAAGCACTACGAATCCGGTTATTGCTTCAGGTGACGGCATCGCCATGGTTTACAGAGCAAAAGGTAGGGTAGCCAATATGGAATTTATTCAATTTCATCCTACGTCACTATACAATCCGGCAGGTGAAAATCCATCTTTTCTTGTATCTGAGGCCGTGCGGGGATTTGGAGCCATTCTCAAAACCACAGATGGGAAAGAATTTATGCATAAATATGACGAACGATTATCACTGGCACCGAGGGATATCGTGGCTAGAGCCATTGACAATGAAATGAAAATGCGCGGGGATGAGTATGAATATCTGGATTGTACACATCTGGATCAGGAGGCTTTTTATACCCATTTTCCGAATATCACAGACAAATGCAGAAGTATTGGTATAGACCCTGCCAAAGATTTTGTACCGGTAGTTCCTGCCTGTCATTATTTATGTGGCGGAATTCTCATAGATGAAATGGGAAAAACTTCCATATCCAGACTTTATGCAGCAGGTGAGTGTACCAATTCTGGGCTCCATGGAGCAAATAGACTTGCTTCCAACTCGCTGCTGGAAGGTCTTGTCTTTGCTGACAGGATTCATCAGGATATTTTGAAAAATATAGATTTTTTGGAAATAGAGTCCAATATTCCTGAATGGAATGCTGAAGGTACGACAGAACCCAAAGAAATGGTGCTCATCACCCAAAGTCTGAAGGAACTTAAAGAAATCATGAGCAGTTATGTGGGTATTGTTCGTACTGATGTTCGACTCAAGCGTGCTATGGATCGACTCCACTTATTGTATAAAGAAACAGAATTACTATATACTACGACGATCATATCTCCTCAGTTGAGCGAACTCCGCAATCTGATCACCATTGCTTATTTGATAACAAAGGCAGCGGAAATGCGCAAAGAAAGTCGTGGTTTACATTACAATACAGACCATCCTGGTCAATTTGATTATACTGAGACAACCTATTTGTAAATTTTAAATCAAAATAATGAGTGATTCCAAGTCAAATGATGATTCCAAAGCTATTTTTAAAGAATGGCTGGAAAAGCTCCAGCAAGAATCTTGGCAGCTAGAACTTCTGATTTCGGGATTTGCCATATTTGGTATTTATTCAGCAAGATCATTGATATCTGATTTTAATTTCTTCAGAGAAAATGAAGTCATTGGTGAGATTGGAGTATTAGTAGGATTGGTCGGGTTTATTTTTAAAACAGGGTGGTTGATTTTTTTTATAAATCTACTGGTACATGTAATTTTGAGAGGACTTTGGATCGGTGCGATTGGATTAAGATATGTGTCGCAAGAAATAGACTATGATTCATTGGGATATTCAGAAAGGTTCACCAGATTCCTGAAAGAAACAGTAGGTAGTTATGATGATTTTATCGAAAGGCTCGAAAAAATTTGCAGTGTACTTTTTGCCTTTACATTTTTGCTTTTCCTTTTGTTTACTTCTCTGATGATTTTTATTCTTCAAACAATGGTTATTATGATGATCGGGACTAAAATAAGTCCTGAGAATGAAAATATAATGGCATTTTTTGGTTTCTTTGGTACATTATACTTTATTTTGGGTGGACTTGTTTTTATAGATCTGATTTCACTTGGAGGATTTAAAAAAATAAAGGAAAAACACATTTCTACATTGTATTATTACCTCTACAGATACTATAGTGCGGTTACATTATCATTTTTGTATCGTCCATTATTGTATAATTTTATTGACAATGCATATACCCGCAAACTATTTTATCTTTCGATTCCGTATATATTTTTAATGATAGCCGGTAAAACTATCTTAGAAAACAATCCAAATCCTTATTTGCCCGATCGGAATAGTTTGATTTCAAATGGAAATCTTTTGGATGACTATTATTATGACGACCTGAGAAACATCAAGCTACAGGAATACCCAAATGAAGATCGAAAAATTAATAAACAAAAATTAAAATGGGTTTCTCTGGAGAAGTTTAATGTTACTGAACCTATTTCATCCATTTTTATAAAAACAGATGATAACCTGATTAAATTGCTCGAAAAGGATACTTCTATTTTTCCCTATGTAAAAAAGGGACTAAGCATAAGGTGGTTTAATTTTAAGGGGCTTTCGGATAAAAAGATCTCAGTGATCGAAAAGATGAAATCAGAAGAACTGGCTGATTTATATGAAAAAAGAAGGGAGTTGAACAAAGAATTTAAAAAAACAAAAAATATTTTGATTCAGCCAAAAATTGATTCAGTCGGGGTTGAAATAGATCACAGGATAGCATTCTGGAACCTAAAAATTAATGATGAAGAAATGGCTAAAGTCGATAGGATTTTAAAAAGCTACACATCAAATCTTAAGTTTTATATAGATTCTGTAAATATACCTTTGAATAAATGCTACTTTTATACACACCCGCATTATCAGGAACAAGGTCTCAGATGTTTTTTCAACGTGGATTCTATTCCAAAAGGCTTACATAATGTAAAATTTATAAGAAATTATTATACAAACACTGAGGAGATTGTAAAAGATTCAATAAATTTACCCATTATTAAACACTAAAAAATCAAAACAATGGATCTTCAAAGTAACTGGGTAAGGTATGGTGTGATGTACGCTATCGCAGGTATATTGCTGCAAGTAGTCATGTATTATATTCTCCCGTTGGGGTTATGGACTCAAATGTTTGTAGGTATTGCTATCATGGTGGTCTTTTTTGTACTGGCAGGAAAGGCCCAAAGAGTTGAAAATGGTGGAACATTAACCTATGGGGAAGCATTAAAAACTACCTACTTGACTGGTTTGGTCGGTGCTGTGATAGGTGGACTATTTTCTATCGTACTCATAAATCTTATAGATCCATCCCTGGTGGATAAACTTGCAGAAATGGCCATCGAATCTACCAGATCTATGATGGAATCCTTCGGTACCCCGGAAGATGTGGCCAATGATGCACTGGAAAAAGTCGAAGAGGATATGGCCGGTCAGTTTACACCTTTTGGTCAGTTGATGACAATACTCAAAAGTGCTTTATTTATAATTATTCCTGCTGCAATTGTATCCATTTTCTTAAAAAAAGAAGCAGATCCAAATAAGATAGATGTAAACGACATAAGTGGTACAGATGCTTAATATTACGGAAATAAGATACAGAACAATTAAAATTGAAAATATTTTTATTATAGTTCTTATTGTATTTTAGGTAAATCAATTATCTTTGCAGCCGTTTTGAAATAAACGATTGTCGGCGTGGTAGCTCAGCTGGTTAGAGCGCGCGATTCATAATCGCGAGGTCGGCGGATCATGCCCGCCTCACGCTACCGATGAGAGTCTAACATTAAATTGTTAGGCTTTTTTTTTTATTTTTGACACCATTGCAAAGTGATATATCATGCATAAAGTTATATTTTGAAAATTCTTTTCTTGTTAAATTCCACTATTTTTTATTTAAAAAGGAAGGTACTACCTGTTTTATATTTACCTTTACGTACGTTTATGAAAATAAAATATGATTGCTAATAATCTGTACACTCAATTTCTGGAAGCCAAAAAAACTGGAGGAAAAAAATTTGTGGTACTGATAGATCCGGATAAAGTTAGACTCGGAAAAATCAGTAAAGTCCTCGAACTTTCCGTGGAGGCTGGTGTAGATTATTTTTTTATTGGAGGTAGTCTGGTTGTAAATGATATGCTTGACTATGTACTGAAGTCTATGAAAGAAATGTGCCACATTCCGATGATTTTATTTCCCGGCAATTCATATCAGTTGAGCTATAAAGCAGATGCAATACTTTTTCTATCTTTAATTTCCGGACGTAATGCAGACCTTCTCATTGGAAAACACGTTATTACTGCCCCTTTTTTAAAGGTTAGCCCGCTTGAGATTATTTCGACAGGATATATGTTAGTCGACGGAGGAATCATGACAAGTGTCCAATATATGAGCAATACCAGCCCTATTCCTGCAAATAAAGATGATATTGCTCTATGTACAGCAATGGCAGGAGAAATGTTGGGTTTAAAACAAATTTATATGGACGCAGGAAGTGGTGCAAAAAATCCTATCTCCACATCCATGATCAACACAGTGAGTCAGGCCATCAGTATTCCGCTGATAGTGGGAGGTGGTATCGCCGATCCCGAAAGAGCAGCAGCCAATGCAAAAGCTGGTGCAGATATTCTGGTAGTAGGAAATGCCATTGAAAAAGATCCCCAACTAATCATGGATATATCTGCGGCCATTCATGAGCAATCTGTTGCGCCAAAAGTTAATTTTATTCTATGACAGGCATAGTCATTAAATCTACCGGAAGCTGGTACAATGTCAGAATACCAGATGGAGAAATCATCAAAAGTCGTATCGCAGGAAAAATAAAACTCGATGGGCTTAAACTCACCAATCCGATAGCTGTAGGTGATGAAGTTACTTTGGAAATGGAAGATTCTGATGAGATCAGAGGTGTAATCAAGGCCATCTCGCCGCGAAAAAACTACATCGTAAGACAGTCACCGCGCAAAAAACATCAACTGCATTTTTTGGCTAGCAATGTAGATCAGGTGTTGCTTATTGTAACCATGCGCGATCCCAATTTAAAAGTAGGATTTATAGACCGATTTCTAATTATGACTGAGCCTTACTCGATACCGGCGATTATAGTCTTTAATAAATCTGATATCTATACCAAGGATGATTTACTTTATTACAATGAGCTTAATACTATTTACACCAAAATAGGCCACCGTGTTATCAAAGCTTCTTCAGTCTCCAAGGATGGTCTGAAGGAAATTCAGACATTGTTAAAAGATAAAATTACACTTATAGCCGGGCAATCGGGGGTAGGAAAATCGACGTTGGTCAATGCCATAGAACCGACTTTAGATCTTAGAACAGAAGAAATTTCAGACTTTTCCGGCAAAGGTCAGCATACGACAACTTTTGCTGAAATGTTTGATTTATCATTTGGTGGCCACATCATAGATACTCCCGGTATCAAGACGCTAGCTTTTTCCCATTTAGAAATCATGGATATAGCCCATAATTTTAGAGAATTTTTTGCCATTGCAGATCAATGTAAATTTGCCAACTGTACTCATAGAAATGAGCCTAAATGTGCAATAAAAACAGCTGTAGAGCACGGAGAAATCAGTCATATAAGATACCAAAATTATCTGGGACTACTGGAAGAAGTAGAAGATCAAAACTACTGGGAAAGGCATAGTGATGTATAAATTGTGAAAGGGAACTGCCCGCTCTTAGGAATATAAAAATAATATTTGTAAGAAATTAAATATTACGTTTTATTGCAATATATTTGAGCCTCAAACAAACGACAACATCCAATTATGTCAAATCAAGCATTCAAAGTACAAGGGAACGCCCATCTTTCAGGGTCAATACAGCCACAAGGAGCAAAAAATGAAGCACTTCAAATCGTTAGTGCTGTCCTGCTGACCGATAAAAAAGTTACTATCAGGAATGTCCCTGACATCTTGGATATACGTAAACAGATAGAATTATTGAAAAGCCTCGGCGTTAAAGTAGAAAAACTTAATGACAATGACTATACTTTTCAGGCAGATGATATAGATACCGAACAATTGTCATCTCCTGAGTATCAGGAAAATGCTAAAAAAATAAGAGGTTCAGTCATGTTGCTTGGTCCATTATTGGCCAGATTTAAAAAAGCCTTCTTACCAAAACCAGGTGGGGATAAGATAGGTAGGAGGAGGTTGGATACCCACTTTTTAGGATTTGAAAAACTAGGCGCTTCATTCACTTATGATGAAAATGAAGATCTGTTTTATATAGGTGCTGAAAAACTCCACGGATCATATATTCTAATGGATGAAATATCGGTAACTGGTACAGCCAATGTGCTGATGGCAGCTGTCCTAGCAGAAGGCATTACTCAGATCTATAATGCAGCGTGTGAACCATATCTACAGCAGCTTTGCAAAATGCTCAACAATATGGGTGCCAGAATCTCCGGTGTTGGATCCAATCTTTTGACTATTCACGGGGTCGAAAGTTTGGTTGGTACAGAACACACTATCCTTCCTGACATGATTGAAATAGGTAGTTTTATTGGCCTGGCGGCTATGACTCAGTCCAGCCTGACCATTACCCATGTTTCTGTACCAAATCTAGGCGTTATTCCTTCTACTTTTGAAAAACTAGGTATTAAAATAGACATACAAGGAGACAATCTATATATACCGGCACAGGATATTTATGAGATACAAAGTTTTATCGATGGCTCAATTATGACCATCTATGATGCACCATGGCCAGGTTTTACTCCGGATTTACTGAGTATTGTACTTGTAGTTGCTACACAAGCCAAAGGAAGTATCCTCATCCATCAAAAAATGTTTGAGAGTCGACTTTTTTTTGTTGATAAACTCATAGACATGGGTGCGCAGATTATACTTTGTGATCCGCATAGAGCCACCGTTATCGGATTGGAGCGTAAATTCCAGCTTCGTGGTATAAGAATGAGCTCTCCAGATATTCGCGCAGGCGTATCTCTTCTTATAGCAGCCTTATCCGCCAAAAATGAAAGTATTATCTCCAATATCAGTCAGATAGACCGCGGATACCAAAATATCGATGGCAGACTGAATGCATTGGGGGCACAAATAGAACGGATAGAAGAGTAACTATATAAGTAAATTATTTATTTCCGACTCAACCGATCCAATTCCAATGCCCGTTTGTTGATAGATGTGTTTAGTGCGAGTATAAGCTCCTTATTGTTTACGATGACGTTGCCCCCTGCTTGCGCAAGTTTGTAACTTCCTTTACTCTATAGCCATTAATAACTAAACACAGAACCTTCAAGACTCATAGGTCTTTCTAATATTTCAACATCCAAAACGCCTTTTGTTCCTAAATAATCTCTGGCGCTACTATGTAAATAATGGTCGGCTTCGCTCACTATACCTGCCACAACAGGGCATGGTGGATGTTTAAGGCACAAGTTACAAACTTGCGCCAACAAGGGAAAATCTTTATTATTGCTTTTATTTTGTCCTGCACTTCTAAAAATATTCATCATCCGTTCTTTTCTGCTTTCGGATGGATTGTTTTCTATAGCTTCGATGAGTTTTTTTGAAGTAAATTTTTTGAGATCACGCAAAATATCTGAATGGCTATATTGACCTGATCTAGAAAACACCAAATGTGCATGATTGCTCATCAAGCACCACGCATGCAACTTTAATCCTTTGTTTTGTTGACAATATCTTATACTCTCGATAAATATTTCGATATAGGTGAGCCTGGTAAAAACATCTACCCATGATATTGCAAAACTTACAAAGTATATACCATCATTATCTATAAACTTGTACTTAGTACTCACTCTCTTTTATGTTTAAGCCGTATATAGATATTATTAAAATTCTTACCAAAAACCTAAAGTTAATAAGGCGATGGTTGGATGTTTAAGGCACAAGTTATAAACTTGCGCCAGCAAGGGCGATTTAGCGGAACTAGCCTTTCCTGCCCGCTTCGCAGCAGGCGGGTTTGTTTACTTTTTTTGGTAATGTAAAAAAGTATAACTGAACTATCCTGTAAGGTCGAGCATGACAATGCGAGAAGTGAAGGCACCCGAAAGGGACGGGAAGGTCGCGGCTTGAGCGACAATGCCAAATAATTGATGATCAGTTTGGCATTAAAGAGATTAGTATAACTTGACTTGAATTCACCAATTATAAAAATGCAATTGGAAAATGTGCAATTTGTTATATACACATATTTGCTGGAAACTAATTTTAATTCTAAGTGGTTTGTATATTTGTGTCTCTATTTATAGTTTTAATGTTATAATCATGAAAAATCAAGACGTTTTAATCGTTCATCCACAAACCACCGAACAAGTTACTGTTGTCAAGGCATTTTTAGAAGCTCTCAAAATTAGGTTTGAGTTTTCTAAAGATGAAGTCTATAATCCTGAGTTTGTAGAAAAAATACTCCAAGGAAAAAAAGATATTGAACGAGGTAGAGGTATCAACCTATCGATCAAGGAACTTAATGACTTATGCAAGTAACAGATTTTTTCCAAAACAATAAGTCTTCATCTGCCTGAGGTAAGAAAACTATGTCCATAAACCATCTAACTCTTCCAGCGTAACCTTACGACCTTTCATGTTTTTTAAGTCTTCATCACCTTGTTTAATTTTTTTCACAAAATTAACATCGTAAGAACTTTCTACTTCTTTGTTTAGTTCAAACTTTATCTTTAACGATTTCATAAATACCTTAATTGCCTCCACTTGCGTTGGATCTTCGGTATATGCGGTAAAATTAATTGCGCGCATAAAATTAATATTTCATAAATAAATAACGAAAATTTTAATTAATAGTTCCCCTAATCGCACAAGTAATCCAGTGGATCAATAAAATTAGCATCTTAAACTCCCCTGCTCGCACAAGATTGTAACTTGTGTACTACACATCTATTAACTCACCTGATGCTTGACATAACTACCGCGGTAAAGTTAGCAAAATATTCTCGATCCTTGTATAAATAATTGAATTTCGGTTTCATGGTCTCGTTTAATCCAAAACCTTGACGAAGAGGATAAGCAAACTATCTTCAAGCTAATAGATAAAATGCTTACCAATAAGAAGTTTAAAGACTGCTTCAAATCCAATGTAGCAGCTCTTTAGGTTTCTATCTAAAAATAGCATCATCATATATACCGTATTTATTAATATCTTTTTGATCTAAATGATGTGATAAATACTCTACAATTTCTCCTTCCAGTAAAGATTCAAGTTCAATTAGCAGTGATCGCATGGATGCTCTGTTTTTAAATGCTATTTCTGAGATATTATGTTTTAAATACTTTCCGCCTACATTAACAAAATCAGGGTCTGGCCCAGCATGCCAATAGCACACAACATCAGTATATAAATTGCCATAAAAATTTATTGCAAAAAAACTCTTACCATGCTCATTATCAAATCCATAATAAATATGCATTGAGTCTTCAATAAGTCCATAACTATTTTTACTGAAATCATTTGCCAATGGATAATACAACGGTACAATCAAATCCATTGACAAATCATGTTCCGAAGTAATTTTTAATTTATCTAAGATTACATCTTCCCATTTTTTCAATTCTGTTATTTTTATAAAATCAATTCGACTTATTAAAAATGATGGGTAATGCTTATTAATTACAATAAATATCTTTAGTAATATATCATTATCAATTTCTTTTCTAAACTCAAAATATGAATTGAGAATTTCGTTCTTAAAAATGTAATATCTTGAATTTTTTACAATCATATCCATTAGAATTCAAGCCATCCACTAGCGTCCTTCCCTTCAATAAAATACTTCTTACCTATTGTGGAATTTTCAAAATGCAATGATCGAACACTTGTAATCTTATCTTTAATTTGCTGTAATATAAATTTATCGGATGATACCATACCTGTAATATCTTTCATAACTCCACCAAAGGCTTCAGTTGCATTTGCACTAGTTGCTTTTTCACCAATTGCTCTTATGTTATCTCCTAAAGTTCCTATTTTATCAGAAGTAACTTTTTTTAATGAAACGGGAACACCACTTTCTGTTATTGCAGCAATACCAGGAAAAGGGATTTTATCTTTACTTAAATGGAAATGAAGTATTCTTTCACCTAAGTTTTCCCCTAATGCTTCAAGTTGATCGAATTCTTTTAAATCATCTATATGAGTTGCTAAACCACTTTCTTCAGCATAATCAACCCACTTTTTTCCTGGTACTTTCTTTCTTGTAAGCTTTCCAAAAAATAACTGAAAATATTCTTTCAAGCAACCATTATGCACCACAATACCACTCTCTCCCACCAAGAAGTTATGCAAATCCTTGACTTCAAGATTATACACAAGCTGCATAGTCAGGTCTCTTTCCTTGGATATTACCTTAGTATTGCCGCCTTTAGCTAGGACTTCTTCCCCGATCTCAAGATGTCCTGCAAGACTCCAGTCGCCTTTTGAGACCGAGTAGATGGGGTGGATATTTGTGACACCGAGTAATTCGCCATTATAGAAGGTGATCTTCCATACATCATTGCTCTGATGAGTAAACAATCCTGTCACAGGCCTATATTCCCACTCATCGCTCTGGTCTTCGTCCACAGGTTTTTTCTGTGGGATGATGTGACGGATGGAAGTGATGCGGAATGAGCCGCTTATCCCCATTTCAGGAAGGTTCATATTGACGATACCATCAACGCTGTATCCATGTTGAGTGATCCAGTCGCTATGTAGTGCTAACTTACAAGATGATGAGCCATTGATTTCTTCGAAGGCTACTTCATACCAATCTGTTTCGTTTATTTGGTATTGATCACGGCTACGTTGTTGATCTGAAGTGTATGGATCGTTGGTAGTAGTGGGTTTTGTACCCATCAATCCATAGTATGTACCATCAGCACTAGCCAGCAATCGATCCTGAACCATATCCCCATGACTATTGACGGTCGTGTGCGCCACTGCATAGTCCAGCAGCTGCACATCTTGGATAGGCACAGCACTCACCATCGGCATAGCTGCCATTGCCAGGCCTAGACCAGCATTTTTTAGGGTGTGCAGATGATTTATATTTGCCATGAGTACAGGTGTGTCTTTGATGAAACAACCACCTACTATTTTTAGTTTACATAGAAACGATTTACCAGGACTTTTTTGTACTAAATCACCTATAAAATTACCAACTTTATTATTCTTTAGCATTTCTATAAACTCAGCAAAACGCAAACCTTTTACACTTCCAGCAAATCCTCAGGTAAGTCAATAAATCAATATTCATGGTAGAGCTTAGGCAATAGAATGACTTAATACAGCCTGAGCCGAGCGGTTATAAATTAATCAAATACAAAATCTGTTTCTTCTGTAAAGCCATATTCATCAAAATTCGTTAACCACCCAATCTCATTACTAAATTCAACCTCAATTTCTGGATGTTTTAATTTTAGTTCTATAATAGCATTCCTTACTATAGCTCTATTAATCCTTGCAGCTGGTTTAAAGTAATATAATTCCTTCTCAAATTTTCCATATGTAGCAACTGA
>JBBRVQ010000012.1:0-86732 GCA_038246735.1 Chitinophagales bacterium
AAGGCTAAATTTGACCGTCCATTAAAAAATAAGGCCTAGACATTTATAAGTTAGAAGACCGGTCTGAAGACCGAAAGATAATCGTCCTAAAGTCTAAAGACTTTGGACAGCATAAATTCATAAGCAGATGTATTTATTCATCGAATAAATAATTATTTTAAAATAATTGCACGTCTAAATTTTGACCGTAAATTACAAAAATAGGCCTATACATTCATCAGTCAGAAGACCGGTCTGAAGACCGAAAGATAATAGTCCTACACTCTAAAGACTTTGGACAGCATAGTTTCATCATAAGCAGATGTATTTATTCATCGAATCAATAGCTATTTTAAAATAAGTGTAAGGCTAAATTTTGACCGTCAACTAAAATAGTATACCTACCAATTTATCAGTCAGAAGACCGGTCTGAAGACCGAAAGATATTAGTCCTAAAGTCTGGAGACTTTGGACAGCTTAGATTTGTCATAAGCAGATGTATTTATTCATCGAATAAATAATTATTTTAAAATAGGTGCAAGGCACCAATTCATCATTCATAAGATCGGTCTGAAGACCAAAAGATAATAGTCCTACACTTTAAAGACTTTGGACAGCGACGGGATTTTATTTATACTAAAGTTCAGCAGGCATTGAATAGTCCAAAAAATTTATTTTATAATTACTAACTTATGAAATTCCTCTCTGGTTTCGGCAGTCACTTTAATAAAATAAACACCACCAGCAATATACTCCGTCATCAATCCTTCCAATACATTTCTGTTCTTAGTATTGTCTATTAGTTGATAAGTCAATAAACGAATTCCTGTACTATTATATAACTCAATTTGTACAGTACCTTCTATATCCCTGTTGAGTAATAAATTTACAGATGCATTGGCTGGATTGGGGAAAATTCCTGAAGTAAAATTTTCACCTATACCGGATTGAATCGTTATTGTTCCTGCATCAGATTTCCTGCCATCTAAATCAACGTTTGTCAATGTATAGGTATATTTTGTATCTACCTCAATCTGCCTGTCAGTTAAATTATAATGTACGGTTTTTGATGTATTACCGGCAGCTTTTACACGGGCAATTTCTTCGAAGTATTTTTGATCTGAACTTCTCTTAATTATAAAATAATCACTATTTAACTCAAAATCTGTTGACCAATTCAAATCATTCGACTTTTGTTTAGGATTCCAAAATCCATCAAAATTAATGAGATGTACAGGAAGTGGCCTCTCCAGCACCTGAACCTGAACTGATTCCACTGTTTCACAATCATCAGGGCTCATTACTGAAAGCGTGTACATTCCAGCATTTGAAAAAGAAGCTGAAGCTATCATATTATCTCTTTCTATAGAAATGAAATTATCCGGGCCAGTCCATTGGTAAGCAATAGCATTGTCCCATTGGCCTGCCATAATCATTAAAGGATCATGCTCATATACCGGTTCAACATCAGGAATAATACCGGATGGCTTTTCAAAAAATGTAATGGTCAGTGAATCTGTATCATTGCATCCATTACTATCTGTACCTGTCACCACATATATTGTAGTTGTCTGAGGTGACACCATAATAGTATTGGTATTCTGACCGGTTGACCAACCGTAAGTAGTGGCCCCGCCGGCGGTTAAAATAACAGGCCCTGCGTTCTCACAAAATCCAAAATCTTCACCTACGCTTACTGTTGGGCGCAAATGAATGGTAATTTTTACGGTGTCATAAAAATAATCGAATACAGAATAAACAAATTGGTATTCGCCAATGGCTAGTTCTGAAAATTGAAGCTCAGAAACTCCTCCTACTGTTCCTCCCAAACTTGCCCCGGAAGGGTTGGAAGAAAATGCGCTCCATACTCCGGCGGTACAATTTCCTGAAAGCTGTATAGTTGAACCTGGACAATTTTCCACATCTAGCCCTGCGAATGAATGATCACAACCACACCATTCATTTACAGTAATAGTGCTGGTATCAGCGCACGTGCCATTTGATCTTAATATGTAGTATTGGCCCGGCGCTGAAAAACCTGACAAATAGGCAAAAGGATTGGTTAGAGATGAAATATTCACGGTACCTGCACTGCCCTGCCCTATCGACCAAAACCCAACTGACTGAGCACTTAAAAAAGCGGTATCTGATTCAAAACAAAATAGGGAATCATCAGGGCCGGCATTTGGAAAGGCAAGTACATTTATTTCGATTATATTGCTGCTGTCAGCACAAATCGGTTCACTGGTTTTTAAAAAAACTCTTCTGAATTTATGCAAACCAACACCCAATACTTCAGTCTGATAGTTAAAATTGCTGTTCGTACCCGGTGCTATAACAAAAGCTTGATCATTGTTTTTATATAACCATTGATAAGAACCTTCCACGCCAGAAACTACATTACCTGTAATCTGAATAGGAAGAGATATATTACAAAACGAATATTGGTTTGGTATTATCAAACTATTAGAAATATTACAATTACAATTGGTACCTGCGGTGATCAAAGTTGTATCACTACATCCATTTGCGCTCCAAATCAGGTAATATATACCGGAACTGCTGAATCCTGATACAGTAGTGATATTATCATTAGCATTTGCAATGGCTGCTGATCCTGCACTGGTTTGACTTAAGTGCCAAAGACCAGTTCCTTCAGCTGATATTGTGGAAGTTCCACTTGAATAACACTGCAATGCCTGATCAGGTCCTGCTTTCGGTTTGGCGTAAGCCTGAATACTTGAAGTATCAATACAGCCATAATTATCTGTGATGGTCACTTTATAAATTCCATTTTTAAAATGGTTAGCCTCCTGTAGATTTATGTCTTCATTAGTTGATGAAAACCCATCCGGACCTTGCCAAAAATAAGAAAGTGGAATTTGACAGCTATTTACGGCAGTTGATAGGTCAATCCTTAGACCTGCACTACAATTTGCTTCCAATTCAGTTATTTCCGGAGAAACTGGCAAAATGGATGGGGAATTTGCTTCGTACTTTTGATTTACGCTACCCATTGTAAATCCATTGCTAAAATCACCTCCAGCCATACCTGGAGCAGAAGAGTCTGGGTCTATTCCGTTTTCAAATAATCTAACACCTGTGCCACATTGGATAACAGGACTGATGCTCAGACTGAATAATACAATGGTATCACCAGGATAAAGATTATTATAAAATGATGTAGGAGTCAATGAAGGGGTAATACTATAGATATCACTCTCGGGTAAAGCCGCAGGGTTCTGGATAAAACTTCCTATTGACCATATCAACGGTTGTGTTCCACCGTATGATTGATTATTCTGTTTCGGATTATGATTTGCAGCTATAAAAACATTGCTTCCCGTAGGTACTATTACAGAATATTGTGAACTGAACTGGGCGCGTTGAATAGCTGTTATAGCTGTTCCTGCGTTGATAATGATACAACAATCAAATAAGCAGGAATTTTGATTAAATCTAATATGATAATTCAAACCCTGAACCTGTCCGAAAGCATGATTCAAAACAAAAATTAAACCCAATATAAAAAAAGGTCGGCTTAAAAACATATTATTGATGGTTAATTTGGCGTTTATAAAAAGAACTGCTTCATAACTTAAAATACTGGTTAATCCAAATATAAGTTATGTACCTAACAGTTTAATAACTGCAGATGCTACAATAAAATAAATCATTAAACCTGAATGCTTATAGGACACCAAATTAGACATCACACCACTATAAAAAATAATACGTAATATAAATTTATAATTAAATTTACATATATATTTATTATTCTATTAGATATAAATTAAAAAAAATAACTATATGAACATATTTGCACGTTCACATTCTATTAAATTCAGTTTAATGTGTCTCTAAATTATCTTGACTCAGGTACCTGCTGTATAAAGTAGTTATAATTGGACAAAATACTCGTGTTTAGTGGGAACAATAACAGTTGACTGAACAACAAATTTTTATCATCATTTGGATTGTCATATTTTGCTTTGCTATTCATATCAAAATCTCCTTGTAAATAGCCGATGCCAAAATTATAATTGGAACTGCTATTGGAATTATTTGGGTAAACCAACACATCAAAAAATAAGATATTCTGATCGTCGTTTGGATTCACAAACTTCAGTTTATTGTCTGCATCAAAATTTCCAGCCCACAAAGCTCTGTATCCTAAAAGTTGATTCTCTTTCATGGAATAACCAGAATAATTTAATCCTGATGTTTGTACGAACCCTAAACTATATATTGGTGTCTGTAGCATTGTGAAATCAATCAGATTTTTTGACGATATTACCATACTCATGGCCCCCAAATGGTTCCTGTGTCTGATTACAACGTAAAAACTATCCGGTGCCACCCTTGGAAATGCTAGAGGACTAAATCCATCTGTATCTACTACATCCCCATCCCTTTGTAATAAACCTGATCTAGATGCTACTATTTGAGTATTGTCATTTTTTGACCTTAATTCCACAAATACCCAGTCTACTATGGCATTTTGACCAGTAACTCCAAGCACGGATGTTGGATCTTCAATAGCATGAAACTTGGAAAGGGTGCCTGCTCCAACCTTTGTGAACTTACTGGCTATATTTATAAATTCTGTTGCATAACTATAAGGATCCAAAACAGGAATAAAACTCTGCCCAGTAAAAGGACTCATTCTTAAGTTATCCCGCATGAGATGGCGGTTGTCCGGACTTTTCGCATTATTATTATTAATGATAGACCCCTCCAAATACACCCGTATGGCAATAGATAAGTCTTTAAGAACAAAAATATGTACGGTGGCCTGGGCACAAACCGGAGATTCATTGTCATCACATGTAGTATAAATAAATGATGTGGGGCCTGAAAATCCCTTATTCGGAATGAATGTAAAGTCCCCTGAATTATCGATATAATATTTTCCTCCAGGAATATTTACAGGCGTTAAAGCACTTCCATTTGAAGTTATAATTTGTACATCCCCTTCAGGATCCAAATCATTTAGTTTTACATTTCCGGAAATGGAAGTTTCTTGATAGGTAGTAAAATAATCATCTTCTGCAAGCGTAAAATTACCCATTTTGAAGCTGACATCCATAACCTGTACAATTTGTAAGGCAGTATCACAATTCAATGGTTCATTTTCTATGCACACTTTATAAATATATGTTTCTTTGCCACTAAAACCCGGATTAGGTATGTAAGTAATGTTACCATTGGCAGATATGGTGGTTATACCGTGCTGCGCTGCTGTAACTATGGTCACTGTCAATGGATCAAGATTACAACCGGATGCATAAATGCAATAATCATTTGTAAGCGTTTTTAATATAATCGGATTTCCGGATAATGCTGGATTTACGTTGGTATACGTATAACCATGATCCATATTCGCTATAGGTGTTCTTTCCAATGATTCAACATCAAGTACCAATATTTTAAGTGTAGAAAAAGGACAATTTTGATAAAGGTAAGAGGCACAAACCGGTACATGGTAAGTATACTCCCCAAGCAGATTTGCAATAAAAGTGTATGAACCTGAACTACTCATCGTTATAGAAGCTGAACTACCTACTGGTTTATTAATGAGCAATGGTACTGTGCCGTAGACTGTACCCAATGGCACCATATCATTGGTTTTTACATTACCGTTTACTGAGACATTAACAGTAGTAATATTAAAGTCAGGTTCAAAACAATCTCTTACATAAACAGTATCAGAAATTATAGTATTGCTACATTGTCCGGATGCGTCCATAAAATTAAACGTGGCAAACCCAGCACTAATACCTGTAACTTGTCCAGATGCATTAATTATAGCTATATTTGGGTGATTGCTTGTCCAAATTCCACCTTCTGAAGGACTTAAATTTGTTGAAAATCCGACACATATTTGCTCCGGTCCGGTAATACTTAAAGTTGGAGCAATAATAACTGAAATGGGTTGTGTCGCATTAGACGAACATGCCGTACCAGCATCAGTAAATGTAAATGTTGCCGTTCCGGGACTTACAGCTGTTACTAAACCGTTGTTATTAACCGTTGCTACCGATGGATTGCTGGTGCTCCATACTCCGCCTGAAGTCGGGGATAAGGTAGTTGTTGTCCCGGCACACAATATTGTACTTCCTGTAATTGATACTACAGGTTTAGCCTGGACTATTAATTGAGTTGACTGACTTGATATACAACCATTTACGGATGATATAAAAATAAATCTGGCAGACCCTACTAAATTTCCGGTGACCAATCCTGCATTATTCACACTTGCCACCAATGGATTGGTGCTTGTCCATGTTCCTCCAGTGGAAGGAGACAGAGTTGTTATCGAACCAATGCATATAGGATTGTTGCCTGTGAGGCTTATGACAGGTCTGGCATTGACTGTAATTGCTGCGGTAGGGTTGGAAGCACAACCAGTAGATGACTGGGTAAATATAAAACCCGAAGTGCCTGCTGAAATACCTGTCACTAAACCGGAATTATTAACAGAAGCTATTTGGGGGTGTGTGCTCAACCAACTTCCGTTGACCGTAGGTGATACGATAGTGGTAGAACCTTCGCAAATTGTGACAGGTCCAATTATGCTCACCGTTGGCTTGCCATTGACTGTGACAGGAATTGTGGCAGAAGACACGCATCCTGAAGCACTTTCAGTATATGTAAATGTTGCAAATCCGACTGAAACACCTGTTACAAGTCCACTGTTTAAAATTGTAGCCACAGATGCATTACTACTTACCCAAACACCACCTGATGATGGCAGAAATGAAGTAGTAGTTCCGAAACATATTGAAGCTGGTCCATTAAGCGTAATGGCAGGTGCCCCACTGACATTTATCTGTAATGGAGTGGTAGATGGGCATCCATTTATTGCTGTAAAAATAAAAGTAGCCAAACCATTAGAAACCCCAGTGACAATGCCATTACTTGTGACAGTTGCTACAGTTGGATTACTGCTTATCCAACTTCCTCCTGTAGTTGGCGAAAGCGTTGAAATAGCTCCAACACAAATAACTGTAGGTCCTGTAAAACTAACCACCGGTGGTGTATTTACTAAAACAGATATGGTTGAATTTGATATACAACCTGTGGAAGTTTCAGTAAAATAAAATGTGACCGAACCTGCACTAACGGCAGTTGCTATGCCTGAATTATTTATAGTAGCCACAGATGTATTACTACTTGTCCACACACCTCCTGATCCCGGAGAAAGTGTAGTTGTATTTCCAACGCATACTGATGTTGGTCCTGTGACATTGGCTGATGGTCTGGATAGTACTGTCAAAGGAGACGAGACATTGGAAATACATCCCGTATTTGTGGATGTAAAGGTAAATGTAACTGATCCTGGGGCGATAGCTGTCACTATGCCGGATGCATTTATTTGTGCAATCGCGGGATTGCTGCTGGTCCAGTATCCACTTGTTGATGCGGTTAGTGTTGTGTTGGAACCAACACATATATTGGTTGTACCTGTATAATTTATAACCGGCCTTTCATTGATAGTAACAGGCAGTGTAGGATTTGATATACATTGAGAAGCATTTGATCTAAACCTAAAAGTTGTTTGCCCCGGTGTCAACCCAAATACAACACCTGCATTAGTCACGGTAGCTATAGCAGAATTACTACTGGTCCAGATACCGCCTGAGCTAGGGGATAAAGTGGTACTTTGCCCGGCACAAATGGCTGAAGCACCTGCTAGACTGACTACTGGATTACTTTTAACTAATATGTCTTGAGTTGGCAATGAGTAACAACCACTGGATGTTTCTCTAAATGTGAAACTAGTGTTGCCGGTAGAAATACCTGCAACCAAGCCGCTATTTGTTATCGTGGCTACCTCTGGGTGATTGCTTGTCCAGGTACCACCTGTAGATGGCAAAAATGATGTGGTGGTTCCCAAACATATTTCCGGATCACCGCTTAGGATGGCAGAAGG
Source organism: Chitinophagales bacterium (assembly GCA_038246735.1). GTDB lineage: Bacteria > Bacteroidota > Bacteroidia > Chitinophagales > Saprospiraceae > OLB9. The sequence continues at coordinate 7,916 of JBBRVQ010000012.1, forward strand.
ATTTCCATTTACGGTAACAGGCGCTGAAGGATTAGACACACATCCTGTACTCAATGTAAATGTGAATGTCGCTATACCTTGTGAGATTCCTGTTACAACACCACCATTATTAATAGCGGCTACAGCCGGATTATTGCTGACCCAGCTACCACCTGATGATGGTGACATTATTGTCGTATTTCCAATACATACAGCTGTCGGACCAGTTATATTTACTACCGGTTTATCACTAACTATGACCGCTTCGGTTGGTAAAGTTACACAGCCTGTTGCCAGTTCTGTGAAGATAAATGTAGCAGACCCAAAATTAACTCCGGTGACAATCCCTGCATTATTTACAGTAGCCACAGAAGGATTACTGCTCGACCAAACACCACCAGTAGAAGGTGATAAGGTGGTCGTATTGCCAAGGCAGATAGATGTCGAACCTGTGACGTAACCCGAATGACCAATAACTGTAACAGGCGCAGATGGTTCTGAAGAACATCCATCCTGTGCATAAATAAACCGGGCAGTACCAGCAGCTATAGCAGTCACTAGGCCACTATTTGATATCGTGGCGATGGTTGGATTCAGACTTGACCAAACGCCACCTGATGAAGGCGACATTTGTGTACTTCCGCCAACGCAAATCACCGCTGAACCAGAAATGCTTGCTGCCGGGCAAAATAGCAGTGGTGTTGGAACATTATTATTTGTGGGATCTCCGTCATTATCCGGGTCTGGGTCCGGCCCGTTTTGAGAAAGATCTGTATAAGTATTATTGGCAGGCGAAACAGCACTGACCAATATCTGGTTATAATACGGTCCACGATTTTGTCCCGGCCAAAGAGTGACTGTGACGATTATTACTCCCGAGCTTTGAGGGAATAAACTATTGCTACCTGAAAGTAGATTTTTATTGCTTGCCCCATTAAATGAAGGGTTAATTGTAAAAGTTGAACTGCTTATGTTCTTGACTGTGAAGGATATAGCCTCAGCAAAAGTCTGATCCAAATTTTCTGTCAGTTGAATATTTGACAAGGTATACAGGCAACTATTTTCAACCAAAACAGAATAATCGACATCAAATGACCCATCACCATTATTTATTGGACCATTGGATATTTCTTTTGCAGCGCCTATGATTGGCTTTTCAACTCTTATCGTTAAATTGCCTTGGGCACATAGATTTAAGGTATCACAAACTTGGTATGGAACAGTAAAGGATCCGAAATATCCGGTAGTAGGTGTAAATTTGAATGCTCCATTATACGTCGAATCCCAGGAGATCACACCTTTGTCCTGGTCTACATAACCCAAAGGCAAAAATGTCAGCGGATATTCTGTGTTCGGGTCGTAATCATTGATGGCACAATTGCCACTGACAGGGATATTCATTTCAGTCATATAAAAGTCATCCGCAGCAACAGGCGGAATACATGCGTTTCCAGTCAGGTAGGACTGATCAGAAATAACACAACCGTTTGACTCAACTGTGACTGAATAAATACCCAGAGCCAAATTGGAGATAAACGAATTTGTACTACCTGTTGACCAATTATAGGTATATGGAGGAATTCCTCCACTTACTTTTGCATACACTTCACCGTTTTCTTTGACATACAAATTTCCGCTAACTTTATCAATCGCACAGGCAGGAAGCACATTGAAAAATTGAATGCCTACAGGTTGTAATGTAAAATCAGCTTTTGAAGTACACCCATTATTATCAGTAACTGTTGCTGTGTAAATGCCCGTGCTAAGTCCCATCCTAGCAAAATCATTTGGTCCGCCATCTGACCAAGTAAAATGGTAAGGCTCTACACCACCAGTGTAATATAACATCAGCGATCCATTGGCCTGACCGGGACAATTTGGTACCCCTACACCTGTTAATACCAATTTTGATGGCTGGGTAATAAGTGCCACCGAAGAGCCACTGCATCCATTGGCATCTGTCACTGTGACAAAATATATGCCATCTGACAAACCAGAAATATTTTGAGTAATGTCTCCTGTAGACCATGCGTATTGAAAAGGAGCATACCCACCAATATGGGTTACATTTATTGCAGCCTGATTATTTCCATAACAATTTGGGTAATCTGCTGCTGCATTTACGGATATCGCATCCGGTTGATTAATGGTAAAAGTATGTTCACTTGTACATAAATTAGCATCAGTAATGGTCAACATATACACGCCCGCAGCCAGATCGCTTCTATCTTTGGTATCAGGACCATCATACCATGCGTATGTATAGGGTTGCTGTCCCCCTGCTACAGTTAGACTTATTTTGCCATTATCCTCACTATTACACGCCAGATGTGTGATGCCGGCACTGATTTGTAAAGGTTGGTTTTGCTCGACTGAAATCAACATAGATTTGGAACATAGTGCAGCATCCGTTATAGTCACGGTGTAATTTCCAAAAGCTAAATTATTTATATCTTGAGTCACTGCACTATTTGACCATGCATAACTATAAGTACCTGTGCCTCCAGTAACAGTAAGGTTTATCGATCCCGTATTGGCGCCAAAACATCCGGCTACATTGACCTCGACATTTACAAGCAATGGCATCGCTTCATTTAGCATAATTGATGTAACGGCTGAACACAGATTATCGTCCACAACCGTTACTGTATATGTTCCGGCAGACAACTGATTTAAATCTTCATTTTCTGAACCTGTAGACCATAAGTATGAATATGGAAAGGTACCCCCACTCGCTGAGACATCTATTTGCCCACTCATATCATTATTGCAAGCCAAATCTATTTTATCATAAACAAGCGTTAGCAATTCAGGTTCGCCTACTTCAATGACCGATACCACAGAAATTGTTTTTATATCTGTAATGGTTACTGTATAGAAACCTGGCGCCAAATTTTTAATATCTTCTGTGGTTTGACCTCCTGACCATAAATAGGTGTAAGGCGGCCTGCCTCCAGAGACTGACAAATCGATAAATCCATTGGTAGAGCCAAAACAAGATACATTGCCAATGATAATGATAGGTGTCAAAGGACCTAAAGGTTGTGTCACTTCTACTGTTCTCTCAGCTATACAATTATTAATATCTGAAATGGAAACAGCAAAAACACCTGCTGATAATGCTACTCTATCCTTCGTTTCATTATAATTATTTCCAGGAATATCAGCCCAGTTGTATCCATAAGGTGAAGTACCCCCGCTTACCATAAGATTAATACTGCCGGAGCTGCTGCCAAATGCATTTACCGATGAAACCTGAATATCATGATTTATCCATGAAGGTTGCAGGATAGTAACAGAGCTGACAACAAAACATTCTTCTTCGTCATCAGTGACAGTAACTTGAAACAAGCCAGCTTTTATATTACTTACATTTTGTGTCGTTGCACCATTGGACCATTGAAAACTATAACTTCCGCCTCCACTATTTACAGTCATATTTATAAAACCATCATCCCCATTATAACATTTGACATCAGATTTGGCCAAAGACACATTAAATCCTTCTGTATTTGTCACTACTGTAGAGGTGTGAGCAGTACAACCATTTGCATCCGTGACGGTAACATTGTAAATTCCGGCTGCGAGATTTATTGGGTCTTCAGTAAAATTGCCATTAGACCATTGATAATTATAAGGTGAAGTGCCTTGCGATATATTAAGATTTATTGAGCCGTTATGCGCTGTACATGATGAATTAGGAACAGAACTTGTCGAAAGTACGGGATTGCCGTTCAATGTCACATTTATATTTGCTGTACCCGTACATCCATTTTCATTGGTTACTGTCACCGTATAGATACCTGTTTTAGCCAAAGTGGCGTTGGGTACTATCGGATTTTGGAGACTAGATATGAAGCTATTGGGGCCACTCCATTGATACGAGACACCGCCGCTGCCCAGTAAATTGATATCAGCACCATTACAAATTGGTTCAACAGCAGCCGTAGCATTAATAGATTTTAGATATAACGAAGTACATATCTCCCCACTTTCTCCGCAATTATTTGTTGTATATACACAAACTTCGCCATTGCCCTGACTGGCACCTGTCCAATTGACAGTAATGTTTGATGTACCCTGACCTGAAGTGATAATGGCTCCAGGTGAAACTCTCCATTGATAAGATGTAACATCTGGATTTGGGTCCACTTTAAATTTATCAGCATTTTCTGAAATACAAGATACTCTGGCATTGGTATTACATTCAGGGGCATTCAGCGTTGTTGAGACCATATTTGAACATAAACTCGCATCAGTGATAGTCACAATGTATGTACCAGGCAATAAGCCGCTTCGATCTTTAGGGTCATTGTTTCCGAGAATATCGGCCCAATTAAACTGATAGGGTTGTATCCCACCATTTACATTGATAGTAATACTTCCTCCGGATGTACAAGTCACATCAGTTTTAGATTTTGTGACCACCATTTGTGATGGGTTGGATAGTATATATTGGAAAACGGCGGTACAATTTCCTAAATCTGAGACAGTAACCTGGTATGTACCAGCTGGAAGAGAAGTTCTATCTTTAGTAGTGACGCCACCTGACCATAAATAGGTATAACTGCCTGCTCCTCCAGATGGTGTGATATTTATCAAACCACTGGCTCCTGAACTACATTCAGGGTTTAGGCTAAAGGCATTTACTAGAATAGGAGATCCCAATAAAATTTGTGAAGTAGATGATGCTGTACAGCCATTTTCTATGTCTGTCACCGTTACGGAATATGTGCCAGGCGTGAGGTTACTCCTGTTTTTAGCACTGGAGCCGTCCGCCCAAAAATAAGAATAACTTCCTGATCCACCAGTAGCTGTGATTTCAATAATACCATCATAACAAAGTGCACCCGTGTTATTAACTTTTGCAGAAAGTGTTGGACCAAAGGGTTGATTAAGTGTAACAGAAGCTGTGCCAATACACCCTCCTGCTGAAGTTACTGTAATATTATATGTACCGTGAGTTAAGCCTGAAATATTACTGCCTGTGCCAGTATTGGTAGCTGCCGGAGATACTCTGCTCCAATTCCACGAATAAGGTCCGCTACCTTCTGAAACATTTAATGAAATATTGCCGGCTGCCGGAGCATTACACGTAGGAGATGATGCAACAGTTGGACTCAATGTAATTGGGCATAGTGAAAAATTGACAGCTTTTACGTCTGTATAAGTATTTTCGTAACCTTCCTTTGCTGTTGCAGTCATGATATAATCACCAGCAGCATTAGGGGTATTCCACACATATTGATATGTCCGAGTACATCCTGAAGTTGCTACTGAAGTAGCCAAATTATTAATGCCCAATGGCGCGTTAAAGATATTTAAACTTGTGATATCACTGGTACCAAAAGGACTAGTCACAGTGGCTCTTACATATAATGTGGCGCCTTTTTGGCCTGACGTGATAACTGAACCACCCGGAAAGGCAGCACTATAGACGGCCAATGATGATATTTCTAATGTCGACACGACCGGCAGTTCTATTTTGGAAGGTCTGGTTTGACTGTCAAAATCAATCTTAAACGTTACAGCAGGTTCCGCAGTTGTAATAACCAAAGATATAGCCTGACCAGCAGGGACGTTTACTGCACTGGCCAAAGAACCTGTCCACGTCAGTAAATTTGTGCTGCTGTTATAAGAAGCATTTGTCAAAGTGGCAAATGTGGTAGTGCCATATTTCAAAACTGCGGTAATATTCGGATTGTTGGGTATTGAAGTGGAAGTTGCCGGCTTAATAGATACAGCTGACATGGCACAATCTTCAATGTCTAAAAATGTATAACCCACTGTGACAGATGAAGCGCCATCCTTAATGCTGGAAGCACCACTTACCCAGTCAAAACCACTATTATTCCAGAGTTGCGTCTGACCTGAAGTGGTAGTTACGCTTTGCTGTACATTAACATATTCATCTATAGCAACTGAAGAATACACCAATTCTCCGACTGCAGAAGTTACCGAACCAGATAAATTAGTAGTACCTGTATGACCAAATCCAACCCCTGTTCCTAAAGGAGTGGTTTGATTTACCCCTGTAAATGTGGTTGCAGATGCGATTACTCCGGAAGTTTTTGTTCCAATTGTTATTACCACATTCGCAGCTGCTGAACCCGGATTGACTAATCTATAAATATATGTGCGTACTGCTATGCCACTGTATGAAGTATTGACCAGGGTCATAGCGGTACCTCCAAACGTAACACTGGTGACAGTGCCAGGGGCCGCTTCATCACTCACACCTGTATTTCCGACAGAAACAGCAACTAACAGTAGACGATTTGAACCAGCACCTGGTGTGTGTGAAAATGTTAAAGTTCCTCCATTCGCTACAGAAGCAGCCGACCCACTCGACGTACTGGCGTGTGCTATGGTAATAGGTGTACCAACTACCACAGTCGTATAGGCTTTGACCGCAACATTTCCACCTGCCGGAAGGGTTAAATTTCCACATAGTGCAGGGCTTTGCGCAAATGTAGCAGTAGTTGTACCAGTTGATGACAATGTGACGGTTTGTGATGTCGTGCCGTCCCCTGTACTAACAGGATCAATTCTATCTAAAGCCTGTGTAGGATCAGACAGATATAAAAACTTAGTTTGACCTACGGCCGGAGGAGGCGCAGTCACACTTACCGAAACGGAAGACGAATGAGTTACTCCTTCGGTACCTTCATTGGCTACTGCCTGAATATTCCATGTGCCAATATTTCCGGGGTTAGACCACAGATATTGATAAATGTTTGTGCATCCTGAAGAACTAACAATATTTCCGTCTTCCAAAATGGCAGAAATTGTACTGCTATTGGGTTTTGTCAGTGTCAGATTTACGTTGGAAATATCAGATACTCCGAAAGGATCACTCACAGATACTCTCAGATAAGTTGTAGAGTTATCAGAAACACTCGCCAACAATGATCCACTCGGATAAGCTGCATTGTAAATTTGTATAGAATTTACATTTATAAAAGTACTAACCGGAAAAGTTATTTTTGATGGATAAGTCTGACTGTCATGCCTGATTCCAAAAGTAACACCTGCTTGCGCAGTAGATATGTCAATTGATATCGCTTGTCCTGCTGCAATGGTTATATCTGTACCTCTTGTGCCCGTCCATGTCAGTAGACCTGTAGAACTATTGTAGGAAGGATTAATTAATGTAATGATATTGGTCGCCCCGTTTCTGACAACAGCTGTAATATTTGGACTGGCCGGCATAGTACCACTGACCACCTGTACATAAGCATTGAAGGTGATGTTATTGTTTGCTTTAACGGTCAATGCGCTGCACATGACAGGATTTTGGGTAAAGGTGACGCTACTGATAAATGTGGCAGGTTTTAGTGCTATGGCGCCGATGGCCCAGTTTCCAGACCCGCTTGTCCAAGATATGGATGTAGTGCCCACAGTACCCACTTTGGTAGATACTCCCCCTCTTATCTGACCACTGGCTATATCCCATCTTTCTGTTTGTCCTGCACCAGGGGTAAGCGCTGAAGTATTTTTTACAGAAACGACATTAAATATAAGGTCCCCGGCATCAGAAGGAACATTTACTGTTGGCGCTGCCGATTTTGCCTTGGCAGACGCAAAACCACCAAATGGTGTGATCGGATTTACACCATAATAATTTATTCCACCAATGACTGCACCATTCGAAGGTATACCGTTTAAGGTTGCGGAAATATTGGCTGTTCCAACTGGCGGATTGATCAACCGATACACATATATAATAGCGTTGCTACCATTGGTCAATGTGCCTTCCAAAGTCATAGCGGTGCCGGCATAAGTTACATTTAATACTGTATTTGACCTCAAAGATATACCCACCATAAGTAATCTGTTTTCCCCTGCGGCAATCGTATGGGATAAATTTATGGTACTCAGTGTAGTAGTAGATGAGGACGTAATATTACCAATGGTAATTCCCGGTGAGGCATTACTCAGCGTAGATGTCAAAGCTGTGGTATTGTCAAACGGAGCTGCAGCGGGGTTTTCTCTGTCTAAAGAAAGGTTATCGCTGAGATATAGTTGTTTCTGGACAATGGTTGAATTTGAATTCGTTCCTACCGTCATTGAAGATACAACACTGCAGCTATTGGCATCTGATACAGTAACTGTAAAGTTTCCTGCTGCCAAAGATGATATATTTTGCGTAGTAGCTGCATTGCTCCAAAGATAGGCATAAGCCGGACTGCCTCCAGCCACTGAAATGACTATGGAACCGTTGGTAGCACCAGTTGTACTTACGTTGGTCACAGTATTGGAAAGGCTGAGTCCTGTACCCGGTTGAGTGACTGTAGCTGATGCTGTAGCTGTCACGCCTGAAATATCGGTAATAGTAACCACATATCCACCTGCAGCCAAACCCGTTAAATTTTGAGATGTACTGGCATTACTCCAATTAAAAGTATATCCTGATCCGGCGACATTGAGGTTTATCGCTCCCGTTGCACCATTAAAACAAGCGACATTTGTCATACTTGTACTCAATAAAAGTGTAGCAAAGGTAAAATACTGACCATTGGTAAAATCAACATTGGCTTCCCAATTTGTACCATTCAAAGTCATCACGACGGGTGTTGCACCAGATGTAAAATCACCATCTGTGTCTGTGAGTAGAAACACTTTAATCACTTCAGTCGGCAAACCATTTGTGCCACTATTGTCTGCTATTTGTATTTTTACGGAACCTATTGTGCCTGTTTCCTGAATTCTCCATTCTCTGGTTAAGATCTGATAATTGGCCGGCGCTCCTGCAGACACCCACGATGTGACTGATCCATTGTCATCTCCCCATACCATAGCAGATCTGTCAACAGATATACTGCTGGTATTGGCAATGTTATTGGCAGTGATAGAATTGCCATTTCCAATAACGATTTGTAAACCGGTATTCACAGATTTTGATTGTTTTTGCAATAAAGCTGAAGCATCATCTCGTACTATACCGGAGATATTATTTTTAAAAATACTATTTGTCGTGCCGTTCCAATATATAGTGGTACCATCAGAAGCTACATAATTGTGAGCAATAGTCTGGTCCAAAGTAATGCCATATTTTAAAGCCAGATAAGATTCTATGTTAAGAATTTCAGCATCGGTTAATGCTCCTGAATGAATTATAATTTCGGAAATATCTCCATCAAAATAATCCTGAGTACCTCTGCCTGCACCAAAATTAAGATTGGATGTGGCAAGCGTACCTGCAAAATTTCCACTTGCTCCTCCAGAAATAGTTCCGGCGGAACCATCAGTACCTCCATTGTGATACAATTGCCAAGTGTTTGATGCAGTTCTTCTTACACCCTTGATTATACCAACATTTGATATTGATGTTGCATTTGACCCTGTTTTCGTACCAAAATTATTTGCTTCAATATTAGACTGATCGCTACTATGAATTGAAAATCCAAAGTTATTATTCGCGGAAGCATTTCCGCCAAAAAACATATCTGAAGTATTGTGTGTCGCTCGCCGCGAAACAGCAAATGCTGTAAATAGACTTGTCCCCGTCACACCAAAGTTGCTTGTACTTGTAAAATAATCATCCACTCCACCGAAATAGAGCACAGGATTATAATTAAAATTTGATGAAGATACTCTATAAATTGGTCTGAACCCAACAACGGCTGAAACAAGTTGAGCTCCTGAAGCAGAATTTGTCCAGTTATCCACTGCAGCACCTTCGGATGTTGAACTGGTACCTGCATCAGCTTTAAGCCAAAGTGTATTGTTGGTGACCACTCCGCCCGGAGCCAACTGTAAGTTTGTAGCAAATGTGAAGAATTGACCATTGGTAAAATCCACATTGGCTTCCCAGTTGTTTCCTGTAAGCGTCATAACAATCTCTGTGGCTCCTGATGCAAAATTTCCATCAGCATCTAGGAGAAGATATACGGTATTTACTTCTGCAGGTAAACCATTCACGCCACTATCATCTGCTATTAGCACTTTGACTGAAGCGACAGCAGCTGTTTTCTGTACTTTCCATGTGCGAGATACAATCTGTCTGAGTGATGATGGTGACCCCGTTGTAGCCCATGCAGAAACAGATCCCCCATTATCTCCCCAAATCAACGCTGACTTATCAGCTGAAAAATTATTTGTGTTGGCCGCATTGCTTACAGCTACAGTGTTTCCACTTCCTATAGCTACTTGCAAACCGGCATTCGTTGACTTAGATTGCTTTTGGTTCAACTCCGAATTATCGTCTCTGGCTATACCAGCTATGTTATTCTTATGTCCACTGTTGGTCGTGCCATTCCAAAAAACCGTAGTACCATCTGATGCGGTATAATTTTGGGCAGTAGCTTGGTTAAGGGTTACACCATATTTGATAGCAAGGTAAGAATTGACCCTGTTATAATCTGTTGCGGAGAGTGCAGAGCTGTACAAAATAAACTCTCCGAAAGAACCACTAAAATATGGTGCATTATTGTACGAACTGCCCAAATCATAATTTTCGGTACCAGTAAAAGAAACTGTATTACTACCGGTAATCGCTGTACCCGCATCTACTATTGCACTAAAGGTATTGGCAGATCTGGAAGTTGTTTGTATGTGTGGGATATTGTCTGTAACTGTTGTATTATTTACTGCAATATTTACAACACCAGCATTTACAGCATTGACCGTTCCAACATTCATTTCATACGAACCCGAAGATGTGGCCAATGGTCCGAAAATCCTTCCGAAAGCAGACTGCTTGGTGAGGGCTATCATAGTAAAAGGATTTGTACCTGTGATACCCAGCCTGGATGCAAAGCGCATTTCATCATTGCTTACAAAAGAAAGTACCGGATTGTAATTCATGCTTTGACTGACTGATCCATCATAATAAATAGGTTTGTCCAAAGCAGTGGTCTGTGTGGCGTGAGTGGTACCAACCTGTGTGTTCCACTGCTGCACGCTACCTCCATTTGTAGCCGCTACAGTACCTGCATTAGAAAATACATTTGCATCCGCTTTCAGCCAAAGAGTGCTATTTGTTAAAACTCCTCCTGGCCCTTTTTGGACTTGAGTAGCAAATGTAAAATATTGTCCGTTCGTTAGGTCTACATTGGCTTCCCAGTTTGTGCCGTTGAGCGTCATAGCTATCTCTGTGGCACCTGCCGTAAAATTGCCATCAGCATCTACCAGCAGATAAACTGTATTGACTTCTTGAGGAAGTCCGTTTGTACCACTATTATCCGCTATTTGGATTTTGACAGATCCTACTGTGCCTGTCTCCTGTGCACGCCATATACGTCCGGTGATTTGTCTGCTAGTAGGTGCACCCGTTGTAGACCAAGCCGCCACTGAACCAGCATTGTCACCCCAAACTAGTGCAGACTTATCCGCTGAAAAAGTAGATGCATTGGCAATATTGGTTGCGGCAATGGTATTGCCATTGCCAATTATAACCTGAAGACCGGCATTTGCAGACTTAGATTGTTTTTGGCTTTGTGCTGATAAATCATCACGCACTAAGCCTGCTATATTATTTTTATAAGCACTATTTGTTGTACCATTCCAGTAGATGGTTGTACCATCAGAAGCGGTATAGTTTTGTGCCGCCGTCTGATCAAGGGTAACCCCATATTTTAAGGCCAGATATGAATTGACCTGATTGGTTTGAAGTGTCGTAAGATTGGTAGGAAATAATATGATTTCCGGAATATTACCATTCCAAAAAGTACTGGATGCGATGATAGGGTCTACTCCTACATATCCAAAACTTGAAGTCCTGGATGTCGTAGAAGTGACTGTAGCGCGCTGTACACCGTATGATGAAATAATTCCTTGTGTTCCAGTATATTTTGCATCAAGCAATGCCACTTTACCACCCGTAAATTCATTAGAAGCACTTATGGCATCAAAAGAATAGAGCATGTTCGTTGCATTTGCTGTAGCGTTATGTTTTCCTAAACCAAACATCTGATTTGTCGTAGCTGTTCCATAAGAAAAGATATGCGCCCAATTGGATGCTGTATTTAGGTGGTTGGCGATTGCAAACTCTTGCACTTGTGCAGCTCCTGTAGGAAGTCCGAACAAATTCTGTACTGTAAGATAATCATTGGTACCATCAAAAGTCAATGCCGGATTAAAATTAAAAACATTACTGTTGAACACTGCCTGATTAGTAGCTGTGGATTGTACACCATTTCGATTGAATCCGGATTGGTCCGCCCATGTCAAAGTAGCGCCTGTGGTAACTCCCAAATCAGCCTTAAGCCACATAGCTGCTCCACTAACACCACCTGGAAAAATAGAAGGAGCAGGCTTAATTGACACTGTACCTATGGTCCACGATACAGATGTAGATGTCCATGTCATTGTGACCGAAGCTGCTCCGGCCTTTTCACTGGCTGAACCGGCTATTGAGCTATTAATTGTTTTATCGTAATATTCTGTTTGTCCAGCACCTGGGGTGATGTTTGTAGAGCCATTATTAAACCCTACTACGCCAAAAACAAGTTCATTTACAGCAGAACTTACCGAGACCGAGGCTGTTGTACTGGTACCAAACGCAGAACTTAGCGTGCCGAAAGGGGTAGTTAAATCTACACCTGAATATGTCTTAACACCGACCACAGCATTATCACTCTGGCTATTGCTAACTACCACATTAAATGTACCTATAGAAGGATTTTTTAGATACCAAACTTCAATTCTGGTCTGCGAAGAATGAGAAAGATTCCCCAATTTGGTCAGAGCAACACCATTGTAAGTAACTGAAGTAACTGAAGCTGCCCGTTGTTGAGCTGATATACCAACCATCATAAGCCTATTGGCTCCGCTAGGGGTAATATGAGAAATAGTCACACTACTCGTATTGCTCATCGTTGCAGATGACGTATTGTTTGGAATTATTGCTGCATGAACATTTGACAAACTCATCAAAAATAATGACAGACATAAAACCGATTGATACATTCGGATAAAATTATACTGACTAGTTGAAGAAAATCTCATCAATAAAATGTAATTTTTTTTGATTGAAACAATTGTAGCTCTGCTCAATTGTTTAAAAAAAGTTATATCTAGAACCGATTCGTTTAGACTTTCATCTACCGAAGTTATTTGTCTATTATTATCAATTCTATTTTCCATATAACCAAATTTATACTTTCCGTCCATCACAAAATCTATTTTAAAATACTTGCAGGTGTATCCGGTAATTTGGAAGTCGCTTTCAGAATTACATTTCTGACTACCTGACATGCTGCTCCATCCGTTATTGTTACAATATATGTGCCCTCAGAAAGATTGTTTCGATCCTTTGTAGTTATGCCGTCATTCCATGTAAACAAATACGGTAAAGTGCCGCCCGCCACTGTTACATTAATGCTACCATTATTATCCAGGGCGCTACCGGCTCCTGCAGGGCATACAGGATGTACCGGCGATATGCTCACTGTCATTGGTTGAGGTTGTATAATCGTGGTATTTGCTGAAGCCATACAGCCGGATGCATCTGTTACGGTAAGTGAATAAGCTCCGGCACTTAGACCTGACCTATTCATAGTCGTAACAGCGTCAGCCCATATATATGAAAATGGTACATTTCCACCTGTTTGAGAAATCGTAACGGTACCATTTTCACTTCCAGAACAAGAGATATTGGTTTTGCCCAAAGTAAGATTTATAGGATTTGAGGGTCCTGTGACTGTAGCCATAGCACTACCTGTACAACCTGAAGCGTCTGTTACGGAGACCGTATATGTACCGGATGTTATCCCTTCTCTTTTTGATGCAGTAGATCCGCTATTCCATAAGTATGAGTAGGGAAGCGTACCCCCTGTAACAGTAAGAATGACAGAACCTGTACTTCCAAAACATGTGTAATTTGTAGGCGTGGCTGCAACATTTACTGTACGTGGCTCTTGAAGTATAGCTGTGAAAGAGGCCGAACAACCTGTAAAAGATGTAACTGTGACTTTATATGTTCCAGACGACAATCCTGCAATCATGTTTCCTGAACCTGAACCTGAGCCTGATGTCTCCGTTCTCGTCCATGACCAATCATTAGAACCATAAACACTCGCCCCTCTTATTTCCATACTAATGTATCCATTGTTGTTACCTGTACAAGATGGACTGGTAATCATCGGCTCTACAATGTAATCACAGCCTATTTCGATTCTTTTGGAATCCGTAGTTACTCGACCGCATGGGTCGGTAATAGCCACTGTAACCACGCATGGTATTATTCCATTGGTATTTGGTGGTATGAATTCCGCATTTGGATCATAAGCATTAGGACTGAAAGTGCCACCGCAATTGGATGACCACACGAAGGTAAATCCTGAAAGATTATTTCCGGGAATAGAAAAGTCTATACGCGTGGGCACGCCTGAATTGACATTCTGGGCACCGCTTTCAAAATTAATCGATTCAGCTTTATCACTGGCCACAAGCCAACTGAAATTAAAAAATGCACGTTGGGCTGCAATATGCGCTGGAGTAGTCGAGCCTTTGTCATAAGAGTGACCTGCTGAATGCATGACAAATCCTCGGTTTGGGTCTTCAAATCCTCTCCCGTAGACAATAGAAGCAGCAGCGTTGCGAAGATCCTGATTCACATTCAGTACATTAGAATGAGATGGGTCATATGCAATTATTTTTGTTGTTGGGTTCCACCTTGCAGTTGTCCCTGATGTTTGTCTTGGTATATAAATTTGTTCTGCTCCGTTTGTGTGGGCTCCATCTGTTGAGCCGATATATTGAGCGACAGGGTCTGCAGGCAATCTGTGTATATATGGAGGTGTGCCATCATTGTGGGTGGTCCACAACATAAGAGTATTGCTGTTGGCATAAATTCCACTTGTACCTTTAAAAGCCGGATCTTTAACAGTCAGAAAATTTGTTTGCTGATTTCTATTGGCTGGATTTACCATATTTTCAATGGCACTTCCGGAAGTACACCCATCCCAAATTCCACCTTTACATTCCAGATTCCATGTAAATAAACGCTGATGAACATTCCAACTTGGCTCAGCATGAGGTAAAACAAACAGGTCATCACAACAATTGAGCTCAGAAGGATTTTTCCAGCCTGCCCCATTATTTCCTCCATAAGCATTTTCTGGTATTCCGGCGTTGATAAAATATTCCACAGCTATTTTACCATTGGTCTTATCCAATGTCCATCTCGGAACATTTTTTAGTTCCCTGGTCAAAAAGGTTTGGCATATATTAAGCTTTGAAATCGTAGAAGTGCCTACAACACCCAGCGTCTGCCAGTAATTGATGCGTGCGTTGATTACAGATGTCCTGTATTCGACAGGAATAATAAACGGACCTCCTTTGTACTCTATATTATTGTATTTAAAATCAATTCCATCTTTTTGTTTATCAGGATTAATAACCCAAAAGATTTTTACATTGTAATTTTTTATCAAATCATAGACCATACCGTATGGCTTAAGGGCATTATTGTCCGTTTGAGGTGTTATTCCCATATTTATGATAAAGGCCCCTGATTCAAAAGTGAATTTTTCATTTTCAGCACAATCTACCACAGGCGGGCTTCCACCACCACAACCAGTCACCTGACATCCTGTTGCAAATCCTGAATTTAATAAAATTTGTAATGTTGATTCTGTTCCTGCACCGACTACATTTGTTTTTGACTGAATGGCCGAAAACCAAAGAATATTTGTGAGTGACCAGTTGCCACAATTGCCAAAATCATTTTGGAGAATAACTCTCAAGCCAGAACCCACCACAAAACCTGAGTTCACATGAAAGTTACCATTTTTATTGACTTTTACACGCACATCACACCACACACTGGTTTTATTTGTCTTAACAAAGTTGCCGTTCGCAATTATAATAGTCGTATTATAAATATTTTGGTTATTTCCAGAATCCCAGTTTCCTGCATCTTCCGGGTCTGAAGCACCAATCTGGCTATCTCTGGCATGTACTATCCCTGCATCACCAACTTCGATAAAACAATCTTTAATTATATCTACACCATTTGTACCAGAGCCTGAACCAGTTGCCTTCAGAATAAAATGGCTGGTGATATTCATACAATTATTGTCCAGATATCTGTAGCCACCATCATTTTGGAAATGAGCACTTGTGAATGTGGAACCTGTAGTAAACTTGGGCCCTGCTTTCTCTTGCCCTATATCTACAGATGTGTTGCTTATACAAACACCAGTATTCGGGGTCTGATGAAAACCACCTGTGACCCTGAGCCCACCACAATTTTGTATATATCTGCCACCCGCTACCGGAAGGGTAAGACAACCATTGTCCACTATAAGCGTAGCTCCTTCAATAAAAACCACTGCATTTGCTGAATTTAGGGTAAGATTTTTATTTCTTACAATTACCGTGCCTGTGCCTGATATTCTTATTTTACCTGTCACATTTTCAGGATTTACCCCTGTTAATGTCTGCCAATCTACACTGCCTGTAGCTACTACATCTACATTCCAGCTAGTCGGAGGTGTGCATATACTATTTGGCGAAGGTGGGGTACAACTGGTATTTGAAGTCGGCGCCTGTATGCATACCTCATCCACTTTTATCCAGTCACCTGTTGCTGTTCCAATGACCCTGACTTTTAAAGTACCTGTTGGTATGGTAAAAGGTAAAGTATAAAATTGCATTCTAGGAGTGCCTGTCAAAGTCTTATCAACTTGGAGTTTTGACTGTGATATCAATGTTGACGAAGAAGGTGAATTTGAATTATGAAATTCTACTCCAAACTGCGCATCAAAACTTGGGACATGGACGCCACCCCAAAATGTGAGTTGGTAGGATTGCCCTACTGTAAGATTTGTTACATCCTGATAAAATTGTGCCGTTCCGCTTGTCCGTTGTATCATGGCATGTTTTGCAGTACCACACATGGGATATGGGCTGGCAGCCGAAAAATTACCATTGGAAGAGATCCAGCTACTTGTATTTGAATCAAAGCCGCCATTGACCACAACATTGTTGGTACAAGTAGCGCATTGCGCAGCCATTTTGCCTGGTAATACTAAAAGTGTTGTATAAAATAATAAATACAAAATAAATTTATTCAACATTATGTCTTTAGTACCTATATTTAAATTGGAAAAAATTAATTTTTGAGATATTGCCTGAACACTAATTAAGCATCTGGCTGAAAGGTATCGAACTAAAGAAAGTAGGTTTAATAAAACATACTTAAGGTAAGTTTTAAACTTGTGGCTTATACTGCTACTAAGTGTGCAGCATAAAAAACAAAAGTCGTTGGCAACTTTTACAAGAATATTAGCTAATATCATTATCAAATTTTTGGGACTAAAAAATAAACAGTTCGCTAATGTATTTACATAATAAATATATTGGGTTTTACAAATTATAAGTAAGACACATAATCTCTCTTTAACCACTATGTTATATGTAATAAATATTCGGTCTTTATGAACTCTTTTTATTAATAATTAAATGTCAGATTAGCGATGTTTTAAACTATGCGTTGCATTTGTACTAAATTACATTCGTAAAGTTATTCAGGTACAAGATTCAACAATGAAATGCAAAAATACATATTATTATAATTTGTAATATGTATTTTTATTAAATATTTGAACAGGAAGGTAGATTTCAGAAAATGACAAACATAACTTAATAATACAGCTAATAAAGTGCTGTATTTATTTTACCTGGCTTCAGGTACCTGCTCAATAAAAAAATTGAAATTGGAAAGCAAGCTGACATTTAAGGGATAAAGGAGAATTTGACTGAAAAGTAAATTTTTATCATCGTTAGGGTTATCGTATTTTGCTTTGCCATCCAAATCAAAATCTCCCTGAAAGTATCCATAACCAAAATTAAAGTTTGATGAAGTATTTACATTTTCTGGATGAGTCAGTACATCAAAAAACAAAATATTCTGATCATCATGTGGATTAACGAACTTTAGCTTTCTGTCACCGTTAAAATCACCAGCCCACAAAGCCCTATATCCTGGATAGACAAGTGTATTCATCGCTAAACCTTCATAGCTATATCCGTTGTTTTTAGTATTTCCAAAATCAAAAACCGGAGTATTTATGTCAGAAAAGTCAAGTAACTGGTAACTGGGATGTTTTTTTGACATGGCTCCCAAATGGTTTCTGTGCCTTACTACAATATAAAATGTATCAGGCGACATACCAGAAAACCTGAGATAACCCACTCCATCTACATCTACAATGTCTCCATCACGCTGTAGTAATCCCGATCTTGTAGCCAATACATTTGTACTGTCTGACTTTGACCGCATCTCTATGAATACCCAATCAACTATTGCATTTTGACCGGTTATGGCAAAAACATCAGTTGGTTGAGGCAATGATTTGAATTTTTGTAACTCGCCTGGTCCTTTATGCACATAGCCATTGGTTAGGTTTACATAAACACCAGGCACAGAATAAGGATCTTGACTAGGTATGAATGTCTGTCCTGTATAAGGATTGGATCTCAAATTATCCCGCATAAGGGGCCTACCTTCATTACCTCTGACATTATTATTTTTATATATCCCACCTTCCAAATACACTCTCAATTTCAATGTCAAATCATCCAAAACTAAAATATAAACTGTTGCACTTGCACAAGATGAAGGCAGACCATCATCACACGTGGAATAGTCAAATGAAGTAGCGCCGGCGAAACCTGTATTCGGGATAAAAGTAAAGTCACCACTACTATTTATCCAATACTTTCCTCCGAAAATATTTTCCAGATTGACAGAAGTGCCTTCTGCCACAATGTTTTGTACATTACCTTCCCTGTCAAAATCATTGATTTTGACATTACCATATATTGATTCATCCCGATTTGTAATAAAAAAATCATCTAACGCATCAGTACTTGTGTCATAAGAATAACCAGCACTGTACACATTAATAAACTGTTGTGCTGTGGTACAGTTTTGTGGTTCATTCAATACACAAACTTTATATGTCAATATATCAAATCCTGCAAAACCTGGGTTTGGTGTATAAATAATATTTCCGGCAATTCCTACCTGAGCCACACCGTTTTGCGGAGCGGAAATTATTGTCACACCCAATGTATCTAAGTGGCATCCAGCGCCGTTTATACACCGATCATTGGAAAGCGTGTGTAAGGTTACCGGCCACCCCGGTATATTTGGATTCGAGTTTGCAAAAGTTTCGCCTCTGTCAGGATTTGCTATCGGGATGTTACCCGGTGTTTGGATATCACTTACATTTATTTCAAGCATGGAACCAGGGCAATCGGAGGATACAGGTAGAATACAAATAGGTATTTTGTAAATATACTTCCCTTGGGTACCCGTGACAAAGGAATATGTGCCATTTTGTTGCATAACCAATACAGGCGTACTTGCGGTTGGTTTTGAAAGTAAAACTGGATTTTGACTATATATCGTGCTCGTTGGAACGATATCATTCGTTTGTACATTTCCGGAAACGGGTACATTGACAAAAGTGGAGTTTATATCATCGAGAAAACAATTTTTAATTGCAATGGGTAAAGTGGGTGAAACTGACTTACATCCTGAAGATGTTTGTGTAAAAGTAAACCGGCATTTACCTGCTGCTATTCCTTTCACGATTCCGCTATTGCTGACCGTGGCTACATTATTATTTTCAGATACCCATACCCCGCCGGATATTGGAGATAAAGTGGTAGTATACCCAACACAAATATCGTTTGATCCAGTAACGCCAATGGTCGGCGCATCAAATATTGTAACAGGTGTAGTGGCATTTGATATACATCCGGTAGCACTATTTACAAAAACAAAGCTGACAGTTCCCCCAGAAATTCCGGTGACTATGCCTTGGTTTGTTACAGAAGCAACTAATGGACTTAAAGTAGACCATACTCCACCAATGTTGGGCAATAACGAAGTGGTAGTACCTGCACAAATACCTGATGGCCCTAAAACTGCGACAGCTGGTTTTTCATTTATGGTTAAAAAAGCAGAATAATCAGAACTGCATCCCGTGGCCGTTGTTGTAAAATAAAATCTGGCAGATCCTTGGGCGATTCCTATTACAATACCTTGACTTGATATAGTGGCTTTGTTCGGGAACTCACTTGTCCAAGTACCGCCTGATGATGGTTGTAATGTTGTACTTAAACCTACACATATCTCTGATGGTCCTGAAAATAAAATTTCCGGTTTGGGCTTCACTGTAATTGGCAGACTGCCTTCTGATGCACAGCCTGTTGATGATTCGAAAAAAGTAAACGTACCTATCCCTGATTGAAGTCCGGTAATGATTCCTATAGAACTAATATCAGCAATCTGAGGATCATTTGATATCCAATAACCTGTCGACAATGTGGATAATGATGTAGATCCACCGGCACAGATATTGTCCGGTCCGAATAAACTTACAACTGGCTTGGGATGAACTATGATTTGTTGCGGTAGAAGAGTTGTACATCCAGTAACATTATCTGTAAATGTAAAAGTAACTGTTCCCGAGCTTACGCCGGTGACTAAGCCATCGGCCGAAACTGTTGCTGTAGATAGATTGTTACTTTGCCAAACCCCATCAATGGATGGTGATAGTTGAGTAGTAGTACCAATACAAATTGAAGATGGCCCAATAATTTGAACAAAGGTATTGCCCCTCACTTCCATTTGTAATGGTTGGTTTCTGCCGCAACCCTGGCTTGTTGTAAAAGACAAATACGAAATCCCATTAGACAAACCAGTTACGACACCACTATTCGTTATAGAAGCTACCAGTGGATTGGAGCTTGTCCATACCCCATTTGTTTTGGGTGAAACATTAACAGTTCCATTTACACAGGTCAAAGCACCAACATCAAAACTTAATAGCGGATTACTGCGTACCTGCACATTTTTTGTAGAAAGTGAGATACATCCTGTCTGTGTATTTATAAAATAAAAACTCGCATTCCCCGGGGTCAAACCACTCACAACTCCAGCATTGGTAACTGTAGCCACTGTACTGGAATTACTGATCCAAATACCCCCGGTTGAAGGTGAGAGTTGTGTGGTAAAACCTGCACAAATAATAGAATCCCCATTAATACTAACCACCGGGCGGCTTAAAACCTGAACCGGGGCAGTGGCATTGGTCTCACAACCAGATACCGCTTCAATAAATGTAAACGTAGCAAATCCAGATGAAATACCTACGATTACACCGGAATTATTTACATTCGCCACTCCAGGATTGCTACTTATCCAGGTACCATTTGGAACCTGTGAAACTGTTGTGGTCACTCCAACACAAATCACATCAGGTCCTGTAAGGCTAACGATTGGACACAATCTGAGTAAGGTCGGTTCGTTATTGTTTTTTGGGTTACCATCGCTGTCAGGATCTGATTCTTCACCATCCTGCGAAATATCGGTCAAAAATATGCCTCCTGGCGACAATCCGCTTACTGTAGCACTATTATTATATGGCCCTAGTTTAAGGCCAGGAAATATATCAACATTGATATAAATTGTACCTGTTCCGAAAGGAGGCAGACTATTGCCACCCACAAGTAAATTTTTATCAGATGACCCGTCATATCCCGGATTAATGCTAAAAACATCACTTGAAATACTTTTTACAGTATATGAAACTGAGCCTACAAAAGTCAGGTCAATATCATCTGTAACCTGTATATCACTGACGCTAATATAACTTAAATTTTCCACCTTCAAAGCATAAGTCAGTGCATATGATTGGTTCCCGTTATTTACAGGTAATGATGATATAGTTTTTGCTATACCCAATACAGGAGATGCAACGGTGATATGGACTCTGGCAATGGCGCAAAGATTGATGGTATCACATACTTGATATGGTATAGAAAATGATCCAACATAATCCTGATGAGGCGTAAATACAAAAGAGCCATTAAATGATGTATCCCACTCCATGATGCCAATATCTGAATCTATATACCCCAAAGGCAGCAGGGTGAGTGGGTATTCAAAATCCGGATCATAATCATTTAAGGATACATTGCCGGTAAGGGGAACATTTATCTCTGTGACTAAATGTTCATCCACACCAACCGGAGGAGTACAAGACCCTGCAGCCAGTAGTTTATGTGTGGTCAATGTACAATTTCCAGATGTGACACTCACAGTGAAAACCCCATTTGGCATCTGATGGACACTTGAAGTTTGCACCCCATTAGACCAACTGTGTGCATAATTTGAAGTACCTCCGGTGGCAATAGCGTATATTTCACCGTCACTATTTGGACTGGCAATGCCATTTTCACTAAATCCACATGATGGGTTCACACCAAAAAGGTCAACATTCAATGGTAGCAATTCATATGTTTCTGAAGCAGAACAACCGTTAGCGTCAGTCACTGTAACACTATACATTTGCAAATTCAAGCCTGTCCTGATACCAGAATTTATACTATTATCTGCCCAAGAATATTGATATGGCATAGTACCACCACTGGTAGTCAGTTGGATGCTTCCATTTGATTGGCCCGGGCATTTTGGTGTGGCAATGCCATTGATATTTAATTTTGCTGGAAATAAAACTGAAGCTGAAGTCGTGCTTGTACACCTGTTAAAGTCAGTAACGGTGACAGTATATGTTCCTTGCAACAAATTTTGAATATTTTGACTGGAGCTGCCATTTGACCACTGGTAGGTAAAAGGCGCAATACCTCCCGACACATTCAAAATAATGCTCCCGTCCACAGATTCGGAGCAACGCTTATCCGAACTTTGTGCTAATGCAAAGATGCTATTTGGTTCATTTACTACAATAAGCGACGAAGACGTGCAGGCATTTGCATCAGTTAAATTCACAAAGTAGGCACCTTCATTTAAATTTTCAATATCTTCGGTAGTCGCCCCATTGGACCATAGAAAGGCATAAGGACCTACACCACCTCTAATACTAAAATCTATTTTTCCATCTGCTCCTCCATTACAGGACACATGTTTGACAAATTCATCAGTAACGAAGGGATTATTTTGATTTATTGTTATCATTGTACTTTCTGAACAACTATTAGCATCTGTAATCGTTACCGTATAATTACCAGCAAAAAGACCATTTAAATCTTGAAATTCCGCACCATTTGACCACAAATACTGGTACCCAACTTGTCCGCCTGATACACTTAAATCAATAATTCCCGTAGGAGAATTATTACAATTGACATGTGTGAGTGCAGATGAAAATGTGATTTGTGATGGTTCATTTATGATGATAGAATTTGACAGAGAACAACCATTCGCATCAAAAACAATGACGGAATAATTTCCCGATGAAAGATTTTCAATACCAGATGTAGTGCTTCCGTTGGACCATTTATAAGTGTAAGGTTGTGTACCCCCCAAAACACTTGCTGACGCTAATCCATTTTCTTCTTTAAAACACGAGACATTTGACTTCTGCAATGATAGTACCATTTGACTGGGGGTACCAATTGTACCCAGCGATGTAGAGGTACATCCTTTGTAATCCGTAACAGTTACGCTGTAGTTTCCAATGTTTAGGAGAGCAATATCTTCGGATGAAGCACTAAACAAAGGGTAAGTCACAGAATTCCAGCTATAGGAATAAGGAGAAGTTCCGCCAGAAACAGTCAAATTTAATAATCCGTTTGTAAATCCAAAACAAGAAACATTTGTAGGCGTCATTGACAATTGGACAGGAGCTAAAGGCTGGTTAATATTTGCTGTAAACGTCGCAGAGCAAATATTTCCATCTGTCACAGTAACTGTATAATTACCTTGTACGCGATTAAATATATCTTGAGTTGTGAATCCATTTGACCAATTATATGTATACGAACCGGCACCTCCGGCGACTGATATATCTACAATCCCATTACTACCGCCGTTACAACTTACATTGGTTATGACATTTTCAATATTTAGTTTATTGGGTTGTGTTAATTCAATAGTTTCTGCACCGACACATCCTACCCCATCGACAACTGAAATATTGTAAATTCCCGCTGCCAAACTTGTAATATCTTCTGAAGTGCTTCCATTTGACCAATAAAATGAATAAGGCGTTGTTCCTCCAACTACATTTAAAGATATGCTGCCAGTATTTGAGCCAAAACACATAATATTGGAAGAATTGTAAGAAATAGATGGACCGTTTACTTCGCCTACAGCGGATGATGCGGTTGCTGTACATCCAAAACTATCCGTAACAGTAACCTTATAATTTCCTTTTGCCAAGCTGACATTGTTTTGTGTTGTATTTCCATTTGACCACAAATAAGTGTAAGGAGCTGTTCCAGCCAAAGCATTCAGTTGAATAAATCCATTGTTTTGACCACAACTGGCATTATACACCGTTTCTGCTAATACAGGTGCATCCATCACACTGATATAAGCAGTTGCTGTACCCATACATCCGGAACTGTTCGTCACAGTTACATTATAATTTCCTACATTCGTAGCATTTACATTATAAATTGTCGGATTTTCACTTTCCGAAGTAAATCCGGAGGGACCTGACCATACATATTTTACACCACCTGTACTAAATAATTTCAGGTCGCTGCCTTGACATAAAGGTTGTGTATATGTGATAGTGGCTTGGGGAGCTTTCAAGACAACAAGCCGACAAAAGTCGGTACTTTCGCCACAGGAATTGAGCTTTCGAACGCAAATAAAACCGTTTCCTGGTGTGGCTCCTGTCCAATTTATAAAAATAACGGGTGTTCCTTGCCCACTCGAAATTACAGCACTAGTCGGCACAGTCCAAAAATAAGATGTCACCATGGGATCAGGGTCTGTACTGAATCTGTCTGATGTTGTAGAAATGCAGACATCCAAACCTGTGTCACAAATAGGTTGACTTAGTGTCGCTGAAGTTGAAGCTGAACAGCCATTAATATCTGACACGGTGACAGTAAAATTTCCTGCACTGAGTCCGATTCTGTTTTTTATATTATCACTACCGGCAATATCCGCCCAATTAGCTGCATAAGGTGTCATACCTCCTGATATATTTAATGAAATGGAGCCGCCTGAAGTACATTGTGGTTGCTGAATTGTCCCGGACACTGCTATAAGCTGAGGCTGTGTTACGGTATATGATTTGACAACCTGACATTGTTTCGTATCAGTGATTGTTACTGTATAATTCCCTGACGCTATATTCACTCTGTTTTGGATATTTCCGGCACCATCAGCCCAGCTGTAAACGTAAGGCATTGTACCGCCCAATATGGATTGGTTTAGAGCGCCGTTAGTACTACCAAAACAAGATGGATTTATGATAAAAGCAGATGCGGTAGGAGGTAGCGCCTGATTTAAAACCGCTGAAGTCATACCTGTACATCCGCCTGCTGATGTAACAGTAATATTATAAGTACCGAAGATAAGTCCTGAAATCACCAAACCCGATCCTGATCCTGTATTGGTCGGAGACACCCGAGACCAGCTCCAGGTATATGGAGAAGTACCTCCACCACCAGAAATGGATAATGTGACCGAACCACTGGCTATACAAGTCGGATGAGTAATTTGGGTAGATGCTGAAAGAGCTGATGGCTGCGTCACTGTATATGTAGCAGTTCTTTGACATCCCCCTGCATCCGTGACTGTTACAGAATATGTACCAGCTGCAAGTGCAGTCCGGTCCTTTGTCGTCTGTCCTGATGACCATAGATAGGAGTAAGGTGATATGCCTCCTGATACGGCTTGAACTATAGTACCATTGCTGCCGCCAAAACAACTTGGCGCAGTAGATACTCCACTCGCATTCGGCGACGTCGGCACACTAATCGTAAATGTTGCTAAACCCGTACAACCTCTTGACGATGTGACCGTTACGGTGTAGGTACCTGAAGTCAGACCGGTCATTGATACAGGACTCCCTACAGAAGAACCGGATGTCGTCGTTACTCCATTAAATCTGATCCAAGTGTAGGGTCCGGCACCACCACTCACAGTAATATTTGCTGCACCACCTGTAGCTATTGAGCAGGTAGGTTGGTTTATCACACTTGCAGTAGCAGTCAATGGGCACAAAGAAAAATTAATAGCCTCAATATTTGTTACAACATTTTCAAATCCTTCTTTGGCTGTGCCGGTGATGACATAATCGCCTGACGTAGTTGGCGTCGTCCATGCATATTCATAAGTTCGGCTGCATGTTGATGTTGCTACGGAAATAGCAGAGACTGATCCTCCGGGTAGAGGGGTCATACTCAAATTCATTCCTGTGATATCTGCAAATCCAAAAGGATCTGTTACTACCGATCTGATGTAGACGGTGCTGCCGTTTTGGGCGCTGTTGATTATCGTTCCGCTTGGATTAGGTGCACTATACACATTCATAGAAGCAACATCTATGAATGTCGATGTGTTAAATTCAACTTTGGATGGCCTTGTTGCACTGTCATATTCTATTTGAAAGGTCATCCCTCTCACACTTGTCGTTATGTCAAGAGAAATAGCATTGCCTGTCGGGACTGTCACATCTGATGGCAAAGTAGCGGACCAGCTAAGTAGTTTTGTTGTACTGTTATAAGTAGGGTTGGTAAGGGTGATGATGGTATTGCTCCCATACCTGAGGGTAGCGGTTATTGTTGGATTTGCTGGCATGGTACCGATCACTACATTGACATAAGTTTCGACAGTAACTATGCCGGCCTCTATGATCAGATTGCTGCAAACTGTGGGTGTTTGTGTGAATGTGGCTGTAAGATTTCCTATTTCAGGTTTTATTGCTATACCCACCCCAGCAAAATTTGACCCATTGCCAGAAGTCCAGCTTAATTTTGTTGTGCTGTTGGTAAGATGTGCATCAGTGCCGTTTGCAGCACCGCGGCTTTCACTGGTATATCCATTCCAAAATTGAGTTTGGGAAGTTGTAAACCCACTACTGGCATTTCTTTTTGTTACGGTACTAAATACATATTCACCTTCAGAAGACGGTATATTCAAAGACACATTTCCTGATGAACCAGTTGTTGATGCAGGCGTACCTAATGGGGTGGATATATTGATTCCGGAAAAGGTAGATACGCCCACTACTGCACCCCGCGTTACTGAAGTGTTAAAATTGACTACCACATTATAGGTTCCTGATGGAGGATCGACCATGGAATAAATATATGTTCTGGCATTTGTAGAACTTACCACGGTTGAAACCAAAGATAATGCGACATTATTATATGTAACACTTGTGACCGTTTGGCTTGAAATATTTCTTATAGATATCCCCACCAGCATTAATTTGTTGGTTTCTGAAGGTGTGGTATGAGAGACTGTTGCCGAACTTACATTATTTACCATACCAAAAGTCGTATTTCCTATTTTGATCTTACCTGCATATAATCCGGACGAAAATTGTGATGTATTAGGTACAGACACGGGATCAACCCTATCCAACAATTGTCCCGTACCTGTTAAATATAACTGCTTTTTAACATCAATATTATTCACATTTTCTGTAGCAATTGAAATTGCCCCATTGGCATCGGTTACGGTTACTGTATATGTGCCCACGACCAAGCCACTGATGTCCTTTGTTGTGGCTCCATTACTCCATTGGTATGTGAGAGGTGAAGTACCATTAGTGACAATGAGACTTACAGCTCCATTTGAACCACCCTGAGTGGTGACATGTGTGGCAACTGTGCTGAGTTCCATAATTGTATATTCAACCGTCAAAACGGGAGGCTCACTACTTGTATTATCCCAGGATTCAGCTGTCCTTGATCCTGATCCAGTGATGATAATTGCCAGACTATTTTCGGAATTCCACCCGGCCCTATTGACTATTTCTTGCACAATAGTTTTTAGATTGGGGGTATTGTAATTTACAGTGGCAGTCCATGCTCCAATGCTTGACCAATTGACCGAAGCGATTGTCACAGGCCTTGAACTAATATCATATGTCGTCGAAATAAATGTGGATGCATCATCTACAGCATTACCACGAAAAGCGAGATTAGTCACACCTGTATTGGTGTTGGGTGAATTAGAAGCAAGAGCATTAAATGAAATATAAGCATTGGTAATGGTTGCTCCTCTGGGAATGGATAATGCATTAAATCGAATGCCCACAATCTGTGCCCCAGAAGATGGGCTTTGGTCATCTCTGACCAATTCTACATCTGAACTGTTTAGGGCTACAAATCCCACGCCATTGTATGTGCCGTCGGGTCCAGTTTCTTCTGCATCATCCGAGCTGGCATTTACGGTACTTGTAATTGTAACCTGTCCTATCAAACCTTGGGAGAATGCTGATAAAAAAGTCATACTCAAAATACAAATACCCTTGATCAAGCTTGTGCTGATTTGAAAGGAATATTGTATTTTGAGTATGTTTTTATTCATAAAAAAACTATTTATTAATGCTGGTGGGTGGATTAGGAATGGTGGATTTGCCTACCAGGGTAACATTTTTAATATTTTGGCAGCCTTTGGTGTCTGTAATGGTCACAGCATAGCTTCCTTGAGGAAGATTGGCTCTATCTTTTGATGTTACGCCATTATTCCAAATGTAAGTATATGGCGATGTACCACCCGATACTATAAGAGCAATATTTCCATTCGAAGCGAGCGATGTATTTGTACCAGTTTGGCAATCCGGGTGGGTACTGTTTACATTAACAGTCAAAGGCAATGGTTGATTGATTGACGTACTTGTTGTTGTTTGACAGCCATTAACATCAGTAACAGTTACTATATAATTGCCAGCTGACAAACCGATTAGATCTTTTTGGATTTGGCCATCAGACCAGAGATAGAAATAATTCGGCTGCCCTCCGGACACTGATAGATTTATCGAACCATTTTGTCCACCTGCACAAGAGACGTCAGTCTTGGTCAATGTAGCTGCAAACGAAGATACCGGTCCATTAATTTGTGCTGTTGCTGTTTTAGTACATAAATTAATATCTGTAACAGTAACAGTATAAGTTCCCAATGATAAATTCGCAATATTAGCTGTAGATGACGAATTGTTCCAAGAATAAGAATAAGGTATGCTTCCACCAGAAACAGTAAGATTTATACTCCCTTTCTGACCGAAGCACTGATAATCTTTGGGTGTTGCTGTTACATCCAAGCTATTTGGTTCAGTAAGTAAAGTTGTAAATGAAGCCGAACATCCGGTAAATGACGTAACTGTCACCTTATAGGTACCGGCTCTAAGACCATTGATTTGTGATGCTGTACCTGATCCTGAACCTATTGGATTGTCTCTGGTCCAGTTCCAGTCATTTGTTCCATACACACTGCTTCCGCTTAGGTTAAAAATGATGGAGCCATCCTGACTACTTTTACACTTTGGGTTGGTTTTGGATGGGGTAACATTATAATCGCAAAAAACTCCTACCCTTTGGGAACTTGTAGTCGTCCTGCCACAAGCATCAGTGATGGACACTGAGAGTACGCATCCGGAAATATCTGTAGACGGTGGTGGAATAAACTGAAGTGTTTGCTGATTTGCTGAAGGTGTAAATGTGCCACCACAAGTTGATGACCACTGTATGGTAAAATTGGACAAATTGCCACCGGGCAGATTAAAGCTTATATTATTACCAACCCCTGAAGAAATATTGCTGCCTCCATTATTTACAATATTAAGTATTTCTGCTTTATCGGTAGCTACCATCCAACTAAAATTAAAAAACGCTCGTTGAGCTGCAACATGTGCAGGGCTGGATTGACATTTATCATATGAATGACCTGCTGAGTGCATTACAAAACCTCGATTTAGGTCCCCGAATCCCCTGCCATACACTAAAACTGCCGCTGCATTTCTAAGATCCGGATTCAGGTTTGGCACATTTGTGTGGCTAGGATCATATGCAATAATCTTTGTACCCGAGTTCCATCTAGATAGTGTACTTGTTGTTTGCCTTGGTATAAAAATTTGTTCTGAACCATTGGTAAATGCTCCATCAATTGATCCTATATATTGTGCCACTGGATCCGAAGGCAGCCTATTAATATATGGAGGACTACCATTTTGGTGGGTTGACCAAAGCATCAAACTATTGCTGTTTGCATAATTTCCGGATGTAGCAGTAAAAGCAGGATCCTTAGTTGTTAAAAAATTGGTTTGTGTGCTTCTGTTTGAAGTATTTACCATATTTTCTAAAGCACTTCCTGAATGACACCCATTCCAGATGCCCCCTTTACATTCCTGATTCCAGGTGTATAGCCTGTTGTGTGTGCTCCAAACAGGATCAGCATGCGGTAACACAAACAGGTCGTCACAACAATTTAGCTGAGAAGGATCCTTCCAGCCACTGCCGGTAATACCTCCGAAAGCATCCTGCGGAATACCTGCATTTAGAAAATATTCAACAGCCAGTTTTCCGTTTTTTTTATCCAATGTCCATCTTGGTACATTGCGTAAAGTACCATATATCGGATCTATCGGTACAGTAATTGAAGAAACCGTGGTGGCACCTACTACACCCAAATTTTGCCAATACACTATTCTTGCATTTACAGTAGTAGTACGGTATTCTTTCGGGATAATAAACGGACCACCTTTATAGCTTATGCCATTGTGACTAAAGTCAATACCATCCTTAGATTTGGATGGATGAATGCTCCATTTTATTTCAACCTTATAATTTTTTATAAGATCATATATCATACCGTATGGCTTGAGTGCATTTTTTTCTGTTTGGGGTGATATTCCCATATTTACAACATATGCCCCAGCGTCAAAAGTTTCTGTTTGAGCAAGACAGAACTGATCATAGGAAAACATAATAAAGAATATGAATGCTTTGAATAAACGCTTAAATCTCAGGGAAGAAATAGTACTCCAAAACTTGTTCAATACACTATAACAATCAATTTGATCGATGTTAAAATACGAATCTAATGGCTTATTACCATACTTTTTTGATTCACTCATGACGATATAATGAATGTTCAAGGCATTACTTTTTTCAATAATACGATGTTTCAAACTCTTAATTACACCTACGATGACGGTAATACATTCAGATGTAGAAGTCATTTTATCTAATTTTTGGGTTCGGTCAAAATCAAATTTATCGTTTTTTATTGCAATCATAAATGACTTTTACCTTAAATAAGTGACACAAAAAACCGATCATGCCACTACTTGAAAATTAATTTTTTATTTTTAAAGTACACCAGGACATCTATATCATTTATACGTATTCTATAAAGAAATACAAAAAAATGATGGATATAATGCCTAATGTCTATAATATACTGCCACATTAAATAATATCTTTATATGCAATAAGTAAAATTATTTTTCGAATCTATTAGAATACTTTTTTCAAATAAAATCTTAAAACTGGCATTGATAACTAAGTTTACTTATGCACAAGATTTTACAAAATTGGATTTTGAGCACGAGAAAAATCATTTCAATTTTATTCATGCAAATTCAATACCAATCTTACATAAAATTTGCTAAATATAAATTTTATTAATAATGTATTAGTGATTGAAAATTTGTTAAATGCATAATATTCATATTAATTCAGATCGGTACATCCTTATCATATGAAACCAGTTATCCAGCAGATATAAACAAGTATTAGGAAAACTTATTTGTCCAGTAGTTCTCCAATTCTTTTTAGAAGGGCTTCTACATCAGAAGTATCCGTAAAAGGATTCATGATACTTACACGCAGATATACTTTTTCTTTCAGCATGGTTTGAACGATATAAAAACTACCGTCTTCAAGCAAAATCTGGCGTATCCTTCTGTTTAAAGCATTGGTTTCATCTGTGTTTTCACCTTTTATTCTGAAGC
This sequence comes from Chitinophagales bacterium, assembly GCA_038246735.1. Classification (GTDB taxonomy): domain Bacteria; phylum Bacteroidota; class Bacteroidia; order Chitinophagales; family Saprospiraceae; genus OLB9. The sequence goes on from JBBRVQ010000012.1 coordinate 39,586, forward strand.
AGACGATATTTGATTGAGGCGTAACAGCTAGCTCAAACATTGAATCTGCTGAGATGATTTCAGCAAATTTCCTTCCCAAATCATAGCATCTGTCCACATAGGCGCCGAATATTTCCATTCCATAAATGCTCATCAATGCATATACTCTGGTGCTTAGCATGATTTTTGTGCATTCCATGGTTCGTTTTCCATAATTAAACCATTCTTCATCAGAAGCACTCCAGAGATACTGTGCTTTCTGAGCAAAAGTCCGATAACTATCCTTACTGTTTTTAAAAAAAAGCATGGTCGTAAGAGAAGGTGTCATCATCATTTTATGCGCGTCAACAGTAATGCTATCTGCCATATTACATCCATCCATCAGATGTTTGTACTTCTCTGAAAATACTGCAGGTCCACCGTGTGCTGCATCAATATGAAACCAAATGTTATGGTCGGAACAGTAAGTGCCAATTGCTTGCAAGTCATCATATATTCCCGTAGAGGTAGTAGGCGCACTACCTACCACACCAAGTACCGTGATCCCTTTGTTTTTTGCATCTGCATGATATGATGGCAATAATTCTACTCTCATACGATATTGGTCATCCACAGGTATTTTAATGACACCATCATCGCCCCACCCCATGACGCGTACCGCCCGATCAATACAATAATGAGCCTCTTCTGATACCATGAAGGCATATTTTTCTTTTTGGCCTTCATTCCAGACATCTTCCGGAGCTTTCACATTTCTGGCGCAAATAAGTGCAGTAAGATTGGCAAGTGTTCCGCCGGATGTAATAATACCATCGCCCTCATCAAGTCCGAAAAACCCTTTTAGCTGATCTATGACCAACTTTTCCAGCGTAGATGAAGCGGCTGACATTTCATAAATAGCCCCTCCGCTATTGAGCATCATTCCTTCAAATCCCGCTAATGCAGCCATTGGAGCAGGAACAGTCACTTGATGCCCAAGATAACGAGGATGCTGTAATTGGATGGAATTGTTCATCACCTCTGTAAAAAATGCTGCTGGATTTTCAAATGCCAAATGTGACCACCTTTCATAATTGGTGTCCGGCGGGATATAATTTATGACCTTATCCTTTTTGCGACTTAGATTGTCATTCAGACAGTCTGCCATCAAATCAACCAGCATATGTCCATTTTTTCTAAACTCTTCCGGATCATATACTTTATCCAATAATGACTTCATCCTTCTTCTTTATTGATTTATTTTAACAACAAATGCTGAATAGGCTGGCATGTTAATATGCCCCTTTTCTTCTATTTCGCCACAACGGTAACTGAATACTAATTCGTATTTTGGGGTTACTTTGGACAAATCCACTTCACTCACCTCATTATTACTATTGAAAACCACCAAATACTTTTCATTATTCAACGTTCGGTAATAAGCCAATAATTTTTCATTTTCTAATAACTCTGTCATTTCATAAGTACCATAAGTAAAAACAGGGGATGATTTCCTCATTGCAATTAATGACTTATAGTAATCAAACATTTCCTGATTAAAAGACGGTTTTTCACTATAGGTATAATCCGAAAATTCAGACTGAGTTTCATTTTCAAAATCTATATCAGGCCAGACAAGTGGCTTTCTATTGTCAGGATCATCAGCGCCCAACATACCCATTTCGTCCCCATTCCATATATGAGGAGCCCCAACAAAAGTAAATTGGTGCAGCAAAAATAGATTTACCTGATGATAGGTAACCTGTCCAGGTGTATTTGTCCGGTATTGTTTGTCTTCCTGAGGCTTGCAATTGTATTTGTATTTGTTGACATTAAAAAACGTGGATAGCAACCTGGGTGCGTCGTGAGATGCCGCCAGATTCATCATGGACTGTTGGGTATAATCCGGATACTTTAAAAAAATAGAATCTATTTGTTTTCTGAATTGCGGCAATGTGATTTTATCATTGGGTTGTGCAAAATAAGCCCTTGCCACTTTAAACCATTGATAGTGCATGACGGCATCAAATACATCCCCTTTTACCCATGGAGCCGGATCCATCAGTTCGTCAGGCCATTTGGTCCACCAGTTTTCTCCTACCAAATAAAACTCAGGATTTACTGATCGTACAAATTTCCTAAAGTCACGCCAAAAACCCATAGGAACATGTTCTGCCACATCAAGCCGCATACCATCTATTCCGTCTTCAAAATTGCCATTTCCATCAGGGTCCATCCATCGTTTGCATACCGCATAAATATGTTCTTTCACTTGCGGATGCAAATTACCTTCATAAGGATGTCCGGGAATCTTTCCTTTTGAATCTATCTTTCTTAATTCCGGCAAGTTTTTAATACCTATCCATCCTTCATATTCAAAAGTAGTTTTACCAGTCGCTTCATCTTTTATAAATTTTGTATGGTACCAATCTTTAAAAGCTGAATTTTCAAGATTTTTTTCTATATCTTTAAAAGCCCAAAAGTTATTTCCTGTGTGATTCCAGGAGAAATCAAGTACTACTTTTATTCCTTCACTATGCAGTTTTTTAACAAGATTTATAAATTTTTTATCAGCAGAAGTCCATTGCCAGGTGGTAGGGTCGGCATGATTTTCAGCTGCCGTAATGGCAAGGTCTCCTTTTATATCATCCCCGAAGGTCACATCAATGTGATGGTAGTGCCTTGCGTCATATTTGTGTAGAGATGGCGCATCGTTGATAGGATTAAAATATATGGCATTTACACCCAATTCTTTAAGATAAGGAATTTTTTCTTCGACACCGTCTAAATCCCCGCCGTATCTTCTCATTTGTATGGTTCTGTAAAAGTCAAGGCCTATTGGCTTAGCCCAATCTTCCTGCTTGTACCAATTGTGTCCCCAAGGTGTCAAAGCCCAATCTGAAGGCAGAGTGTCTATCAGGGCATTTTCACAGGTTTCTAATGTCGGGTCATTGCCCGGATTTCCGTTTCTAAATCTTTCCACAAAAATCTGATACCAAATGGCCTCACGCGCCCAATGTGGAGGTTGTTCAAACGGAAGACCTCCTAACGTCTTATTTTTTTCTTTTGACATACATCCGGTTAAAATCAGAATCAGTACTAAACAAAAAGTTCTGGCAAGCATACCTAAAATTTGTCGTAAATATACACGATTCCTAAATATTGCCTGTATAAATTATGTTTTATGTGTGTATAACAAATTGCACAAATATGGTTATGCCCATCGTTACCCTCCTTCCCTAAAGAGACGCCCCACCCAACACCTCCAATCGAAGGGCTGATCTCGCCATTAGAGGTCGGGGGTAAATTCATGAAATATATATTATACACAAATGTTTTATGGTCAATTCTCTATTTAAGAAAATAACAGAAGTTTATAATACCATATCATCTGAAGGAGATGCTGTAGATTTAATTTCTAAGAAACTTTAAATTTTTACTATTTCTTCCTGAATAATTTCTTAAAAAACTTTTTTACATCAGAGTCCCGCTTTATAAAAATATATCTTAAACTGAAGCTGGATGTGGTATAAAATCTTTGGTTACTATCATTTTTATCGATCGTGATCAAAGGCAAATAGTCTGTAGAAATACTCAAGTTGCCAATCGAAAATTCAGCTCCGAAAGTGAAAGCCAATCCTTTTGACTTTGTACTTTGTGGATCATCAATGTATACTGAAGGTACCTTGCGAGAATACACACCAGCACCCATAAAAAAATTGAAGCGTTTCGTAAGTAAGGAATAATGCTGCTTGATTAATAATGAATTAATTTGACTACCTGTGAAAGTACCGGGCTGGATGTTCAGCTCTACCGTATTTTTATTGGCTATACGCTGGGCAAAACTAATGCCAAAATCATCGGCAATACGTATACCGCCAATAGTATTATATTTTTGGGCATATCCAAAAGTTGATAAACCTATGATTAATCCAGCTAATATTATTTTCTTCAATTTTCTATTTTTATTTTATCAGTAATAAAATTTTATCACTCACTTAAGACGTAAAAAAAAAGATAATATTATATCTGAAGAAAAATAATTTTGACTAGAATCCTTATTTGCTTATAATAAATGTGGTTCTCTAACTTCCTACTACTATACCTAAAAAAGATTACCAAACTTAAGACTTTTTAATATCAAAATAAATTTCAAATATTTAAAAATATTTTTTACATATTTTTAAAGGTTTACATTTACAAGCTTATTTTTCAAATTTTTACAAACGTAGCATATCGGTTTAAATTAACATTGCTGATTATAACAATATACTGCCCTGGCAGCAAATGATCAATTTTTAATTTTTTATCGTCATCAGAATTAATAGTAATGTTCTGTATCAATTCACCTAAATAGTTAAAAATCTGAATGTGATCCGTAAAAATATTATTCGGTATTGAAATATTGTCAGACGCAGGATTAGGGAAAATTTTAAATCTCTTTTTTTTTGTAAATATCTTGAGTGCCTACTACAAAAGCACTATCGTCATCCAGAATGGCGAAAATATTTCTTTCTGGTAAATACTCGTAACCAATAGCTAACATGTTTCCATTTGAATCGATATCAGATATGCGCATACTTTTTTTATAGCTGTCCTTAATTTGGTATGTTTTTAAAATATTTCCACTTTCATCCATCTGCCATAAATAATTGATATTTGGTACATCTTTTGAAGTAGCCAATTCATCTGTACTCACAGAAACTATAATCTTATTATTTTGGTTTGTTTTCTTTCTTAGCACGTAAGATTTGATCTCAGGAAAAACATCAGATCTGTACTCACCTGATAAAAATTCATTACCATTAAAACCAATAGTATAAGTATATAATTGTCTTGAACTTCCCCATCTGCCGACTAGCACTGCTTTCTCACTATCTGCATACATAATCTTATACTCAATATTATAAATCTTTTTATCATCCAATTCAACATAAATATCATAAGAATTAATGATTTCGAATTGTTGATTGAGAACTGTCACTATAGAACCTGATATTATAAAATGTTTTTTAATATTTGTATTATAGTAATATTCAGTAATATAAATATCTTCAAGATCTAAACCTGACAGATATTCAATTACACTTGTATTCGAATATGATAAAATTAATGCCTCTTTAGCATCAGTAAAATTATTTGACAAATTAAAGACCAAATAATTTAAACCAGTATTTACATCTTTTGTGCTATTATGGTATGTATTAATCACAAAAAGATAATTGACTTTTCTGGTATCTATAACTTCCATAACAGATAAATCAAGAGATGTAGAAACTGTAATCAAATACGATTTACCGTCAACTTGACTTAATGCAGTCCCGACAAAGGTATATTTATCATTATTTTTTACTCCATCAAAAAGCATAATTCTGGTATAATCAGAAATAGAAACTTTTGTAAAAACATCTATTTCGCCGCAATAATCTACTTTTGTAAGAAAGGATTCAACATCAACCATACTATTATTGCTATAATTTCCTACTGTGAAAATAATGGTCTCAATTATCTACCATACTTTTAAAAGATACTGAAAAACTATCATCAGTGACTGTTTGAAATGTATGTAAAACATCTTTTTGTGAAAACATTGAAATGCAAAAAAGACTCAAAGTAAAAATAAAGCGTATTTTCATTCTTAATATTTTTTTGCTAATAAAAAAAGAGAATTTTATGAATCAGCAATCCCCTTTTTAATAATTTAATATTGAAACTATATTTTTGTCAAGGTTATGATACGGATCTGAAGATAATATATTTTCATTTGACACTTCTATAGGTGAAGGTCCTGATGTTGGGCCAGGTGCTGCTATAGGGACTAATACTTGTTCACCCCAACAAATTTCTACGAACCATTCTATATCACTATTAAAACCTATAGAAAATTCTGTCCAAATATTCATATGACTGAGTTGCAATTCTGAAGGTATTACTGACTTAATGAACTTGTGTTTATTCTGCCAGATTGGGTTAAAGGAATGATATAATCCTTTTTTAAAATATCGTATTGAATAAAATTTCCAAGGCCTTGAGTCTTGTATAAATTTAAAATTATATCAATGCCAGTCATAGCATCAGATATGATATAATCCATAGGTCTATTTTCGAAAAGATTTATTCTTAAACTGTCAAGCCAGGTAAAAGATTTTGATCCAATTTTAGTGAGACTTCTTAATTCGGTATTTCTTAATATTTCAATTCTTGAGTTATTTTCTTTATTACAAGAGAAAATGAAAAGAATTAGAATATAAAAATAATATGGATATTTTATTTCTAAATTATTTCGATGACTTACAAATCTCCCAACTGAGGCCTGATGACGATTTCTTCAACAACAGCTGAAGGTCCAAGATTATAGATGCTTAAGATACTATCAGCAATATCCTCAGCTTCCATAAGTCTTTCTCTCGGCAAATCAACCCCTGCCCAAGAATCCGACCATGTCGCTCCAGGCATGACTGCAGTGACCTTGACCCCTGATGTCTTTAATTCCTCACGCAATACCTTTGAAAAACCCAGCAAAGCAAATTTAGAAATACTATATGACCCTCCGTTTGGATATGCCATAAAACTGGCTATGCTGCACATGTTAAAAATATGGGGTTTTGTAGAATGGTGTATGTGCGGCAATAATGCTCTGGTAAGATGATATGCGCTGTAAAGATTGGTCTCCATCAGTTTTTCCAAAGTACCTTCTTCCTCTTCTGAAATCTTACCTGGCAAAAAAATACCGCCGTTATTGACCAACACATCCACATGACCAAAGTGATTGATGACATCTGATGCAAATTTCTTAATTTCGTTTTCAACTCGAATATCCGTGACTGAAATAAAAACGTCCGCTGTCTGGTTTTTTGCTAGAATTTCACTTTTAAGTAAAACAAGATCTGACTCATTGCGCGCACAAATGGCTAGATCGTGTCCTTCTGAAGCAAATTTCAGGGCGATAGCTTTTCCAATACCTTTTGAAGCACCAGTTATTACAATAATCATTTTTATATTACTTTATTCAATTTAAACAAACCAATCGAGTATTTAATTTGTTGCTCATAAGTTCGATAATTTACCTTATTTTTGTGACTTAAATCATTTACCCTTCCGTAAAAGTTTAAATAGTAGTATGAATTTACAATTATTTCACCACTTTGGTAATTTTATTCTATGGCAGGGGCAGATCTTCCGGAGGCCAGAGAATAACAGAATGTACTACAAAGAGACGATCAGACAAATGTATGATATTGGCATAGGATCATTGCCCATTGTTTTTTTAATATCCATTTTCATTGGAGCTGTGACTGCTGTTCAGTTTTATTATCAAATGGCTGGTACGCTTATTCCACCTTATTATATAGGCTACATCGTAAGAGATATGACTATCATTGAGCTAGCCCCGACCATTACCTGTCTTGTATTGGCTGGAAAAGTGGGCAGTAATATGGCAGCAGAGTTAGGAGGTATGAGACAAAAAGAACACATTGACGCCATGGAAATAATGGGGGTAAATACTTCGGCATACCTTATCCTTCCAAAACTTATTGCATCCATTTTAATGATTCCAATCCTTGTTTGCGCTGCAGCTATAATAGGGATTTTGGGTGCATATATTGCCAGTGTGCCTGCAGGTCTGTTTACATCAGCCGAGTTTATTAAAGGAATTCGTTCCTTTTTTGTGCCATACAATGTGTACATGATGATGGTAAAAGCCGTGACTTTTGGATACATTCTCACCAGCGTCTCTTGTTATCAGGGATACTTTGTAAAAGGGGGCAGCATAGAACTCGGAGAAGCAAGTACAAGAGCTGTTGTGTATAGTAATATTTTAATCCTTTTGGCAGATTATGTCATTGCCATTGTCTTAACCGCATAATGTATGATCAGAGCAGAAAGAATATTTAAACGTTTTGGTGAGCAGGAAGTACTAAAAGGGATTGATTTTCTGTTTGAAGCAGGGAAGACCAATCTGGTAATCGGTAAAAGTGGATCGGGTAAAACCGTTTTACTTAAAATTCTCGTAGGATTATTTAAACCCACTTCAGGCAGTGTTTGGTATGATGATATAGATCTGGTCGCTGCAGACAAACAGGATCTCCGCAAACTCAGAATGCAGGTAGGAATGCTATTTCAGGGCAATGCACTCTTTGACTCCATGACTGTGGAAGAAAATATAAGGTTCCCTTTGGACATGTTTACACACAAAACCATTAAGGAAAAAACAGATCAGGTCAATTTTTGTCTGGAGAGAGTCAGTTTACCCGGCATCAATAAAAAATATCCCTCTGAAATATCTGGTGGTATGCAAAAAAGAGTCGGTATAGCGCGGGCAATAGTATTAAATCCAAAATATCTGTTTTGTGATGAACCCAATTCAGGATTGGATCCGCAGACGTCGATTACCATTGATGAATTGATTTCGGATATCACTAAAGATAACAACATCACCACGATCATCAACACCCATGATATGAACTCCGTGATGGAGATTGGTGAAAATATTTGTTTACTTGATAAAGGTCTTCTAGCTTGGCAAGGCAGCAAAGAAGAAGTACTTCTCGACAAAAATGAGGTCTTACACGATTTTATTTTTGCTTCACCATTCCTGCAGAAGTTGATAGAAAATAGTAAGTAGGAATAATGGTCTAAAGTCTATTTGACTTCCTGATCGTAATTTTTTCTGTTTTTATACCATAGGAATCCTAAAGTGCCCACCAATAGATAAGGCATGGCAAACATATAAAGTATACCTGCATTCAGTCCTTTTCCGGCTGTACCGCCATCTCTTAGATTGGATTCAGCAGATAATTTACACATGGGACATTGCGCTGCCAATTCCTGTGAGGAAAAAACAAACAAAATTAACATGATAAATAATAGTAACAAAATTTGCCTTTTCATAAGTAACATGGTTTAAGCAATAAATAACAAATAGGACCTGTCATAGCTACATACAACCATATAGGGAAAACCCATCTGGCCATTTTTTTGTGTTGAGCTACCTGATAGGTATATCCTCTGGAGAATGTAAGCAAAATAAATGGCAAAGATAGACCGGCCAGAACAACATGAGTTATCAAAAAGAAATAATATACATACCTGATTGCTCCTTCTTTACAGAATGTAGTTTCAACAGTGGTGAAATGGTACAAAACATAACAAAGCAGAAACAGGCCTGAAAAAAGCATGGCGCCGTAAATAGCCTGACGATGTTTCTTGATTTCTTTTCTCTTTACATAATATAAAGCTGTGAGGAGACAAATGGTAACCAGCGTATTTAAAATGGCATGAACCGGAGGCAAAAAAGAAAAATCAACCCCTAATGAAATTTTTACACGTCTCATCACGCCAACCAACAATAAAACTGCTACAGACAGTACGATGCTAATTTTGGTTAATTTTTTTGCTAATGCATCATTCGCTTCAGGGTATATTGTACTCATTATATGCAATAAACTATTGTTTCATTTTAATATCGGATTCCTTCACCCTTGGTATAACTATGGCAATATGCTCAATCATCTTCCTGACAGCATCCATATCGTGTGTATAAATATTGCGAATATGCAATGAAGTATCTATCAGTATGAACGATTCGTTTGTATATTTAGATCTCAATTGTGAGAGGTAGTCTTTTGGCAAGTGGGCAATACCTGTCGTCGGATCAAAAGAAATTATCTGAAATCCCTTAGTGTTTTTGAATTGTTCCTGAATTGGCGAAAGTAAATCGGTGACTTCTTTTCCAGTTTGCACTACCAATAAAGTAGTATTACCTCTAAGAATGCCTAAAGAATCAAGTTCTACCTTGATACTATCTTTTACACTCAGCTCACGGAGCGCCTGTTTACGATAATCTAGGCCTTCTTTTAAATAATACCATGAAATAAAGGGCACAACAACTAAAAATAATCCGAGCACTATCCAGGATAATAATTTACCCATTTACATATATTTTAGTACTGTTAACACTGTCAATTATGAATTGTTGCTTCAAATCAAGCAAATAAATATTAAACACAAATGACTTCTATTATCATAGTTTTTACTACTACTTTTTGTCAGAAACTATCTCAGTCTTTACAAGATTTTTAACTCTAGCTCTTGAATTGTTCCAATAATTACCTTCTGCAAGAAATGCGATTACCGCCCAAACCAAAAGCATCGTAGGTAATAAAACAGTTTTAACCAACCCTGGTACTTCGTATTTCATGTGCATAAATTCATATACTATCAAATATGCCTTTACTACACTCAATATTATCATTAACCCACCTACCAAAATGTGTGGTAAGTGAACTCCTTCAATCAGATAACCCTTACCCAATAGTGCCATTAACACTTCGAAAATGGTAATTCCCCCAAGGATAAGAATTGTTTTTGTTGCTATTGTTTTTGATTGATCATATGTTAAGAGACTCATATATTCTATTTTATATAATTTCTATGATTGAAGTATAATTCTAAATATTCGATAAAAGGGTTTTATAAAAGATAAAAACAAAGGAATACGAATACCCATACCAAGTCTACAAAGTGCCAGTAAAGTCCGATCTTTTCAACCATTTCATAACCATTTCGTCGTTTGACGTATATGCCAGTAGCTGAATTCAAGCATATAATCAATAAAAAAGCTACCCCTGAGAGAACGTGAAATCCATGAAATCCTGTGATAAAAAAGAATAAGGCTCCAAATGCTTTTGGACCAAATGCCTGCTGCTTTTCCATACCAGCATTAGTACCATCAGTTACCTTATACTTAAGAGGTGCCCATTCGCCGTCATGTTTATGAATGAGGTAAGACTGACCAGCTTCAAATGTGTCACCCTCTTTTATATCATGACCATCGCCCATCAGATATACACCTTTTTCAGTATGTGTACCAAATGGATTTACCTTGATTGTCATGTGTTCTGCTCCCATCAATGTAGTCCATTCCCATGCCTGACACCCCAAAAATGCAAGTCCTCCGACTATCGTCCACAACATCCATACCACAACTCCTCTTTTATTCTCCCGATGTCCTTCCTGAACTGCCCTGACCATAGTAAATGAACTGGCAAGCAATATAAAAGTCATTACAGTCACAAAAAGTAATGGTTTGTGGTGAAATCCACCAGGAAAGGTACTGAAAACAAAATCAGGAACAGGCCAAGTCGGTACACTAAATCTTAATGCACCATAAGCAATCAGGAATCCAGAAAAAGTAAATGCATCAGATAATAAAAAATACCACATCATAAGTTTCCCGTATGATGCTTTGAATGGTTCGCTGCCTCCCTTCCAAGAACCTTCATCTTGAGAGTGCGCATGATCTTGCTCGTGAGCTAAAGTAACTGAAGCCATTATTATAAAAAATTTTATTTGCTTATTAATAAAAATAGAAACAGATATAACCAGAGAAAATCAACAAAATGCCAGTAATTTAATACCAGATCAAATCTGTTAATTCTAACATCTGTAATTTTATAAGTAAGGGTAAATGCATGCAACTGTGCAACTATCAGCGCAGCAATTCCACCCAAAACATGTAATGCATGAATTCCAGACAAAAGATAGAAAAAAGAACCGGAAACATTGCCCTTTAAATCTACACCAATTTTGTACAACTCTGTCCACCCCTGATATTGAAGAAATACAAACAATAATCCAAGAATAAAGGTAAGGGTAAGAAAAATTTTATATCTGGATTCACTACCATCCTTGAAGCTCCTAAAAGAAATTTGTAAGGTGATACTTGAACAAATGATAACAAGTGTACTAATATAAAATGCCATAGGCATACTAAACTCGAGCCAATTACCAGCGGCTTGTTTCACTATGTAGGCACTGGTAAATGCAGCAAACATCATAGTTATACTAGCCATCGAAGCCCATAAAGCAAATTTATGTGGGTGTATTTTATTTCTTTTATTTACTAATACATTTTCCATGTCTTCCTTTTACATTAACCAATAAGAAATAAGAACTAAAGGCAAGTAAAAAAAGGAATAAAACATCAGCTTTAAGGCAGATGGTTTATCAAATTTTTTATGAAAATTATAACTCAGAATAATATATCCAAGGGTCAATATAAAAACAAATATTGATGCCATAAGTGATATATCCAATCTAATGTACATGAAAGCTATCACTGGAACGATAAGAGATCCATAAAACACGGCAGACAAACCAAGTCCTCTGTCGATAGTACCCCGATTTTCCGGCAAAAGTTTATAACCAGCTTTCTGATAGTCTTCATAACCAAGAAACCCTATAGACCAGAAATGTGGAAACTGCCACAAAAACTGAACAATAAACAAACAAATGGCCAGAAGCGAAATTGTTCCCTCAAAAGCTGTAACACCAATCATAACAGGTAATGCTCCAGGTACGGCACCCACTGCAACAGCGAGTGTGCTATACCTTTTTAAAGGAGTATAAACAAACGCATATATAATCATGGACAACATACCCAAAAGGGCAGTAACAGGATTAAAAAGCGCAAGCAACGAAATCCCTACAAGACAACTTAAACCTGCAAACATAACCGCTTCTGAAGGTTTCATCCTTCCGGTAGCCACAGGTCTATTGGATGTTCTGCTCATGAGGATATCAAAGTCCTTTTCCAGCACCTGATTCAATGCATTGGCAGCGCCAGTGACAAGAAAACCTCCCATTGCCAATAACACTATTTCACTTATGGTCCCGCTTCCGTTGGAAGCTATAACATATCCTAAAACTGAAGATATTACAACTACAATGGAGAGGCGCATTTTGACGAGCATCACATAGTCACTAAGCTTTAAAGCCCATGCTTTATGTGTAGGAAGAACCGATGTATATGTGTTATTATTATTCAAAAAATAAATATTGTAAATCTATTAATTTAATGATCGCCAACTTCACCTTCTTTCAAAGGTATATGTTGTTGAACAAATTCCCTCTCATCTTTATTATAATCATAAGCCCATCTGTGTACCACAGGAAGATTACCCGGCCAGTTACCATGTATTGGTTCGATAGGTGTGGTCCATTCAAGCGTATTGGCTTGCCAAGGATTTTTCGTTTTCATTTTTTTACCATACCAAATGCTGTAAAAAAAGTTAATCACAAATACCAATTGGATAAAAAATGCAATGATAGCAAATATGGTGATAAACTTATTCATTTCTGTAAAATGTCTGAAAGCATCAAAATTGTCAAAAGAGTAATACCTTCTTGGCACACCTGCCATTCCAATATAATGCATAGGCCAGAATATTGCATAGGCACTGATCAGGGTTCCCCAAAAGTGAATTTTACCTAAAGTCTCATTCATAAATCTGCCGTACATCTTAGGATACCAGTGATATACCCCGGCAAACATTCCAAAAAATGCAGCAACTCCCATTACAATGTGGAAATGTGCAACAACAAAATAGGTATCATGCATTTGAATATCAATGGCCGAATTCCCAAGGAATATACCGGTTAGACCACCTGATATAAACATCGAAACAAATCCGATAGAGAACAGCATAGGTGTATTTAATCTAATATCACCCCCATATAATGTTGTAATCCAATTGAATACTTTTACTGCAGATGGAACTGCGATGATCAGGGTAAATACCACGAAGAAATTAGAAATAAATGGATTTACCCCTGCCATAAACATATGGTGAGCCCAAACAATAAAAGATAAAAATCCAATCGCCATAATAGAATAGACCATGGCCCTATATCCAAATATTGGTTTGCGGGCATGTACCGACATAACTTCTGATACAATTCCCATCGCTGGAAGAATGATAATATATACTTCAGGGTGACCAAGGAACCAGAAAAGGTGTTGATACAAAATAGGGCTTCCCCCTACTCTATCCAAAGCCTGACCTGCTATGAATATATCGCTCAGAAAAAAACTGGTACCGAGACTCCTGTCAAAAATCAACATAAAAAACCCGGATGCCAAAACAGGAAATGATAACAATCCCAATATTGCCGTTACAAAAAACGCCCAGATTGGAAGTGGCATTCTCCAAAGACTCATGCCTTTAGTTCTGAGGTTCAATATTGTTGTAATATAATTTATCCCACCAAGTAATACAGAAACTACAAATAAAGTCAAACTCACCAACCACAATGTCATACCCGTTCCTGATCCTGAAGACGCCTGTGGCAAAGCGCTCAATGGAGGATAAGCAACCCAACCACCTGAAAAAGGCCCTGTACTAAGGAATAAGGAGTAAAACATCACGATACCAGCCATAAAGAAAAACCAATAGGACAGCATATTCATAAAAGGTGATGCCATATCTCTCGCACCTAACTGCAATGGAATAAGAAGATTACTAAACGTACCACTCAATCCTGCTGTCAACACAAAAAATACAATAATGGTACCATGCATGGTTACCAATGCATAATAGAATTCAGGCGCTAACTTTCCAATACCGGTAGTGGGATCCACCACAATCCACTTTCCAAGAAATGGTTTTATCCAAGTAAGACTCTCTTCAGGAAATCCCAGCTGCATTCTGAATACTACGGACATAGCTGCTCCTATGATGGCCCATATCATACCTGTAATCAAAAATTGTCGCGCTATAATTTTATGATCCATTGAAAAAATATAATGGAAAATAAAATTAGTTTGATATTTGTCACCATGATGATGTTCATGAAAATGATCATTAAAACCATTTTCTTTGATCAAAACATCTTCTTCTTGAACGTTAACATTTGCCATTTAGCATTAAATTTTAAATTGTTATTTAGAAATTATTCTAAGTTCAGTTCTTCTGTTTTTTTGTTTGCCCTCCGCTGTATCATTGCTGTCCAAAGGTTGATCTTGCCCATAACCTTTGGCTACTAATCTATCCGCACTAACCCCTTTCTCCACCAGATAAGCTTTTACTTTACTCGATCTATCGACCGAAAGCAGTGTATTTGCTGCTGCATCCCCTACATTATCAGTATGTCCAGCCAATTCTACCCTCAACTTAGGAAATCTTCCCATTAGGGTAACAAGGTTATCCAATTCATGTTTAGATAATTCACTATTTAGAGTAGATGATCCGGAAATATAAAATACATGGTCCAGATTGATGACATTAGCCATCGTACCTGTAGTATCATCTACATATCTTGCTACGGCGGACCTCAATTCAAAACCTCTGGCTTTGATTTCATAATCAAACAATTTTTTACCTGCCCAAGGATCCTTAGCTGTATTTCTGATATTTGTAGCATAAAAAGGCTTCTGCCCAGCCAACCAAGTATCAAATTCTTCCCTACTCACTACTTCTATCACCCGACGCATTGAATAATGACCTTTACCACACAGTTCGGCACATGCCAGCTCGTATTCAAATTTTTCCCATTTTTTGGGGCCTGTAGGATCCTCAGGATCCGCGGGAACCTGCCATTCCGGAAACACACTTAACTGTTCTCTAAACTCCTGAGTTGTTTTTACTGGTGTAAATATAAATGAGGTAGGCAATCCAGGTACTGCATCCATTTTGACTCTGAAATGTGGAAGATAAAAGTTGTGCAATACATCTTTGGCTGTTATTCTAACTTTTATTGTAGAATCCTTGGGTAAAAGTATTTTATCCGTGCCACCTAATACAATATCGTCTACTGATGCTTCATCATTCCAGTCAATACCAAGACTATTTGCCGCAGGGTCTATCAATCTGAAGTCTTTGTTACCCAATTTACCATCAGCACCAGGATACCTGATATCCCATGCAAACTGATAACCTGTGGCTTCTATTTCAAGATACTTATCTTCTGAAGTTAAGGTCGGAAAGATATTATTCCATACTATAAGACCATTTGCTACCAAATAAGTCATAACAATTGCAGGTACTACAGTCCAGATCATCTCCAGTTTGGTATCATGGGCAAAAAATATAGCCTTTCTATTTCCCGTACTCCTATATTTATAAGAATACCAAAAAAGACCAATATGGGTAATCACAAAAACAATTCCTGTAAAAAATAAGGTCACATTAAAGAGATAATCCAATTCAAATCCGTGTGCCGATGCAGATGTTAAAGGACCATATCCCAACATACTGTTTTTATAATAGATGGCAGACCATACACATCCCACAAGGAACACTACCATGAATACCACCAATGCAATACCTTGCGTATTATTACTGGATCTTTCTACGGCCTCCTCACCTCTGATTCGAGCAGCAAGCTCTGTAAGTTTTCCTATTTGAACCACAACAACGGCCAAAAGGACAATTATTGCTAAGGCTATGAAATAAATCATTTGTATTATTTATTCTTATTGTTTGACAATGTTAATTATATCACATGATGATGAATACTCTCTTCGATGTATGGATCATTTTTAGGTACTAATGCTGATTTTGATAGTATTGTAAGTGCAACATACAAAAACAAACCCAAAAACCCTATAAATGTTCCCACTTCAAGCAAGCCCGGCATAGAGAAGCCCGCTACAAACTGAGATGCATGCTCTACAGCATGACCTGCTCCTTCAGCAACTTCATGACCTGCTGCGGAACCATGCGCGTCGCTATGACCTGCTCCTGCTGCGTGCTGCAAATTTATTAATGCCCCTGGCTTTATCATAAGGAAATAGTCAATCCAATGACCCAAAAGGCAAATAATTGCTACAAAACTCACTGATCCAAATTTTCTTTTTGTGTCATTTCTCATTAAAATAAAGAAAGGCACCAAAAAGTTTATAATTAGGTTGCCAAAAAATAAAATTGGATAATTATCATAACGTTCCCTGAAGTAAATCGTCTCTTCTCCTATATTTGCATACCATATAAGCATAAACTGAGAGAACCAAAGATAGGTCCAGAAAATACTTATGGCAAACAAAAATTTACCTAGATCGTGGATATGATTTGCATTCACTTCTCCGTAATACCCATTTGATTTTAAAAATATTAAAAGAAGTATAGTCAATGCAATCATAGATACGAACGCACTGGCTGTAGAATACCAAGCAAATAGAGTACTATACCAATGGGCATCAACGCTCATCACCCATTGCCACAACATAGCCGCACTGGTAAAACCAATGATAGGTAAAAACATAGCTGCGTAAACACGCATTTTTTTGTGTTGTGAAAACGAATTATTGCCACTTTTATCTTCCTCCAAAGAAAGCGATCTTAATTTGGTAGCAAAAAAGGCCCAAGTTCCCACAAAAATCAAAGTTCCGAATAAATACCAGTTTTTATTTAAAAATGATGATTTCCCCTTAAGAATGGCATCTTCCTGAACACCAGCTTCATCCGCCCAGTGATATAAATGATGCCAATTAAAATAAACTCCTAATGCCACAATGAGCAACAATGCCAGACCAACAAATAAAAACATGGAATAGGCTTCCCAAATTCTTTTAAATGTGGTGTGCCAGCCTGCATAAGCTGTAATGCAAGTAGCTATAAAAAATAGCGCCATAACAGATATCATGGTAAAGTACACAGAATTATGCAGGAAATTGGTCCAGAAACGAGTATGATAAGCATCAGTATCACCAAACCAGGTTAATATCATGCACACTATACCTAAACCAATTGCTCCGAGTAAAACGTTGCGATGAATGGATGCAAATGTATATTGGTTCATATTATTAATATTTCTTAAATTTTACCTTCAATTTAATTAATGTTTACTTTCTTTCCCATTTACATCTTTATGCATTGCTGATGTATCAGAACTTATAATTGTGGAAGGTGATACAGCTGGCAACTTTGCCACAATAACGCTATATGGGGTGTCAGATGTGTTAAGTGTATTTAGTTTTTCGCTGTACTCCAGTTTCTTACTTGCTGCCTGAAGAGAACGTATATACTGAATTACTTGCCAACGCTCTTCATAGGATAATTTATCAGAATACCCACCCATCAAATTTATACCATACATTATCGCATGATAATATCTGCCATTTGATGAATTTACAAAGGTGTCCAGCATAAAATTTGCAGGCTGAACAGGATACTTACCACCATCATCTCTCAACAAGTATCCAGCACCATCACCTTTTTCACCATGGCAGATGGCGCATTGAATATTGTATAACAACTTACCATTTCCCAAACCTGACGCTGTGATTGGGTATGGATTGTTGATAATCTCAGCAGTAGCACGAGATCTTTCTTCTTCTGTATCAGCATAATAGTAAGGTACGCTTCCATTTGGTTTATACGAGACCCCTTTTGCACTGTTATAAGGATGCAAAGCGCCTGCGTAACCTCTGGCAATGCTCCCCTTTACAGGTAGCCTAGGTTGAACCATTTTGTGCAAATCATCTTCTGTCCCCCATCGGTTGTTATAATAATAGCCATACACATTTGATTCATAAGCAACAGAATGTGCCATATCGGGCATATATTCGCTACCTGTACTATTAACACCTGCAGACTGACAAGAACTAATCAGTAAAATAGTAAAGAAACCAAAAATTCCTTGTAACTGGTATTTTGTATTCATGATAAAAATCTTAAATGGTTTTCGAATTTACTTCTGACGCGCCTGTTGCCTTGAAGAATGACTGAGCATCTTCTATACTAACAGATGATTTGTCAAAAGCAATACAAAATTTATCATCAGTAATCCTGTCATCTAGATAAGTGTTTACCACACCTGGCCCAAGTCCATTAATGATATAAAAAGTAACAGTCATTCCAATAGCCGCAAACAATACTGTCAGCTCAAATGTTATGGGAATGAAGGCTGGTACTGACCAAAATGGTTTACCACCAAAAATAATTGGCCAGTCTTTTGTAAATATCCACGTCATCCCCAAGAAAGCAGTAAGTGTGCCCAATGCACCATAAATAAAACCTGCCTGATGTAATCGTGATTCTTCCAATCCTAGGATGGGATCTAAACCATGTACAGGAAATGGAGAAAAGACATCATAAATATCCAGATGATCTCTTTTAGCAGCTTTTACTGCAAGCAACAGATCTTCTTCGTCATCGTACAATCCAAAGATTACTTCTATATGATTATTATTTGCCATCGAAAATAAATTTCTTGTTTAATTAATGGTGGTCCGTCTGTGAGTGGTCATGATTGTGAGTTTGCTTTTGGGTGGCATTTTCACCAATATACTGATTTCCTGCTGATTTTAATATATGTTTGATCTCAGCCACCGCTACTACCGGTGCTACTCTTACGAATATCAGATAACAAGTGAAAAATAAACCGAATGTACCTGCATAAATGCCTATTTCTACCCAACTTGGTGAATATAAACTCCAACTAGATGGTAAATAATCCCGAGCCAATGTTGTAGCAATAATTACAAAACGCTCAAACCACATTCCAATATTAACAACTATGGATAAGAAAAATGTAAGGGTAATATTCCTTCTCCAAGATTTTTTCCAGAAAAACTGAGGCGAAACCACATTACAAAACATCATTCCAAAATATGCCCACCAATATGGTCCTAAAGCTCTATTAAAAAAAGCAAACTGTTCATAAACGTAACCAGAATACCAAGCAATAAATAATTCCGTCAAATATGCTACCCCTACAATGGTGCCGGTTAGAAGGATTACTTTATTCATGGATTCAATATGCTCAACCGTAATATAATCTTCCAAATGAAGTAATTTTCTGGTAATAATCATTAAGGTCAATACCATAGCAAAACCCGAGAAGATCGCCCCAGCCACAAAATATGGAGGAAATATCGTCGTATGCCAGCCTGGAATCACTGAAGTTGCGAAGTCAAAACTCACTATGGTGTGAACAGAAAGTACCAACGGAGTAGATAAGCCCGCTAAAACCAAAGACAATGATTCCCATCTCTGCCAATGTTTTGCAGAACCCGTCCATCCAAAGGAAAGTGTATTATATATTTTTTTTCTCAATCCTTTTGCACGGTCCCTCACTGTCGCAAAGTCAGGAACTAAACCGGTATACCAAAACAATAAAGAAACGGTAAGGTAAGTACTTATGGCAAATACGTCCCAAAGCAACGGTGAATTAAAGTTTGGCCATAAAGGGCCACGAGTATTGGGATAAGGTAGGATAAACATCGCCAACCATATCCTTCCCATGTGTATCAACGGAAATAATCCCGCGCACATCACGGCAAAAATGGTCATCGCTTCTGCAGCTCTATTTACTCCGGTTCTCCATTTTTGTCTGAATAACAATAAGATGGCCGAAATCAGTGTACCTGCATGACCAATACCAATCCACCAAACAAAGTTAGTAATATCCCATGACCAGTTGATGGTTCTGTTTAGGTTCCATGAACCAATACCCACCCATATGGTCCAGAGAATACAAAATACACCAAACGTTAAAACTGCAACAGAAATAACAAATCCTATGACCCATTCTTTTGTCGGTGTTTTTTCAGTTGGTGATATCAGATCCTCCGTGATCTGGTGGTAAGTTTTATTACCTGTTATCAGAGGTTTTCTAATCGGACTTACAACAGCACTCATTGTTTATATTTTGAATGTTATTTTTTGAGTTAATATAGTATCAGGCATCAAAAGATTTATCTCTATTATTAACCTTCATCGTATATGTGACGGAAGATCTAACATTTATTTCTTCTAATGCTATGTAATTCAAAGGTGATTCAAGTTTCATGGTCAGATCGCCTTTTTTATCATTCATATCTCCAAAAGTAATTGCGCCGGTAGGACAAGAAGTCTGACAAGCAGTACGAACATCACTGTCTCTAAGTATTCTGCTTTCTGTTTTTGCGGTAAGTTTACCTTCCTGTATTCTTTGTACACAGAAACTGCATTTCTCAATGACCCCTCTTGACCTAACTGTCACATCGGGATTGAGCACCATTCTGGTAAGATTATCAGCCATAAACGGCACACTTTCTTCATGCAATCTTGGTTGGTTGGCCGGCCATATATCTGCTTTGGTATAATCCAGCCAATTGAACCTTCTGACTTTATAAGGACAATTATTGGCACAGTATCTGGTTCCTATACATCTGTTATATGCCATTTGGTTTAGTCCTTCTGAACTATGATTGGTTGCATTGACAGGGCAAACGTTTTCACACGGTGCATTATCACAGTGTTGACACATCATGGGTTGGTAAATGGTATTCGGATTTTCGACATCACCATAATAGTATCGGTCAATACGAAGCCATGTCATTTCATGATGTATGGAAACTTCGTGTTTACCTACTACAGGTACATTATTTTCTGACATACATGCTATCGTACAGGCTCCGCATCCAATACACGCATTCAAGTCGACGTGCATACCCCAATGATGGCCCAAAGAATATAAATGATCAAATCCCCTGTATATTTGCTGATCATTCAGATGCTGAGCGTGTTTTCTCCTTTCTTGCAGATGTTCCACACTATTTGTAAGCTCAGCAACATTTGAAGTGTAAATAACAGATCTGTCTGTTAGTGCACCCTGAAATCCTTTCACTCCTGTGAAATAATCAAAAAATACCAATGCTGCTTCATCAGCATTAATCTCTTCTCCTGTTTCCTTGTCAATGCCACGTACACCTATAGTGTGATGATATTGGACACATGAAAATTCATCTTCTTCTCCGGTTTTATCGGAGACAGCCACTGAAGTATGATAGTATGAAGGTCCTGAAGGCCCCATTATAAGACAATCGTTGACATTTACTCCTACATTAGAACCTGTATTCCCGGCCATTGTCCGACCATATCCCAATGCAAGAGAGACCGTCCCCGGCATTTGACCAAACTGCTGAATCACAGGTAAGGTCACTTTTTTATCACCAATGGTCAATTCTACAAGATCTCCATCGACAAGATCCTTAAAACCAACCATAGTCTTAATCCCATCAAAATTTACCGGAACAGCAAGATAATTGCCCCAAACTGTTCTTGTTATAGGGTCTGCCATTTCCATAAGCCAAGGATTGCCCGAATATTGACCATTTGCCATATGTACTGTCTCAAAATAAGATATTTCAAGTTCAGTAGTAGCAGGTTTAGTAATATCACCGCCTATTTCTACCGAAGTATATGAAGGGGCAGAAGTATTTGTTGTATTATAAATACCATCGTGCACCACATGATCCCAGAATGACTGAAACGATGCATATTCACTTTGGGTAGTAAAAGGTCCTGACTTCCAGGAATCTTTAAGATATTCATAGTAAGGTTGCTCTTTAGATACATCTACATTGGAACTTGATGCCCAAATCAATAGGGAAAATTCCACCTGTCTTGTATTAAACAGAGGAGCTATCGTCGGTTGAATAAGCGTAAAATGACCTTTTTTAGCTTCCACATCACCCCATGACTCTAGGAAGTGATGATTTGGCGCAACCATATCACAAAGATCAGTAGATTCATCATTGACCTGAGCAAATGATATTTTTGTTTTTACTTTTGAAATTGATTCAGCCAATTGGACTCCATACGCGGAATCATACACCGGATTAGCCCCAAATAACATCAGTACGTCTACACTTCCAGCTTTGATTTCATCCACCAGCACCTTAAATTCAGCATCATTACCTTGTCTCTGATAGGATGGCGTTGACATATCGATGGTGCTACCATAATTACCTAAAGTACTATTTATGGCGTTCACCATCAGCTGCTCATTGACATTATTGGAAGCACTAACTACAAGTGATTTTCCTTGAGCGGCTATCAACTCCTTAGCAACTTTGGACAATACTTTTTTAGCTCTATCATTTAAGCCCGCTGAAGATATACTTCTACCTGTTATCTCATTGTATAAGTGTGCTATGGCAACTCCCTGTTCAGATGGTTTTACCAATACTCTGTTGTCAGCATTTGAACCTGTCAATGACATGTGGTTTTCGACTTGAATGTGTCTTGACATTTTGGCATTGGCAATATCAATAATTTTTCTCCCTTTGGCATATCCTGATGCATATTCGACAGGTGAGATCCATGAACCCAAAAAGTCTGCATTAAAACTTACTATAACTTCAGCTTGGTCAAACCTGTAAGATGGTACAGCCCTTACACCAAAGTTCTTCTCATTGGCATCAAGCAATGCAGAACATGATACCGGATCATATGAAACTATTTTTGTACTTGGATATTTGACCACAAACTCAGCAATTGCCTTTTTTGCAGTTGGGCTCATGATAGTATTGGTTACTATTCTGATATTTTTTGCAGTTTGTAAAGATCCAGATATGTTTTTGTCCAGATCTACCCAAGAGGCATCTTTCCAACTGGCTCCATCCTTTAATTTTGGACCTGTAAATCTATTGGTATCATAAAGGCTCAAAACGGATGCCTGTGCCCTGGCTGAAGTACCGCCTCCGGTCACAGGAGACAAATCATTACCTTCTATTTTAATGGGTCTGCCCTCCCTTGTTTTAACCAGTACAGGGCAATAATCACCTCCGTTGACAAATGTAGAAGCATAATAATTGGCTATGCCCGGTACGATTTGATCAGGTTTTACGACATAAGGAATGGCTCTTTTGACTGGTATGTCACAACCTGCTGCCACTGTTGCAGCCCCCAGGCCGAAGCCTAAAAATTTCAAAAAGTCCCTCCTGTTACCGGAAAGATTTGATGTCATATCAGCATAACTAACTTGTTCTTCCGCAAATTCCATATCCGCAGTTTTCATAAAATCTGCGTCTTTTACAAGATCTTTCTGACCTATCCAAATATTATCTATCTGCTTTTTCATTTATATCTTAAGATTAATATTTTCTAACTTATTTCTAAAAAACAATGATTAATAATGGCATTTTTGACATTCGAGCCCTCCTATATCAGCTACAGTTACTTTATCTCTTTTGCCTGCGGCAAGTTCTTCGTGATATCGGGTATAATTAGCATAATATGCATTCTCTTTAAATTTAACCTCAGTCTGTCTGTGGCAGTTTATACACCAACCCATAGACAATGGAGACATTTGTTTTAACACTTCCATCTCTTGAACTTGACCATGACATGTCTGACAAGCCAATTTACCAACCGTGACATGTTGAGCGTGATTAAAATAAACATGATCCGGCAGATTGTGAATTCTAACCCACTCTATTGGTCCCTGTATTTGTTTTTTCTGGACATTGGTGAGTGATTTTTTGATATTTGCCCATTGTTCATTGACAACTCTTTCTCCTTCAGCATCAATATCTGCTTTTTCTTTCACTCTTTTATATTCATCCCCGATCCACTTGGTATAAATGGCTTTTATTTCATCTTCTGATTTAGCATCATAATTCTCAATATATTTCTGTGTAGAAGGATCGTAGCCTATGGATGCATATATTTTTGTAATTTCAGCAGTCCCATACACTGATCCGTTTTTGATGGCACTGTGACAATTCATACACGTGTTGGTACCCGGGATACTGGAATGTTTTGACCTTCTTGCACTATCATGGCAATACTGACAATCTATTTTATTGACACCTGCATGGGTAGCATGTGAAAATTTGATGGGCTGATCTGGCGCATATCCCTCCTGACGACCAAGTTCCGTTGCTTTATTTACAGTGGTGTATGCACCAAGAATAACCACAGCAAAAATCAAAAAAGTAACTACCCCTTTGGATGTTAGTATTTGGGTGATTGTTTTGGCTTCTGTTTGATAACCTTCCTTTGCTGATGCGATCTGGTTTAGATTAGAAATGATTTTTGTCAAAAGCAATGCAAGGATAGCCAGCACGCCAACGATAATAAGATACATTGGTATCTGACTCTTTTCTTCTACTTTCGCAGCGGTACCTACTGATGCCACATCTTTTTTAATACCATAAGTACCATCATACACACCATTTACGTATGCCAGAATACTTCCTATCTCGTCATCCTTCAGATTTGGAAATGCTGTCATGACTGTTGGCTTGTACTGATTCCATATTTCCACTGCACGAGGATGACCTGTTTTTAACAAAGCCTGTGAGTTTCTTATCCAGGAGTACAAAGCAACATCATCTGCCCACTTAGCCTGAGATCCTCCCAAGGCGGGTCCTGTTACAGCGGATCGCATATCCTTGCTGTGACATGCGGCACAATAATTTTTGAAAAGTTCCTTGCCGGCATCAGGTGAAACTTGTGCGGATATTGATACAGCAAAACACATCGCAAAAAGTGTTGCCTTAATCTTAAAATTTAGATGCTTATAAATCATCATTGGTTTATCTTTATTAGTACTGAATCATTTCAGCGGAATTGTAATAAAAATGTAAAATTATTAATTTGCTGCAAAAGTAAAACACTATGAGATTAATCACAATTTTTGATATATGTTTATAATTATTTAGAAAACGTCTAAATAATTTAGAAAAATATTTAACCATCAATACTGTCTGAAATTATCTCATACCGATACTTCTGCCTTGATGTGTGGATCCGGGTTATAATCCTGAAGGGTAAAATCTTCAAACTTAAAATCAAAAACAGTAGTTACTTCTTTGTTTATTATCATTTTAGGCAATGTTTTTGGAGTTCTGCTTAGCTGAAATCTGGCTTGTGCCAAGTGATTGTTATATAAATGTACATCACCAAAAGTATGAATAAATTCACCAGGTTCATAGCCAGATACTTGTGCAACCATCATAGTTAACAAAGCATATGACGCAATATTAAAAGGTACACCCAAAAATGTGTCTGCAGATCTCTGATACAATTGGCAGGATAGTTTGCCATCAGCCACATAAAACTGAAATAAACAATGGCATGGGGTTAAGGCCATTTTGTCCAGTTCGCCTACATTCCAGGCATTTACGACCATACGTCGGGAATCGGGATTGGTTTTTAGTGTATAAATAAGTTGAGCAATCTGATCCACAGTCTGACCATTTGGTTTTGTCCATGACCTCCATTGTTTTCCATAGACAGGTCCGAGATCTCCGTTGTCATCCGCCCAATCATTCCAGATTCTTACACCATTGTCAGTTAAATATTTAATATTTGTGTCGCCATTTAAAAACCATAATAATTCATAAATGATTGACTTTAGGTGAAGTTTTTTTGTGGTAACCATCGGAAATCCATCTGAAAGATCAAATCGCATTTGATAACCAAAAACACTTAATGTGCCCGTGCCGGTACGATCAGTTTTTGCTGTCCCGTTTTCTAGGATGTGCCTTAGAAGATCGTGATATTGCTTCATTTTCTAATATTGAAAGACAAAGATATTGATACTAAATGTAATATAAAATTTATTTTATGTGTGTGTCACTAAAACAATCTAAAAATAAACACCAGTTTTTATATCTTTCAATGAATAAATCTACTACAGTAGCTAAAGTTTTGTTTTAGGAAAATGCAGCAATTCTTTAAATTAAAGTAATAAATATTATCTGATCAAGGTACATTGTCCCTTAAGTATTTTCTTTTCCCCCAATGGATCAATGTATTCTATCAGGTATGCATATACACCCGGAGAAGATGTCTCGCCAGTATTGTTTCTCTGTCCATTCCAACCGATGTTGACGTCATCTGTGTCGAAAATTCTGTCACCCCAGCGATTCCAAATCGTAAAATTAAAGTTTCTTAATCCCACAAAACTACCTTTGGGTATGAACTCATCATTCAAGCCATCATTGTTTGGTGTAAAAGCATTGGGCATAAAAAACTTAATCAGTGGGAATATGGCTATCATAGCGGTGGCAGTATCTGAACATCCTGATGGATGTAAGACGATCTGCTGAATATTAAAAACTCCAGTATCTCTGAATGTAAAAGAAGGGTTTTGTATTAAAGATACGCCCAATGAATCAAATTTCCAAAGATAAGCCACAGCCCCTGATGACTCGTCTATAAAAGACACATTATTATTAAATAAATCGGGGGTTTCGGGTGTATAAGAAAACCCTGCAACAGGACTGGGTACAACTTTAATTAAATTTGGCCATGTTTTCGTGGTCTCACAACCTATAGGCGAAATAAGTTTTAACATGACGGTATAAGTACCTGTTTCAGTATAAATATTGGTCGGACTGAGCACATTGCTGGTATTTCCATCTCCAAATTGCCATTCAAATTTATATGAGTCGTCAATCGGTGTACTTAGGTTATCAAAAAATATATTGGCAGGCTGACACCCTGTAAAAGTATTGGGTTCAATAATAATCAAAGATGGCACCGGAAAGTAATTGACGTTTTGTATCATGGTATCTTTACACAGATTAACGTCCTCCGCAATAAGCTGCACAGCCTTTAAACCTGGTTTATCAAACTCAAAAGTAGGATTCTGCACCTGGGATATGCCTTCACTATCAAATTTCCACGTCCATTTCTGTATAGGTCCGGCTCCACTGGTAGTATTGTCTTTGAAAACTACAGGACCAGCAACACAAGTATCGTAAGCAAATTCAAAATCAGTATTTATAGAAGGATATACATTTACAGTGATAGTAGCCGTATCAGAACATTCAGAAAGCGCAGGCAAATCTTTATTTAAAATCATGGTAGCTTTATAAGAACCCAAGCCAGGAAAAGTAACGGAAACATTTCTTGAACTATAAATTTCTTTTTTGCCTTTGATGTCAAACTCCCAATAATAATTTTGAATATATCTCACATCTGTGCTGAGATTGAGGAAATCTATGGTAAATTCACCACAACTATTGACGGTATATTCGCTTTGTGTTTTAGCTGATGCTTTAAGATCCGCTGTTACCGCCACTTCGCATGTAGTCACATTAAACTGAAAGTCTCTGCGTAAGGTACCAATCAGTTTACCATTCCGATATTCTTTTACACAAACGCCCACCACGTATTGCCCAAGAATATTAGGAGCACCTTCGATAATACCTGTCTGAGCATTAATAGCTACCACTGGATTACCTGCCATAGGTCTTAAAAAGCTGAAGTTTGGGGCTAAAAACGTAACCTCATCGTAGGGCGGGATACAACCTTGAGGACTAGGCGTCACACCTGTACAAGATGTTGGTAATCCAGGCGTAGTAGCTCCATCCGTACCACCAGCAGTTAGTGGTGCACAAAATTCATACACCAGACTGTCACCATCAATATCACTGGCCGAGTGATTAAAGTTTATTGGTCGGTTGACACAGATTACAACCGGGGGAAAATTATTAAAGGTGGGACTATTATTACATGTTTTCTGGGCATCAGAAGTAATTTCAGTCGTGAATGCTGCGCCTGTGCCTCCTGGATCTACCAGATTTAAAATGGTATTGTTTCGGCAGCATCTTTGAAATGAGATCAGATAGTTTTGGTCTATTATCGGAAGTGTAATCTGAAATACATATCGTCCGCTTTGCACACCAACATCTACTGGCACAAGAACACAAGGATTATTGGTAGAAACATCTATATCCCTGATTTCCTGTACTCGTATACCAGCTATTGTCCTTACGAAAATCCAATTATTGCCCGATCCGCGATAAACTCCGAAATTTGCTGGATCATCAAAATTTGCTCCATTACTTTTACTATCACGATACATAGTAAATGTGATTTCATATCTGACTTCTTTTCTTACAGTATCAGTACTAATACATTTATACACGACATCACCACCTATTATATGAAGTGCATTTATTTCATTTACATCAATAAAACCAAATACGATGATGGCAATAAATAATCTATGTAAAAACCGGCTGATCATTATGACTTTTTACTAAACAACAATATTGTTAGAATGAAGTTTTGAATAAATATATCGTAAATTAATTACTCTTACATTTAATTTACCAATGGGTCAAAGATATACTAACAAGAACAATTTAAACATATATTTTGAGTTTTTTATTGTCAATATTTCAATGAACGTAGGTAAAGGAGCGCCGTTTGTCGCAAAAAAGACATCTACTTCATTCAAAATGTATACTTTTACCACCCAAATAACAATAAAGAAATAAAATCATGTCTTCCACAAAGTTGAATTTCAAAACTATTGTCAACAGGTTGATACTTTTTATTAGTTTCGGTGTTATGGCCCACATTGTTTTTGTCTTATCTACCACCGAAAGAAGTTTATTGACGTATCTCACTAAGTTAAGTTTTGGGCATGTTTCTCTTATCTTGGGTCTGATGATTTTACCATGGATAGGGTATGCATTAAGAGTAGTGATGTGGTCTTCATTTCTAAAGGAAAAGATATCGTTTGCAGACGCATTGAGAGTAGTAGTAACCGCTGATTTGGCTTCAGCCTTAAGTCCAACAGCTGTAGGTGGGGCTCCGGTCAAAGCTGCGTTATTGCTCAATAGAGGGTTCAGACCGGGAAGTGTGGGATTTATGCTAAGTTATGGCATCATTGAAGATATTATCTTTTATACAACGGGGATTGTACTGGCAGGATATTTTTCATCAGGACTTCTTTCTTCGATCGGAAAAGGAGTAGGAAGTTTTATTACGGAATACGCAGTGTATTTGTCAGCAGCTTTTTTTTTACTCCTACTCTATTTATACATGCTAAAAATGAAAAAAATACCTGTCGGTTTCAGAATTATGACCTATTTTCCTGAAAAAATAAAATTGAAGATTTATGCATTGCGAAGTAATTTTTCTCAGAGTTTAATCGATATGAAATCGAATTTTAAATTTGTATTTTCTGATGGTAAACTCAGAATGTTAATTGGCTTAACTATTTTATTTATTCAATGGATGTCAAAATTTTCTGTGCTTGTGGTGATTTTGCACGCCTTCAATATAGATTTTGAGACTGTCCAGATATATATCAGGCAATGGGTTGTATATGTCACCATGCTTTTTATACCTACACCTGGGGCATCAGGAGGTGCTGAGGCTTCTTTTCTGCTTATCTTCGGTAAAAGTATTCCATCAAACATTACTTATCTCGTTGTATCAGTGTGGCGACTTTTTACTTATTATTTTATATTGTTAACTGCAGTTTTGCTTTATACCGGTTTGACTTTGATGCTACGAAAAGAAGAAGAGGTAGTCATAGCTGTGCCTGAATCAAAATAGTGTCGACTTAAATTTTATCTAAATTTTCTTGTCGTTTACTTTATATTTTAATTTACGTTAAGACCCAAATTGTTAACTTTGTACCTATTTTACATTTATTATGTTTGATATTATTGCTAAAATAAATCAGGAATTGTCATCTTTGAAAATAAAAGGCAATTACAGGCACTTTTTACATCAGGTAAAAGATGATGCCGGCAATCCATTTATAAAATATAAAAAAGAAGGTAAATGGATCAAAGCTGTAAACTACTGCAGCAATGATTATCTTGCCATGAGTACGCACCCCGAAGTCATCAAAGCATTTATAGATTCTGGTACGAAATATGGCGTAAGTAGCGGTGGTACACGCAATATATCCGGTACTACAGATGCCCATATTTCATTAGAAAAAACACTAAGTCAATGGCATGGAAAAGAAGCAGCTTTACTATTTGGCAGTGCCTATATGGCAAACCTGACAACCTTACAAACCTTAGGTAGAAGAATACCAGAGCTGATATTTTTTTCTGATGAAAAAAACCACGCTTCCCTGATAGAAGGTATGCGTTCAGCTGGAAATCAAAAAATAGTATTTAGGCATAATGATATCAATGATCTGGAAGAAAAATTATCAATAGCTAATCCTTACGCTCCAAAGCTTGTAATTTTTGAATCCATTTATAGTATGAATGGCCAGATTGCGCCTGTAGATGCTATTATAAATATAGCCAAAAAATATAAAGCCATGACCTACATCGATGAAGTTCATGCTGTGGGAATTTATGGGTGGAAAAGTGCAGGATATTGCAATATAGACCCAAGTACAGATAAGCCCGATATCATCAATGGTACACTATCAAAGGCTATCGGAGCCTATGGAGGATATATCGCTGCTTCAACCGAGTTAGTTGATTTTGTGCGTAGTTTTGGTAGTGGATTTATATTTACTACATCATTGCCACCTTCCGTTTGCTGTGCTGCTGAAGCCAGTATTAATATCCTAAGTAAAGATGCTGAAAGAGTTAATAAAATGAAATTGCTTGTAAAAGTATTCAGAAAACTCCTTACGGATGAAGGAATCTTTTTCAAACAAAATGATTCTCATATCACCCCTATTACTATCGGAAACCCCGAAAAATGTAAATCCGTGGCAGACAAACTATTATCCAATCATTGCATCTACATACAACCTATCAACCACCCTACTGTACCAGTGGGTGATGAATGTCTGAGAGTTATTATCACTGCAGCTCACAACGAGGAACAGATTCATCATCTGGCTAAGAGCCTGAAAGTATGCATATATGGATAAACTGAAAATCGTATGCCGTGCGAGTAAGTTGAGTATGATCCAGGCCGACATCGTTAAATCCAAAATTATCGAAATTTATCCGGAGATCGAAGTCCTGATAGAAGGTATCAGCAGTCGAGGCGACAGATTGCCGGATCAACCTCTTTCATCATTGGGGGGAATGGATTTTTTTACTGCCGATATATTCCAGGAATTACAACAAGGAAATGCAGATATTGCTGTCCACTCCTTAAAAGATATGAGCTCCGAGCATTTTTTTAGTCATGATGCATTTGCTGTTATTGAGCGAGATGATCAGAGAGATGTAGCAATTTTTAATGAAAACATTTTAGATAAAATAAAAAATGGAAATGAAATAGTCATCGGAACTTCTTCGCCGAGACGTGAAGAAATGGTAATTAAGTTTCTTAAAAAAGCATTGCCACAATTACAAGCTAAAATACGTATTGTCACATCATCTATACGTGGAAATGTAGATACCAGGCTACAAAAACTGGATAGCGGAAGTTATGATGGAATCATATTGGCCACCGCGGGGCTCAATAGACTACTGACTTTTGGCGATGAGAGTGGAGCGTTAAGTACCTTGTTGGGTGCAAAAAAAATCATGATTCTGCCTCTCATCGAATGTACTCCGGCACCATGTCAAGGTATGATCGTAGCAGAAGCCAATCCCAACAATAAACATATCTCTTCCCTACTAAATAAAATATCGGACAATCATCTGATGCAAACTGCCATCAATGAAAAATCAAAAGCGAGGACATTTGGCTCCGGATGCAGTCAGAAATTCGGTGTAACGACTATCTCAACTAAATATGGTGATCACGTCTATGCAGCTGGTCTTGATGCGCAAGGAAATGCCATCAGCGAATGGACCAATATACCTAAATCTAATAATGATTTATCCAATATCTTTGCCACCAATGAAGTTATGAAAGACTTTTTTGACTATCAATGGTCGGACATAAATCAAGAACACAATTCAAATCATATTTTTGTGGCTAATCCAAAAATCGCTCAAAATCGAGATATTCTGCCTTCTTTAAAAAATAAAACGATCTGGGCAGCAGGTAGCAAAACATGGTACGATCTTGCTAAAGCAGGTATTTGGGTGACTGGTTCGACAGATGGAATGGGATTTGAATATTTGGAGTCGATTCTGAAAATTTCACTCATTCAAGCTGAACTTAAAGATATCACGATATTAACCCATCATAATGGTGCCCGAAGATGGCAACTAAAAGGAATAAACGCTGTTGGATACTATGATCTTATTCCCAAAAATAATGCAGATGTCATAAATGCTATCAAAGAAGCAGATATGATATTCTGGAGTAGTTATAGTCAATTTAAAGTATACCATGTCTATGCAAAAGAAAGTATGATTCACAGTTGTGCTGGTGGAGAGACAGCGACAATGATGATAGAATCAGGTACAAAACCAATCATTTTTCCCACTATAAAATCATTTGAACAATGGAGAGCAGGTATCCGATGAATCAACGAAGACTGAGGTCGAGTACGCAAATGCGGGAATTGACGTCTACGGTGGTTTTGAATCATAAGAAGTTCATACAACCATTGTTTGTGGATGAAAGCCTTTCGGAAAGAAAAATGATCATAGGCATGGGAGATGTTTATTCTGATAGCGTTGCAACGGTATTAGATACGATAGCTTCTGATTTACAAAATGGTATTTCAAAATTCTTATTATTTCCAGTACCGGCATCTAAATCTGACGACGAGTTTAATTTTAGTTTTGCAGCTTCCGTAGTCAGACAAATTAAAAATACTTTTGGAGACAATATATGGCTGGCCAGTGACTTATGTCTGTGCAGTTATACATCACACGGACACTGTGGCATATTAAACCATGATCATTCACAATTACTTAATTATGAGACAGTCAGCCTCTTAAAAGATTATGCATGGGCTTTAGCAGATGCCGGTGTGGATTGCATTGCACCGAGTGATATGACGGACGGTCGGATACGGTGTATCAGAAGACATCTGGATGATTCAGGTTATGATCAGGTAAGTATCATGAGTTATGCAGCTAAATTTAGTTCCCAATACTACGGTCCTTTTCGCGATGCGTGCCACTCATCACCCAATACGCATGGACTGAAAAACAGAAAAACTTATCAGATATCTCCACTAAACTTGAATGATGCTATAGCCAGTGCAGTCAGGGATGCAGAAGAAGGTGCGGACATTTTGATGGTAAAACCAGCTGGATTATACACAGATATCATTTCAACCCTCTCAAAAAAAATACGTAAACCCATAGCTGCCTATCATGTAAGTGGCGAATATGCCTCAATAGAGCTTATGGCAGGGGCTGGTCTGCTCGATAAAGAAGCGGCTCATCTGGAAACCTGGACTGCCCTGGTCCGAAGTGGAGCTGATATTATCATTTCTTATGCATCGAGGCATGCGAAAGAGTGGATTGGGAGAATGGAGGTATAAGATTTTAAGTTAACCATTATATCAAATGCAGCTCAATTAATGTGTTTTATAAATAATACACCACTTTTGTTTTAGAAGCATACAATTTATAAAACTTATCAATCTTTTGACAAAATGCAATAATGAAGTATTTAAAAACTATTTTATTACTTACTATTTTTCAATTGGACAAGCACAAAATAATATAATGACAAAAAATCAAAATTTGGAAATTCCAAAATTAACCTTTGACATAAACGGAGAATTAATAGTTACTGCATCACCAAATTCCTCAAAACACGATTTTGACTTTTACCAAGGCAAATGGAAATTGAATAATAAAAAACTAAAAACTCGTTTAAATAATTGTAACGAATGGACAGAATTTGAATCTACCCAAGAAATGTATTTGATACTTAATGGTCTTGGAAATGTGGACAATTTTCTTGCAACATTTGACGGTGTTCCTTTTGAAGGAATGACAGTTAGACTTTTCAATCCAAAAACTAAACTTTGGAGTCTTTATTGGGCTGATTCCAACGAAGGAAAATTTGACCCACCAGTTGTTGGGTCTTTTGAAAATAATGTTGCACACTTTTTCACAAAAGACACCTTTAACGACAAAAAAGTACACGTTGTTTTTCGTTGGGATGCAAGAGACAAAGACAATCCAGTTTGGAGTCAGGCATTTTCAGACGACAGTGGAAAAACGTGGGAATGGAATTGGTATATGTATTTTAGTAAAATTGCAAAAAACTAAATTAAAACCGACTACCATAAAAAACAACGGCCAGTTAACAACTAAGTTTTCGTCCCCATAAAACGGGGCAGGCTATGTCCAACGTACAACTTGTCTCGCCTTACGTGAAGCGATGAATTGATAAATCGTAGACACCAAAGATATAAAATAGGCTGCAAAACCTATTTGAACCTACCTTCTTGTGGAGTCAGACAGGCAGAATCTTAGGATGCCCACCTGAAGCCGGATAGACTTGGCCAAGCTATTACTACAGTATAAAATCTGATGCCTACGTGGAAAAAAATGGAATTCTATTGGATATATAGACAAGAGTTTTGTTTATAACTTCTCCTTTGTGATAGGCTCGCAAAGGCAAAGATTTTGATTTTTTGTAGCCTGATGTGTAGAAATGAATAAACGCTGCAAATCCTGCGCAATTGTAAAACAGACGTTGGTCTAATTTCTAAACTCACTGACATTATTGAAGTTTATATTATCGAAGAAATAATAAGCCATTTTGCAAATACTTCTTAAAGCCAAGAAATTTTGGGATAAATATTTCATAAGATTTTTTAAACTTGATAATATTCATCTTCCTAAAGTTAACACCATTGTAAGGACTTTCATATATTAAATTATAATGAATATATTGCATCTATGTTAGAGCAGTATAGCCAACTAATCCTGACAACACGATGAGATCGTTCCTGCCGCTACTGTATTATTAGTGTTTTCATCTATCAGGATAAAGATTCCTGCGCTTCTATTTTGGTCAAAAGTATCGGCAGCTATAGGTTCAGCTGTGCGTATTTTGACCTTGCAAATTTCATTCAAAGCTATATTTTCGGTATTCATATATTCTGGCATATTGGTGTGAATATCTATCTTGTGTAAGATCTCACTTATTTTTGCTTTTGTCGTTTGGCTAAGGTGTTGAATGATTAGCTTTTGACCCAATCGGAAAGCATTGTTATCCATCCAACATAAGGTAGCATCAATTTCATTCGTAAGTGTAGCATTATGATTTATTGGTACTATGGTTTTACCTCTACTGGCATCTATATCATCCGAAAGTTGAATGGCTACAATATCGCCTTTTTGAGCTATGTCCACAGTTTTGTTGTATTTCTCTAAAGATGATATTGAAGTAGCTATTTTTTCTGGTAAGACTTCTACCAAATCTCCATTTTTATAAATACCTGATAAAATCCTTCCTATGAATCTTCTCGTTATTTCATTTTTCTTTGGGTCTACAAAATTAGAGACATATTGAATTTGGAATCTTGCATCTTCTTTTGAATTGGATTTTTTTGTTTCGATATTTTCTAGATAGGTCAATAATGGTAACCCTTCATACCAAGCCATTTTATCAGAACGGGTGATGATATTTTCACCTTCCAATGCACTAACCGGGCTGTAATCGACATTTAAAAGATTCAGACCTTTGGCAAATTTTTTGTATTCAGCAATAATTTCCAAATATGAATTTTCGGCATAACCGACGAGGTCCATTTTGTTGATACAAACCAAAACATTGGGTATGCCCAAAATTGATGCAATGATAGAATGTCTTCTTGTTTGTTCGGTGATGCCATTGACAATATCTATCAGGATAATGGCCACATCAGCAGTAGATGCTCCGGTAAACATATTGCGTGTGTACTGAATATGGCCCGGTGTATCAGCGATGATAAATTTGCGTTTTTCTGTACTGAAATATTTGTATGCCACATCAATAGTGATACCTTGTTCACGCTCTGCACGCAATCCATCCGTGAGTAGTGCTAGATCGAGATCAGTATCCTTACCCTTGTTTTTGCTCTGACGGGTGATGGTTTCGATGATATCTGTTGAGATGGATTGGCTGTCAAAAAGCAATCTGCCTATGAGTGTGCTCTTGCCATCATCTACATTTCCTGCTGTAAAAAATCTTAAAATATCCATATTATTTGTTTTTTAAGCGCGCCCATTTGTTTAAAAATATCCATTCTTTTTACGATCTTCCATCGCTGCTTCACTGATTTTGTCATCCATTCTGGTAGCGCCACGTTCGCTTATTTTAGTGATTTTTATTTCTTCTATGATATCGCGTATTGAATGCGCTTCACTTTCTACTGCGGCAGTACAGGTCATATCACCGACAGTGCGATACCTGACCTTTTTAGTTTGAATCTGATCTTCAGTACCCAGATTTAAGTACGATGAAAATGCCATAAACTGACCATTTTCTGTTGCTACAATATCCCTTTCATGTGTAAAATAAATATTGGGCAGCGTAATCTTTTCCCGCTCTATATAATGCCAAATATCCAGTTCGGTCCAGTTGGAAATAGGAAACGCCCTGACATTCTCCCCTTTATTTATTCGGCCATTATAGATATCCCAAATTTCAGGTCTTTGTTTTTTGGGATTCCATTGACCGAAGTCATCCCGTACTGAAAATATCCTTTCTTTGGCCCTTGCTTTTTCTTCGTCCCGTCGTGCACCGCCTATACATACATCAAATTCAAACTCTTCAATGGTATCCAGTAAGGTAAAAGTCTGTAAGGCATTTCGGCTGGGATACTTACCTACTGCATCTACCAGTTTTCTTTTGTGGATGGTATCTTCCACTTTTCTTACGATCAATTTTTCGTCTATCTTGTCTACCAGTTGATCCCTGAAGTCCAGTGCCTCAGGAAAATTGTGGCCTGTATCTATATGTACCAAAGGAAAAGGAAATTTGCTTGGCCTAAAAGCTTTAAGCGCCAAATGAACCAAACAAATACTATCCTTGCCGCCACTGAATAATAACGCCGGCCGCTCAAACTGACCTGCTACTTCCAGCATGATGTGGATGGCTTCGGCTTCCAGATGGTCTAAATAATCAAATGCTGCCATGGTTTTTGTATTTAATATGATTAAAGTATCTCTAATGTGTGGTAGAATGTAAGCCGCATTCTTTTTTATTTTCTTCTTCCCACCACCAACGACCTGCCCTGAAATCTTCATGCTGCTGAATGGCTCTTGTACATGGCTGACAACCAATGCTTATAAAACCTTGATTATGCAATACATTGAAAGGTACATTATTCTCCTTGATATAAGACCATACCTGGTCAGCTGACCAGCTCAATAATGGATGAATCTTAGTCAGATCATTTGCCTGATCCCATTCGATTTTTACCATATCAGTTCTGTTTTGAGAATGTTCGGCCCTTATGCCTGTGATCCAGATGGTCTTTCCTTTTAAGGCTCTTTTAAGTGGTTTTACTTTTCTGATTTCGCAACACTCTTTGCGATTTTCTAGTGAATCAAAAAAACTAAAAGCACCTTTTTCAGTCATCAGCTCCTCTACTTCTATGGCGTCGGGAAAATATACTTTAATATCCTTTTGATACTTTTCTTTGGTTTTCTGTAAGGTTTGATAGGTCTCGGAAAACATCCTGCCCGTGTCCAATGTAAATATTTCTATATCAAGATTATTGCGAAAAATAATGTCTGTTATCACTTGATCTTCAGCACTCAGACTGGATGAAAAAGTTACTTTTTCATTGCTGAGCAGAGCTACTCGACTAAGCAAATCCGTTGGATCATTGATATCAATAAGGTTTTCAAGTCTTTGCATGGCTCATTAGTTTTCGATAATTTCTATAGTAAGTTTTCGAATATGTTCATCGAGCTTCACCTGACAACCCAATCTGGACGTTGCATAAACCACAGGCAAGGTCTCCAACATGTCTAGTTCGTCATTGGTTGGTTCAGGCAAAAGAGGTTCAGCACAGGCCACCTTTATATGACAAGTGGCACAGAGAGCTATACCGCCGCAAGTTCCTTCTATAGAGTCATACTCAGCCCCCTTTAAGAGTTCCATCAGATTGAGACCCATATCATTGGGTACTTCAATGGTCTGTATTTCATTAGATTTTATTATTTTTACTTCAATCATATTGCTGGATCAGATTTAAAAACTATTGATGCCGTTGACAGTGGTATATTTCATGGTGTATTTTACACCAGGGTTGATGTATTGGTACACACTGTGGCTCATCAGTGCTGCTTCATGGAATCCACAAAGGATGAGTTTGAGTTTGTTTTTATAGGTATTGATATCTCCTATTGCCCACACACCAGATATATTCGTCGAATAATCATCGGTATTTACATCTATGGCATTTTTATTGATACTCAGCCCCCAGTTTTCGAGTGGGCCCAACTTGGGACTCAAGCCGAATAATGGTACGAGATAATCTGTTTCGACCAATATTTCTTCACTATTTTTAGTATTCATGAGTGAGACGCCATTAAGTTTTCCATTGCCGGAGACACTAAACAGATTGGTGTTGAGATGAAGATTGATCTTGCCTTCATCTGCTAGTTGGAGTACTTTACCTACACTATCAGGTGCACCACGGAATGATTCGCTGCGATGGACGAGTGTCAATTCTGAGCACACTTCACTAAGGAAAATCGTCCAGTCGAGTGCGCTGTCTCCACCCCCTGCGATGATTAATTTTTTGTCCCTATATTGTTCAGGATCCAAGATCATATAATTGACGCCTTTGCCGTTTTCAAATTTTGTGAGTCCTTCTACTTCTGGTTTTCTTGGTTCGAAGCAGCCCAAACCCCCTGCAATAACTACGGCTTTAGCTTCAATGGTTGTACCTAGATTTGTGATCAATAAAAAATCTCTTTCATCCCGTTTTTCCAGGGTCTCGATGCGTTCCCCAAAAGTATATCCCGGATGGAACGGCTCCGCCTGCTTCAATAAATTGTCTACCAGTTCCTGCGCCAATACTGTTGGATAGCCTGGAATATCATAAATAGGTTTTTTGGGGTATATCTCTGACAATTGCCCTCCAGCCTGTGGTAAATAATCTATCAGGTGGCACCGCATCTTCAGCAATCCTGCTTCAAAGATGGCAAAAAGACCAACGGGTCCTGCTCCCACTATTGCTATATCTGTTTTAATATTTTGTGCCATTGTTAAAAAAATATGCGTTTTATACTTAATATGATAACTACCATGCCCACCAAAATCATAATACTCTTTTCCGGTATTCTGCTGGTAAGAAAAGCTCCAAATGGAGCGGCTGCAACACCACCTAGTATCAGGCCTAGAATAACGTTGAGATGAGTAGTGCCTATCATTGCAAAAAATGTGATGGAACTGGCCAGTGCTACAAAAAACTCTGCAAGATTGACTGAACCGATGGTATATCTCGGGGCCTTACCCTGAGCTATGAGTGTAGATGATACTATTGGTCCCCAACCACCGCCACCTATGGAATCCAGAAATCCACCGGTAAAAGCGAGAGGAAAAAGTCTTTTGACTTTTTTCCTAATCTGATCATCTTTTTTTAGTGCTTTCATCAATATGATCACACCCAATAATAAAGTATAAGCCGATATCAATGGCTTTAAAATACTGCTGTAGTCTTCAAAATAAGATATCAAAAATGCTCCAAGGATGGCACCAATTATGCCAGGCAAAAGCAAATTTCTAAAAAGCTTATTATTAACATTCCCAAACTTCAGGTGACTGAGTCCCGATACACCACTAGTAAATACTTCTGAAGTATGGACACTTGCTGTGGCTGCCACAGGACTCAGACCGAATGACAACAGTACGGTGGTAGCTGTGATACCATATGCCATACCTAATGCTCCATCGATGGCAGATGCAAGAAAGCCCGCCATAATAAATATCAGGATTCTTTCATCAAGGTAACTCATAAATACTGCCCAGGCACCCGCTGCCTCTACTGCCGGAAAATAATTTCCCAAAAAGTAACCCGTAATAAAAAGGACCGGTAGGGCAAAAATAACCGACCATCTCAGGATCAGACCTCTTAAATAATTTTTATTATACTCTTTTTCTGAGAGGCTACCGGTAATCTTGTTAAGTTCAAGCACCCGGTCTCTGAAAGAGCCTTTAAGATAGGTTTTAACTTCAGCCAGATTTTCAAGGGTTTCATTGATTTCATCAGGAAAAGAATCGTTCAATACTTCCTTTACTCTTTTTGCCACTGTAGGTGACTTCCCGTTGGTAGAAATGGCTATTTTCAACTGCCCTTTTTTGACTACTGATCCGAGATAAAAATCACATAAAGCCGGTTTATCAGCGGCATTGATGAGCAACCCTGCATTTTTTGCATCGCTTCGGATGCCTTCAGTTACTGCAGGATCATCAAGAGCAGAAATAACCAGGTCCACATCATCCATATCTGATACATGATATGCCCTCTTGTGGATAGAAATATTGGTATGTATTTCAGCTATTTCTTCGATATCCGGATTGACAGATTTGGCGACAATCTTAACCTTTGTTGCCGGACTATTCTGAATGATGGCATGGAGTTTCTCCAAAGCAACAGCTCCTCCCCCAATGAGTAGAAGATGCATTTGTTCCAGCTTCAGAAATACCGGAAAAAGATGATTGGATGTTGTTGCCGACATATTTTTAAGCCAAGACGGTTTGATATTCTTTAATTAATTCAGAAGGTTGATACAACCTGACAACTTCACCTATAATAATGACTACTGGAGCACTCATTTTTTCATTTTTTGATGTATGATATATATCTGCAATGGAGCCTGTTACGACTTTTTGATTTGTTAAAGTTCCATTTTGAATGATGGCAACAGGTAAATCTTCTTTTCCTTGTTTTGCGTATAGATCAACAATCTCATCCAGTTTACCTAAGCCCATCAGAACTACCACTGTAGCATCAGTTTCTGCTGCTTTTTGGATGTCTTTGGCAAGGTTTCCGTTTTTGTCTGTGGCTGTCACTACCCAAAAACTCTCACTCAAGCCTCTGTGGGTAACTGGAATGCCCACCCTACCCGGAACACCGATAGAGCTGGAAATACCCGGTATGATCTCAACCTCCAGACCGGATTTTCGGGCATAATCCATCTCTTCGCCTCCACGGCCAAAAACAAAAGGATCTCCGCCCTTCAGTCTAACAGCATGGCCATATATCAAGGCATGACTGACTATCATTTCATTAATTTCATCCTGAGAAAACGCATGGTCAGAAGAACGTTTTCCTACATAAATCTTTAAGGCATTCTCAGGTGCTATTTGTAGGATTTCATCACTGACAAGTGCATCATACAGGATTACATCCGCAGTTTTTATGGCCCGCCAGGCTTTCATCGTTAATAATTCCGGATCACCGGGGCCTGCACCTACTATGCTTACTCTTGAATTTGTTTGTGTCATATTGCTGCGGTTTTATTGAGTTGAATTCTGTAATTTTGAGCACCATTGTAAAAATCTTTTGCTTTGTTTAAATAGTTTTCTGCAAATATGGCATCAGGGTTCTGCTTGTTGATTTCTAATACCAAATCTCTGAAAGGCTCTGCTATCCAGGTATCTTCACCGCCAAAATGTTCTGTAAAGTCAGA
The DNA here is from genome assembly GCA_038246735.1 of Chitinophagales bacterium. GTDB lineage: Bacteria > Bacteroidota > Bacteroidia > Chitinophagales > Saprospiraceae > OLB9. The sequence goes on from JBBRVQ010000012.1 coordinate 81,278, forward strand.
AATAACACCATGATGAGTGTTTGTTTTTACGTCTTTTACCAGCAAGATAGTTTTGGCGGTATTGATAAATGCGGCATAACTGTAATAAGCTGAATCCCCGTACCTGCCATTATTCAGCGCTTCTCTTGCAAATTGAAGTTTTTCTTCTGATTCCATAAAAAGCGTAGCAACAAGATCAATCACAACTCCGGCGCATTCGCCCACTCCTATTGCCGTACTGAAAGTGTAATCAGATCCCCAATCAATGTAGTCGTCTTGTGAGAGGGTCGTATTGTCTGCCAAAGGTTTGAGCAACTGATAAAAATAATCTTTTCCGACACGGTCATAATAATCATTAAAAGTTTCGTTTTCTTGGGCATTGGCTTCCAGATCGTTGAAAATATATCTTAAAATGTCAGGAGTTCTTTTGGAAGCTACTTTGATGATTTTATCTGATATCCTACCATTGCCGTTGTTGAGTTTGCCTCCGCCCAATAAAAGCTGTACTGCCGGCACCACAGCAGTACCTATCTTAAATGAGCTGCCATGAAAACCTATTTGAGCCAGACTATGCTGACCGCATGCATTCATACAGCCGCTGATTTTTATTTGAATGTCCTTATTATACACAAGGTCCGGATACTCCTCGCGAATGACCTGCTCCATCACTACAGAAATATTGGTACTGTTAGATATGGCCAGATTGCAGGTATCTGTGCCGGGGCAGGCGGTGATATCTGCTACTGATGCATACCCTGTAGCTGCCATATCAACAGCGTATAATGCATTAAATAAATGCGGTAATGCAGTCTGATGTACATTTTTTAGAATGAAATTCTGATTGATGGTTATTCTGATATCGTCGGTATCCGCAAAAGTATCTACTATGTCTGCGAGTATCCGTGCTTTATCAGCATGTATATTGCCAAGCAAGACCTTTAGATATACTCCGTAGAGCCCTTTCTGCTTTTGAGCAAAGGTATTGGTAGCTATCCATTCAGCATAAAGTTTTTTATTTTTAACTGTTGTATCGGATTCAAATATTCTGGGTTCCGAAGGCATAGTTGGTATTGAAAAATATGGATCAACTGATACAGGAATGATGGCTTTTTGCTCTTCTTTAATCAACGCAAAAAAAGCATCAAGCCCTATCTTTTGAATAAGATATTTGAGTCGTGCTTTATGTCTGCTGGTCCTTTCGCCATGGCGATCAAAAACACGAAGAACACTCTCTACAAATGTAAGGATATCATCAGCTGGTAAAAATTCATAGGCAACCTGTGCCAGAAATGGCTGCGCCCCAAGCCCGCCGCCTATGAGTATTTTGAATCCCTTATTTTTATATTCATCCAATTTTGGTATGAAACCGATATCATGGATAAATGTATAAGCAGTATCTTCTTCAGAATTTGAAAAAGCAATTTTAACTTTACGGCCCAACTCCTGACAAAAAGGTTGGCGAAGGAAATATTTAAAAACTGCATAAGCATAGTCTGAAACGTCAAACACTTCATTGGGATCTATGCCTGATTCGGCCGATGCAGTGACGTTGCGCACGGTATTGCCGCAAGCCTCACGCAATGTAATATCATCCTGCTCCAGCTTTGCCCACAACTCTGGTGTTCTGTCCAGACTTACATGGTGGATCTGTATATCTTGTCTAGTGGTCAGGTGCAGATTTCCATTGGAGTATTCGACACTGATATCAGAGATTTTGCGCAGTTGTTTTGTTGACAGCTTGCCGAATGGTATTTTGATCCTGACCATCTGAACACCATGTTGTCTCTGACCATATACTCCGCGAGCAAGCCTGAGACTTCTGAATTTTTCTTCATCAATCTGCCCATTGCGAAAAAGAAATATTTTACGTTCCAGATCTATCAGGTCCTTTTCAACTATCAACCTTTTGTCCTCAGGTAAAAATTCAAGTTCTGTTCGAAAACTTTGCATTATTCTATTTATTCTATTATATTAGTAGATAATTTAAAAATAATCATAAATATAACTTCCAGCGCTTCTACTGGAAGTTATATTTTAACCGATCTCAAAAAAATAAAAAGAAGTGATTTAATGATTATGGTGCAAAGAAAAGCCCATTTTTTGAATAGTGCAAGTATTTTAACTTTTATTATATATATTCTATAGTTTTAGTAGATTATTAGATAATTTATATTGGTTTTTTTAGATTCTATTGCCTTTTTGATTCAATCTTAATTATTCTGACTTCCCAACAGTTCCTCCCTTTTCACAAGATCAGCGAGACTTGTTTTTGACAATATTTGAAGACTTGCATCACGGACTTCCAGCATGACATCTCGCAATCCACAATTATTTTCATTGGGACATTCCTCACATTTTTCATAAAAATTAAGACTAACACACGGTACCAAAGCAATAGGTCCACCTGTAAACCTTATGATATTACTTAGATATATTTCTTCAGGATGTTTTGATAAATAATATCCACCATGTGCGCCCATCTTACTATTCACCATGCCTAATTTTCTTAGGTCTAAAAGTATAGCTTCGAGAAATTTTTTGGGAATGTTTTCATTTTCTGCAATATCAGCTATACGTTGAGGCTTTTTTTGCCCGTAAGTTTTTGCCAATGCCATTAAAGCTTTAATAGCATATTTTGTTTTTTTTGGTAGCATCTAGAAAAATTATACTCACAAAGATAGTAACAACTCAAGAACTAGCATCATTTTTAAATTGAAAGCCTAGAGCCTTTGTAAAAGCTAATCAATTCCAAGATCCATTATAAGAATTAGGAGTACCCTACTCTTATTCTTTAATCTCTTTAGACTCGAGAATTACTTTCTACCACATCTCTTTCTTCACCAGCTTTTTGGACAATTACAGCATTGCCCAAAATCAGATAGGTTTTTACTTTCATAGATCATCATGTCAGTGGATACATCAATGGCTTATCTTGTCTCTTCGTCCAAACCAAAGATAAAAGTGATAAAATTTAGACTAATATCTAGTGGTTCTAGATCCTTAGATATAAGATCCATTGACGGCTGGTGCAGCACTACCAAGATACATTCTGCTCTATATGGTTTGTCTCCTTTGCAGTTCTTTTATAATAATGTCGCTCTTTCGGCTTCATAACCATAGATTCCATATGCCCGCTTTGGTTGAGAAATCCATAACATACGTAATTTCATCTACACTCCAACACTAATCTTACCTGACCACTATTAAATAATCGAACAGCTCACTAATCCCCAAAAAATAAATTCTACCTTTGCTACTTATGACTGAACAACATAGTAGATACTTCAAAATTCTAAAAGCCATAGATGCTGAACGCAAACATGATGAAGCGTTTTTCAAAAATCTTAATGAAAGTAAAACGATGCAACAGAAAGTCGATGCGGGCTTTGTTTGGTATCCCGTTCAGGTCATCAGAAAATCTTATACCATCGGTGAATATCTGGAAGTAGAAATACAACGAACTAAAAACAAAGAAAAAAGTCATAAATTTTCCGAAGGCATGGCCGCATCGCTATTTAATATACAGGACGATAGGATTGATTTTAAAGTGGTCATTTCCGCTGTGCGTGGAGAAAAGATGCGTATGTTGCTTCATACCAATCAGTCAGACCGTCTAGATATATTGGACAAAGGACTTACTGGCATAGAAGTGATTTATGATGACAAACCCTATAAAGTGATGGAGTCCGCCATAAAAGCGGTCGTCGATGCTAAAAAAGAAAACCACCGTCTGCTTAGAGATGCACTTACAGAAGGACGTCTGCATCAAACTGATATGCGTAACACAGAACAAAATATATTGGTCGAAGCCAATAAATTTATCAATTCATCACAAAAAAAAGCCATACAATTGTGCCTTGGCGCGCCACTGATGGGTATTATCCATGGACCACCCGGGACTGGCAAAACCACTACACTGGTTGCAATGGCAGCATCATTACTCAAAACAGAAAAAAGAATTCTCGTCTGCGCATCCAGCAATAATGCGGTTGATCTATTGGCGGAAAAACTATCTGAAAAGGGACTTTCCGTACTACGCATAGGCAATATCACCAGAATACACGATAACCTGATGCACCTGACCATAGAAGAAAAAGTGCGCAACCACAATGAATGGCCTCACATTAAAAAAGTGAAGATACAAGCACACGAAGCCGAAAAAAAAGCTGCTCATTACAAAAGGAATTTTGGGCCGGAAGAGCGGGATGAAAGGCGTGAGCTAAAAAAAGAAGCAAGAGAACTGCGCAAATGGGCCTATGACCTAGAAGATCGACTTATAGATGAAATTGTAAGAGGAAGTCAGGTCATTGCTACTACGCTCATCGGTGCAAGCAACAAGATTATAAAAGATATGTATTTCAAGACCGTCATCATAGACGAAGCGTCTCAGTCTCTGGAGGCTGAATGCTGGAATGCGATGCTGAAAGCAGATCGGGTTATGCTCGCAGGTGACCACAAACAACTACCACCCACTGTAAAAAGTGCAGAAGCATCCAAACTGGGCATGGAAACCACTATATTAGATATATTGACGGAGCAAAACAGCCACAGCAGTCTGCTTACGGAACAGTACAGAATGCACCATAAGATATTGGGATTTAGTAACATCAGGTACTATCAAAGCAAACTTGAATCCCACCCAGACGTAATCGACAGGACACTACGAAATGATCATCTGCCGCTGGTATTTATAGATACTGCCGGTTGTGGCTTTGAAGAAGTTGTGAATAATGAACGACGTAGCTATGCCAACCATGGTGAATATTTTATCATTAGAGAACATATCTTGTCGCTATCTGAAAAACTCCTTGGCACATCCATAGGTATCATTTGTCCGTATTCCGAACAGGTAAGATATATCAGACAGCAAATTGGTGATGACGAAATCCTCAGAACTTTGGACATAGAAGTGAATTCGATAGATGGCTTTCAGGGGCAGGAGAAAGAAATGATTTACATCTCATTGGTAAGGTGCAATGACTCGGGTGATATCGGTTTCCTTAAGGATGAAAGAAGGATCAATGTAGCCATGACCAGAGCACAAAAAAAGTTGGTGATGGTAGGAGATTCAGCGACCATCGGCCAGCATAAGTTATTTCTTGATCTGATTGCATATGTAGAAACAGAAGGACATTATGATTCAGCATGGAATTATATGGGCTATTGATGGCGTGATGAGTGATGGTGTGATAGGTGATGGTGTGATGAATGCGGGCAGGTCTCCACTTTAGGGGTCGGGGGCAGCAGGGCAAAATGTGAATGAGTAAATGAGCGAATGTGTAATGAATGCGGGCAGGTCTCCACTTTAGGGGTCGGGGGTAGCAGGGCAAAATGTGAATGAGTAAATGAGCGAATGTGTAATGAATGCGGGCAGGTCTCCACTTTAGGGGTCGGGGGTAGCAGGGCAAAATGTAAATGAGTGAATGAGAGAATGAGCGATGAATGCGGGCAGGTCTCCACTTTAGGGGTCGGGGGT
>JBBRVQ010000013.1:0-85288 GCA_038246735.1 Chitinophagales bacterium
ATAATATACTGAATACACCTGCTAAACTTTTGTATGTTACAGATTGCTTCCCAGCTAAAAACTTTATCAACAAAAATACAAAAATGGGATACACCAACCTTTTATCACACGGTATCATTCTCTGATCAGTATATAATTGGTATACCACTGATAACCTATCATGGCCAGTACAGGAAGAAATGATATGGAAGATAAAAATGTTCCCGCAGCGATAGACAAAACACTGTCCATTAAGATTAAAATAGCAATGGCCGTGGTCCAGTACCTGAGTTTTTTCCTGTTTTCTTCCAGATATGGATTATTCATACTACCCACAGGTATCATCATGGCAAATGCAAAAAGACTTAAGGACAATAAGCCATCATTTTTATATCCCAACAAATATATTAAAATACCAGTCAATGATATAAGCAGCGAAATACCAACTAATCGAGCGGATTGCTTCTGATTTTCATCTAGGGTAAGTTTTCCAAAAGGGTTTGAAAGAAGGTAAAGGTTCATCAGCGGCGAAAAAATCCAGGTTGAAATAAAAAACAAAGCGATCAACACTATCACTGGGATCAGAAAAGGTTGCAATGCTTCATATTTTTCTGCCAAAGTAACCAAAACTCTATATACGATATAACCACCGATAATAAATCCCCATTGATTATTTCCTTTCATTTTCCCCAGCCACAACATCAGCATCAGAAAGTATCGGTACACCGGAAAACGAGCTTTCATGGCTTCCAGCATACCACTGCGGGCATATCCATTCATAGGCTCCAGTTTTAGGGCAGCCTTAAAATGCTTAAGCGCGACATCAGACTTGCCTTGATGTAACAATCCCCATCCCATATTGGCATGTGTATCTGCATTATCAGGATCAGAGGCCAATGATTTATTTATGGTCAGGAATGCTTCTTCATTTCTGTTGAGTCCGACCAATGCTGAAGCACGAGCATTGAGCGCATCTATGTTTTCAGCATCTACACTAAGACCAAGATCTGCTGACTCAAGGGCTTCTTTATAATCTTTGGTTTGGAGCAGGATATTGGCTTTAAAAGCAAAATAATCAGCATTGGCGGGATCAAGTTTTATGGCTTCATTGAGGGTAGACAGGGCTTCATCAAATTTTCTCTCTGTACCACGAATGGTTGCAAGCAAATAGAATGCAAATGCTTCATTGGGATGATGTGAGATGATCAATCTGCACAATTCTTCTGCTGGCCCATATTTTTTAAGTCCCATCTTCGCTATGGCCATCATTTTCATGATATCTATGCCTTCGTAACCTGTGGCCATCAATCTTTCTAGAATCTCCTCTGCATGCCCGAATCTGCCTTGAGACAATAATACATCAGCATGAGATATTTGTCTTACGAACTCATACTGATTCATTATTTTATAAATTTTAATATTTCATCATATATACCTGATTCATTGGCAAAAAGGGCATAATTTTTAGCTGTATTAAACCATTCCCGGGTGCTTGCATGATGTCTTTTTACCGCTTGCAACAGATCTTGTGTGGTGATGGGTTCAGGGATGCCTGTTTTAAGGGCAATTTTCAGTTTCTCTTCGATGGCCAGGTCCACCAACGCTTTCAGATCAGCTCCTGAATAATGTTTGGTATGTCCTATTACCTTTTTAAAATCAATTTTTTCTTTTGGTTTTTCATGCATGATGATTTCAAGGATCTTTTCTTTGCTGACATCGTCCGGTGGCGGCACAAAAATGATCCTGTCAAATCTTCCCGGACGTCTAAATGCCGGATCAAGATGCCAGGGAGCATTGGTAGCGCCAAGGATTAAAATCCCTTCATTATTACCATCTACGCCGTCCAACTCAGAAAGGAACTGATTGATCACGTGACGACCTGAAGAATTTTTCATATCAGATCGGCTTGCACCCAATGCATCCACCTCATCAAAAAACAATACACATGGGGTATTCCTCCGTGCTACTTCAAATATATATCCCATATTTTTTTCGCTGCGACCTATCCACATATCCAGTATATCATTGATCCCTACACTGATAAAATTGGCGTTGATCTCTCCTGCAGTAGCTTTGGCCAAATAGGTTTTTCCGCATCCAGGCGGACCATAAAGCAAGATACCACCTCCCACTTTTTTACCATATGCCGCGTACAATTCAGCATTCTCAAGCGGTTTTATGATTTTCAGGTCAATCTCTTCTTTAAGTTTTTCCATTCCACCTACATCTTTGAAGGAGATATTTGGCTTTTCCATAAAAAAATCCTTATCCTCAGGACCAGCCTCAAATCCAAATCCGAACGGATCTTCTTCATCAAATTCTTCCCCTTCATCCTCAAAATCAAAAGAAGGCATCCGAAGGTTTTCATCCAGCTCTTTGTCTTCAAAATCAGGATTGTTGTCTAGAATTTTTTCATATAATTCCTGCGCGTCTTCTATGGATTTTTCGCGTACCAGTGATTTGGCACAAATGACCATCATCCGCTCAGATGCTTTGTTACGTTGTATGAGTTCCTCTACAATAACGATAACGCCGGAATACCTGCCGCGTCTAAAGTAAATTTCAGCAAGACCCTCTTTTGCTTTGATGTGATTGCTGTCATAATTCAATACCGTCTGATATTCTGTTTCCGCTTCTTCCAGTCTTCCAAAATGCAAATACTTGCCCGCCAGCATGATTCGGAGCGGCAAATTGTCCGGAGAACTTTCTATGGCTTCTTTGAGTGACTCTATGTCCTGATTTTTCATTTTTGAAGTATATTTTGATATTTAAAAAGACGCGAAGCCTGTAACTGTTCTTCTTGGATTTCATCTATCCGATGATCCAATAACTCTTTTGTTTCTAATATTCTTTTCAACGTTACATCATAGATTATATTTTTATAACGACCTGTTGCTGACAAATATTTATTTTTCGCTTTAACTTCTATCTCATCCAGAAAATCTGAAAAAATCTGTTTTGATTTTGATTTATCATAATACAACAAAGAAATGAGAAACCTGTTGCCATTGATAAAGTCAAGATCTTCAAACAAGTCCTCAATATCATCATTGACTTCTGTCACCAGATCATAAAAACGCCAATCAGAAAGTCTGCCACATTCAGGGGTAAGTAGAAATTTTTCATAAATCAATCTCCTCAGCAATTTGACATCACAAGATTTATAGAAATAAAAATATTCCATATCAAAACGCAGCGGAGACTTACCCTGCCTTAATTCAAGCTCATGTTTTTCATATTTTTTGATGTGATTCAGATAAGTCCGATGCTGATCTGCCGGTACATTAAATGAACCTAGAGAATTTTGAATGTTGTCCCAATGAAGGGTGAGCATTTGTAGATCCGTTTGCCAATTGGCTTCCAGATGTGCATCCAAATAATAAATTTTGGTCTGCAACTGTATCAGATTTTCTAAAAATGTATATTGAATTGTATCATTGGCATGGCCGGCTTCCAATAATTGCGGAAAAAGCCTGTATTCAAACAATTCTATTATTTTTTTGCGCAGCTCCACTTCATTGATGTGTGGTTCAATCATATGGTTCTTAATTTGTGATTGCTAAAAAATGACGTAAAATTGTAAATTAAATTCAGATTGACAAAACTTATTTATACAAAAATGTATTTAAAATCAATAAATTTAAACCAACATCGTAATGAAGACAGTATTCATTTCCATTTTTATTTTAGTGGTAAATATAGCCGCAGATGCCCAAATTTTTGGTGGCATAATGAATGAGGCAAAAAGAAAATTAGAGCGAAAAATAGAAGATAAAATTGTCCAGGCGGTATCGGATGAACTGGCACAAAGGGCATTTAAACCCATAGATCAGGCCATTGACTCTATGTTGCGACAGAAGTATCAGGATTCCCTTAACAACGGTAAGCCATACGACAATAAAAAAATGGGAGAAGCTTATGCTGCCTTTCTTAGCAGTCTTAACTCCACCGTAGATCTTCCTGAAAAATATACCTTTGACGTCACTCAGGAGGTAGAGACCATAGATTATAATAAAAAAAGAAATTATATTAAGTTGCATTATGCAAAGAATAGTGGAATAATAGGCATGGAAACGACAGATGAAAAACAGGTAAAACAGCTCGTAGTTATGGATCTCACCAAAGATCTAATGATCTTGTATACCACGGATAAAAAAGGTAAAAAGACCGGGCAAGCCATTCCGTCAATTATGAAACTGGCCGGTGCAATGACAAATGCTATAAAAACCGATATAGACAGTACTGCGTACCAAATGAACCTCAAAAAAACCGGAAAAACAAAAAAAATAGCCGGCTTTACAGGCACAGAATACAAAGGCAATTCACCGAATGAAGAGATTGTAATGTATATTTCTGACCAGTTTCCTATCCAATGGGAAAAAAATTTTAGTCCATATATGAAACAGTTTGCTCCTGAACCATTTATAGAAAACGTGGGTGCATCTGAAGGCGGTGTAATGCTGGAATATGAAAACACAAGAAAAGATGAAAAGGGGGAAAAGTCAAGTTGGGTGACTAAAAAGGTCAATGAAAAGTCTTTTTCTGTCATCACAGCAGATTATGAATTTAAAAAAACAGAATAATAAAATCGTTAATAAGACCCCATATCCGTAGTACTTTTGTTAAAGTTAATTTAAGTGTGCGAAAATTTGAATCCTTTTTAGTGTTGAGAAAGTTATCTTTGCATTGATAATAATACGGTTTAAGATTTCTCATGATCAAATATACTTTTTTAACATTGCTATTTTTTGCCAATACCGCAGTAAATACGATTACGGCACAAAACAGGATTAAATGGAATACCTGGGAAGAAGCCATCGAAAAATCAAAAAAAGAAAAAAGAAAGATTTTTGTGGATGTATACACAGATTGGTGTGGATGGTGTAAAAAACTTGACAAAACCACTTTTGCCGAAGACCACATAGCTAAATACATCAATGCAAACTACTATCCAATAAAATTTAATGCTGAAATGGAAACCCCTGTACTTCTGAAAGGAACAGAATACAAATTTATAAAAAGCGGAAATCGAGGTTACCACGAATTGGCCTCAGTGCTCTTGCAGGGCAAAATGAGCTATCCATCGATGGTATTTCTAGATGAAGAATTCAACATCATTCAAGCTATTCCTGGTTTTCAGGATGTATCCAGTTTTGAGATGATCATTACCTATTTTGGCTCAAACAGCCATAAATCAGTGCCTTGGAATAGATTTATGCAAACATTTCAAAAAGACATTTATTTTAATCTCGTGGTGGGCAAAAAATAAAAACAATTAGTTTGGCCCTTTAAAGTAAACATTTTACTATCTTTACTATTATTACAATATATACTCCGACATTAATAAAAGGGATAAAAAATGTCTAAAATAAGGGTTGCCTTTTTTGCCGAAATACTGCTGGAAGATTTTGATGGTGCATCCAGAACCATTTTTCAAATCATCCATAAAATACCAATGGATCAGTTTGAATTTTTATTTATTTGTGGTGTACCCCCCGAAGATGGGTTTGCTTATGAAGTTTTTGAAGTACCTGCCATCACTATACCATTTAATAAAAATTATAAAATGGCAGTACCCTATTTTCATAAGTGTAAACTAAATGAAAAATTGGAAGATTTCAACCCTGATGTCATTCACATATCCACGCCATCTCCGCTTGGGACATTTGGACTGGAATATGCTAAATCACAAGGTATTCCTGTCATCACCATCTACCATACCCATTTTATTTCTTACATAGATTACTATCTTGAGCATGTAAGTTTATTGGTTGATCCTGTAAAAAATATGATCGTAAAACATCTGAAGAAGTTTTATGAAGAATGTGATCTGGTGTACATGCCCACCAGAATTATGGTTTCAGAACTGAAACATCTTGGAATTTCTGACCACAATATGAAAATATGGCCCAGAGGTCTTGACACATCCAATTTTGATCCTGAAAAGCGGAATATTCCTTTCATTAAAAACATCACCGGAAATGACAGACCAAATATACTTTTTGCCAGCAGATTGGTTTGGGAAAAAAATCTGAAGATATTAATCAAAATCTATAAAAAATCTATCAAGCGCGGGCTATTCTTCAATTTTATCATAGCAGGTGACGGCGTAGCGATCGAAGAACTGAAAGAAGCTATGCCAGCCGCCTATTTCTTGGGTAAACTCACCCATGAACAATTGGCCACTGTTTATGCGTCTTGTGATGTATTCCTCTTTACGTCCATCACGGAAACCTACGGTAATGTAGTGGCAGAAGCTATGGCGTCCGGATTACCTTGTGTGATAGCCAATGGTGGAGGTTCGGCAGGATTTATAGAAGATGGTATCAACGGTTTTCTTTGCCAACCCGAATCTTCCAACGATTATCTGGGTAAAATATCTAAGGTGCTTTTTGAAAATGACTTGCGTGAACAGTTTATCCAAAAAGGTCTTCAATTTACTTCCAAACTTAAGTGGGAATCATTGACGGATATTTATTTTAGTGACCTGAAAAGACTGACTGGCAAAGTAAAACCTGTTGCGGCAGAAGTAGAATAAAATGGCTATACTTTTCATCACGCACAAATATCCTCCTGCTGTCGGTGGTATGGAAAAACAAAGCTTTGAACTGATACAAGGTTTTACCAACTCCGAACAAAATTATTCTATTTACTTTGATGGAAAAGGAAATAACATTCGTTTTTTTATGACCTTAAGGAAACGTGTACATGATATGTTGCGACAACATCCTGAGATTACAATAATACATTTGAATGATGGCTTGATGGGTGCGTTTTTCTATCTTCTTCGCATCAAAAAATGTGGTAGAAAAGTCGTCATAACCTTTCATGGATTGGATGTAGTTTTCCCTTTGCCTTGGTTTCAAAAATATATTCTACCCAAACTCCAAAACTTTGATGCTTTTATTTGTGTGAGTCAGGCCACCAAAGATGCTAGTGTAGCAAGAGGATTTTCGCAGGATAAAATTTTTGTTGTTCCAAACGGGGTAAATATACCAGGAGAAACATCTGAAAGGAACCACGAAAAAATAAAAAACACCTTGTCCTATCTGGGTATAGATTTGGACGCTGATATTATTTTGCTTTCTATTGGTAGACCAGTCAAAAGAAAAGGATTCAGTTGGTTTGCGCGGGAAGTGATGCCGCTACTGGATGCCAGGTTTAAATTTGTGCATATCGGGAATACAGGCGCACCGGAACCATATCTAATGAAATGGCTACCAAAAAAGGTGGGTAAATTGGTAGATTTATTTACTGGCAGACCAAATGATGCCGCCGCTTTGATCAAAGCATCCAGACTCAATAAAAATATAATCCTTGCAGGAAAGGTATCAGACGAATTAAAAGATACTTGCATTGCTTCAGCCACCTTAATGCTGATGCCCAACATACAGGATGATGGTGATATGGAAGGATTTGGACTTGTAGCGCTTGAAGCATCCATTCAAGGAAAAACTGTGCTGGCTGCTGGTATTGAAGGGATCACCGATGCAGTACATGACGGTAAGAATGGTTATCTCCTGCCATCTGGTAATGCTACAGCTTGGGCAGATAGAATCGTGTTACTTGCTGCCAACAACAATTTATTTGATGCAAATATTAAACAGTATACGACAGATCATTTTTCATGGGATATGATGGTGACCAGATACAGGAAAGTATTTGATATTATGGATAATAAATCTAAGTAACGCCACCGAAAAAAACTTTACTACAAGTATTGTAATGATTTAAGATCTGACTCAAAGGATTCGAACAATGCTTTATCGTCAGAAAAATAAATAAGCCATGCGACTGAGCTAATAACAAATGCAATAGGAACAGACAGCCAAAGCGTGAGTTGGCCATCCATGCCGGATAACACATTGGTCAGGAAAACCACAAACAATGGAAAAAAGATAAAATATGCCAGTTTAACGGCAGAGTAACGCATTTCCTTCAGATAATAACCTTCCCAAAGATATTTGTCAAAGTTAGTTTTATGTTCAACCAAAAGAATAGTGGCACTTTTGAGCCGCTGCCGTATAAATATAAAATAAGTGATGCCTGCGACGACACAAACCAGAGAAAAAATAGTATTAAAAAATATAAAATGCAACAGTGCTGAGATGGTAGAAACAAGCATGAGTACATTAAACATAATCATATATTCCTGCTTGTCTGTGTCCTGTTTCATCTTGCGTATGAGCTCTATCCTTTTGGCTTCACCAGGAGATATTTTTACTTCATGGTTAAACTGTCTTTCGGTTTCCTCAATAATATCTCTGAGTCGTTGGGATTTATCTTCTATAATTACAGGTTTGATATCTTCAGACATAACTCAAATTTTTGATAATAATGGCAAATATATTACATATTTATAATATAATGCATACTTTAATATCTGAATACGTTAAATTTATAAAAATAATGTATTATTTCCTAACCTGCCACTGCAATGGATAATATGGAAATACTTTTTGCTCCGCCTTCCTTCAGCTTGAGACAACAGGCTTCCAGTGTAGCTCCGGTGGTAACTACATCATCAACAATTAAGACGTTTCTACCGGTTATTGCTTCTGGTTTATTGAGCACAAAGACTTCTGATACATTTTCAACACGTTCTGTCCTTGATTTTCCTGTCTGCGATGTAGTTTCTGTCTCTTTAATCAAGACATCTTCTGCAATCGATACATGTATAGCTGCACTGACTGCTTTTCCAAATATTGTACTTTGGTTATACCCTCTTCTGCGTACCTTTTTGGGATGTACGGGTACAGGAATTATAAGATCAGGAAGACTAAAAATCGGTGAATCCAAAAGTTTTTTACCTGCAATTTCACCCAATACTTCACCTATTTCTTTGCGCTTTTTGTATTTGAGATTATGAAGCATGATTTGAACCATACTACCTTCCCTGAATCGGAGTAAAGCTGCACCATGTTGGATATTTATCCTGCCTCTAAAATGTTTGGTTACATCATTTTCTTTCAATAAAAAATGATCTGTATAAGGCATGGCATGAAGACATTCTACACAAAATGCAGCATCACGGGTTTTTGGCGATTTGCTGCATGCCAGACAAAGATCAGGAAATAGTACGTGGATCAAGTCTCCGACAAGTGCTTTGATGTAGTGGGCTATTTTTTTCATGAGTTTAACTTTTATTAAAAATTTGTTCTTGCTTAAACCTAGATTAAGAGCATAATATCTGAGAATTCAATTTTTAAAATTTTCAAAAAAAATACTCTACAACTAGATAATTATTTTGCCAATGCCTTTATAACTCTTTGCTCACTTATAATTACATCATTAAATAAAACATGTGGGAAGACTTTATATTTAGACTTTTTAAAAGCTTCTGTAATTTTATATAATGTAGATGCAGTAATTAAAGAAATACTAATTTCAGTATCTAATTGACAATCCGTGATAAAATCATCACTAAAATCTGGAGATATCAATAAAACCTTTTTTACATAAATTCCATTTTTAATCAAAAGTGTTTGATATGACTTAAGTTGTCTTGAAACCAAACTAAATTTATTATAACCGCTCTCTTTACTTGTTTTACATTCAATAAGTATAACCTCATCTCCACCAAGGTTGACAAGAATATCAATTTTATCTTTCATGGTATTTAACTTATTTTTTAATTTTTCATCCACGTTAAAACCAAGTTTTTCAAATATAAATTTTGTAATTTCTTCAAACTTCAATCCCAACTCACTTTCTTTTAAAATAATTCCACTGTCCTTAATTAAGTTTAAATTTCTAAACCCAATATTCTCGTAATTCTCAAGCAATAGATTTTCTGTATCCTTGTAATGTTCTAAAATATTAAAAATGTTATCTCCTCTTTGTTTAATTCCCTTTTCTTTTATAAACTTATTTATATCTTCTTTTTGCACCAAATCCAATACATCTCTGGGTTTTATATTAAAATCTAACAAAAAACTTGCCTTTAATACTAACTCTTCTTGAAACTCAAATTGTTCTTTAAAAAATTTATTCATTGATGGAATTCCTATATTAATATCAGTTAACAATTTTTGATAGCCATCCAATGAAATTCCAATACTTTCGTCACTTTCTATGCCTTCAAAATAACTTATTAGGCTTGTAATTTTATCTTCTATAGTATTTCCTTTAAGATTTGGAAGATTTAATCCATTTTCAAAAAGTTCGTTCAACTCTTTCTTTTTTTCAGATATCGATATTCCCTCTTTATAAATATCATTTTTTAGCAAAGTAGTGAACGAAACTCCGATTTTAATTATTTCTTCAATTTTTTCATTAATTGTTAATTTCCTATCAATACCGTGCTTTTTAGATATTTGATTAATTATTGGTTCCCTAAGAAGTTTTAAAGTTCTTCTATAATATTTATCAGCAACTTCTTTTTCTCTCAACTCCCTTAAAAGACTTACTATTTCATCTGCAACATAAATAATATTATCTTTTTTGGAGAAAAATATAACTCCAATATTCCTCAAGTTATTTATGACATCAAGTATATCCAACTTTTTTATGGGTAAAATGGAGTAATTTATCAACTTGACTTCTTCCTGAGAAAGCTCCAATTCTTTACTTAGAGTTAATAATATTGATAACTCATCTGAAGTTATTTTTGATTCTCTATTATTGGAAATATCATTCTTAAAAGCTGCTTCCAAACAAGATTTGTATATTTTGTAATCCCTTTTTCTTATTGGAGTAATATCAGATTTATCATCATCTAAATTTTGTGCTAATAACTTTGTTTTTAATTGCATAGCTTTCAATTGCTTTTCATATAGTCGTGAAAACCAATCTTGTTTCATAATACAATTACCATCTCTTATAATTATATCAATCAAAATATCAAATTGAGATGCAGCTTCTCTAAATTCAATTTTTATCAGATCAGTAAAATCTTCCTTGATAAGAGAGAATATTCTCACAACATTCTGATTATCAATTGATTTTAGCCCCTTATCAACTGAAAGAAGAATTCTATCTATTTCTATCTTGTTCTTAGTTTTTTTAGTAATTATATTATCTACTATCTTAATAAATGCATTCTTTTCCAAAGAACCTAGCTTATCTAATATCTTTTCCAGTTTCATAATCAATTTTTAAAGATCATTTTGAGTAAAGATAAAATAATAATCCAAATTCGCTATTGCTGAAAAATTATTAGTGAGAATATTTATAATAAACCAACTTACATTTCTTTCTTCAAATATTCCGCAGTATAGCCTGACTTCTGTTTTATCAAACTTTCGGGTGTACCAGCAAACAAAATATTGCCCCCTGCTTTGCCTCCCTCAGGTCCGAGATCGACCACATAATCAGAAACTTTGATCACATCCATATTGTGCTCTATGATGATGACGGTATTTCCCTTCTCTACCAATTTATCCAGTACACCAAGGAGTTGTTTGATATCATCAAAGTGTAATCCAGTGGTGGGTTCGTCTAGGATATAAATGGTATTGCCCGTATCCTTTTTGGAAAGTTCTTCGGAGAGTTTCACACGTTGTGCCTCTCCACCAGAAAGTGTAGTAGCTTGCTGTCCAAGTGTGATGTAGCCAAGGCCGACACTATCCAAGGTTTTGAGTTTTCTGTAAATAGCAGGTATATTTTTGAAAAATTCTGTGGCATCTTCTACGGACATGTCTAAGACATCTGATATAGATTTTCCTTTAAATAGAATCTCGAGGGTTTCTCTATTATACCGCTTACCCATACACTGTTCGCAATCAACGAGTACATCAGGTAGAAAATTCATTTCTATCAGCTTTTTACCCGCACCTTCGCACGTCTCACAACGACCACCAGCGACATTGAATGAAAATCTGCCGAGTTGATAACCACGTATCTTGGCTTCGGGCATATTGCCAAATAACTTCCTGATATCTGTAAATACACCGATGTAAGTAGCAGGATTGGACCTTGGTGTACGCCCTATCGGCGATTGGTCTATTTCAATGACCTTGTCTAGATGTTCTAATCCTATAATAGTTTTGTATGGTAGTGGTTTCTGTATGCTATTATAAAAATGTTGTCTTAAGATCGGGTACAAAGTCTCATTGATCAAAGATGACTTACCACTACCTGACACACCCGTGATACACATCAGGGTACCAAGTGGCAATTTGACATCTACATTTTTGAGGTTATGACCGGTAGCTCCTTTCAATTCAAGGAATTTGCCATTGCCTTTACGTCTTGACTTTGGTATTTCTATGCGGAGTCTATTGCTCAGATATCCTGCTGTCGTACCTCCTAGCTTTAGAAATTCTTCAGGTGTACCTTGCGTGACGATTTCACCACCATGCATACCTGCACCTGGACCTAGATCTATGATATAATCAGAAGCGAGCATGATGTCTTTATCGTGTTCGACGACCAAAACCGAGTTGCCTATTTCCGTCAGATCTCTGAGAGCTTTGATGAGTTTGTGGTTGTCTCTTTGGTGTAAGCCGATACTGGGTTCGTCCATGATATAGGTGATCCCTGTGAGTTGGCTACCTATCTGACTAGCGAGTCGAGTACGTTGAGATTCACCACCTGAGAGTGTACGTGTGGTACGATTGAGATTGAGATATCCGAGACCTACTTCGAGCAAAAATCCGAGTCTGAGTCTTATTTCTTTGATGATTTCAAAGGAAATTGTCTTTTGTTTTTCATCCATGTATGCAGGCAACTCACCAATCCAAGCATGGAGTTCGTCAATATTCATCTCTGCCAAGTGGCCTATATGTTTTTCACCCAATTTAAAGTGAAGAGACTCTTTTTTGAGACGAAAACCTTCGCAACTTGGACATTGTACGATGCTCAAAAATTCTTCGGCCCAAGACCTAATTTTTTCAGAACTAGAATCTCGATACCATCGCTCTACCATATTGACAATACCTTCATTAGCAAGGTCGTACAGGTAGTCATTGGCCACATTTCCGTAAGCAACGCCGTATGAATTATCACCACCATTCAGGATGATGTCTAGTGCTTTTTCGGGTATTTTATCGACAGGCGTATCAAAATTAAATTTATAATCAGCGGCTATTTTTTTGAGTTGTTTAAAAGTATTGTTGTCCCTTACTGCACCAAATGGTTTTATGGCTTCTTGATTAATGTTTTTGGATCTATCTGGAATGATTTTGACCATATCTGCCTTATGTTGTTCACCAAGACCATTACAATCCGGACAAGCGCCATATGGCGAATTGAAAGAAAAATTATTGGGCGATGGTTCGTCGTATGATACGCCCGACAACGGATCCATGAGGCTTTTTGAATACGCTTTGGTTGTATTATCGTCCGTATTGATGATCATGATGAAGTCACTACCCAACTTTAGTCCCATCTGAAGAGAAGCGGTAAGTCGTTCTATCTTATCCGTTTCAACCTTCAGACGATCCACTACGATCTCTATGTCATGGACCTTATATCTGTCGAGTTGCAATCCTTGTACCAGATCTACTATCTCGCCATCTACCCTGACTTTAGTAAAACCTTTTTTGCGTGTCTGATCGAACAATTCTCTATAATGCCCCTTTCTAGCTCTAATGACAGGCGCAAGAATAGCTATTTTTTTGCCTTCAAAGTTTGTAAGTACATGCGTGATGATCTGATCTTCGGTGTACTTGATCATTTTTTCTCCCGTGACGAAAGAATAGGCCTCACCTACCCTAGCGTATAAAAGACGAAGAAAATCATAAATCTCTGTCGTCGTACCTACGGTTGATCGCGGATTCCAAGCGGTGGTTTTTTGTTCTATGGAAATGACTGGACTAAGGCCATCTATTTTTTCTACTTCAGGTCTATCCATCGAGCCGATAAACTGACGAGCATAGGCTGAAAATGTCTCCATATATCTACGTTGACCTTCGGCATAAAGCGTATCAAAAGCAAGTGACGACTTACCGCTACCACTCAGACCAGTGATGACTACGAGTTGGTTTCTAGGTATTTTTACGGAAACATCTTTGAGATTATTTTCATTGGCACCGATGATGGTAATGAAATCATCGGCGGTAATGGTATCTTCGTCCAGGTCTAATATATCTTGCATGATCAGATTGAAATCAAAAATAAAAGCTATACCAAGAGAATAGTATTTTATTATAAAATGTTTTGAAATAGGACTGTTTTGCACAATAAAAAACACCGAAAAAAGCTATCCTTTAATTTGTTCAAAATAAGCATCAAATAATCGTTGTACCTTCTCCACAGATTTCATCATGGTAGCAATGACCGCTTCCACAGTGGTTTCTGTCAGCGCTGATTTGGGAAAACAAACATTAGACACTATAGAAAAAACAGCCACCTTGATGCCTACGTGTTTGGCTACGATGACTTCGGGAATTGTGGACATACCTAAGATATCTGCACCCATTATACGAGCCATTTTGTATTCGGCAGGCGTCTCAAGGCTAGGACCTTGTAAGCCTAAATAAACCCCTTGCCTTAGCAGTATACCAAGGTCATTAGATATTTTCTCAAATAAAAGTATCATTTCTTTATCATAAGCTTGCAACATATCGGGAAATCTAAGCCCTAACCGCTCATCATTGTGCCCACGAAGCGGATGGTCGGGCATAAGATTGATATGATCGGTCACTTGCACGATATCACCTTCATTAAAATGCGGATTGATGCCACCGGCAGCATTGGTCATGATCATTTTTTCTATGCCGAGTGCTTTTAATACCCGGATAGGAAAAGTGAGCTCGGCAGCAGAATAGCCTTCATAATAATGAAATCTACCTGCCATCACCACAACAGGAACACCTGATTTAAGACCGAAAACCAACTTGCCATGATGACTTCGAACCGTAGAAATAGGAAAATGTGGGATCTCACTGTAAGGTATCTCTACAATATCTGTCAATGAATGCGCAAAATCACCTAAACCAGTACCCAAGACTACCGCTATTTTTGCATCACATGTCAGTATGCTGTCGATAAATGTTTTACTCTCATGAATCTTGTCAAAAAGGGATATCATACTTCCTTAATATATTTGGGTGTAAGATACGGAATAGCGTATAAAAAACTAAACACCCTATTCTATTTCAAATTAACTTTAATTTCGTGTTTTAATCCGGTACTTTTAATTTTTAAGTGTCAAGTTTCACAACGTTGTTGAAGAATTTGACAATTTAAATTCTTTCTGATTTCGAGTAATGATTAGATAGGCAGAACAGGTTATGGCTGAATAATATTAAATAGAATCTTCGTAGTCTTTAAATTTAGAATCTAAAGACAACTCTAATATTCTTTCGTCAAATGGCACTACTTCAACCAATGTTTTAAATTTTCTCAAAATTATTTGCACACCAGTTGTTTCAAGTTGATTCGATAAAATATAATGCGTATAAGCAAAGTTCAAAATGCTAACATATAACTTAATTTTGTATTGTGATGCCAACGTAAAGAATACTTGGGTTTCTTTTATAAATCCTTTCTATTCTAAAGCAAACCAGGACAGTGTTTGTGTCTACTAAAATTTTATCCATTAGCAGTATTTCTTGGACAAATAATCTGAATATTCTAATTTATAGTCACTTTTTTCTAGATTTATTACACCAGTTAACTCTTCAACAATTGGAGAAATTTTACTTTTTTGCTTATCAGCATATGTTAAATACTTTAGGTACATCTCTATTAGTTTCGACAAACTTAAGTTTTTAGATTTTGCATAAGCTTTTGCTTCTGAAATTACTACTGTATCTAAACTCCATGTTAATTTTGAAACCATAACAAATGATTCACGTAGAAATATAACATAAACTTACGTATATTCATTTTATTTCACTTACGTTTTCTTAGCTGAAATCTCAAATTTTATCAATTAGCATTCTTACTATACCCAATTTTCCTAGCTAATTCATGGATTGAAGTTTCTATCGCTTTGCCCAAGTCATCTTTGTCATTTCCAAATTTTTTGTTTTCAGCATCGATGTATTGTTGGCGTTTGATGGATAGGTCTTTGATTTTATGATTGATATCATCACGCTCTTTGGATTTTTGCTGGATAAAT
Organism: Chitinophagales bacterium; assembly: GCA_038246735.1. Lineage (GTDB taxonomy): Bacteria > Bacteroidota > Bacteroidia > Chitinophagales > Saprospiraceae > OLB9. The sequence goes on from JBBRVQ010000013.1 coordinate 15,989, forward strand.
TCAGCCTGTTGCTTTGTAGATTTATATTTGAGTTCTTCGGGCATGTCATCAGTTTGCATAGTTTGGATCGCAGATGGATTGTCTTTATATTTATCCACAATGTCCCACTCTGCATTTTTGTACACGCCTTTGGACTTTGATACTACCCGCTCCACTTTATTGGCCATGCTTTTGGATTCGGCATTGTAGTCCTGGGTAGTTTGCATTATTTTTTTCTCCTTTCCTTTTTTACCATAACCGATATAAGTATCATTGAGTTGTTGGTTCAGTTTGTCTATATCTCTATCATAAGGTGTATCGATGTAGGTCAGAACTTTATCTGAATTTATCATAAAAAACTTTCCTTGACCACGAGTGGCACCATCTTTCCAGCCTTCTGATTCTTGATATCCACTAGAGCCACAAAGAATAGTGTTGACATAAATTTTATTGTTCAAAGCATTGTTGATCGCTTCTTTGTAACTGATGGGCCCTTGGTCAAATGGTTCATTTCCAGCTATATAGATTAATTTCATATCTGCCTTGCCATTGTTCCATTGGAGTGATTTAATGGCGTTTTGGATTACTGCACCACAGTATTCACTACCACCATTGGTACGAAGAGCAAAAAGTTTTTCAGATATGAGGTCTAGGTCAGTAGTTAAAGGTGCAACTTGTCTGATGAAATCATTTGCTTGATTCAGACCATCATTTCCATATTCATATAGAGCGATTTCGATTTGTGGCTCTTTGCCTTCATACTTTAGCGTGGTCAATGTATTTATAATGTTCCAGAGTCTGGATTTCGCCTGATCGATGAGTCCATCCATGCTATTGGAAGTGTCGAGAAGAAGAGCAACTTGGATTTTGTTTTCTGTAGCTGTTTTAGGTGAGTCATCTATTTGTGCTGGGATAAATGAAAAAACACTAACCATCACTGAAAGAAATAATAATGAAAATTTCATAATAGGATTTTTGATTTTGTGATAAAATTTGAATTACAAGATCAAAAGTAGCGGCAAAAATACCGATACTAGAGTCAGAATGGGTGAAGTATGGGTTTGACTTGGTGACAGACTTTATGTAGTGACCTGCCCACCTACTACATAGTGGTCAGGTGGGTATGGGAATTGGGAATAAAGCGCGAAGGTCTCCCCTTAAGGGATTTGATTTAAAAGAGTAACAAAATAGGTGAATGGGTGAATGCTTGTCGACGTCCCACCGCTATTATCACATTATTAAAGAGTAAATCCGGTCTGAAGACCTTAATACATATCGCATCGAAGTTAAGAAAACTTCAACGATCAGGGTTAAATTTGGTCTTATCATCTCGTTGAAATTATAAATTTGCCGGATGGCGGATTTACAGATAAGTTGATTTATTTAAATTGCAAATCTAAAGGTAGACGATAAACCAAACAAAAGCGAATCATATTCTCAACCTTAATCTCCTCCTTAATCTAAACCTTAGACTTAACTTGGTAAAATCCATTCTCGAAAGGGTGAAACTTCACATCACTTGAAATTTTATCCGTAATTTTGCCGTTGATTGAATATCTGATTATTCTTTGTAATTATGCGATGGAAATTTTTTTGGTTTTTTCTTTTGGTCACTGTGTTATCACTCTCGGCACAGGAAAAAAAGACTGCGCCCGTTAAAATGGAAAGGTCAAAATTTATTACATCAGCAAACAAACTTGATGAAGCCCTCCGTCAGAATGATGACCAAAAGATAGCAGATGCTTATTACGAATTGGGTGAAGAATATAAAAAAGCCGGTGACTACCCTACCAGTGAGTCCTATTTCCTAAAATCTGAAACTTACTACAAAAAATTAAATGATACCAAATCACTGGCGGATGTTACTCGGAGAATCGCCAAAATTCAGGAATCACAGCTCAAAAAAGCTAAAGCCATCAATAGTTATAATTCTGCAGCCGATTATAGCGCAAAGTCCAAAGATGAAGTGTCAAAATCTATCAATAAAAAAGATGCCGAACGTGTGGAAGTGTTCAATACATCTGCCCAAAAAGAAGAATCCATCATAGCGTCCAAGATTCAGGAGATCGAACAATCGCCCAACCTAAAAGATGAACTACCAGAAACTTACATTCAACTCGCAGACGCACAAGTACGTAACAATAATCTCGGTCCAGCCATTACAAACTATCAAAATGCCATCCAAAATATCAAAAATGATCCCGACAAACTCATCAGCATCACGGACAAACTATCTAACACGTATATCCTTAATAATGACCTGACCAATGCCATTGTTATCAATAAAAACCTACTACTCCAGCCAGACATACAAAATAATCCACCCAAAAAAGTAGAAGCCATCCAAAATCTAAGCAAGATTTACCTTCGCAACAATGATCAAGCAGAAGCAGCGAAACTACTCGAAGAATCCTATAATATAGCCGTAAATACTGGCCAAACCCTCGAAGCCCGTGATATCGTAGGTAAGCTGGCTGATGTCTATCAACTCATGAATGAAGGGACTAAAAGTGTCACATTATACAAGTCGTTTCTGAAAGATCTCGAACAAGTCATCAAAGCAGATAGTACGCTACAGGACATGGAATTAATAGCTTTGACAGAGCAAAAAATAAAAAAACTCGAAGAGGAACAAGTGCTTAAAGATAAGCTTATTTCTAAGCAGAATATGATCAATTATGTATTGATTGGCGGTATCATTTTGTTAGGATTTTTTAGTATTCTGATCTACAAATCTCTTCGGTCGATCCGCAAAAGAAATAAAATCATCGCTCTGCAATCGCTGAGAAAGGATATGAATCCGCACTTCATTTTTAATAGTCTCAACAGCATCAATCAGTTCATTTCACAACATGACGAAAGGACAGCCAACCAATATCTGACCAAATTCTCCACCCTGATGCGTAGTGTTTTAGAAAATTCGGCAAATGATTTTGTGCCTTTATCAATAGAAATCAGCATGATAGAAAATTACCTTCAGCTCGAGTATCAACGCTTTAAGGATAAGTTTACCTACACCTTATATATAGACGAGACCATTGATCAGGATGATGTTTTGATCCCCAATATGATCATTCAGCCTCATCTAGAAAATGCCGTTTGGCATGGACTCAGATATAAAGAATCATCAGGAACACTCAATGTAACATTCTCAAAAGAAAAAAACATCATCTTCGTTACCATCACAGATAATGGCATCGGAAGGCAAGAAAGCCACAAGCTGAAAACGGTACATCAGCGTGAACGAAAAAGCAAAGGAACAGGCAATATTGAAGAACGTATCAAACTACTCAATGAGTTGTATTCACTTAATATTCAATGTCATACAGAAGATTTGAATGAAAATTCAGGTACAAAAATAAACATCTCATTTCACGCTGACATTTCTGAAAAAGTACAAAAAAACAAAACCGTATGATCAAAGCAGTCATCGTAGAAGACGAAAAAATAGCTCAAGAAATTCTGGCAGATTATATAAAAAGATACTGTCCGTCTATTCAGTTGGTAGGTGTTGCGTCCAATATCCATGATGCAGTGCCGATGATCCACGAGTACAGGCCCGAAGTTGTATTTCTGGATGTAGAGATGCCATTTGGCAATGGTTTTGATGTGCTTGATGCTTGCAGAGAAGTGCCATTTGAGACCATATTTATCACGGCTTATGCTGAATATGCCATCAAAGCGATCAACAAAGCGGCTGCATACTACTTGCTGAAGCCTGTGAATATAGAAGAACTCATCATTGCAGTTGAAAAAGTAAAAACCAATATAGAAAGCAAACAACAAATCAATCGGAATAAAATCCTGTTGGAAAATCTGCAAGAAAAGAAGCCTGAGTTGCATCAACTCGTGCTGCCTACATTGGAAGGATTTGATGTCATCAAAACAGAAAATGTCATCAGACTGCAAGGAAACGGAAATTTTACGGACATTTTCTTGCATGGAAAACAAAAAAAGATGGTTTGTCGTTTTCTCAAATATTTTGAAGAATTGCTACCTGATCATTTCATCAGAATCCACAAATCACATATCATCAATATCAAATCTATCGTATCCTACCACAAAGGTTCAGGTGGATATGTCACGCTCGAGGATGGAAACGAAATAGAAGTATCTGCAACATTCAAAGATGATTTATTGAAGTTATTGGGCAGGTAAAAAATCCAAACTTTCTAAAAATTAGTCATGAAGGGATTATGATATTATTTTAAAATCTATCTTTGCAATCCTTTTCAAAAAACAATAAATAGAATGAATATCAAAAATATGGTTTCAGTCAGCGGATTATCAGGTCTTTACAAATTGGTAGCAACCAAAACAAATGGACTGCTGGTAGCCGATATAGATACTGGTAAAACAAGATTTTGCTCGATCAGACAACATCAGTTTACTCCCATGGAAACTGTAGCAATATATACGGACGACGATACGGTAGAAATCGCCAAGGTATTTCAGAATATGTTGGACAATCAGACAGAACTACCAATACCTTCTCCCAATGCAACGCATAAAGAATTGCAAAAATATTTTGAGGTCATCATACCTGATTACGACAGAGACAAGGTTTTTCACAGTGACATGAAAAAGATTATTAAGTGGTTTAATTTCTTGAATGACAGAGGATTTTTGACAGCTATTCCTGAAACTGACAATGAAGAAGAAGAGTAAAAATCTTTCATACAAAAATTGCTGATCTGCCATACAAATCATCTTTAATTTTTATTTCGGAATATTACTTAGATATAATATACCATTAAGATCTAGTGCTCTGTCCAGAGAAATAATTAAATAATTTGTGGCTCTAGTTTTAGAATTTAATGAAGTCAACTTTTTATTAGGACATCTTGCTGTAGCCCTAAGTATTCTTTATTTTATTCCCTTATATTCTTGTATTAATCTAGGATCTGTCTCATTCTTCACAATATTATTTTTCATATCCATTACCTTAATAAAGAGTTTTTCGCCTGCTGGATCCGGACTTGTTTTATTTCTGCCTGCAATATCTTCAGCAATTTTGATTATAGTACTTGTGGCCAGAAATTTCCGGTATATGTTGCCTTCTTTTGCACTGGCAATTGTGTATAGGAAGTTAGTGGATCGTTCCAGAGCAGAAAGGCTTTTACCTGCCAGAAACTCCTGATATCTGGTGAAATAATCAAATATATGCATTACGCCAATATTTTTGGCTTTTGACTCAAGATAATTTAAATTTTCAGGTGTTTCATCTTTCATTATTCCGGCCAGCGTGCCTGACAAAAAATCCGAATCTTCATTCTTAAATTTTTGAAGGTACTCATCAGATTTTTCCGGCTCAGCACTTCCCATTACTTCAAGTGCAATCTGAAGTACCGGATATACTTGCTCACTTATCAGCACCAACCTGCAAATAGCAATCGGGTCAAAATCTTCAATATTCAAAAGTTTTAGCAAAGCATCCCTTCTAACTTCGGAATGAGGATCAGTTAGTGCAAAATTTTGTAATCGGTCAATGTAACTGGTTGCTTTATCATCTGCAATCGCGTTAATTCCCATAGATCTGAAGATATAAAATTTTTCATTGAGTGCAATGTCTATCAGATCAGCATTTCCATCGTTGGTACTTGTAAAAGCAATCATCTTATCCATAAAATTTGGAGATAGTATGAACTGCGCCTTATATTGCTCCGGGGTCTTATTTTCGTTAATCAATGCCAGAAGCACATTTTTCCCGTCAAAAACATATGTAGAAGGTTTCATTTTAAGATCTTCAATAAGGACTCTCTGTTTTTTTTCATTGATCATCACCGGATAATACTGCATTGTTCCATCAGCATAATATACGGCTATATCCACAGGAAATTTAAATACATTATGAAATCCATTGGGCGTTTTACTTTGATCCACCTCTACAAACAGGACTTTATTCTCATCATTATAAGTATAAGTAATGTCAAGATGAGGATGTCCGGTGCCTAAAAACCACTGGTCAAAAAACCAATGTAAATCCTCACCAATGGTGTCTTCAAATGCCATGCGCAATTCATCAACCTCCACTGCTGTGCCTGCATTATCTACAAGATACTTATTAAGAGAAGCAAAAAAAGCTTCATCGCCAACATAATTTCTGAGCATATGCAATACCAATCCTCCTTTGTTATAACTATGTGCATCAAACATCTGCTCTTTTTCATCATAAAAATAATGTACCAAAGGATGTGCACTACCACCAAAGACCTGACTATAATAACCATTCATCTCTTTTATCCGATGATATTCAGCACGGTCTTTTCCATATTTGTGTTCAAACCATAAATACTCTGCATAATTGGCAAATCCTTCATTTAATGTAAGATTGGACCAGTCTTCACAAGTGACCAGATTACCAAACCAATGATGCATCATCTCGTGAGCCACTATATAATCATTGTCATCGTCGATAAGTTCTTTGGCCGTTTTCTGCACAAAATCTCCAAAAACTACTGCACTTGTATTTTCCATTGCGCCTGAGACAAAGTCTCTGACCACAACCTGACCATACTTATCCCAAGGATACGGATAATTGAGTTTTCCCGAAAAAAAACCTAACATTTCTGGAGTATGATTAAATATTTTTTTGGCATGTTTTCCAAATCCTTTCTCTACCATATAGTTCAATGGTATTTCATTCCATACATCTGTTTCTTCATCAAATTCTCCAACTGCGATCATGGCCAAGTATGGGGCATGTGCTCTATCCTGCTTCCAGTGATCTGTACGGGTACCATCTGGATTTTTTCGTGACGAGATTTTTTTTCCATTTGAAAGGGTAAGGTATTTGTCTTCCACTGTCAGAATGATTTCCTGGGTAAATCTTTCATTGGGTTTGTCAAAAGTAGGAAACCAACGACTATTATTTTCTGTTTCTCCCTGAGTCCATATTTGAGAAGGAACATCCGGATCAAGGTCTAGGGGATCTATAAAAAACAATCCTTTGTCGGAAGTTATGGCTTCACTTCCAGCTACGGCATTTGAATTGGGTTTGGCCGTATAGTCTATGTGTAATTCAATTTTTTCCTTGCCTTTATATACCTTATCCAGCGTGATGGTCAATTTTTCTCCTGTATATTCATAAAGCAATGGTTTATCTGAAACTGTAATTTTGTGTATTTCAAAGCCAACTGCATCAAGGGTTAGGCTACTAATGGGCCTGAAATATGGTGAAATTGTAATATCCGCTTTTCCTAAGACATATTGTTTTTGCCAATCAAATTTCAAATCCAGCTTGGTGTGGAGAATATCAAACGTCAATGTTGCTGATGGCCTGTATTCTTTGGGCAATGAATCCAAAGCGCCTGCAACATCGGAGATAACCAAAGTGTCCAGCAATTCTTCCTGCATAAACTCTTCCGGAACGGGATAAACAATGTCTTTTTTTGTTTTGCACGATCCAAATAGGAATAAAACTAAGCAAAAAATAAAGGTAAATCTCCCTGTGACTGATGACATTATAGCTGATTTGTGATAAAAGTGTGCAAAAATAGTAAAAAGGAGCGTAATGATCGATATGTTCGTAAAGGAAAATTAGTATTACTTTATTATTTGGTCTTCTGAAATATATAAGCAGTTAAACTGACATTCAGCACTTTTTGTCGATTTTACATACGTAGATAAAAATAATATATTTATCATTGTGAAAAAATAAGTTCATGCTATTAGATATCGTTGTAGCCATTGTTATTTCTCTGGGTTTTTATCTGGGTTACTCCCGTGGTTTAATAAAAACAGTGTTTGATAGTTTATCACTAGTAGTCGGTATACTGGCTGCATTAAAATTATCACCGATAGTCATCAATATCCTTCAGGAAATAATTAAAACATCGCCGGCCATTACCTTTCTTCTTGGAGTAGTCATCACCTTTATTGGTGTCATGGCCCTGATTAGATTTATCGGCAAAAAAATGGAAGATATGCTCGAAGCAGTAAATATTAATATTATAAATAAATTTGCAGGAGGTGCTCTTCAAGCTTTATTTTTTGCTTACTTACTTAGTTTGATTTTCTGGCTTGTCAATAGTCTTAACGTGCTGAATCCAGAAACCAAAGCAGCATCCTTAACCTATCCACTTCTTGAACCACTTCCTGAAAAAGGCAAAGCTGTATATGCCTCCTTAAAGCCAATATTTAAAGGCTTCTGGGATAAGACTGTTGAAGCCATGGATAGTATTAAAGACAAGGATAAAGAACAAACCATTAACCCCGCTGAACAATAAGTAAACAATGGTGTTTGACCAAATACAACTTATTAAATGGATTTTCTCACCCGACATGGCACTCAAAGCAAATTATACAATCTGCGTTCAGAATTACTATCAGATCCGTATGTGCTCTGGCAATCCACAAAAGCCCATTCTGATATTACCAATATGATTTATAAGGTTTATGTTGATTCTACTTTAAATCCACTTTTACCGGATTCTCGGATTAGATTTGAAATAAAAGGTCTATCAGCAGCCATTTCTATTACAAGGATATGGAAAGAATTTCATGTCAAGGATTTGATCAACTACCAAATGCTAATCGCTGAAAAATTAAAAGATCACGGCTACATTGTTAACTTGTCCGAGGTGAAACAACATACAGAAAATGAGCATAGTTTGATCATCTACCAGAAACCATCTTTTAAACTTCCCTTGATTAATGATAAATCTGACCAGCTATACGGCAACATCCATTCAGAAATAAGAATCAAAGACGGAGAATTGGTGTTTTTTAAAATAATAGTGCATAGATACAGAGATTACAGATTTGATGATGGTAAAACATTTGACGATTTGATCACAGCTTTGTTTAAAAATTAACGACTAATTCATCACATTCAATTATCTTTGCAGAATATTTCTAAAGAAAAGTAAGAATAAATATGGATTATCGGAATAATATTTTGGAAACCATAGGGAATACTCCAATGGTTAAGCTTAATAAAGTGGTAGAAGGCATTCCTTGTCTGGTTTTGGGGAAAATAGAAACTTTTAATCCCGGACATTCCACCAAAGATCGAATGGCACTGAAAATGGTAGAAGATGCCGAAAAAGCAGGTAGAATTAAGCCAGGAGGAACATTCATCGAATGTACATCCGGAAATACTGGCATGGGAATCGCGCTTGCAGCGGCAGTAAAAGGATATAAATGTATTTTTACTACCAGTGACAAACAATCCAAAGAGAAAATAGATATGCTCAAGGCAGTGGGGGCTGAAGTCATCGTCTGTCCAACCAATGTAGAACCGGATGACCCAAGATCCTATTACTCAATAGCCGAAAAACTTAGCAAAGAAATACCTAACTCTGCATGGCTTAATCAATATGACAACCTAGCCAACAGGGAAGCACATTATGAATCTACAGGACCTGAAATATGGAAACAGACTGACGGCAAAATTACACATTTTATAGTTGGTGTAGGCACCGGAGGTACAGTCTCAGGCGTAGCTAAATATCTAAAGGAACAAAATCCTGATATACGTATATGGGGGATAGATACGTACGGTTCTGTTTTTAAAAAGTATCATGAAACCGGCATATTTGACAAAAAGGAAATTTATCCTTACATAACTGAAGGAATCGGTGAAGATATATTACCTAAAAATGTAGATTTTAGTCTGATAGATCATTTTGAGAAAGTAAGCGATAAAGATGCAGCACTGGCTGCAAGACGTCTAGCCAGAGAAGAAGGTTTGCTATTGGGATATAGCGCGGGTTCAGCCTTGGCAGGCTTACAGCAAATGAAAGACCAACTCAAACCAACAGATGTAGTGGTGATCTTATTTCACGACCACGGTAGTCGATACGTAGGCAAATTATATAATGATGACTGGATGAGGGAGCGAGGTTTTCTCGACAGTGAGCTCAAGGTAAGGGATCTCATTATTTCAAAAAGAGATAAAAAATTTATTTCAGTTTCATCATCAGAAAGTGTAAAAAGTGTCTTGAAAATGATGAAAGACTTAGATATTTCTCAGCTTCCTGTCATGGACTCCGAAAATATTATGGGTTCCGTCACCGAAAGTACTATTCTGGAATTTATACTTAATAATCCATTACAAAATAGCGAAAAACAAGTATCAGAAATCATGGCACCACCATTTCCTATGGTTAGCGTAGATCTGGCAGTACGCGATCTCAATAAGTATATTTCAAAGAATGTTCCTGCCGTGATTGCAAAAGATTTATCCGGAGACCTGATTGTGCTGACCCAATACGATATAATTCAGGCATTGTAGGACTATTCACAATAAAAATAAAAAAAGCCTGAAGAACGTAAATCTTCAGGCGTTTATATTTTTGAAAAAGGAGACTATTACTTTACCTTTATCTTTTTTGTCCCTTTCATATTTAAAAGTCCTCCTTTTATTTCCTTTAATTCTATGGTATATTTACCGGGTGCTGCGTATTGATATTGAAGATTTTTTTGTGTCACAATCAATCGGACCCCATCTCCCATTTCCATCACATATCTGGATGCCTTTTCATCTTGCAAAAACCGAAAATAGAATGTCTTGCCTGCTTCTATTTTGCCTTCAAATTTTAAAAAATTATCGAAATCATTGGAAACCGCATCTTCATCATTGCTCAACAATAATCCTGCTATGGATGCAGACTGTGGACTATTGCCAGATGACTGTATGGAAGATGATTCACCCAAAACAAGATTCTGCCCAAATAGATATATAGAACCAATTATACCTGTCAAAACCACTAAGCTTAGCAACAATGGTTCAAAATGGGTTGAAATGAAATGAGAAAAATGAAATGACTTTTTGTGAAAATGTAATGGAGTGTAATGTTCTATGTTCATGCGATCGGATTTGGGTTAATAAAAAAATCGGTTGTCTTTCCTGACATAAAAGTTGTCATTCGAAAGCATAAAGGTAGAACTTATTATTGAAATAAAAAATATAAAATTACATTTATATATCATTATCATCATACATAAATAACTATAAATGAAGTATTAATAATTTTAATTATAAAACTTACTCATTATATGTAACTTATATAACAGTATTTTTCATATCAAAAAAATAAAAATATCTGATACTTTAAAATCTTCTTGTTGCAGGTGAATAATTCCTAACTTTGCCACATAAAAATTTAAACTTTTTACCTTAATGATGATAAAAAAATTCATAAGAAATTATACTCACATGCTCTTAATGCCCAGAGGAAGAAAATATAACCCCGATGCCCAATTGGAAACCGGGTGGACAAAAGCATTAGAAGAATATAAAAATAAAAAAATATGTATAATCCATAAAAAAACAGAAGGTATATCAAAAGGTACGGTCATATTGGCCCACCCATATCTGTCAGAGGCAAAACTTTTTTATCTCAGACGGGGACATGCTCAGATGTATCTAAGTCTGGGATTTGATGTTTTCCTTTTTGATTTTAACGGATTTGGAGAAAGTCCTTTTTTAAATTTTGATTATGAGGAAGATCTGATGATAGTTGCAAAATTCGCCAAAGCACACAATCCTTCCCTGCCCGTTTTTGGTCATGGTATTTCTTTTGGCGCATCTCATACTTTGACTTATGCTACGTGGAAGACCAATGTTTTTGAAAAAATTATTATAGAAAACTGTCTGGATAGCAATCTTTCGTATTATAGAAAAAGAAATAAAAAACTACATTTTTTGATGCTTGGATTAATGAAAGTGTTCCCCGCCGTCAATAAAAATAACGATTATACAAAAAGTATAAGGAATCTTAAACACATAAGTGACATATTATTTATCTACAATACTGAAGATGATCTTACCACCATTGCCATGGGTGAACAACTTCTTCAAAACTGCAATCTACCCGGCAGGCTAGAAATATTTGAAGGTAAACATTTGAATGCTTTTCAAGATAATGAAAATAGATATAATGACGTCGTCTCTTCATTTATTAGTGTGCGTGAATATAAAGGATAAAATGCATGTCTATTCAATAATTTATTGTTTGTGGTTTTAATTTATTAATGTCAAAACAGACTGCTTCAATTATTTTGTCTAAAATTTTATTCTTTAAATACAATCAATTGAAATATTATTTTACATTTGCCACAATCAAAACACATTTAAAATGATAGAATTAAATTGGTTAGTAGTTTTGTCAACAGCTTTGGTTCCTCTGGCTGTTGGTGCATTGTGGTATGGCCCACTTTTTGGTAAAGCATGGATGGTAGAAGCAGACATGAGTGAAGAAAAAATAATGAGTGCCAATATGATGAAAATTTACGGGCTTGCTTTGGTCTTTGGCCTTATGCTTGCAGTCGGCCTTACGCCTGTTGTTATTCACCAAATGGGTGTATTTTCAACATTACAAAATTTGGGTTTGGAGACACCGGGCAGCGAAGTCAATCTTTACTTTCAGGATTTTATGACAAAATACGGCTCAAATTTCCGGACATTTAAGCATGGAGCATTCCATGGACTACTTACTGGAATATTTGTGTTTTTACCTGTAATGGGAACCAATGCCTTGTTTGAGAGAAGGAGCTGGAAATATATTTTTATGAACGTTGGATATTGGGTTATTTCTGCTTCTATAATGGGAGGAATAATTAGTGCGTTTGCATAATTCCTATTCATTTTTTCTGACGAGTTGATTGGTAATTTTTCTAAACATAGATATGAATATATTGGTCAGTTGATAATTTAAATATAGGCCATTAAATCATGTATTGAAAATTCCAAAGATTCATTGAAAGCTGATAAACACCATTGGCTTTAGTTGTTTTGCCTTTAAATCATTACATAATTATGAAATGATTTAAAGGCTTATTTTAATAAAAATAGAAAAGTAGCGCTAAATATTTCAGTCCACTTAAAAATCATCCGATCAATCCGTCTTATTTTTTACCTTTGATCCTATGAACCCACAGGACATTATCATTGTAGGCGGAGGGGCCGCAGGTTTTTTTGCAGCCATCAATGCCAAAATAAAGAACCCTGATCTTAAAGTCACTATTCTGGAGCAGTCGAAAGATGTACTCAATAAAGTAAAAATATCAGGAGGCGGCAGATGCAACGTAACCCACGAATGTTTTGATCCTAAGTTACTTACAAACTATTATCCCCGCGGGCAAAGAGAATTATTGGGTCCTTTTCATGTATTCGGCGCACAGGATACTGTTAGTTGGTTTGCAGACCATGGTGTAAAATTGTATACTGAACCTGATGGGTGCATGTTTCCGACCACCAATAGTTCAGAAACGATCATTCAGTGTTTTCTGAAGTTGGCAGAAAAATATACGATTGATATTATAAAAAATGCCAAGGTTAAAAAATTACTTTACAAAGCGGATGAAATATTAAAATATGAAGTCCATACTGATGAGGTTTGTTATCACTCACGATCACTCATGGTAGCTTCAGGGAGTAGTCCTTTTGTCTGGAATATGCTGGAAATTCTTGGCTACAAAATTGTCCCTCCCTGTCCATCGCTTTTCACTTTCAATCTACCGCAGCATCCTATTTGTGGACTTATGGGATTGGTAGTAAAAAATGCCAAAGTCAACATCAAAGATACAAAAATTATCACTGAAGGTCCACTGCTTATCACACACTGGGGCTTGAGTGGCCCCGCAGTACTGAAGGCATCGGCATGGGGCGCTACCATATTAGCAGAACGCAATTATGAGTTTACAGCTTTTGTCGACTGGATACCGAATATTGATGATTCAAATATTTTTGCTTTAAGAGAATCTATGGCAAAGAAAAAAGTAACTGCCAATGCACAGTTTGGTTTACCTGCCAGGTTGTGGCAATTTCTGATAGAACGGGTTTTGACAGATAAGGAAAAAAACTGGGCATCACTGTCCAAAAATGAAATGGCAGATATCGTCACCCAACTTAAAAAATGTGCGTTTCCTGTCAAGGGCAAAACTACCTTTAAGGAAGAATTTGTCACTGCCGGCGGAGTTGCATTACACCAGATCAATTTTAAAAATTTTGAAAGTAAATTACATCCTGGCTTATTTATGGCGGGTGAAGTGCTCAATATTGATGCTGTAACCGGTGGGTTTAATTTCCAGGCTGCATGGACAGGCGGCTATTTGGCGGGTATGCAAATGGGAACCCCTTTATAAATTCTTACACTATCAAAAGCCCTTTTTCTCTCCATAATGTAAATCCTTCTGATTCCAGAAAATCCCTGAATTCGCCTAGTCCGGCGTTTTCGTAACTCATTTTCATTTTCCCGATGGTAAATTTATTTTCTGAATCGGGTGATGCGTTATGCAAAAGATCAATGACCCATTCTGCCGTTTGCTGATTAAAATATAATGAATAATTTTCTGTTCTTCCTGAAATTATAATCTCGGCAAACGTTTCTTTTGTCCTTTCTCCTTTATTTTTTTTGATGGGAGTGATGATCAACTCTATAGCATCACCACCAATCCACACTACTTGGTCTGACTGACGAATATTAATATCCGCGATTTCATGTATACAATTTGATATATAATCTGAATCAATGGTAGTTTCCGGCACTTCAAAATCAAACCAAGTATTTAATGGTTCGTCAAAACCTACTCCCTGCATATAATTGAATATGGACAACTTTAAACCTTCAGATAGAACTTCATGATCAGCTCCTTCAGGATCACTATGAAAAAGATCATTTTCAGCAAAACCACCGAAATCAGGTCCAATGCTTTTCACTCCAAATGACATAGGGTCCAACCCTACAGGACTATGAGCTGTCATAGCAAACTGATGCCAGAAACCAGACTGAATGACACCTGCTTCAAACAATTGTCTTACCATTTCGAGGCTGTCGATTGATTCTTGCAAGGTTTGAGTAGGGAAGCCATACATCAGGTAAGCGTGTACCATAATGCCGGCTTCAGTAAAAGCATGAGCTACCTTCGAAACTTGTGCGACGGTAACACCTTTTTTCATTTTATCGAGTAAACGGTCTGACGCCACTTCCAGACCTCCTGAAATTGCTATGCAACCCGATGCCTTTAATAATCTACAAATATCAGGCGTAAAACTTTTTTCAAATCTTATATTTGTCCACCATACCACTACCAAACCACGACGGATAATCTCTATGGCAAGATCCCGCATGAGGGCCGGTGGAGCTGCTTCATCCACAAAATGAAACCCATTTTGTCCTGTTTGGTCTATTATTTTTTCTATTCTATCACAAATAATTGCCGGACTCACCGGTTCATACCTTTTAATATAATCCAGTGTAACATCACAAAATGCACATTTGCCCCAATAGCAGCCGTGCGCAAGAGTAAGTTTGTTCCATCTGCCGTCACTCCAAAGCCGGTGCATAGGATTTACGATTTCTATGACTGAAAGATATTTATCCAACAGCAGATCTCCGTAGTCCGGGGTACCTACTTCTCTTTGAGGTATATCAAGATCTGCAGAACCATTTATATACGTGACACTACCATTATCAAGACAAAAAGTTCGTTTGAGCATTTGTTTTGCCCTCTTGCCAGCCAGATACTCCAAAAGATGCTGTAAAGGAGCTTCACCATCATCGAGCGTAATAAAATCAATATATTCGAAGACTCTTTCGTCATATACACTGCGCAATTCAGTATTGGCATAACCGCCTCCTAAAGCTACATAAGTATCTGTATATTTTTCCTTAATGAACTTGCTGCATCTAAAAGCACTAAAAACGTTTCCAGGAAACGGAGCTGTAAAACATACTATCTCGGGTTGATGTCTTTTAATGTGTGAATCAATTATTGATATCAAAGTCTCAGAAATAAAACTGTCGGGTTGCTGCAATGCCTCGTACAACTCATCAAAATGTGTTGCGGTTCTGGCAAGTCTCTCTGCATATCTGCTGAATCCAAAATGTTGATCGATAACTTCAGTAATCAGATCACCTATGTCTTCTAGGTATAATGTTGCCAGATGTCTTGCTTTGTCGTGGGTACCCATTGCCCCAAATGCCCAATCGAGATTTTCGTGATATTGAAATCTGCCTGCTTCAGGTAAGTACCCTCCGCTACAAATGGAAAGCGCTAGGGTTGAATTTTTATTCTGAAGAAATGTAATAACACTATCGATCGTTTGGATATATCTTTTCCTTTGACTGAAAATCCTGAAAGCATTGTCAGAAAGTTCTTTTTCATTCTCTTCTATGGTAGTAAATATTTTTTGCAAACCATTAGATGAAAATATATCAAGAATCACCTCCAGACTGAGGTCAATCTGCATTGACTCCACCTTGAGTGTATTTAAAAATCCTTTTATGTATGCGGTAGCCGGATATGGCGTGTTTAATTGCGTAAATGGCGGCGTGACCAGAAGTACTTTCAATTTGCCTTAACTTTTATGGACAAAGATAGATTAACAATTGAAACTCACTGCCCTCTGTTGGTATTTAATTTATTGATGGCTTCCGTTTTATTGGATACCTGAAGTTTATCATATATTTTGTGAATGTGCTGTTTTACTGTTCCAATGGTAATATTTAATTGATCTCCTATTTCTTTGTACAACAGGCCTTTTGATAAAAGGGTAAGCAATTCAATCTCTCTATTGGTGAGAGGCAACCGAACAGGTGAAGGATTTAAGCCCATCTCACTGAAAATATCTATGATCCTTCTGGCTATGCTTGGGGTCATGGGTGATCCTCCCTGATAGAGTTCTCTGATTGAGTTTAGGATTTTTTCTTTTGATGCACCCTTCAGTATATATCCTTTTGCGCCTGCCTGCAATGATCTGAATATTTTTTCATCATCTTCATAGACTGTAAACATACAGAATAAAAGTTGCGGACACTTTTCCTTCAGAAAATTAATAGCATCTATTCCGCTGGCACGCGGCAACCCAATATCAACAATAATAATATCAGATTTGTGATTTGGGATAAATTGCATGGCATCTTCAGCATTGTGGAAAATGTGTTCACAATGCATATCGTCCTGTGTATTAATGATGGCTTGAAGGGAGACAGCAACGTCTTTTAAATCTTCTATGATAGATATTTTAATTTTGTTGTCTGTCATGTCTGAATATTTTGCTCGCTTTTAAAACTGTCATCAGGAGTAATTGGAAGATTTATCGATATTTCCATTCCTTCAAATTTTCGGCAAAAAAGTATTTTACCTCCAATTTGTTCCATTCTTTTTTGAATATTATATAAGCCGTTACCAAGTTCTTTAGACTCATCAGGATTGAAGCCTATACCTCCTTCTTCAATTATCCTTATATATAAATTCGGGTTAGACCTGGCTTCAATTAGAATCCTTTTTGCTCCCGAATATTTTACTGCATTGTTTAGCAACTCTTTTATCACGAGATATACATTTCTTCGTTTTTCACCACTTATATTTATTTGCTCCTTGATATCTTCAGCCATAAAAGTATGTTCAATATTGTGGTCTTCCAAAAACTCAACCGCATATCTTCTGATGTAGCCAAATAATCCTTCCACATTGTCAAAACGACTATTCATGGCCCATATTATTTCTGACATGTTTCTGACAAGACCCGTACTGTAGTGAGCAATTTTTATAACATCTTCCCTTACATGTTCATCGGCTAGTTTTAAAACCACTCCATCGCTCAGATATTTAATAATAGTTAAGCCTGAGCCGAGTTCGTCATGCATTTCAGTAGCAATCCTATTTCTTTCGTTCTGTATCGAGTTTTGTTGCTCTATTATAAGTGCCTGTTCTCTCAACTGTGCATCTTTTGATTCCACTTCATATTGGTACTTTTTTTTCTGGTAGGAAATAAAAAACCAGATCAGTATCACTGAAAGAAAAATTGGCATCACAAAAGCTGACAATATGATCCAATTGATATCATTTACTTTTTCGACCATATTGCTGCGCCTAAATAACCCAATGCTAAAAACACATTTCCAATCTGAAGTAATTTGACATAAGTCAACATCGCAGTATCTTCTACAACAAAAAAATTGATAAAATTAAGTAAAGGGAAGCTTGAAACATAAAAGATTAATAAGCCTAGAGAAAAATAAAACAATGGTTCCTTAACAATACTTCTGTATTTGTCTACATATATAAGATCATAAAAGTATTTTAGGACCAATACCATAACCATGATCATACCGATATTATAAGATGATGTGTTTACTTTTAACTCATTTAAGTTATAAATAAAAAGGATCAAGGCATATACAAACCATACTATTGCTAGGATTATAAACCTTTTTGCCCAAGACTTTTCCCAAAAATGATGGAAATAAACATAAAGATAATAACAGACACAAAAGATACTGTAAATATTATAGATCAGGACATTTGACTTATACTGCTTAATCCAGAACATAATAAGAAATATTTCTATAAAATTTATTACAAACAGAAAAAGCAACAAATGTGGCAAACTTTTTTTCCCCTGAAAATGAAAATACAAAGCAACAATAAATGCTATTAGGCATATATAATTAAACGGAATCATCTCTGTGAAATATGGCAATACGGTTTCCATGGTATGGTATATATTTTATGGTAACTACTCAGGTATATGATTTCAAATCACAAAAATCAGGTAAACTTAGGTCAAATATCCCTACTTTTTGAATGAATGGGAGTGATCATTACAAATAATGTGGAATGATGCCATATAAAAATGGAAAATTATAATTGACACGATGCATACCTGTATAGTTACTTTTTAATTAATTAAACTATTATTGCAAAGACGGGGGACAATACGTTGGGCAAAGTCTCGGAAAATTAAACATAATGGGTTCAAGAAGTGCAGTTGGTATAGGCTGAGGAAAACCAGGATAACTAAATGCCGGTCCTTTAATTGCTTCATAATATTCATTTCCACCTAAACTTGTCATATTATCAAGTTTTACAAATTCTACATAACATGTTTTAGCATTGGCTGTAAATAGACCCGAAGGAGTATTAGGAATGTAAACAGGCGCAGTATTTGGGTATTGGCCAAAAACAATACCTATCCCTGTATTCTCCAGGTTAATTTGGGTCTCACTAATTCTTGTGACATTGGTTGCCTGCATTAATATCTTAAACATCTCCGGTATGGAAAACACTACTGCTTGGGTTTGATTTGTCGCTGTAGATCCAAGTGTTAAATTTGCAACAAGTGCATCTGCGTCCGCTTCATGAATTCGGATCGTATGAGTTGTACTTGATGCCGTTACAGCGCTGTCTAGCCTGTTTACAAAATGGCAGATTTCTGTTAAGTATAACTCAGTTCCACTATCAAGAAATTCACTAGGAATACATTCTGCAAGTTTTCCTCCTTTTTCCAAAGAATCTAACAACTTTTCATATTTTTTGCAATCATTTGGCGCAAGAAAATAGCCAATTATAAATCCAATGACTAAAACTGGAATGCATTTAAAATATTTTGAAATAATTTCAATAAATTCTTTTTTCGAAATACTCATTTTGTTTTGTTTTAAAAGTTAAAAAATAAAACTGTTTGCATTAATAACATATCAGGGACAAATATAAACCGGCAATTCAAAGGCCAATATATAACTTTTGTTATATACCACCATTTATTTTGATATAAAACAAATATATACCCATAAACACCGATATATCAAGCCATCTTGTGATTTTAATTTTACATTAAGCTAAAATTCACAATTACAAAATAAAATAAATAGATTTCCCCTTTTTTATCGTTTTATTAATCCATTCCTCCCGGATAAATGGACAAACCAAAGGAGATATTATCCATCACAGACCGAATTCTTGTACTTTGTTGATTATAGTAAATGTGGTCTCCTACCCTGACAAAAGATTTTTCATAACAGGTGAAAAGTAAAACTCTGTTGAATAATTTGTATCCAATAAATAATTCAACCCCTGTATCCAACTTTCTGTTTTTGTTTACAAATGGAAAGGTCTTGCCAAGTGCGTTATCATTGTTGAGATGAAAGTTGAAAAATGCGCCGGCACCTACCTTAAAATTATTAAAATTTAAACCCGCCACTACAGGTATGTGTAATGTCTGATGCGATTCATCGATGTAATTTATCTGCGATCTAAATTCTTTTGTATATTCTTTGACTACATATCTGATGTTTGACTCACGATAGGTAACATTTACATTTAAAAAAAGCTTTTCAAAAGATTTGTACATGGTAATACCAAACGATTTATCCGTATTTTCAGACATAAAACCAAATTCATACAAAAATTTACCATCCGGAGTACCAAAATTTCTGGTATTGGATTTTGCATTTGACATCACTTTGTTGATGGTCAATCCCACATTGAATTGAGCATTTACATCAAAGGACATTTGAAATAGGGCCAACCATAAAAAAAAGAATATGGTGCGATTTAAAGTCTTCATAATTATAAATTTTAGGTGCGTAAATATTTAATTTTTTCAACTATTTTTTGGCTTAACAATACATTCATGATCATCTGAAGTAAATTCGTAACAACCATATTTTGATGTTTTGCAGGAGGTCGCCATGCCTATTAGAGCGAAACACAAGCATAAAAGGATAAGTGTTTTCATTGTAAATTTTTTAATTTTTGAAGTAATTTAATAAATGATTTAATTAACATCACAAAGTTAGGTGTGTATTTAAGCCCCATTTATATAACTATAGTTAGGGCTATGCCATCAAATCATGTAACTTTTGTTATAATTGAATCAAAATCAATTAAAAAACCAAAATAAGAAATGGTCTATCCTAATTTTTTTATCAGATTTCTTTTGAATAGTTCAAATCCATCAGAGGAAAAATTCTATGTATAAATCTTTATTGCATAGCAATCAGAGGGGACTAAAATATTGATTTTTTTCCAAAAAAAAAGACCCGATCAGGTGCATAATCGGGCCAAAATCGTTCTTGAATTATCATATTCTCAACGACAGGCAGCAAAGATAAATTTGTTATGTCAAAAAAAAAAAATTTTTAACATTAAAAATCGTTACCACCCAAATAGAATAGCATAAATTCATACATCCGAAATTTCAAATTTATTATAAAAATAAAGACTCAATCAGTTATTTTACTAGAACGTCATAGAATTCTATAATTTGATTTATCCGTAGACATCATTGTAAATTGATAGTAAATAGCTCGGATATACTTCAACATATCGCTCCTTATTTTTAATAACTTACTACTTTATATTTTTAATATTATGGTGAAAAAGTCCTAAAATTTTACTATTTTTCAGTCACACGAACAGCAATTCTTCTATTTTTCTGCCTGCCTTCTTCTGTCCTATTATCTGCGACCGAGAATTTATCTCCATATCCTTCCGCACTTAATCTGCTCTTATCAACACCTAGCTTAACGAGACCATTCATTACATTAAATGCTCTGTCGGTGCTCAATCGCTGATTTGTTTTTGGGTCACCTGTATTGTCAGTATATCCTCCTATTTTAAGTTTTACCACTGGAAAAGCACTTAAGATTTGGGCTATATTATTCAATTGCTCCTGACTTGCTGGCTGTAAAGAAGCTTTATTGGTATCGAAAAGCAGTCTGTCAAAATTAAACCAGGTCGTTTTATCTACAACTTTAGATTTGTCTTCTATAAACGCTATAATATTGCTTTCGATACCATCTTTGGACGCTCCCACCAACTCAAATCCTGTAGAAAGTTTATACTGAAACAATTTATCTATAGCTGCGGTCATAGTATCAACCGCAGATCCAGTAGCATCTACAGCCTTCATCGCAGCAGAATCAATTGCTGTAGTTAAAGCATCCACAGATTCTACTGCTTTATTTCCACAGCCTTTTGTACCTAACCAATATATTACAGCAAGCCCCAAAAGAACGGGAAGAAGCCATTTCATCCAATTATTTTCACCACCAGTTGTCACAGGTGTATTGATATTTGTTTTTACATTTGAAGTACCTGAAAAATTTTCAAGATTCAATAAACTTCCTAAACCCAACGGTAAGGCTTTATTAACTACACTTTTTTGGCCCAACAATAAGTCGGTCAGAAAAGTGAGCCCTTTGCCTTTCACGTGATTGCCAATAACGCCCATGAGTAATGGGGCTGCCATTTTTAGCAATGATGAAGTAGATCCACTCTTCATTCCACTTAAGCTAGAAATTAAATCGATGACACCATTTGATTTACTGCCCATTAGGGATTCCACGATTCCTCCGCCTGAGTTCAATAGTCCATTTACTTTGCTTGCACCACCACCAAATAATCCGGTAATATCGCCTAGGCTGTCCAAATCCAATTTACCAATTAAGTCCATAATACCTTGTGCTCCGGTTGTTGTAGATGATTTCTGAATGACAGAACCCAAAAGAGTTGGCATGATACTACCCAAAGCTGTACTTACAGTTGATTCCGATTCATCTAAAAAGCTTGAAGCCTGTTTTGCGAGCTGATCTGAAACCTGATCCTTAATTAACTCTAATAAGTTGATTGACATTTATTAATTCGTTTAAAGTATTTAAAAAAAATTGATTAAATCCGTAAAACCTTTTCGTTTATGCCTTTTATGACTTATAATATTTGAAAAGTCACATACTTTTTTAAATTACAAGCAGAAATGTTAATAATAATTTTGTCTCTGGATATTTATATGCACGCCAAAAATAATATTTCAGCAATCATATTTGCTTCCCCTGAGACAGGAAAAACCAAGAAGATTAAAAACAATGGATTGACTTTCGTTATAATATATGGTTAAAAGTAAAACAAGGAAAATAAGTTTAGCCCTATCTTTCAATTATTTCTTCGACTGTTGATTTTAAATTTTTTTCAAAATCAACCATGGATCCAAATTCGGTTCGGAAAGCAACGCCAAGGCCATATTTTTCTCTGAGTCCTGTGATGGTGATGGGATCAATATCATACTTACCGTAAAGTCGAACTTTCAGTTTTCTATCTTCAGTGAGTTGGAATTCAAGTGCAAAATCCGGTAATACCTGATTGATGGCGATGCCCTGGTTTTGCAATACATAATTGCCTCCAATATCTATTGAAAAACGATTGTTTTTAAAAACGAGGGTATTTCTTACTGCTATTTCATCAGGCAGAATATTGTTGCTGCTCGAAATACCAAAATTGTTATTTCGCACATTTAAGTCAAAATCTATCCCTGAAATCAATCCACCTTCGTCCACCATAGAATTAAGAATATTTGTTATAAATAATGATAACTGGCTGGTAAGAAACTCGCTCAATGTATTAATACCGGCTGACTGAATACCAGCGGCACCAAAAACATCTGCTACCCTATTGGATGGCAAAAAAGAATTAAACACTATCAAACCCAGGACTTGTCCATTCAATTCCAACTCATTATTTCTTAATAACCTGAGTTTACTATCCGCAAAATTAGCAATGTCACCAGTAAGATTTGGGAAAGACAAATCAAACCTTATCTCTGGTTTATATAATGAGCCACCGAGCTTGAGTTGAAGGTCAACTTCAGTATTCTGGCCAGCAAGCCTTTGATCATCCGGACTGGCTAAGGTGAGATATTCCGCAATGAATGGTTCTACAGAAGTCCTTGTCCTATATTTTGCCGTGATGTCTAGTGTTGCATTGACCGGATCACCTGTCCAGCTTATAGTACCACCTCTTTCTACCACAAAAGGTTTTGCAACTGGCAGTAAGGCTACAGTAAATAAATACTGGCCCTGCTCGATCTCGTAATTTCCAAATATTTCAAACTCACCTTGTCTGGTGATGTCTATTTTCATATTTCCTCTACCTGAGCCCTTGATTATATCTCCTCTGGTTTCATTAAATATCAAACTTACTTCTGCATCAGGGGTCAATGTGATGGTCATTTCTACATTAATTCCATTCACTGTGAAAGGTTTTTTTGATCTTATTTCGTTATCTTCTCCTTTTTCAATAAATTTAATAAAACTTTGATTGAGTGTCAATTGGTGATTATCCACCGGAATAAATAATTTTGTTCCAGGTCCGGTAATTGCGTTAATCTTCATATCTACTTTATCAAATGACCCGGTAAACTCTGCACTGAGTTGTCCGACTCCATAGCCATAATAACTGGGATTATCCGCTTTAGTAGTGTTAAGGCCAACCACATTATTTCCTGAAATCACCGCATTTACACCAAAATCTTTAAACATTTTGTGTACTAAACCTCCTTTAATCGTGCCAAAGTTTCCGTTTTGATCCGTAATTTTTGCCCCATCAAGATCTATGGCTGTATTACTTATTTTTATTTTTTGCTTATCAAAAAAATAGGTCGTCCCTGTATAAATAAGTGTGGTTTTCCCATTATCTATTGTCCCTTCTCCTGATAATTTTAAATCACCCACAGTAC
Organism: Chitinophagales bacterium; assembly: GCA_038246735.1. Taxonomy (GTDB): domain Bacteria; phylum Bacteroidota; class Bacteroidia; order Chitinophagales; family Saprospiraceae; genus OLB9. Next base: position 40,212 of record JBBRVQ010000013.1, read on the forward strand.
CTCCGAAAACAATATCTGCATCAATAGTACCTTTCGTATTTTTTATTCCGGCTTTCAGCAGGTATTCTATGATTTTCATTGGCGCTTCTCTTAATTTAATCTTCGAATCCACCATTTTTAATTTTTCATCATAAGTACCCTTTATTGCCAGAAAATCTCCTATAGATATATTAGCTCTGATCGGAGCGAATGCAGCCTTATTGACGTCTATAAATATGGATCCATAAGAATCACCATTAATAGTAAACTGAGGAATATTTAGATATCCACCTATTTGTTTATCTTTGGTAAAAACATCTTCAATCCTGGCAGAAACATTGGTTTTCCCACCAAATATCATCTTGTCATGTTTTATGAAACCATTAACAATATCGATATCAAAATTATCAATTTCAAGTATTAATCCTTTGTTGTTATTTGTATCATTTATACCTATGTTTCTTTGACCATCAGAAAGGATAAAATTATCGAGATTGACATATCCTTCACCAAAAACAACATTATTGGTTTTATCGATTTTCCATTGTGTTCCCAACATTACTAGCAGATTATCTGCCAGAGTCAGATTATAGCCTTTTGGGTGAGGAATCAATTGCCCCTTAATGTCAAAATTTTCTAACGAATCAATGAGTTTTTCCGTAGATAATGAAAAATTTAAAGTATCTCCTTTAAGCGTTGTATTCAGGTCTATTGGATTAAAATGTCTGCCCAAGGCAAAAGTAGAATCTATATGGACCAGTATATCACCTGACTTACTATCCGCAGTAACGAGCAGCTGCAAATTATTGACAGAGTCTTTATTAATTTTCAATATTGGTATTTCAGAAGCTATAGAAATCTCATTTTTATACGTATCCAATCTGCCTTTGAGACTCAATCTTTTGAAATAACTATTGTCCAGCCCTATCAATGAAAGGAAATTTTTACTATCCTGAAGGTTAAAGTTAAAATCAAATTTTTGTTTTGCGGATACCGTAGCAATATCTTGTTTCCAACTTTTTGTAATATATGGATAATTGGTATACAGTATTTTTTTTATGGATTTTACTATATTTGGCAGATCATATTCACCATTTAAATTGATCATACCTATATCACACATGATAGAGATCAATTTACCTCCAGTTACTGTATTTTTCGATGTCAAATCTAAAGCCGTAAGGTTATATAGCGAGTCTTTGGCGTTCATTTTGAAATCTGACATTTTTATGTCTCCTGTAAAATCATTCAGATTGCTTCCTGTGACATTAATGTCCATTTTGGCCTTAAAGCTTAATGGCGAAGATGACAAGTTTAATGCCTGGAGATTGATATTTTTTACATCAGATTTAAAGTTAAGAAAAACCTTTTTATCCAAATATTCAAAAGAACCATCAAAAACAAAGTCAATATTCTCATCTTGTATTTTAAAAACACCGTTAAAAGTATTTTTATCTATTTTCCCATCTATTACAAAATCTTTATAGTTGTACTTTTTGTACACAAGTGAATTTACAGTAGCTATCAGATCTGCGCTAACTGTATTTAGAGTCAATCCCCTTCCTTCATCAACTTTCGATTTAAAATTGACAAGTCCAAGGTCTTTATTATCACTCCATCGACCCAGATTAAAGTTAAAAAGATTCAGTGTCCCTGAATAATTGGCCTTGTTTGATCCTTGTGTCACATCCAATCTCATATCCATCTCTGCAGTCCCTACATCAGATTTCAGTTTGCCATATGCAACAAAATCTTCAAGATATCCATCAAATCTGCCCGTAAAATTTATGGAACCAAGTTTATAAAAGTTTTCAGGAGGATTAAAGGATGGAATAATCATTTTTATTTTTCGCATGCTGGTCATAAACCTCTCCAACCGTATATTCAGCACTGTATTATCAGGATCAAGAAGATTTCTGGTATTAAATGATCCTGCAAGACTTAATTTTTCGCCCATTCTAATATCCACATCTCTTCCTGCCAGGCTATTTATCTTGCCATAAAACCTGCCATTGATGTGAATGTATTCATTGCTGTTTCCGATAATAAAAGGGACTTTGCTCAAACTTTTCACAAAATGAGCCAAATCATTCAGATATATCTTTGAGTCACTTAACTCAGCATTAAGGATAACCTTATCTGTAAATTGAGAAAAGGAAGCGAAATCAGCAAAACTGAATCTAAGTTGATCTTTCACCAGAGTTTTCCCCATATCAATACTAAAAGACCTCAATTCAGCTGATCCCGAATTGATCATTATTGTATCGCTCTTTATATTATGAATTTCAAATCCGGTATTATCAGATGCAGAAAGAGTTTCAAGTTTGGCCTGAATTTCTGTATTATTTCTAAAGCTTAAGTCCTTCAGTAATACATTTACATTGTCAAAGTAAAAATTATTATAATCCAGATAGTCTTTATATTGTTGTTCTGTGACGATCAAAGCATTTGATATTCCGAATTTACCTCCTTTTATAGCAAATTCTCTCAAAGTAAGCGTTATCGGCTCTGAAATATCATCTATTTCGGCATCCATATTTTGTGCAATTGACAATTCATCAACTATAGAGCAGTCAAATTCATATATGTGACTTTGATAAGTAGGCCTATCAAGGAGTATCGAATTTATATCAAAATCTTTACAAATCAGATCTATGTAATTAATATCAAAATTACCACCAACCAAAGTTATCAGATCATATTTGCCCTTGTTTTTATTATCAATTTTTATATAAATTTCTGACAAATCTATTTCTTTAAGCCTAAAGTCAAGCGGGGCACTTTTCTTAGAAGAAGAAGAAGGTGAGGTAGATAGATTGTCCATAAATTTCTGAAGATTCGATCGGTTTTCACCCAATTCAGTAATAATATTCAATCTGATATCTTTTACACCAATGTAAGATAAATCAAGCTTGTTATTTATAAGAAAAAAAATATTTTTGCTGAGAGAAAAATTTAAGGCTCCTCCATGAACAATTGTATTATCTCTGCTATCTTTGATATCAAAATTTTGAAGAATTAAACCATCAAACGGACTGATTTTAAGTCTTTCCGCCGTCACTGTGGTATTCGTAGCTTCTGATAAATATTTTGTAACTTTGGTTGACAGCCAAGTCTGAACTGCAGCAAACTGAAGGAGTAAAATTACTAAAAATAGGAGTGCTAAGAATCCTAAGAATACTCTTCTTATCCAAATTCTTAAAGGAGATCTTTTGTCAATTGATTCAGTATCAGATTTTATTTCATCCAAGTTCAACTTTCCTTATTGTTTAATAATAAAACGCTTAAAATTAATAATATATCCTGCAAATTTAAAAAATTAACAGTACATTAATATTATATCATTGAATTCAAAACCTAGTCAGACCATGTCTTGAACTGTATATCAGGGTTTACCCTAGAATAAATAAATAATTGATTACGATGTCGTGGCCTTTTACCCGTTCTGGAGAAGTTATTTCTTAAGCAATTGATACAGTGCTATACATTCTATGGCCTCTTTTACATCATGTACTCTCAATATTCTTGTTCCCTTCTGCAGAGCGTACATGTGTAATGCTGTGGTGCCGTTTAGCGCGTTGTTCGCATTTGTATTCAATGGTTTCCATACCATTGATTTTCTGGAAATACCAGTCATTATCGGCAAATCAAATATTTGCAAAACTTCAAGTTTCTTCATCATTTGATAGTTATGTTCCAATGATTTACCGAATCCAAAACCAGGATCAATAATTATATCAACAATTCCAGACTCTCTGGCTTGATGTAGTTTAAGTACAAAAAAACGGGTAATTTCCATGACTACATCTTCGTATGAAGGATTTTTCTGCATGGTGGATGGCAAACCTTTCATATGCATCATAATATAAGGTACCTTGTAAGATGAAACCACTCTCATCATATCCTGATCAAAACCTCCCGCTGAAATATCATTTATCATCACAGCACCCGCTTGAATTACTTCTTTGGCTACCTGACTTCTCAAAGTGTCAACAGAAATGATTGCCTCCGGAAATAATTTTATAACTGCTTCGACGGCCGGCAATATAAGTTTCAACTCATCATCGATAGAAATAATTTCAGCACCAGGCTTGCTTGACATTGCGCCAAGGTCCAAAATGGAGGCACCCTCATTAAGCATTTGTGACGCTTTGGCCAGCACATGCTCTGTATTTTTTGCTCTGGATGCAATGTAAAATGAATTGTCATTTACATTTATAATTCCCATTACAACCGGCTTATCCAAAGAAATTAATCGGCCATTGCAATTTAGTGTATTAATCACGGATTTGTCGATATTTGAAATTTATGAGTTATAAGATCACAAAATTAACTTTTTTGGGCAATAGATTGTTTTGATTTCCTAATATAAAGCTAATAGTAAGCAATATGAAATCATCGGATGCGGATTACTGGAACAAAAGACATCAGTCGGGTGACACACCATGGAATATAAATATGCCTTCGCCTCCAATTGCAGCTTATATCGATCAACTCAATGATAAAGACATAAGTATTTTAATCCCAGGGGCAGGACATTCGCATGAAGCGTCTTATCTGATTGATCATGGTTTTGATAACATTACGGTTTGTGACATTTCAGAAGTAGCCATACAAAATATGAAGCTCCAAATAAATAACGGAGACATGATAAACTATTTGAATGTTGACTTTTTTACCCTTGAATGTACTTATGACTTAATTATTGAACAAACTTTCTTCTGTGCGATAGACCCGACCCTGAGGAGAAAATATGTAGATAAAATGCAACGCTTACTAAAGACAGATGGTAAGTTGGCGGGTGTTCTATTTGGTATAGAATTTCCGCATGACGGTCCTCCATTTGGTGGAAATTTATCAGAATATTTATCCTTGTTTAGTTCAAAACTACATATTCAAACTATAGAAATATGTTACAACTCAATACCTCAAAGAATGGGAAATGAATTGTTTTTTATTTGTAAAAAATAAATTATTTAAAAAACATTAACAGTTTTTTTTTTGGTTTTTTAAAACTTGAACCTATCTTGCGGTGTCTTAAGAGGACATTTAAGAGAAAATTTAGATTTTTATAACCGCAAACCAGTTGTATTTTGAAACTTACACTATTAAAAATGAGTAAGTCAAGAAAACGTGTTACTGATACTATCGTTTCTTTGATTATTGCTTCCATCATCATATTCGGTTACCATGCCGATAACATTTCAAAAGAAAAACAATCCGCACCATCATATACTTCATCAAGTCCTGTTTACCAATTCGGATTTAATCTTGATTCTGTTCATATTGAGAAAAATACGATCCGGAAAAATGAATTTTTTGGTGGTATATTAAGTTCAAATGGGCTTACTGCTAATCTTATACTCTTGCTTGAACATGAAGCAAAAGATATTTTCAATGTCAGAAATATACAGGCAGGTACAAAATATCATGTTATAAAAAAGCATGAATGCGATGAGAAACCACTTGCTATCGTTTACGAACCTGACAGATATAAATATATTGTTTATGATTTTAGAGATTCTGTAAATGTCAGATTGGTAGAAAAAAAAGTGGATGTATGTGAAGAAATTGCTTCAGGAAAAATTGAAACTTCACTCTGGAGTGCTTTGGAATCTAAAGGAGTAAATTCTGCTGTAATTGATTTGATGGAAGATGCATTGTCCAGTTCGGTCGACTTCTACCATACCAAAAAAGGGGACGAATTTAAGTTGATATATGAAAACAAATATGTAGATGGAGAATTGGTAGGAATTGGAAAACTTATTGGGGCGTGTTATATCAACGAAAATGGAGCCAATTACTCCGTTTTATATAAAAACAAAGATGATGAAGGCTACTTTGATGCAGAAGGAAGACCAGCAAAAAAAGCTTTTCTTAAAGCACCTGTTAAGTTTTCAAGAATTTCTTCCAATTATAATCTCAGGCGCTTTCATCCGATAAAAGGAAAAACCATTCCGCATTTGGGGACCGATTATGCTGCTCCTTATGGTACAGAAATCAGAAGCGTAGCCGATGGTGTAATCAGTGCTGCTGCCTATACCGGCGGAAATGGAAAATTTGTAAAGGTTAAGCATGATAAGATTTACGAAACACAATATCTGCATATGTCCAGATTTGCAAAAGGGGTTAAACCTGGTTCACGTATTAAACAAGGCCAAACCATTGGATATGTCGGGGCTACAGGTTTAGCAACAGGACCTCATGTTTGCTTCCGTTTTTGGAAAAATGGCAGACAAGTCAATCACCTGAAGGAAAAACTACCCACCTCCAAACCCATGAATGCGTCCGAACTTCCTGCATTTTTTGAGTTTAGAGATAAAATTATACTTAAACTTAGCCAAATCAACACTGATCAAAATGATCTTGCAGCAAATGAATCTAAAGACGGTAAAATAATTAAACCATAAAGGGGATTTTACTTTTTTTTTGGTAATTTTAAAATCATTCAATTGCCATATGATAATTTTCAGCTATATATTTGATACTAAATTTTAAATACCTACCTCCTTTTTAGAGATTTTATTATCAACAATAAGTGTGAATTTTGTACAAATTTATAATAATTATATAAAAATAAATCAATATAGTGTTGGATAGCTGAATATAATTTTATATTTTTACACTGTTTTTAATACCAATAGTATCCGTATTTTCTGGCAAATATTTAACCAATAAGTTTTTGTCATAATAAATCGTAATCTTAAAATGAAGAATGTAAAATACGTATACAACGAGCACACTTTACAATATGAGGAACACAAACTATCGCGAAGGGAAAAGTTTCGCAAAAGTTTGTATTTTACATCTGCCGTTGTACTTACTTCAGTTTTAATGTTTGTATTCGCCTACCAGTATTTCCCTACACCAAAAGAAAAGGTGATGGAGAAAGAAAAAGAGCAACTTGAGTTTTACTTAACCCAACTTACAGACGAATACGACTTACTTTCAAAAAAAATTGAGTCACTCCACGAGAAGGATAGTGAAATTAACAGAATGATTCTAGGTGTAAAACCAATAGATGATGGTATATGGAATGGGGGTATAGGTGGACATGATAAATATGAGTTTCTGGAAAACTTCAAGGAAACAGGTAAAATGATAAAAGAAAACCTGGAAACCGTGGATAAACTTAAAATAAAAATTGATATTCAGAAAAAATCTTTAGACAGTCTGTATAAAGTCGCTGTGGTCAAAGAAAAAAAATTAGCATCTATCCCATCTATCAAACCTGTAAAAGAAACATCACTCAAGAAAGATGTTAAGTTTCTTTCTGGTTTTGGTATGAGAATACATCCTATTCATAAACTGAGAAGATTTCATAAAGGTATTGATTTTACTGCGCCACAAGGGACTGATATACAGGCGACGGGTAATGGAAGAGTTGTTTCTATTAATAAAACCGGTAGTGGTTATGGAAAACATCTTATGATAGATCATGGATATGGTTACAAAACATTATTTGCTCACATGCATTCTATAAATGTGAAGGAAGGCGATATAGTAAAAAAAGGACAGTTTATTGGCAAAGTAGGAAGTACAGGTACTTCGACTGCCCCGCACCTGCATTATGAAATATGGTTAAATGGAGTAGCTATTAATCCTATAGATTATTGTCTCGACGGATTGTCACCCAAGGAATATCAGGATATAGTAAAACGTGCTTCGACAGACAATCAATCATTGGACTAAAAATAAGCATATCTACATATAGCTTTATAAATTTTAAGTTTGTGACACAAAAAAAGAGCCTGAAATCATTAATTTCAGGCTCTTTTTTTTGCACATTCATTTACTGTTGTACAACGTTTCCTGGTACGTATCTGAGATAAGGTTTTACTATTTCCGGCTCAACTCCGTATTTGGCGCTGATTTGATCTGTCGCTATGGATGGGATAACAATCACTTTATCTCCTAAAACCCAATCTGCAGGTGTCGCTAGTCCATGATTTGCTGTCAGTTGCAACGAATCCAATACCCTGAGCAATTCATTAAAATTTCTACCGGTAGATGCAGGGTAGGTCAAGGTAAGTTTTACTTTTTTATCCGTACCAATGATAAATACAGATCTAACAGTGGTTTTTTCACTTGCATTTGGATGAATCATATCATAAAGTTCTGCTACCACCCTATTTTCGTCTGCAATTATTGGAAAATCTACTTTCACATCATTTACCTCTTCAATGTCAGGAACCCATCTGTTGTGCGAAGCAAGATCATCTACCGAAACGGCAATAACTTTCGTATTTCTCTTTAGAAATTCGCCGGATAGCAATGCAGTTCTACCAAGTTCAGTAGTGCAGACTGGAGTAAAATCAGCCGGATGTGAAAATAGTAATCCCCAAGATGTACCAAGCCACTCATGAAAATCAATTTCACCCTGTGTAGTCTTCGCCTTAAAATTCGGTGCAATGTCTCCTAGTCGTATTGACATAATTTATCCAATTTTTGTATTAAAAAATGCAAAGTTAATTCAAAAATATTCAATAATATATTTATTCTATATATTTAATAGACTTTAATAAAAAATTAACTTTTTGTAAAATTTTACTTCAAAAATGTTTTATAATATTTATTTTAAAAAATAATCACATGATCACTCAATAATATGAAAACATTTTCATTGCTTTGCATATTATTAGTATACTAATTAATAAAACATGTCCAGCAATAATTATCCATTAAGTATTGAAAAAAAACTTGAAATCTCGGGTTTTACCTTGGAGAAGACAGTAAAATTGATGAAACTCAGTTTCTCCCGCATTTTGCTCATGCACCAGGAAGTGGATGTCACCGTGGATCAATGGGTCGTAATGCATATTTTATTTAAACATCATCAATTAAGCCAACAAGAACTCGGTGAGTTGACCTTTAAAGATGCTCCCACCATTACCAGAATAATTGACCTATTGGTAAATAAAGGATTGGTAATAAGGAATACAGATGATAAAGACCGGAGAAGATTTATGATTGAACTTACCGCTGTAGGCATAATAAAATATAGACTTGTAGAGCCTATAGTTCAGGAGTTCAGAGCTGAAGCTTATGCTGGGATAGCCGTGGAAGAACTACTGATACTGGAAAATACATTAAACAAAATTTTTGAAAACCTGGCTAAACAAAATTAATATGCATTATCATTCACTTGGAAATATCCCAGCTAAGCGGCACATACAATTCCGCAAGAAAGACGGCACACTTTACAATGAACAATTGTTTTCAACAGAAGGATTCAGCGATATGTATTCGCTTTTGTATCACAACTATCCTCCCACTATGATAACACAAATAGGTGAGCCTATGAATGTTGCACCTATCACAATCCATGACAAACAGCTTAAGCATAGAAGTTTGCAAGGGTTTAGTATCCCGTCTGAGGATGACTATCTGGAAAGTCGTAAGCCTGTGCTTGTAAATAGTGATTGCAGAATCATCCTTGCAGCGCCACGAAAAAGCATGACAGACTATTTTTATAAAAATGCAGATGCAGATGAATGCATTTTTATACATGTAGGCTCAGGAACACTTAAGACAATGTATGGAGATATACGGTTTCAATATGGTGATTATCTGGTAATCCCAAGAGGAACAATCTATCAGCTGGAATTTGACACTACAGACAACAGATTATTTATTGTTGAATCATCTTCTCCTATTCTGACGCCAAGAAGATATAGAAATGACTTTGGTCAATTGGCTGAACATGCGCCATTTTGTGAAAGAGATATCAGAAAGCCAAATGTACTGGTCACCTATGATGAAAAAGGAGATTTTCTTTTGTACATCAAAAAACAGGACAACCTCTACCCTTACCATTATAAAGCCCATCCCTTCGATGTAGTCGGTTGGGATGGGTATTTATATCCATATGCATTCTCTATTCATAATTTTGAGCCTATAACTGGTAGAATTCATATGCCTCCTCCGATACATCAAACTTTTGAGACCAAAAGTTTTGTAATCTGTTCGTTTGTTCCCAGGATGTACGATTACCACCCACTTGCTATCCCCGCACCTTATAATCACAGCAATATAGACAGCGATGAAGTCCTTTACTACGTAGATGGAGAATTTATGAGTCGAAAACATGTCGATAAAGGTCAGATAACACTACATCCCGGAGGAATCCCTCACGGACCACATCCTGGCTCAGCCGAAAAAAGTATCGGTCAGAAAGACACCAGAGAGCTGGCTGTCATGGTGGATACTTTCAAACCTTTATTGATGACCAATTATGCAGCATCTATTGAAGATGATGAATATGCTTTAAGTTGGTTATAATATTATATACACCAGACAGTAAACCTTAAATTACTAAAAATAAATTTTAAAATATTTAATATGAATACCTCCACCCTATCCAATCAAGAAACTGCAACAGATACCTTTCCGATCAACGGGACAGATTTTATTGAGTTTTACGTAGGCAACGCCAAACAGACCTCGTTGTTTTATCAACATTGCTTCGGTTTTGAACTTATTGCCTATAAAGGTCCAGAGACAGGAAGCAGGGATGTGGTTTCATATGTTCTGAAGCAGGGCAAAATCCGTTTTGTCATTACTTCAGCGCTCGACCCAAATCATGAAATACTGAAGCATGTAGCACTTCATGGAGACGGTATCAAGGTGTTGGCTTTGTGGGTTGACAACGTCGATGATGCCTATCAAAAAGCCATCGAAAGAGGAGCAGAAAGCGCATTCGAACCATTTATTGCTGAAGACCAACATGGTTTTGTCAAATTGGCTGCCATTAAAACCTATGGAGAAACGATACATACTCTTGTGGAAAGAAGTCAATATCAAGGCCCATTTCTTCCGGGATATGTGGCAAAATCCAGTCCTGTAAAAATAAATCCACTGGGATTCAAATACGTTGACCATTGTGTAGGTAATGTGGAGTTGGGACAGATGAATAAGTGGGTAAATTTCTACGAAGAAGTTATGGGTTTTAAACTGTTGGTAACATTTGACGATAAAGATATTTCTACAGATTATACTGCTTTGATGAGTAAAGTGGTGAGTAATGGTAATGGATTTATAAAATTTCCAATCAATGAACCGGCAGCGGGAAAGAAAAAATCTCAAATAGAAGAATATCTTGATTTTTATAAAAGTGCTGGAGTTCAACATGTAGCTATAGCCACTGATGACATCGTTCATACTGTCGAATCACTTAGGAACAATGGAATAGAATTCCTTTATGTACCGGACAATTATTATGAAACCGTTTTGGAGCGTGTCGGAACCATAAAAGAAGATATCAATGAACTGAAGCGTATGAATATACTTGTAGATCGCGATGAAGAAGGTTACCTCCTTCAAATATTTACGAAGCCAATTCAGGACAGACCTACAGTATTTTTCGAAATCATAGAGAGACATGGTGCCAGATCTTTTGGCAAAGGAAATTTCAAAGCCCTTTTTGAAGCTATAGAGCGCGAACAGGAATTGAGAGGAACTCTATAAATAAATTCCTTGACAAAAATCATTGGTTAAAATCGCACTTAGTACTTATCAAAACAGCAAATTCATTAGTCAATTTCCACTAGTCCATTGACTTGAAACGTAGCTCCGGTGGACTGCTTGACAATAGAATCTGGATTGCCGCTGAGTTTACAATCAGTCATAATCAGTATTCCATTATTCAAAATCAAAGGTTTACTTTGACTGTTATTTAGTTGAAGAAAGTGTATATTATTACAAAATATTTCGCTGCTATTTTGAATTTTTATGGCTGATTCTGCTCCACTAAATCCAGGACTATTCAGATTGGCTTTTATTACAATTTTATTTCCTGTGTTGTCCAAAAGTGTAAGATTTTTATTTAATACCAATGGAGATAACAGTATGATAGTATCAATATCAGCAGCAAAAGTAATCACATCACCATTTTGAGCACAATTCATAATAGCTCTTAAAGTGTTGTCTCCTTCGTTTGCATGATTTGAGACAACAAGACTATAACTTTCGTCTATTAATCCATCACAATCATCATCTATACCATTGCAAGTTTCAATTGCTGAACCATTGGGCCTACCGTCTAACTTTATGAAAAACTGACCGAAAGAATTTACATTATTATCATTTCCGAAAGCTATATAATTATCAGGTGGATAAGGATTATAATATTCTGCCTCATCTATATCTCCACCCCAAGTATTGCCTTCTCCATTTTCCAATCGTCTGTACAACAAATAATTATGCGGTTGACAACCTCCGGAAATATTGCCTGAATCATAAAATTGGATACTATCCGGCATTGTAAAATTTGTATTACTACCATAGTTATTAATCACCCAATAACTATCTGCCTGAAAACTACCTGTTGGATATACATCAGGCAGCTGATTAATTTTTGTGACAACCACGTCACCATTTGGATAAGTACTATTTGAAGGAAAATACATTTTTACCCCTGCATTTATAAAATCTTTAAGCCCGCTTGAATTGATGGTAAGTCTTGATGAAGCCCCTTTTCCGACTGGAACTGATGACACTGTTCTTGTTGCTGCTCCAATTAGTGTGGCATGTTTTACTCCTATTTTATCTAGCGCCAAGCCATTACTTTCGTTAAATTGATAATAACCCACCAGACTATTGCCCTCCAGACGAGTAAGATGTCGCAATTCTCTAATCTCATTTATACTCATTATTTTATTATAAATAGTTACTTCATCTATTTGACCAACAAAATTTCTGGAACTATTGGTTCTATCTCTTCCTATTCTGAAATCAGTAGTAAAATTAACGACATTGTGTGAAGCCGTGCGTGTATAAGGCAATCCATTAAGATAAATGGTTGCACTAGAAGGACTGATGACCAATACTACGTGAGACCATATCCCTGAAGGAAGGATGGGACCACCATTCCAGCTATAGGACCCGGAAGCGTCCTGCCAGTGATATCCCAGTTGATTATTACTTTTCACATTTAAACCACAAGCACCACCGCTGCCCGAAAAAACTATTCCAGCATTGGTAGCTTGTATTCCGTTAGGTTTGACCCAACATGAGATGGTCATGGTATTGGTGGATATATTTAATGGGGGAATTACAGCATAATCAGTAGATGCATTTAAAAACAAAGATTTTCCGGGGATGGTATCAATTTTACATTCATTTATCAATGTGATCATATTTTGAATTGTCTTGGTCGATGTTCCATAATTGTCTGAAACTGTGAGTGTCACATCATAAGTACCTGTATTATTGTATACTACTTTCGGATTTCTGATCGCGGATGTCGATGGCGAACCACCTGGAAAACTCCATTGCCAGCTTACATTCTGATCCGAAATAATAGAGTGATCAACAAAATAAACTGTATCTCTTGAACAATATATTTTGTCAATATTTGATGACGGGAATGCTATAGGTGTACTATTGCTATAAAAATTTGATTCCCAAACAGAACGGTCTGTGGCGTTTCTTATTTTTTGTTTTCGGTAATACGCCTCCATCCTTGTGCTATGCGTTTGAGCAGGCAATCCCTGATTGAATAATATCCAGTCAGAAAGGTTGTCATCTTTGTAGAATACACCCTTTCTGGTTCCGATATACAATCCATGTGCGCTACCTTTTTGTAAAAACATATTTGTAGGTGAATGTCCATTTAAACCATTTCCACTGATATTTTGCCAGGTAGCTCCGCCATTAGATGAATAAAACACAGAATATCCGTTTACATTACTGTCGTACATAGATGTACGGGCCATCCACACTTTCATCGGATCATCATGATCTACTACTATATCATATGGAATCCAAAGTGAAGGATTTGATCCCAATATAGCAGGAGGAGGTGTGACTTCGACCCAATTAAGACCTCCATTATCGGATCTATAAATTCTTTTGGTTCCCCACCAATCCGGAAATGTACAGGCATAAATAACATTAAGATTGGACCAACAATGATCCATAGCACCAATATTTACACCAAAATCATATAATTGCTCAAATGTATAACCATCGTCTTTGGTTTTGTATAATTTTGTACCACTTCCAGTGAGCCAATGGGTAAAGTATCTTGGGTCTATCAATAAATCATTAGATGCACCAATGATGTAGGTATTATTAGGTTTATTTTGAAAAGTTCTGGTTACTGGACTTATATTTCTGTCGGATTTTAGGGTCTTTATATCATACTGACTATACACTTGCCTGTCAATACCCGGATTAACAAAACCCATGGTACCGTCACCTCCATCAGTGCATATCCAATTATTAATATAAACATTCTCCTCACGTAACATTGTCCCATTATGATAAGCTCCACCCAGCATCACATCACCATACCACCATCCCTGACCAAAACCCCAGAAATCCGTACCGGTAATTCCCACATTTCGTCTTTGAAAATTTGCCCCATTATCAGATGAATAAAATATGCCACCATCACATGCTATCCAAAGTTCTCTGGTATGGTTATAATAATTTATATCGTGAATATCTGCATGGACATAATTAGGTTTATATGAATGAGACCATTTTGACGGACAGGTAAAAGATGTCCCCCCATTGCCAGAAATCCATAAATTTACACCAGCCAAAAAAATGGAATCCCCATTGGTCGGAGAGATAGCAAATCCCATGTCATAATAATATTGTCCGCCATCATCCAGGCCTTCATCACTCCAGGCCATTAAGTTTGGATTACTGGCAGAAGGAGGTCCTGCAGGTTGAGTACCACAACATCTGAATGCCCAGTTATTGCCTTGGTCTGTACTGACATAAACGCCATACAAACCTGAACCACCATTTGCATCACCCGAACAATGTGCATATACATGATTGGGATTGGCAGGTGATACAGCTATTTCTGTTCTTTCCTGATCTCCATCTACTGGGGGAACTGGCCAATTGATTCCTGTCAACGTAAAACTTGCACCAGCATTGACAGATTTGAAAAATTCAGTTTTAGTTCCATTTTTACGCACTGCATAAATAATGTTTGTATTTCCAGGGTGAATTTCTACCTCTTGAAAATCACCAGTTTGTGCATTAGTCCATGTGAGACCAGCATCATTTGTTCTGAACAAACCAATATTTGTACAGGCAAAAATAATATTATTGTTTCCTGTCAGCATGTGTATATCTCTTACAGTCAAACTTAAAGCCTGAAATGATGCATCTCCAGTGGATAAAAATGAAATGCCACCATCAGTACTTTTACGCACTGAATTACCTATTGAAGCGTAAACTATATTTGCATTTGTATGATCAATTTCAATGGAATATACTGATGATACCAGTAAATTATTGGTCATTGGTATCCACGTTAGTCCTCGGTTTGCACTTTTCCAAAGTCCACTTGTGGCTGTTCCCGCATACAAAATATCAGGATGCGAAATAGATTGTTCTACAGTATATACATGCGCCGAACCGGGAGCATAACTCCTGGCTGCTGCTGTATGATCCCAATCATAAGGACCCAAACTTGTCCAAGAAGCAGCATTATTTCGCAAACTTTCTGATTGGTCGATTTTAGCTAGGTAAGCTCTATCCTCAACATTTGATCGATTGTGAGATCTTCCTATTGCTCTGAGCCACTTTTTTAAATATTGTGTATGTTTATTTTTAATAAAAGTATTGTTAGAATAATAATCATCATATAATCTTAAAACAATGCCGGGATCAGGATTTTGTTTATACATTTCATTTACCCACTCCGGGGTTGTAGATTCTGATGTTTTATTATACTTCATCAACTCCTGACTGGAGGAAGGTTGATAAACAATATAAAAAATAAAAAATAAAAAAACGATTCTTAGGGAAGAAATTGAAATTCGCATAAAAGACATTAGAATTAAAAAGTTTGACAAAAATAATATCAAAACATAGAAAAGAAAAACAAAAAGAACATTTTTGTTTAAAAAAACATAGAGCGTAAATTTATCGCTAGATAAGCAGCAAAAGGCATAATCGATGTTACTCAATCATAGTTGCCACTAAAGCCCTACCCTTAGCTTTATTTCTGAATTCACAAAGGTAAATGCCTTGCCATGTGCCCAGATTAAGTGTATGATTAGAAATAGGTATTGTGATCGAATTACCGGTGATTACTGACTTTATATGTGCAGGCATATCATCTGGCCCTTCTATAATATGGCGCAAAAATGGTAGATTTTCAGGCACAATTTTATTGAAAACTGATTCAAAATCGTAAAGCACATCAGAATCACAATTTTCATTAATGGTCAGACCCGCTGAAGTATGTTTAATAAATAAAGATAATAATCCTAATTCAGGTAATTGCCCCAAATGAGAGATGACCTCATCTGTGATCAAATGAAAACCACGAGCATAAGGCTTTATAGTAAATTCCAATTGTGTTATCATAATTTCACCTAATTTAAATTACACCCGTTGTCGTACAGTTCTTTGCTCAATGCGTTTTTCGTATTTTTCACCTTGAAAAATTCTTTGAACAAAAATACCTGGAATATGTATGAAATTTGGATCAAGACTACCCAGTGGTACCATTTCTTCTACCTCGGCAACCGTTATTTTAGCTGCACCACACATGCAGGGATTAAAATTCCTTGCTGTCCCTTTAAAAACAAGGTTTCCTGCCTCATCTCCTTTCCACGCTTTAACAATGGCAAAGTCAGCTTCAAAAGCCTTTTCCATCACATACATCTTACCATTAAAATTTCTTGTTTCTTTCCCCTCAGCCACTTCTGTACCAAATCCGGCCGGAGTATAAAAAGCAGGAAATCCTGACTGAGCTGCCCGGCATCTCTCAGCTAATGTACCTTGAGGGATCAACTCTACTTCCAATTCATCACTCAGCATTTGGCGTTCAAATTCATCATTTTCGCCTACGTATGAAGAAATCATTTTTTTTATCTGTTTGCCTTGTAAAAGTAGCCCAAGGCCGAAATTATCCACCCCAGCATTATTTGAGATACAGGTAAGATTTTTAATTCCCATTGTTACAAGTTCTGCAATTGAATTCTCAGGAATACCACAAAGTCCGAACCCTCCAACCATAAGTGTCATACCATCTGAAATACCAAACATTCCTTCCTGAACCGAGTTTACTTTTTTTGAAATCATTTTCCTATTTGTTTATTTTGCAAAAATAAACATTTTCTATGGCAAGAACAATGGATTAAGGGGCAGGATTTGAAATTTCCTTATGAACTGCGTCAATCTGTTCTGTGATTTCAGAAGATAATTTGATATGGATGCTTGAGATATTTTCTTTTAGTTGATCCATACTTGTTGCTCCTATAATTGTGCTCGTAACAAATGGTCTGTCATTTACAAAAGCCAAAGCCAATTGAGCTGGACTTAAACCTGCATTTTCAGCAATATCAATGTACTTAGCAGTAGCATCATGACTTTTTGCCCCATTGTATCTCATAAGATTTTTAAACTGATTGATTCTGTCTTGTGGGGTATCTAAATGTTTGTGAAATTTACCGGACAATAGCCCAAAGCCCATCGGTGAATAAGCCAAAAGGCTGATATTCTCTCGGATAGATATTTCAGAAAGACCTATCTCATAACTTCTATTCAAAAGATTATATGGGTTTTGTATGGAAAGTGGCCTGAGTTGTTGCTTAATATCTGCGATTTGACAAGTTCTCATAACTCCCCATGCAGTTTCGTTTGATAGACCCCAATGTCTGATTTTTCCTTGCTTTATCAGTTCATTCATGGTATTTAAAGACTCTTCAAAATTGTCTTCCCATTGATTATCATGCTGAATATATCCAAGCTGACCGAAGTAATTGGTTTTTCTTTCGGGCCAGTGCATTTGATACACATCAATATAGTCTGTGCCCAACCTTTTGAAACTACCTTCCAAAGCTTCCATGATTCTACCCCTGCTGAAACCAAGATTTGTGCTGATATGTTTAAATGCAGGTGAAGGACCCGTTACTTTTGTAGCAAGAATAATCTCATTTCTTTTGCCTGATTTTTTTAGCCACGTACCAATGATTCGTTCAGTGGATCCCGCTGTTTCAGCTCTTCCCGGTACTGAATACATTTCAGCAGTGTCTACAAAATTGATACCTTGCGTCAATGCATAGTCCAATTGTTGATGACCTTCGGCTTCAGTATTTTGCTGGCCATATGTCATGGTGCCAAGACAAATGACACTGACGTTGATATCAGTTACTCCCAGTTTGCGGTATTCCATGTTGATTATATTTATTCAAAGAAATATAAAGCGGATAAACAGAAAAATGTTCAGATTTGGCCAAATAATGTTTTGAAATGTATTTTAAGTATTGAGTCCCCACTGAAAAGTAATTTGTTATTTAAATTTGGAATATATATATTTATACTAACTTGATAATCTACTATTTCCATGAATGGTACACCCCTTTAGACAGTCTCCCCTTCAGGTGTTCTCCCCTTCAGGGGCCGGGGGTTTGGCCAGATGGTTGCCAAGGTTCGGATAAGAAGGGGTAAAACAGATGATTATCATAAAAGTGGCATATTCGGAGTGGAACCAAGTATTTTAAGAGCAAATATTTCTAAATAAAGGATTAAATGCGGGATGATGTTTCAAAATTTAATAGAGAATCCTTAAATTTACTGGTTTATTAAATGAAAAAGACCCCCTTCGACGTTTCGAAGCGGGGTCCCATCCCAAAAACAGTAAATTCTTTATAGAAAACTTATTCTATTACAACCATTTTTCTGGTAGCAGTAAAGTCACCTGCTTCAAGTTTGTAGTACAATACACCTACGCTACCAAGTTCATTTTTATTCAGCTCGATACTATTGAAACCTTTATTGAATGACTGGCTGATCACTTTTAGTGTTTTACCCGTTACATCAAAAATAGTCACTGTCGCATCCATTACTTCCGGTAAATCAAACCCTATTGATGTGTTTGCCTTAAATGGGTTAGGCGTATTCTGATATAATACTGCTGCTTGATCCACTCTGTTATTCACATTAAATTCTACTTTGATCACATCATAATCAGAGGTATAAGCTTCTGCCTTTGTAACTGCAGAATCTATCCAGAATCCTTCAGAAAGTTTACCTTGATCTTTGGCTTTAAGTGAAAGTGTGAAGACAACATCACCGGCTTTAAGACCTAATGAATTTTCTCGGTTATAACTTACAGTCACTATTCCACTTGCGAGTCTGGTAAATCCAAAGTTGTTGTCTGTCATTCCTGTGATCCCTCCATTTACAGCTTCAAGGCTGAATAATTCGGTATCATAATTGACAGTAAACTGGAATCCAGACACATCTGCATCTTGAGCCAACACTACTGGCACATTAATAGTCTGTCCAGCAGTAAGTATCTGATTTTCAGCTGTCAACTCCATTACAGAAGATGCTCTTGATTCAGTATTATTGTCATTTGCATTTGCCACAACATTACCATTTACATCACCTACTTTTACAGACATGAAATTAGCTTCCATATCAGTGCCCATATTTTCTATGAAATAAACTTCAGGGAATGATTCAGTCTGTGCATTCTGAATGTCCTGGAATGTATAGGCTTTGTCAATAAATCTCCAAGATTTATTATTTGGAAAGCTATTAGTAATGCCTAGTATCAGTTTGCGCAATTCAGTGAGGTCAGATGCTGTGATTTTCTTATCATTGTTTACATCTGCAGCGATAAGTTTGTATGGCGAATTGAGTTTTTCAATTTGCAGGATATGTCTCTGAATCATTACAAGGTCAAGTGTAGATACACCATTGATGTGATCGTCATTTTTAGTAGGTTTAACTACATAATTTGCACCCATCAACATACCTTCGAAATTAAACATACCAGTATTATTGGTAATTAAGTTCATTTCACTTCCTTCTAGAGCAATATTCACTTCTCTTACCGGAATATTTGTTTCGGTCATTACTGATCCATTTACAACAAATCTACCATCTATAGTATCCTGATCGCAAACATCAAAGTTGTCTTGGATATTGATAAAAGTAGAACAGAAGTCCTGTACTATTGTACCCATTGGTGTAAGTACACCTGCATACAAATTGATATCGTTCCTACCCAAATCGTCGCATGTAAATGTTCTGTTTGCCACTACAACAGGCAATCCACCCTGACCTAAAGTAATTGGTGCAAACGATAAGTATACTTTATATCCACATGGATGTGAGCTACCGTTGTCAAAGTCCTTCGCCCAAATGTCGACCATACCAGCATCAGGAGTTCCGTCATTATCTGTATCCATTGGCATCAGACTAGTAGCCAGACCATTAATACAATAAGGAGTAGGCGCTTTACAGTTAGCTATAGTAAATAATTGCTCACATTTTGTAACGTTTCCACACCTGTCTTCAAAAGCCCAAACTATCTTATGTGTTCCAATTGGGTACCTGCCGCTTGCATCTGCTGTGTTTCCTAATCCTGATTTTGAGAGACTTAATTCGAAAGAGCCATCATTGAATGCATCAATTTTATATGTATACCTTAATATCTGAGTACATACATCGGTAGCGGTAGCTGTAAGCTCAATATAACCATCAGTGCATGTAGGATCAAACGTACATACGGATTTAGGAGCACAACTACTGGTAATAACCGGTTTTACCGGGTCATATACTTTTATAATTTGTGTATGAGTCCATGTTCTGTACTCGTAACCTCCGCCAGGGAGATCATATCTTTGGCACCAGTCGATGACTGTCCAGTGTCTCAATATTTTGAAACAAGCTTCTCCAAAGCTATTGTTAAAAGTAAATATCTGATCTTCATATTCTGAACCTACTAAACTACAGATATTGTCAGCAGCAAGATTTGGTTTTCCAAGATTTTCTGGACTGAAAGCATCGTCGTTTGGATCTTCACATCCTTCAATTGTAACATCTAATGGCCATCTGTTTTCTGTCATTACAAAAGGAAATTCCGGACCGTGTACGTGTATAATCTGTGTACATGTAGCAGTACGACCACCTGGATCAGTAGCAGTAAATGTACGTGTGATTTTACCTATTCTGCAACTGTTAAGATCAACGATAGAGTCGGTAGTGATAAGGATATTATCACAATTGTCATACGCCGTAGCCCACCCGAAAGTATGATATAATTTTGCAGTATCAAAATAATCATTACAAGTGACTGTCATGTGAGGCGGACAGGTAATGCGTGGAGGTAATTTATCTTGTACAATTGCATTAACCATACATTCATTCCAGTTTCCTGATTTATCTATTACTCTGAATACTACCTGTTTAGGTGATGTACTGACATCAGCACAACAGAATTTAACATACTCACTAAATCCACATGGGTCAGTAATTTCTACCACATACAAATACTCATCAGAATCACAATTGTCAAATGCTATAGTCTGCCATTTTCCAGAAGAAGCTCCTGTTGCATCCTTAGCAATTACCCACAAAGAGTCAAGACCATCTGTCAGGTTTTTGTTTCTTGGATGACCAACATTCCAATTTCTATAAGTGGATGTTTCTCCACTTGACCAGCTATATTCACCTTTTGCTTTTGGATCTCTAAGTCCGATCAAATAGTCTTCATTTAATTTCCAATCCAGTACCTTACCGTGTAACCATGTTCCTTCCGGTGCTGAGTTGATTGCCACTACGTATCCACCCATTGCTTCAGCAGTTCTCATTGCAACTCTTACGTTTGCTCTGTGTTTAGATATATAATAGTAGTGCGGTACAGTTTTGTTTATGTTCGTATATTCTCCCAAATGAGTAAATCCAGGGAACGAAGGGGTCTTACATGGCTTGCACGCTGTAGGATCCATTCTTCTTACCAACATTTTTGCCAGATCACACTCATCATAACTACCATCATCAAATGAAGTGGCAGGAACCCAAGCTGTGCCATCTAGTGTCAGACCCACTGTTGTATTCTGATCGCAAATCGCTACCGGTGGAGTATTATCCTCTACAAAAACGGAAATGGTAAATTCAGTTTGATTGTGACATTCATCATAAGCTGTGTATAGTATTTCTACACAACCCAATGGAAGTTTAACATATCTGTCAGCGTCAGTTAATTTAATTCCTTTAATAAAACCTGTAGGGTTTCCGTTTTCATCGTACGTGGTAACATCATAGGTAAGTAAATCAGAACAATTGTCTGAAAGGACAGGCTTCTGTAATTTGTATAAACCTTCACATTTATGCCCGTTTGTCGTTGCATAATCGTCTTTCAATCCAGTCACAACAGGTCCTTTTGAATCGCGTATTTCTATGATCTGGATAAATTCAAGAATTTTGGAATCACATGACCACTCTAATATTTGCCATCTACGGATTATTTTTGTAACACATTTTATTTGTGGCAATTTAGTGTCAGAATAAGTGACATAGATGTTGCAATCAGAACCTCCTGGGTTTAATGCAATATTTGCAGGAATAAGACCATTAACACTTGTTGTTATATTTGATATCATTAATTCCGTCCATCTTTCAAAATTATTTGTACGCACCCTGAAGCAAAAATTATCTCCAGAAACTACAGGTACAACTACTCCTGTCCCACTTTGAGGGGTAGCACCTGAGCCGACTCCTCCTGTGGTGAGATTTGTAAATGCACCATTTACACCATACTGTGCATGATCTCCTCCATAATTTCCTAGAGGAGGTATTGTTCCCATCATCTGTGCATTCCAGTTAAAAGTAATATTTCCTGTAGCTGCCGCAGTAACACAAATCTGTGCTCCAGTGCCAGTTAAATCTCCAAATAGAGTTCCACCTGAAAGCCTCAAATTACCATTAGCCGGATTTACATCAGCTTTTCCAGCACTAGAAGTAGACGGCATCCACGGATACAAAGAAGGTACACCTGTCCCGAAATACGTCAAGCCATTAATAGTTATAGGTGTAGGAGAAGGATTACCATTCTGCAATCTTGCATAATTATCATCACACTCTACAGAGATGTTTCTGACACCTATGATATCATCCACATCAAGTCCCACTACCCAAATTCTGACCACACAAGCTACTTCAGATATATTACCCGATTCATCTCTTGCCAGATAAGTTCTTTCGATCAGCTTAATTGTGTCAGCGCCTGCAAAGATCGGATTGAAACAATCGTTTACTATAATTGTCTCACTAACAATGTATACTACAGGTGTATGACAATTATCAATTGCCACAGGTGTAAAACTTGACATTGCCGGACAAGTAATTACAACGTCCACCGGATCAGTATCTTCCCAGGTAGGTTTGATTTTATCCTCGATTTTGATAGTCGTCCAACAGGAATTTAATCCTGAAGGGTCTGTAACTTTACCATATATAGTTTTACCTACATATAGCTGTCCATCTGGTAAAGTGGCTATACCATTACCGGTAGCGATAACACCGCCAGTAGGTGTCTTCATTAATGTGACCAACAAAGTAGTAGGACTACCACCACATGTTGCACCATTTGCAAGAATTTGCTCTGCGGAGATAGCAGCTTCACAGGCTAAATCTACAGAAACATTGATGGCACCCTTACAAGCGCACGATGGTGTCTGGGCCATCGCAGCACTAAATGTACCACTGAGTAATACCATAAAAAGGAAATATTTCCTTAATAAGGTATCGAATTGTGTTGAATTTGCTCCATTCATGAGATCCAAATTTTGAGTTTTAAGAAATAAATTTTTTACTGTTATGAGAGTTAGTGGCATACATATCCACTTAAGCCCCAGTAACTTATTGGTTAAGAAATAAAATAACTATTAAAAGCAATAAGCTGCCTTTACTCGTGCGGGTCTAAAATCAAAATTCAGGTTGGAAATAATAATATATAAATAGAATTAATGTATAATGCAAAATGTACACTAACGTTATGTAATTTCATATAAGAATGAATTACATTCATAAAACTTTGAAGGTAAAACTATTACTATAATCAGGTTGGAAATAAAAGGTAGGTTCTGAATAGTTTCTCACGCTATTCTGCTGCAAATATATGGTGGCTTATATATATAAAAAAATATTATACTAAAAAAATACATATAATTATAATCGTAACATATATGAAATTGTTTTTCAATGATTTATAAATTAAATAAAATATATATAAAAATCAGATAGATCGATATTTTACCATATAAGCGCATGGTTATATATAATATAGGTACTCAATATTCATCATTTTGGAAGTAAATTTTCATTAATTTAATAAAATATCTAAGGTCTGGATAAATAATTTTCCCGCATATTTTAAGATAAAGGTTTACCCTGATTTACCAAAGACCTTGATGCAATCATATTTAAAACTTCCTGAACTTATCATATAACAATGCAATTATTTTTAAAGAGAGTAAAAAGCAATTTTATGTTTGCAGAACTATCAAGACCAAACTGATGCTCAAAAGGTGTTTGTTAAAAAACATATCCAGCATTAGTCAATTTATCAAATTTCAAATGAAAAATTGATTTATGTCAATTCAGTGTTTAATCTTAAAATTAAACTATAAAACTAATTTTTTACTTAGACCCTATGTTTTTTAAATGATGAGTAACATTTATTTAGCTTTTTCTTGGTTATACCCCCAAATTTATTTAATATTTTAGAAATAAATTATATTTTTAATAAATACTGAGTATTACAGCATGAAATGATCGTACATATTGAGAATCAAGCTGCTATATCTAAATCTTATCCTTTAAAAATAACAATACTATCATTTTACATGGTTGCCGCTAAATAGTGGGCATCTACATTTGCTGTCAATATTTATCATTTTTTTTAATCAAAACAAAAGTAATGAAGAAGATAGAAGCCATCATAAGATCTTCAAAGTTTGAGATCGTAAAAAATGAACTGAGTAAAATCGGGGCAAATTTTTTCACCTTCTTTGAAGTAAAGGGTTATGGCAAACAACTGGCAGAGCATGTAGTATATCGAGGAGTAGAATATGATGTGGGATACATTGCCAGAATGAAGATCGAAATCATAGTTGAAGATCAAAATGTAAAAAAAGTAGTTGATACGATTATCTCCGCAGCACATACCGGCGAAATAGGAGATGGAAAAATTATCATTACATCGATTGATGAAATAATCTCTGTTCGTACTGGCAGTATAAATGAATCTGCACTTTAATAATTTAAAATTTTAAAAAGAAATAGTCATGACTGAAGTTCCTTTTGTAACAAATAACCTATGGATACTCATTGCTTCCATGATGGTATTCATCATGCACCTTGGATTTGCAACCCTTGAAGCGGGTCTTGTCCAACAAAAAAATACTGTTAATATATTGTTTAAAAATGTAATGATACTCTGCATAGGTTTAATTACATATTTTGCTGTTGGTTTTAATCTTATGTATCCCGGTGCAGATTTTGCAGGAGGCGTTTTGGGTTTTTCAGGCTTTGGTCTGAGCTTACCTGAAGGGGCTGCTGGATTAGTGGATTATGCCGGTGGAAAGTACACTTACTATACCGATTTTATATTTCAGGCAATGTTTGCTGCTACATGCGCCAGTATAGTATCGGGCGCTGTAGCTGAAAGAATAAAACTAATGCCTTTTCTGGTATTTGTTACGTTGTTTGTATTGATTTCTTATCCCATCACGGGCATGTGGAAATGGGGTGGTGGATGGCTCAATACGCTTGGATTTATTGATTTTGCTGGCTCTACTTTAGTACACAGCGTGGGAGGATGGGGTGCACTTGCTGCCATCATCCTGCTTGGAGCCCGCAAAGGCAAATATACAGAAAAGGGAGTTAGGCCCATTCCTGGCCACAATATGCCATTGGCCACGATCGGAGCGTTTCTACTTTGGTTTGGATGGTTTGGATTTAATGGTGGCTCAGTACTTTCTGCTGACCCGGGTGCAGTTTCACTGGTATTTGTGACCACATGTCTGGGAGCAGCTGCAGGTGCACTTGCTACTTTTGTCGTATCCTATATAAAATTCAAATCTCTGGACCATTCCATGGTACTAAACGGAGTTCTAGGTGGTTTGGTAGGAATTACTGCAGGCGCAGATGGATTTACTCCGGGCTCTGCTCTTATTGTAGGTGCCATAGCCGGCGCTATCATTCCTTTTTCAGTTGTGTTTTTTGACAAACTCAAACTAGATGACCCGGTGGGTGCAACCTCAGTGCATCTTGCTTGCGGTATTTGGGGAACTCTTGCAGTCGGAATATTTGGAAATGGAGACATTATAACTCAACTCATCGGCGTGTTAGCGATAGGTGCCTTTACGTTTACATTTGCTTTCCTAGTACTTTTTATCATCAAGAGAACAGTAGGAATCAGAGTAAGTGAAGACATGGAAATGAAAGGTCTCGATGTTACTGAACATGAAATGAGTGCATATCAAAACATAGAACGAGGCAGTTATGCCATGATGGTTTCCGAGTCTTGATCTAATAAATAAAAAAACCCTCAAAAAGTGGAGTTTTTGAGGGCAATTAAGCACCAAGAAGACTTGAAATGCTAATTTCGAATCACAAAGATAAGCCTTATTAAGGATTATTTTCAAGTCTTCTTTGGAATTTAGAAACAATTTTTATCACTATCTAAATCTAAAGAAAATGAAAAGCTTTTTACTTTTTCTACTTTTTGGCCTGACTTCAGTAGTTCATGGACAAATTAAAATCGATTCCTTTTTTACTTTAACCGGTTCTGCAGATACCTATTTCCGCACTAACCTAAACAGCACAAATGATGCTGGAAATGGTGGAACAGTGTCGCCACCTACATCTTTTGCTAATTTGCCTGGATTTGCTGTCGGCATGTTTAACCTGATTGGAAAGTACGAAACAAAAAAATCAGGATTTGTTGCTGACCTGGTTTTCGGCCCTAGAGGAAAAGATGCAGTATTTAATTCGCAAGGATCATTGAATATTGTAAATCAGGCATACGCATATTACAAGCCTACAGAAAAACTTACCTTAACTTTAGGAAAGTTTAATACGTTTTTGGGTTATGAAGTTATTTCGCCGGTATTAAATTATCATTACTCTACTTCATACATGTTTTCGTACGGGCCATTTAATCATGCTGGTCTCAAAATAAATTATGACTTAAGCAAAGGTTTCGGTGCAATGATTGGAGTATTTAATCCTACAGACTTTACGGATTTTAACCCAAATGGAACCTATTTTGCAGGTGCTCAACTATCCTATGTTTTTGAAAAGGGTGCTGTTTATCTCAACACCTTAATGGATGATGATTTTATGCAATTGGACCTGACCACAACTTATGCCATTTCAGATTATCTAAATCTGGGACTTAATGCTACCAATGTAACCGATAATTTTTATGGCGCAGCTATATATGCCAATTACAAAACAAGTGAAAATCTATCATTTGGGATCAGATCTGAATACTTCAAGGACAATGGCCTAGGGTTACTGGATGTAGAAGAGCCGTCAAGCACTGGCAATGATTTACTTGATCTGACAGTTTCAGCCAATATTATCCTTGGTAATCTTCGTATCATTCCGGAATACCGAATGGACATGTTTTCTGCTGATCTGGTCACACCTGACTTTACCAAAGCAGACCGGTCAGATAAATTATCATCACTTTTAGTAGCAGCAGTCTACAGTTTTTAAGTTTTCGCTAAGGATTTGTTATAACATTATCACAAATGCCACAGTATACATGCTGTGGCATTTTTTATACTGCACCAAATTTATTGTCAATCCTTGTTTTGGTCATAAAATAAAGACCCAAAATAAAAAAAATAGCCAAAGTCAGTACGGAATATCTCATATTATTGGTTATATTATCTACTAATCCAAATATAAACGTTCCACCAACAATCGCAGATTTATAGACTACATCATAAAAACTGAAATATGAAGTGGTGTCATGGTTTTTTTCCGGAATCAGCATAGAATAGCTGGCCCGTGAAAGAGATTGTATTCCACCCATCACTAAACCCACAAAAGAAGCCAATATATAAAAAAACAACTTGTCATACGTAAAATAAGCCGCAATACATATAAATATCCAGATGCAAATCATAACCATAATTGAAAATTTATTCCCCTTCTTATTGCCAAGGATAGAAAAAAAATATGCCCCACCTATCGCCACCAATTGCAAAATAAGCACCAGAAGGATCAACTCCGCTGTCTCGAACGCCAACTCTTTTTTTGCAAATATTGTTGCCAGATATATGACAGTCTGAACACCTGCACTATAGAAAAAAAATGCCAATAAAAAGTGTTTGATGTTTGGTATATTCTTAACCCTGCTGAATGCACCAGCAATTTCCTTGTATCCGTTTTTTATCATTCCGGCAGTAAAAAGATTCTTTTTATCTTTAGGCATGTACTTAAATGTATATTGGGCAAATCCAAGCCACCAGACACCTACCAGAAGAAATCCGATCCTAGCTCCAAGTTGACCGTCTGAAAGTCCGAACCAATCCGGTTTTTGGATCATCATCAGGATAAAAATTAATAAAATAACGCTCCCTATATAACCGTATGTGTACCCTTTTGCACTGACTTTATTATAACGGTCTTCAGTAACAATCAGAGGTAAATAGGAGTCATAAAATACCAGACTACCCGCAAATCCTATAGTAGCCAAGATAAAAGCAGATGTACCAAGCCAAAGTTGTGGCTCACCTTTAAAAAAATATAAGGCTATACAGGCCAGAGAGCCAATAAGCGTAAAAGTTTTTAGAAAAAACTTACGTCGCCCACTATAATCAGCAATGCCCGATAACAAAGGAGACAGCGATGCAATGATGATGTAAGAGAATGACACGGCAAATGAGTATAATGAACTGTTTGAAAAATTCAAATTACCCAGTGTGATCTCTTTGGGTGTGTACTCTTCAAAATAACCGGGAAAAATTGCTGTGGAAATCACCAGTGCGTAAGCCGAATTTGCCCAATCAAATAGGGCCCAGGCATTGATGGTTCTTTTATTATTAAGTTCTATTGCAGACATGTTTTGATTTTGAATGCACTAAAGTAATTACATTCTTTGTGTTGATAAAGAAATTTGATATTTATTTGGAATAATTATCTTTACAAATTATTTTAACAAGTGTCCAATGAATATCATCATACTTTCCCGCAATGCATCGCTATATAGCACGCAAAGTTTGGTAGATGCTGCAAGGCGACGTAATCATTATGTACGGGTGATTGATCATATGGCGTGTGATCTTGTCATAGAATCAGAAAAGTCAAAGATATTTTTTAATAATCAACCGATCGAAAAAATAGATGCCGTCATCCCACGTATAGGATCTACTGCCACAACCTATGGGGCGGCTGTCATCCGACAGTTTGAAAGTCAGGGAGTATTCTCCACATTGCATGCGGAACCACTATTAAAAGCCAGAGATAAACTCAGTTGTTTGCAGATATTGGGGAGCCACGGTATAGGCGTACCAAAAACTGTCTACGTTAGCAATCCATATACCATGCCTTTTTTGTTAGACCAAATGGCACCATATCCCATCATCATCAAACTGGTCTCAGGCACACAAGGCATGGGTGTCATTCTTGCTGAAAATAAAAGTAATGCCGAATCTATCCTCGAAGCATTTTATGCCACAAAAGAAAAAGTGATTTTGCAAAAATTCATCAAAGAAGCCAAAGGAGCAGATATTCGTGCGTTTGTGGTGGATGGTGAAATAGTCGGAGCCATGAAAAGACAGGCCCGACCTGGCGATTTTCGGTCCAATCTGCATAGAGGTGGTACATCAGAAATTATAACACTCACTAGTCAGGAAGAAGAAACTGCATTAAAGTCGGTTGAGATTCTTGGTCTTAAAATCGCTGGGGTGGATATGTTAAAAACCCACACAGGGCCTGTAGTCCTGGAAGTAAATGCATCTCCCGGACTCGAAGGCATTGAAGGGACTACAGGAGTTGATATAGCCGGTAAGATTATTCAGTTTGTAGAAAAAAATAGAAGATAATCCATGCCATCATCACTGATAATACCGAAACTCAATGATATCAATGAACTGATTATAGACAATGAGATCATCGCCCACGGACGAATACATACCATCCGCATCAATGCCGGAAAACTACCTTCTGACAATCGTATCAATGTATACGCCCACGTATTACATACCGGTCGACCGGGACCATCTGTACTCATATTGGGAGGACTACACGGCAATGAAATCAATGGCATAGAAATAGTAAGGCGAAGCCTGGAAGAAGGCATATACTCGGACATCTCTTGCGGGACGGTAATCATCATTCCATTGCTCAATGTTTATGGATTTATCAACTTCAGCAGAGATGTCACCGATGGAAAAGACGTAAACCGATCCTTTCCTGGTCATATGAACGGTTCACTTGCCTCGAGGGTAGCCAGGATTATTACTAAAAAAATATTACCCTATGTAGATGTGGCCATAGATTTTCATACGGGAGGTGAAGCCAGATATAATCATCCGCAAGTTAGATACAATAAATATGATATCATCGCAGAAAAGCTGGCCAGACACAGTGGATTAAAATATTTGATAGAACAACCCTTGATTGCCCATTCATTCAGGAAAGCAGCTTCTGATATGAAAGTACCTGCTATTGTGTATGAAGGAGGCGAATCTATTCGGCTTGATAAGTACTCGATTAATGCCGGGATGCATCTGATAAAAAACATCCTGAATGCTTTAAAAATGACTGAAGCAAACAAAAAAATCGGAGTACTTGAACAATGGATAATTCATAAAGACAACTGGGTAAGGGCTGCTTCGCCCGGCATATTTATCTGGCAAAAAAAATCAGGGGATGTAGTATCAAAAGGAGATAAACTGGGCGAAATCAAAGATCCATACGGTACAAAAAGTATGGACGTCCTCTCAACTTACTCCGGACATATCATAGGACATAACAATGCAAGCGTGGTTTCGCTGGGTGATGCACTTTTTCATATTGGGTATGAATATAGTAAGTTATAAATTGAAGGGCTACTCTTTATCAATTGACAATTGAAACCTAAGATCTTTTATACAAAAATATGATACATTGAAATTCCATTATTTATATTTAAGTTTGGCAACATTTGAATTTCAAAATATTTACAATGACTTTATCATCTATTTAAAAATAAAAAGTAAAAATAAATGCTACTTTTGATACAAATTTTAATGTCAATAAAATCCTTGTTTTAGATATGTCACTCATTGACCGAATTGCTAAAAATAAAGATATTATGTTATATGCATCCAGCCTTGCCATACTACTTTATGTACTTAGATGGTTGGAAATCAGGTTTTTTATGTTCGATTATTCCATAGAAATTTATATCAGCGCGATTGCCATTATTTTTACAGGACTTGGAATTTGGCTGGCATTAAAGCTGACTGATAAAAAACCCAAGACTATAATTATCGAGAAGGAAGTATATATTTCTAAAAACGAAACGTTCCAGCTCAATTCTGACGCTTTGAATCAAACTGGATTAAGCAAAAGAGAACTGGAAGTACTTGTACTAATTGCTGATGGTCTAAGTAATGAAGAAATAGCAGAAAATCTATTTATTTCTTTAAACACAATAAAAACGCATACATCCAATCTATTTGAAAAGATGGAAGTTAAAAGACGAACACAAGCCATAGAAAAAGCAAAAAGGCTGGGTTTAATACCATAATATTATCATACTTAGGTATGATTTATGCATATTTGAAACAAAATCACACAAAAGTATGACCGGTAATTTCAAATTTGAATTCACTTTTGTGGCATCTTTCAACTTTTTAATCGTTAAAATATGAACAAATTAGTCATCACTTTTGGTATCATAGCGGGTTTGATAGTCGCTGCTATGCTTATTATCACAACTACTATTTTTCACGCTTCAGGAAATATAGAAAGTGGAGCTATCTATGGATACACCAGTATGTTGGTAGCTTTCTCTCTTATCTTTGTCGGTATCAAAAAATACAGAGATCAACACGGAGATGGAATAATTTCATTTGGAAAAGGATTTAAAATTGGTTTACTAATCACTTTAATAGCATCCACAATCTATGTGATCACCTGGTTGGTAGACTATTACTATTTTATGCCTGATTTTATGGAAAAATATACCGCACAAATCCTCGAAAAAATGAAAACAGATGGTGTGCCTCAAACTGATATTGACAAACAAGCCAAAGAAATGACAAAATTTGGAGAGATGTATAAAAATCCGTTTTTTAATGCACTTATCACTTATACAGAAATTTTACCTATAGGGCTTATAGTGACATTAATTAGTGCACTTATTCTTAAAAGAAAGGCGTCTTAAAATAAATTATGCAGCGCTTTAAATAATATAGCCAAATAAATTTGCTATTTGCACCTCTGCTTGACAAAAAAATATTATTTAGTTCAGTACATAGTAGTTTACAGGTCAACTTTCAAATAAGCAAAATGTTTGTATGTCAATATCGTTAGCAAAAATTTAAATATTTAAAAATCGTAACTATTTAGTTCATTGCCCTGTAGGGGCAAAATATTGGTAACGACGGGTGAAGCCCGTCGTCGTAAGAATTGAAATACAAATTTTTGATGCTATTTTTGCCTACAAATTGCAAAAATCGTGACAAAACTACTCGTTAGACTAAGTACCTAAATAGTTACTAAAAATCAATATAACATGGAACACAAAGGAAAATCAATCCGACCTTTTATTGGCTCAAATGATTTCAAAATTTCCCGTCAATTTTATAAAGACCTTGGCTTCAATGAAAACATTTTGTCACATAGTTTATCCTATTTTGAAAGCAATGGTTTAGGCTTTTATTTGCAGGATGCTTATGTAAAAGACTGGGTCGATAACACCATGATATTTATGGAAGTGGCGGATGTTCATCGTTTTTGGAATGATCTGATGGCATTAGATCTATCTTCGAAATACGAAAATATTAGGACTGTTCCTATTCGGAAAATGGATTGGGGAAGTGAATGTTTTCTACACGACCCTTCTGGTATATTATGGCATTTTGGCGAATTTAATTCTTTATAATGAATGGTTAGCATTGAATTTGTAATGGAATTTTAAGGCACTGTATTGAAGGCCCAAATGTTTTTTGCCCAGCAGGGAAAGAATATCGAACCTTTGCCTACAAATTCAAAAATTAAACTCACTTGTTATCTTTTACTGAAATTTGATCTAACTTTGTGTTTAGGAATGTATCACTGAACACTAAATCTTTAAACAATGCCACTGGACAAAACCGGCATAGCCAAACGAATCGCACAGGAATTAAAAGACGGATATTACGTCAACCTGGGTATTGGTATCCCAACCTTAGTAGCTAATTATGTGCCGGAAGGGCTCAATGTAGAGTTCCAAAGCGAAAATGGTGTTCTCGGTATGGGACCTTTCCCATATGAAGGTGAAGAAGATGCTGATGTCATCAATGCAGGCAAACAAACTATCACGACATTGCCTGGAGCAAGTTTTTTTGACTCGGCAATGAGTTTCAGTATGATACGTGGCAAACATGTAGATCTGACCATACTCGGTGCGATGGAAGTATCCGAAGAAGGAGACATCGCCAACTGGAAGATACCCGGCAAAATGGTGAAAGGTATGGGTGGCGCGATGGACCTTGTAGCTTCCGCTGAAAACATCATCGTAGCCATGATGCACGTCAATAAAGCGGGGGAATCTAAGTTATTGAAAAAATGTTCTCTGCCCCTCACGGGAGTAGGTTGTGTCAAAAAAATCGTAACGGAACTAGCTGTTTTGGAAGTAACAGAAAAGGGTTTTAAATTACTTGAACGAGCACCCGGTGTTTCGGTAGCATATATCCAATCTGTGACTGAAGGCAATCTGATTGTAGAGGGAGAGATAATGGAGATGGATGTATAGGAAGTGGATTGACTGAATGAAGAAATTTATCTTTGGGTACTGAAACCTTTTATTTTTAACTGTGGTTATATAGATATTAAATCAAAAAATATGGTGACCATCAATCCTCAATTCATTACTGACACAAATGGCATAAAATTAAGTGTAGTACTTCCCATAAAGGATTTCGAGGCCATCATGGAAGAGCTTGATGAATTGGAAGACATCAAACTTTACGAAGAAGCTCAAAAAAGCAATGAACCATCTATCCCCATTGATGAAGCATTTAAAATAATTGAAGCTAACAGACAAAATATATAGTGATCTATAAAATTACCATTAAAAAAGTGGCAATCAAAGCGCTTGAAAAAATAAATGAGCCATTTTATTCGAATATAAAAACCGCTATTTACAATCTTGCAGATAATCCAAGACCAATAGGCTATAAAAAATTAAAAGGAAGTGATGCTTATCGAATTCGAGTAGGAGATTACAGAATAATTTACAATATTTTTGATGATGTATTAGTTGTTGATATTATTCAATTTGGAAATAGAAAAGACGTTTACAATTAAACTAAAAGAAACATTTTTATAGATAATTGATATGATTTATTATTCTAAAAATAGTATAATCGTTAATCTTTTTGGTAAAGCAACTGGCCCTTGGCTTTATGTTTTACCAAATAAATATTTTATGACTCGAGTACATGATATTGACATTGTTATCTATGATGTTTATTATGATTTTTTTGATCAAAAAACATTAAATTAAGTAATGAGTTTAATTTACGATTGGAAATAATTGACTTAGATATTGATTTATACATATCAAAAAATATTGACCTTTATAATTTTGTTAGTGATATATAAAACATCCCTGAAGGGAAACAGTTGATTATCAATACAGTACAAATTTTCTTCTTTTAACCTTAGTGTTAAATTTACTTTTCGGAGTGGACTCAACAGTTGAATTATAAATATATAATGTATGCCAGTTGCGAGTTGTGTGTAAAAGCAGAATTAGTTGGTTAAAAAAAGTGAAGGCACTTGATTCAAATACTACATATTGGTATCTTTGCAAATAAAAAGACATTATGTCAAAAAACCCTGCTAGCGCAAGTTTGTAACTTGTGCTTAACATTACCACAAAATCCCCTGCTAGCGCAAGTTTGTAACTTGTGCTTAACATTACTACAAAATCAATAACTACATACCACATAATTTAATTTCTTATTAGTTTTTATTTTTATTTAAATCTATTTTTGAGAAATCATATTGACAGGTCCTACTCATGATAACCGAAGCTGCACTATATCGCATACAAATTTATTGACCCTGATCTCCTTAAAACTAGACCTACCACTTACCATGTCGCTATATTGTTATCATTGGTGATCACTGCCTATGTACGCGCCAGCATTGAGCCAGAAGTAGTTTGGAATACTATCACTACCTCCCAAAATATTTTGAATAAGTTATTTCTTTTTTAAAACTAATTTGAAAATAACGGGTAAAGTTACAATCAAAACGATGCCAATAATAACATATTCTAAATTACTTTTTACCCAAGGATTATCTCCCAAGACGTATCCTAATGAAGTAAGGCTACCTACCCAGATTATTGCTCCTATGATATTATAAAATGTAAATTTTTTGAAATCCATTTTGACAGTTCCTGCTAATATAGGTGCAAAAGTCCTCACAATAGGTAAAAATCTAGCAATTGCTATAGCAAATCCACCTTGGCTACCATAAAATTCATGAGCAGCGTCTATATGTTTTCTTTTCAAAAACCAAGTATCTTCTTTTCGATTAAAAAGATAAACAAATTTATTTCCAAACCAATAGCCAAAAAAATTACCCAGTATAGTTGAAATCATAAATAATAACATCCAAAATGTCAAATTTAAAATATCGTAGCTAAAAGGATATGTGCCATCTGAAGAAGCTATGACCACGCCCGACACAAATAATAAAGGGTCGCCAGGAAGGAAAAATCCAAAAAATAACCCTGTTTCAATAAACAGAATTATAAGAACCAAATATAAACCCCCATTATTCATTATCCAATCAGGATCTAAAAGGTGTTGAAATGTTTCAAAAATTATATCCATTCAATTTATTTTTTATTTATTATCTTTTTGTTGCAAGGTTTTGGTCGAACACACGCAACGCTCTCGTTATCATTTTTAAACAGAACCAAAAATTCTATACTTTTTGTATACTGATGGTATCAATGAATTAGTTTGAGCCCTGCTAGTACAAGTTTGTAACTTGTGCTTAACATTGCCACAAAATCAATAACTACATACCACATAATTTAAATTCTTCCCCCTGCTAGCGCAAGTTTGTAACTTGTGCTTTACATTACCACAAAATTAATAACTACATACCACATAATTTCAAGTCTTTGCAACTATATTTTTATTTAAAATTCCCCTTATATCACCTCTGTAATCTTATAAGTATTTCTCTCAGATGCACTTCTGCTGATCAATTCTCCCAAAAATCCTGCAATAAATAGCTGGACACCGACGATGACCATCAATATACCTAGATAAAATGCAGGTCTATTGGCAATGCCCGATGTATCAAAAAATAACTTTTCTATACTCAACCATGCCAATAATCCTAAGCCACCAAAAGAGATAAACGTACCTATTACGCCAAAAAAATGCATCGGACGCTTGCCAAATTTACCCATAAACATGATCGAAAACAAATCTAGCGGACCATAAATAAATCTAGAAAGACCAAATTTGGTGACACCATACTTCCGAGCTTGATGTATGACTACTTTTTCGCCTATATTAGTAAAACCTGCCCATTTTGCTATCACGGGAATGTACCTGTGCATCTCACCATACACTTCAATATTCTTTACCACATCAGCACTATAGGCTTTCAGTCCACAATTCATATCGTGGAGTTTCACGCCTGACATTTTGCTAGTCACGTAATTGTATAGCTTGGTCGGTATGGTCTTGGTTATCGGGTCGTATCGTTTCTTTTTCCAACCTGAGACAAGATCGTAACCTTGATTTTTGATCATGTCATAAAGCTCTGGTATTTCATCAGGACTATCTTGAAGGTCTGCGTCCATCGTGATCACTACATCACCTTGTGTGCGCTCGAATCCTACATTCAGTCCAGCAGATTTGCCATAATTTCTTCTGAATTTGATGCCACGGACGTTAGCATTTTTGCTTTGGAGTTGTTCTATCACTTGCCACGAACCATCTTTGCTGCCATCATCGACAAAAATGATTTCATAACTGTACCCATGTTTTTGCATCACCCTAACGATCCAATCATGGAGTTCGGGCAGTGATTCTGCTTCGTTGTATAGCGGTATGACAAGAGATATATTCAATGGATTGATATTCAATGGATGTGAATTAATTTTCAGTCAGTTTAGGATCGTTTTTCTTCATGATCGCTGCCATTATTATAGCAAATACAGCTCCGGGAAATAAAAATGACAATGGCAAGGATAATGCCACGGTAGCCAGACCGAAAGGATTGGTATCTTCGATCATCGAAATCTGCTCTTCCATCTGACTTTCAGGAATATTAAAAAACACAGCTACTTCTTCAATGGCTTCTATTTGCGTTTGTTTTACAACATCTACCAATCCAGGATCAACATAATTGGTCAGAATGAACATAAATATTGTGGTTAAGAAAGCCCCCAGTACATAAGTCAGCCAGCTAGCTTTAAATGCTTCCCCCAGTGATATAAAACCAAGGAGTTCATTTCGTGTATCTTTTACCGCTTTACTCATAAAATATAAGGTAATCACCAGTCCTGCCCAAGATCCCCAACTCACTAAAAACTTAGGGCTAATCAGGTATATGATAAGGTTAAATACAATTGTTGCTGCACCCAGTAATGCTCCGCTTCTTACAAAATGTTGTTGCATTCATCAAAATTTGTGGTAAAAATATTAAAAAAATGTAACAATTCAGGTCTTATAGAGCAAAGTTAAATTTCTTTGCCCTTAAAAAATCCATACGACAGTCAAAAATGTTGATATTTTAATTTCTAAGCACAAATGGTCATCCGTTAATGTTTACTTGATGCTTTGCGGCATCTATTGATCTGTATGTATCGGATACCTCCATTTTATAATATTTACAAGAAATCTCTTGCTTCATTATATAATCATAAAAATTTATGGCCAGAGTAACAGCAAAAATACCGTCTGATCTGATGCGTGACGAGTGACAAAACTGGTCCTTCACTCATTTTAACAATGGGTTTCATCCTTTACTTCACATATTTTCATTTACTGTGCTGTGATCTGAATAGTTACAAAACATCCCTATTTGGTACTATGGTTTTATG
Source organism: Chitinophagales bacterium (assembly GCA_038246735.1). Classification (GTDB taxonomy): domain Bacteria; phylum Bacteroidota; class Bacteroidia; order Chitinophagales; family Saprospiraceae; genus OLB9. The sequence continues at coordinate 78,256 of JBBRVQ010000013.1, forward strand.
GTCAAAGTATTTCAGTTTACCACTAAAAATCATACCTCTTTTTCCCCAACAACAATCTATCCATGCAATCCCCTATCCTTCTTTCTTTAGTCTCGTCCGTTTTTGCGTTATAGACCCAATCAATATATGATTTTTGCTCTGTGTCGTTTAGTGATTTAAAGAATTTATAAGCCTTAGGTTCTTCTGCTAGACATTCCAGCCATTCCATTGGCACATCCGGCGGCTCATGGTCCGGATACAGTACTATATGAACAATATCGCCGGCCTGCTTCCGGATGACTTTTCTGATTTCAGCTCTGACAGAAAGAAATAGTTTGCCATTTCCAGATGGCATTAGATTAAATTTTTTTATCTCATAACCATCAATCGTACCCCGTACTTTAACCCATCCAAAATGGGCCTTTTTGTCCTGAGGTATTTCCGGGATCAAGGCAAATGTCCATCCACCTTTGCCCGGATATTTTTCCAGTATATAATCATTGTCTACAAGTGGTGTTTCCATTATTTTTTGTATAAGTCATCTAACTTTTAGCCTCAGATATCATAGTTATTATTTCCCAATGCCTGTTGTGCCGTTTATTGCTTCGTCTGACTTCTAATAAATAAACTCTTAATTCCATTTTGCAAAAGCGTGTAAAGTTTGGTTCACCATACAAAAGCCACCAAATAAACACATTTTCAAAAACGTCTGTTTACCTCTATCATTAATAAAATCAAAGTATTTTGAAAACAATCTCGAATAAATTATAGAAAAGATCAGCGTTATGGTCGTAATTTTCGTCTGTTTCTCCTGTACTGATCTATTAATACCACCAAGACAAAAGCTGGGAACATCATTTTTGGAATATGTGATGAATTTCCGGCAAAATATGCTGATAAACAAATTGCTAAAACAGCCAAAAAACAAACTACTATGCCAATCAGTATAAGGGTGTTATTTGGCCTCACTTCAGGTCTGAATCTATTTCTTACCCCATTTATAATGGTGAGCATCAATATCAAAATGGCGAGTGCACTTATAAAAATTTTCATATAGATTTAAGATATTGCACCTTGCCGCATCCACAAATCTCTTTGTGGGAATGGTATATTAATATTGTTTATTCTGAATAGTTTTTCAATTTCAATCCTCACAGCGCTTTTGATATTTTCAGCAGTCATCACCTGATTGGAAAAAAAATACAGGCTGAAAAGTAGGCCATTATCACCAAAATCATTTAGTCTTACAAATGGTTCCGGTGTCTTAAGCACATCAGCTGTTGAAACTGCTGCCTTCAGTAACAATTCGTTGACTACGGTAGTTTCTGTACCGTATGCTACGGCGACTCCCACTTCAAATCTGACAATATTATCATAATGGGTCCAATTGATCACAGATTGATTGACCAACTTACTATTGGGTACCAACATCGAGACACTATTGCGGGTTTCTATTCTAGATGCTCGGAGTCCTATTTTCAGAACACGGCCCACCTGACCATCTATCTCCAGAATATCACCAACCATTACTGACCGTTCAAACAGCAGTACAAGTCCGGAAAAAAAATCATTGAAAGTTTGTTGTAATCCCAATCCGATACCTACCAGCAATGCAGCGGTTCCTCCATATACGATGCTCATATCAGAAACCAATCTGTCCAATGCAAAAAGAAAGGCAATAATATATACAACATACATGACCAGCTGATTGATCGCATATTGGATACCTTCATCCATCTGATTGCTTTGATACATTCTGTACAGTGTCACTTGCGTAACAAACCAAACTATGACCCTTGCGATCAAAAGGATCATTATAGCGATCATAATATCCGAAATAAAAATGGTAAATATATCCCCTTTGATTTCCCTTTGAATCAGTACTGCGTCCAGGCCCAAGCGCTTCAAAAGTACCTGCAAGATGTATATGTAGACAATATATCTTACCAGCTTTGTAGCTTTGGTTTCACTGTGTTTATTTTGTTCAAAGGATGTTCTGACAGGTATTTCTCTTTTTCTATACTTATTTCTGATTACTAGATGACTAATAATCCAATCGAATAATAATGCTAAACTGAAAAGACTCATGATCTCTGCAAGATGATTGATTGTCACACCAAAATCATTGATATCAAACACTATCATATCAAAATTTAATAGTCGCAGTATCACAAGCAAAACCAAAAAAGTAATGGACATACCTAGTCTGGTGATAAATCCGGCATTGCTGTAGGCAGGTATTTTAGTACCTGTCTCATTGGAAAATGAATATTTGCTCACTTTTGCAAATACTAATATTCCTACTATAATCACTGCAATACAAAGCAAAACCTGCAATAAGGTCACATCAAAACCGGAAATGGTAAATAGCACGTTTTCCATAAATGGATGAATTTTTGTTGCAAAAGTAATGGATTTTACTTCATAACCGAAAGTAATTGTATCAGGATTAGTACATTTGCACATCAAAGTCCTGCATATGTCCGCCTCAAATGAAAATAAATCCAAATTTATATCAGAAGTAGAAAAATCGGTAAACCTTGGGAAATCATTTAAAATTACTTTTTCCAAACAAAGACATCAAAACAAAGAAGTCATCAATGTATACCTCAAACCGGTGACTATCAAACATGAACTGCGCTATTCACTCACTTATAGATACAAGACCAGAGATGAGGTAAAAAACTATGCACCGCAACAGATCATGGATGTATTAGATCACCTTTTGGGCAATATGTTTTTTAATGCAGTGATTTTTTTTGACGATATTGAACTCACTTTGTTACAAAACAAAAAAGAAAGAGCCACATTGATATCAAAAAAACTGAAGCAGGAATTCAATATTGAAACCACACACGACCATGAAAAAGAAAGATGGATATCACCCGATAAAATCTGGCTGCAGGAATTGGGACTAGCTGGAAAAGACGGCAAAATACTGGATAAATCACAGGATAAATACCGCCAAATCAATAAATATATAGAAATAGTAGACCACCTGATCCGGGATTTCCCTCTCGACAAAATGATAACGATTGCTGATATGGGCAGCGGAAAAGGATATCTGACTTTTGCGCTGTACGATCATCTGGTAAATACTAAAAAAATGCGGTGCAGGATGACCGGCTACGAATTGCGGGAGGACATTGTTGCAGTGTGTTATTCAGTAGCCATGAAATGCGGATTTGTTGGACTTACTTTTCAGAAAAAAAGTATCGACGAAGCCAATGTAATAGATACTGACATGGTCATTGCGCTGCATGCATGTGACATAGCTACAGACATGGCAATCGCAAAAGGCATACAGGCACAAGCCCAATATATTGTCGTTTCACCCTGCTGCCACAAACAGATCAGAAGTGTCATGAAACACCATAACGCCCTATCTCCGATTTTAAAAAATGGCATCCTTGAAGAAAGACAAGCTGAGATTATCACAGATGGTATCAGGGCACTTCTGATGGAAGCAAATGGATACAAAGCACAAGTATTTGAGTTTATATCATCTGAACATACCGGTAAAAACCTGATGATTACAGGCGTAAAATCACCTCCTGATGAGACCGCATTGGTAAAAGTGGATGAAATAAAGAAGCTGTTTGGGATTGAATATCATTATCTTGAAAAACTATTGGATACCAAACCTTGAATTTTCTATTTTTGACTCATACCTAGCCAATCTTTACTATACTGTACTCTACCATCCACGATATTTTGGAGGTTTAATTCCATTTAGCCTCAGGTAGACCATCAATTGACCTCGATGATGGGTGGCATGATCATGTAGTAAATGGATAAACTGTCTGATTGTCTTGGGGCCTGCAAAAAAATCTTTGCTTTTATCCAGATTTTTTATTTCAATTTTCTGTAAAGCTTGCATAGAAAATTCATATGACGTACTGATCAACGACCGGATATCAGCGGGTGAAAGTGGTTTTTTGAATACTTCGTCTTTTATATATTTTTGATCATCCATTAGATACGCAGTAGCCAGCCATGTCATGTTCTGCGCCATATGTTGCAGTTGTTCACCAAAGGTCATTTCTTCCTCCGTTGGTTTATAATTATATAAAGAATCCGGCATTAAATGTGCAACTTCCATGGTGTATTCCATTGAATTTTTCCATTTATCGATATGTTCTTCCATAGAAAAAACTCCCTGACCATTCACATCATTTTGTAAACCAATCATTAAGATCAATAAAATAAAAATATGGCTGAAACTGTATTTACTCATTTAGTTAATTTTTGTACTATCATTAATGTTTATCAAAACAAATGCTTTGGTGAATTAGTTGGATACAACATATAAATAAATCAAACATCATCTGCCTTAATTAAGCTGCAATAATTTATTTGTTTTAGTTTTTGTTATTCGAATTTACATGCTATGAATAGAAATTTTAGGCGTAAAATACCTATTTATTATTTACCTTTGCTGGAAAGTTTAAATGCTTTGTGGCTTTAAAAACAACGATAAAACAAAGGTATTTGATGCTTTTAAATCTCTTGTAATTATTAAAATAAGTTCCTTTATGAAAAATTATATGATTTTAATGTTTTTGGCGATTCTTATGGTACACTGTTCAAATGTAGAAAAACCAAAGGTACAAATCGATTTTAATCTTCTGCCTTGTGACTTAGTAGATCAAAGCAATATGGCAAAAATGTTGGGCTACTCAGTGGTAGATATCATTTTCCAAACCGGGACTAATGATACAAAAACAAAAGTATGTACCTATTATAAAAAACTGGAAACTACATCTGTACCACTGCTTTTTGTTACGTTGGAAAAAAACACAGACACCCTGACCAATAATTATGAAGTGTTTTTCAAAGACATGATATCGACAGGCTTATCCAGTGGAAATGATGTTCCAAAATATGATTATTTTCCGGACAAAAGATTTAAAGCCATTTACTCAAATGCCAGACAATCTTTTCATCAGGTTTTGGTGGACGTAGATAATCAATATTTATTGACGCTGGAATATGATACTTCATTGACCAAAGGAAAAGATAACTTTGATTTTGCCGCAAAACTGGTGGAAGCCTTTCTTTACGGAAGTGAGATTCAGAATTGAACGACACTCCATAGATTAAATATTTTATACTTTTGCAGAGAAGTCATTCTTTAAATCTTGTTCTTATTTTAAATATAGCAATTGCAAAAAGGAAAATATCATTGGGATCATCATGATAATTAGTCTTTAAGTTTCTGGCAATGTATTAATGGTCTCAAATTATTGCAGCGTGTTTACAAACCTAAGTTTTACATTCCCAAAAAGGAATAATATCTTCTTCTTTTTCTATTTTTACGGTCTAATCATCCAAACCATCTGAAATGCACAAATTAATATCATTTTTCTCAATTTTACTTGCAATAAGCTTATCCGCACAAGACAAACCAAAATGGGACGTAAATAATCCTCCCGGAGCATCCAAAGAAGTATCCTTCACCACCGATGAAGGTACCTGGATGAATCTCGATATTAGTCCTGATGGGAGCACAATAGCATTTGATATGCTAGGTGATATTTATACCATGCCTACATCAGGTGGGACAGCAAAAGCAATCCGGACGGGACTTGCTTGGGAAGTTCAGCCACGATGGAGTCCTGATGGAAAGAAGATTTTATTTACAAGTGATTCGGCAGGTGGCGACAATATATTTTATATGGATGATGATGGCAGTAATCCCAAACAAATCACGAAAGAAAGTTTCCGATTGCTCAATAACGCAATATGGATGCCTGATGGTCAGTATATTATAGCTAGAAAACACTTCACTTCTGGTCGTTCGCTTGGAGCAGGTGAAATGTGGATGTATCACATATCAGGTGGCGAAGGTATCCAACTCACCAAAAGAAAAAATGATCAGCAAGATGTCAATGAACCAACTATCTCACCCGACGGAAAGATGCTTTATTACAGTGAAGACGTGTATCCAGGTGGATATTTCCAATATAATAAAGACCCAAACAGCGAGATATTTGTCATCAATAGCTACGATATGGAAACTGGCGAAACCAAAAGAGTAACAGGTGGACCCGGTGGTGCTTGCAGACCACAAATATCCAATAAAGGTGATAAAATCGCTTATGTACGCAGAGTAAGAGAAAAGTCCGTTTTGTATATATACGACATAGCGACAGCTAGAGAATGGGCTATTTACGATCAACTAAGCAAAGACCAACAAGAAGCATGGACAGTATTCGGTATCTATACGGGATTCGACTGGATGCCAGATGATAAGGACATAGTTATTTGGGCCAAAGGAAAAATCATGAAAGTCAATATAGAAAGTAAAAAAGTCACAGACATACCTTTTACCGTCAATGCCAAACACAAACTCATGGAGACAGTGCAGTTTGAGAATAAAGCTTTTGAAGAAGAATTTGATATCAAAGTATTGAGAAATGCAGTGACTTCCCCTGATGGAAATAAATTGATTTTCAGTGCATTGGGATATCTATATATGTCTCAAAATGGTATGAAACCTGAGAGACTGACCAACGGAACTGACTTCGAAGCGGAGCCACAGTTCAGTACTCAAGGAGATCAAATCGTATATGTGACTTGGAATGACGAGAATCTTGGGAAGATACAAACGTATAATTTGACAAACAAAAAATCGACCGTCATCACCAAAGATCCTGCCATCTATCGTACACCATCTTTCTCCCCTGATGGCAAACAAATCGTCTATCGCAAAGAAGGTGGCAATGGCCATCAAGGATATCAATACAATACGAACTCAGGAATATATATCAGCGACACCAATGGCGACAACCCCAAACTAATCACTCAGGAAGGAGAAAAACCAATGTTTTCAGTAGATGGGAACGAAATATTTTATACTACAGGTGGATTTTTGTTCGGTTCGATAGCAAAAGCATTCAAAAAATTTAATCTGAAAACCCAAAAGACAGATGTTGTATTCAATACCAGCTATACGACCAATTTTGTACCAAGTCCAGATAACAAATGGGTAGCATTTACTGAATTGCACAAAGTATATATCGCTCCAATGCCCAAAACCGGTCAACCCGTG
>JBBRVQ010000014.1:0-79036 GCA_038246735.1 Chitinophagales bacterium
AGCTTCCCAGCTTGAAACCGAAACGTCAGTCTCGCTTGAAACAAATGCGCGCAGGGTTCCTTCAAACCCTACGGAGAGAAGTTCCTTTAAGCGAGACGAAGCTTTTGTTCCTTTAAGCGGGACGCATTAAAGGAACGTAGGCTGTACGTTTTGGGCAGACGTTGTTTCAAGCTTCAGTTGTTTCAAGCTTTTCTGCTTGAAACAGAATATTTTCCTATATTTGCCATATGAATGTCTTGAGCACAAATAATTTATTTTATACCACAAATACTATTTTGGAATGGCAAAATGTATTGCTTCATCCTGATGTGTTAAAAATAATATACAATACGTGGCATTTTCTATCTGAAAATGGAAAGGTTAAAATCTATGCATTTGTGATCATGCCCAACCATATCCATTGGATATATGAAGTGTTACCGCCTTACACCAATGCCCAAGTAAAACATAGTTTTTCCGGATTTACATCAAAAGAAATCTTTAAAGCTACACCGGAAATAAAAGATTATTTTTTTGTAGATAAGTCAAACAGAAAGTATCAGCTATGGAAGTCCCCATCATTGAGCGTCCCTTTATATTCACAAAATTTTCTCATGCAAAAACTACATTATATCCATTTAAACCCTAAAAGGGCCGAAATACTGGACGCAAATGGGAAATATCTGCATACGTCACTAAATTCTTACCAAAATGGTAAGCCCGAATGGCCCTTTCTCACCCTTTTGTAAAAGGTGAATATACGTTGTTTCAAGCTTCAGTTGTTTCAAGCTTCCCAGCTTGAAACCGCACAGTAAGTCCCAGCTTGAAACCGAAAGTAAGTCCCAGCTTGAAACCGAAGCGGTATAGTTCCTTTAAGCGAGACGAAGCTTTTGTTCCTTTAAGCAAGATGCATTAAAGGAACGTAGATGTACGTTTCAAAAAGTTCCTTTAAGCGGGACGCATTAAAGGAACGTAGATGTACGTTTTAAAAAGTTCCTTTAAGCGGGACGCATTAAAGGAACGTCGGCTGTACGTTTGGGAGTTCGGCGTTCGAAGTTCATTGTTTCAAAGTGTATCGCTTGAAAGAAATGCTCATTTACTCATAAAATTTGGCATAATACTCATTAAAAATGTTGTAATCTGAAGATAAATGGTCTGTTTAATAAATATATTATAATTATATATCATGTCTTTATTATTAATAATTTATTATCTATACATATAAATACTTTATATATAAATTGCTGTCAAATTCTAATGTTATTCTAATCTCATAAAAATAATTAAATCAAATTGGCAGCGTAATATTGCATTCCGAAAATCCTGATTACCAGATTTGCACCTGTTGTTTTTTAATTAAAGCAGTGGGTTTTGTTTTGCAATTATTACATCACTAATACATTCAACCAACACATGAGAAATGTAATCGTACAAACTTTAAATTTTAAAAACCTGGGCAGACTGACTTCCCTATTTTGTTTTTTTGTTTTGATGCAGGTAAGCACAAATGCACAGGTTGCGGTTACCGTGGATGTTCCCGCGAATACTACACCCGCCCTTGCTGCTTCTTACACGTCATTGGCAGGTGCCATGACAGCTCTAAGTGCGATTACGGCAATTTCAGGGCCTATCGTACTGACAGCGGCGGCTGGAACTGAAACGGCCCCTGCTGGCGGTTATGTGATCAACTTCATAGCGGCAACGACCGCCACAAACAACGTTACCGTCATCGGTACGACAACTACTACCATTACAGCAAACGGGACTCTTGTTGCGGGTAACCTCAATGATGCGATTTTTAAAATCATCGGAAGTGACTTCGTCACCATCCGTAATTTTACGATGCAGGAAAACCCAGCCAATACCACTACCGCTGCCGCTACCAACAACATGACAGAATGGGGTGTGGCCTTACTTTATGCCACCACGACCAACGGTGCCCAAAACTGCGTCATCCGAAACAACAACATCACACTTAACCGTACGTACCAAAATACTTTTGGGATTTACTCCAACTCTACCCACACGGCCACAGTTGTGACGACCAATGCACCTGCAACAGGTGCTGCAGGTGGAAATAGCGGTATGGTAGTATGGACAAACAATATTTCAAATGTCAACCTTGGTATAGTAGTAGTAGGGCCTACTGCTGCTGCTGACGCCAACATCGGCATAGATGTCGGCGGCAGTTCCGCTGGCACTGGCAATACCCTTACTAACTATGGCACTACAAGTACTTTTTCAGGTTACGCAAACGTATCTGGTACAGTGAATGGCATATTGGTGAGGAACTCCAATGGTTTTAATGTTTCTTTTAATAGTATTACAAGTTCGGCCGGCGGTGTAACAGCGGGTACATTAAACGGTATTCAAATACCTGCTGCTTCAGCTACACCTACTGGAACATTCACCAATAACATTAATAGCAATACCATTTCATTGCAAAGTGGTCTTGCTGCTGGTGCTATGAATGGTATTACTTATCCATCAGGTTCAGCAAGTGCTACCAGTGTTTTAAATGTGAATAGTAATAATTTTACACAGATTAACCATTCTGTAGCTGCTTCTGGAACTATTATAGCTATTACTGTTGCAAGTACCAATCTCACCACTAGTATTAGTAGCAATACATTTACCAACCTTACAACTAATACAACGGGGTCCTTTACTTTTATTTCCCACAATTTCTCTATCCCTGTGGCTGGAGGAAGCTGCGTCATAAATGGAAACTCAATCGTTACAGCCTTCAACAAGACAGGAGCTGGCGGTACAGTTACACTGACAACTACAAATAGTTTATCAGGCACTGGCTCAGTAAACAACTATACAAATAACACCTTTTCGAACATTACCGTTACCGGAGCAACGGCAATAACTGGATTCAACAATACGGATGGTGGAACTGGTTCTACCAAAACCGTTACTGGTAATACGCTAAGCTCTTGGACAGGGGGCACTTCGACCATTAACTGTATGAACTTTACCTATTGGAACGGGGTATCGAGCCTTTCAACCAATACTATCACAAATATCACAGGCCAAGGTGCTATAACTGGTATTACGTTGGGTTCTTTAGCTAACAATGCCACATCTATAGCTGTTTTCTCTAACATTATCAACAACCTGACATCAACAGGCACAGGCGGTGCAGTAACAGGGATTACATGCTCAAATACCTCACCTATTATAAATATTAATAGTAACAGCATAAACAGTTTGTCTTCTACAGGTGCTTTTGCTGTTATAGGCATTACAGCCAGTGGTGCTGCTCCAACAGAGAACATATTCAAAAATACCATCTGTGATATTTCAGGCAGTAATGCTTCGTCAACTGTAAATGGTATTTTAGTTTCGGCAGGTACAACAATAAATGTGCATAATAATCGTATCGGTGATTTAAGAACACCTTCTGCCAATGCTGCAAATCCATTAATTGGCTTGAATATTACAGGTGGTACAACTGTCAACTGTTATTACAATACAGTTAATTTAGCTGCAAGCAGCGGTGGAGCATTATTTGGTTCTTCTGCAATCAGTGCTTCAACAACTCCAACGCTTACTTTAAACAATAATATTCTTGTAAATACTTCAACAACAACTGGTGCAGGTTTAGCAGTTGCATACAGACGTTCTAGTGCAACGCTTACTACTTATGCAGCAACATCAGATAGAAACGATTTTGTTGCCAGCACCATCTATACTGACGGTGTAACACCACAAGTAACAATTGTTGCTTATAAAACATTGGTTTCTACCCGAGATGTCAATTCACTTTCAGTAACTGCACCTTATTTAAGCACTTCTTGCGGCAATGCCAATTTCCTTAAAATCAATACGGCTACAGCAACACAATTGGAAAGTGGAGGTGCCAATATAACAGGTATCACAGATGACTTTGAAAATACCATTCGTTTCGGAAATCCAGGCTACTTGGTACAGGTAAATGGAGGTGGAACAGCACCAGATATAGGAGCAGATGAATTTGATGGTACTCCTGCTAAAGTATGCAGTGGCACACCTGCAACTTCAACCATAACCGGAGTGGCGGCAGTTTGTAGCGGAAGTGGTACTACATTAAGTCTAAGTATGACATATACTGACCTTCAGATTACATATCAATGGCGATCCGGTACTGCTCCTGGTGGTCCATATTCTACCACTTTGGGTACATCTGCTACTCAGGCTACTGGTAATTTAACGGTTGATACCTATTATATTTGCGAAGTTACATGTGGCAATGGTGGTCCTTTTACCATGACTACTGTTGAAAAATCAGTTTTGGTCAATGCCCTACCTACTGTGGTAGCTACGCCACCTACAGGATCATATTGCACACCGGGAGGTACGGCTGTCACTATCGTAGCCAGTGGAGCATCCACCTACAATTGGTCTCCTGCGGTTGGATTGGATGTCACGACGGTTGCAACTGTCAACGCATCGCCTTCTTCTACCACAATATACACAGTGACAGGCACAGATGGAAATGGCTGTACCAATACAGCAACTACTAATATTACTGTTGCAGCAAAACCAGCAAATGTAACAGCAACCGCTGACCCATCAACAATTTGTTCCGGTGGAACTTCTAGTTTGACTGGGAGTGGATTCGTCCAGAATATAGCATCATTAGCTAACACTTATACTTTCGCCGGATCAACAGGGACTTATAATGTAATATCTGGAACGTCCGTAGGAGCTAGTGCAATAGGTGATGATGTAGGAGTAGGAAACTTGCCGATAGGATTTACATTTAATTATAATGGTACGCCCGAAACAGTTTTTGCAGTTTCTTCTAATGGACTTATCCAGCTAGGAAATTCAACTCCAACAATCTCAGGATTCTCTGCCAATGCACTTGCAACAACTGCCAAAATTATAGCGCCATTGTGGGATGATAATAATACAACGGGAGGAACTGTTCAATACTTAACAACAGGAATTGTTGGCAGCAGGATATTAACAGTACAATGGACAGGAATGCATGTAGGTGGATCAGGTTCAGCAAGCAACCCAACACTTGATGTACAATTTAAACTTTATGAAGCAACAGGCGTTCTCCAATTTGTTTATGGATCTACAAGTGCAGCGTTTACCAGTACAACCGCAAGTATTGGTATTTCAGGTGCATCAGGAAATTATAGAAGTGTTACACCATTAAGTCCACCGAACACTTCAACATCTTCCACCGTAACTGAAAATACAACTATATCATCTGCAACTAACTTCCCAACTGGTACTACTTACACTTTTACACCACCTTCATTGAGTTTTACTTATGCCTGGACAGCACCAACGAATCTGGTATCACCATCCAGTCAAAATACACTTACCAATGCTTTGACAGCTACCGAAACTTTTACACTGACAGCAAGTAACGCTGGCTGTACCACAACTGCCATGACAACTGTCACAGTGTCAACCGGTCCATCTATCACGTCAGACCCAATAGCTGTTGCAAGATGTGTGGGTCAGACAGCTACTTTTACAGTTGTGGCTACTGGACCAGGTCTCACATATCAGTGGAGAAAAGGTGGTGTAGATATTCCGATAGGGGGCAATGCCAGTGCAGGAACAGCGTCTTTATCCTTGACCAATGTAATGGCTGGTGATGCAGACAGTTATGATGTGGTGGTTACAGCAACCTGTGGTAGCCCTGTTACTAGTGCTCCAGCAGCATTAATGGTAAATACTTTGCCTACTGCATCCGCCTCCAGTAACTCACCAGTTTGTGTTGGAAGTACACTAAACCTTTCAGGAACGACAAATGGAACAGTCTTTGGTTGGTCAGGTCCAAATGGTTTTACATCTTTGGCACAAAATCCAACAATATCCAATGTTACTTCGGCAGCTTCAGGTACATATACATTTACTGCCACGTCAGCAGCAGGATGTACCGCCGCCCCAGTAAATACAGTAGTTGTAATCAATCCGTCGCCGACTGCTATCTTTATTACACCTGGTAATCCAGTTTTATGTACCAGCAGTCCTGCTGAATTGCTGACTGCTACAGGTGGAAATGTACCAGGCTTGGTCAATTTTACTTCAGGAACGATTAGCCAGTCTATTCCTGACAATAGTTCAACCGGAACTAGTCATACTCTGGCTATAACTGGAATACCAGTAGGAGCAACGATAGACAGTGTGATTGTAACCATAAATATTACTCATGGATGGGATGAAGATGTAGAAGTTAATTTACAAGCGCCTAACGGAAGTATAATAAATTTAGTTGCAGATAGAGGGAGTTCTGGAGACAATTTTGTGAGTACCAGAATAAGTTCAGATGTATCTAAACCATCATTTTCTACAGGTACGTCTCCTTTTACTGGAACATTTAAAGCAGACTTAACTGCCCAAGTAAATCTTATTGGGTCTCCGACCATTACTTCTCAGATATTTTCTGATTTGTATTCTATACCTAATGGAAACTGGATATTAAGAGCTTATGATGATGCATCTGCACTTATTGGCCCTCTTACAAATTGGCAGATTAAAATTGCATATACAGCTCCTGTAACCACCACTTGGTCACCTACAACTGGATTATTTACAGACGCACCTGCTACCTTGGCATATACTGGTGGTTCTACCAGCACCGTGTATGCAAAACCTGCCTCTACCACCACCTATACGGTAACAGCATCTACAGCTTCATCATTGACTTTTGATGGAATCATAGATGAAAGTGCGTGGGGAACAGCATTGGCCACTTCTGCGGGAGGTCCCGCACCGGGCTTTGGTGCTGGTCATGAGGTAAATGCCGCATATGTACATGCAAACCAGAATGACATCAACTTTGCTGTTGCAGGAAATGTACAGGATATGAACAGAATATTGGTATTCATAGATTCAAAATCAGGTGGATATAATAATGGGTCATTCGGCAGAACCGGCGCACCAAATGGTATAAACAACTTTAATTCAGGAACTACATTTGATAGTGGATTTGAAGCAGATTATTGCTTAGTTATAGGAACAAATGTAGCACATGACAACTTCTTTTTTGACTTATATACATTAAGCGCAAGTGGTAGTAATCAATATCTTGGGGATGTGTCTGATCTTAGAATTGGTGCGGATCCTTTAAATGCTTCAAATACTCGTGGGTTTGAATTAGCAATAGCCAAAACACTTTTAGGATATACAACAGGAAACTTAAAAATATTTGTTATGTATACCGGTGAAAGTGGCTTCCTCAGTAATCAATTCCTAACAAGAGCCGGATCAGGGGACGGTAATTATGGGGGCGGAGCAGTAACTTTTGGTGCCGAATTGCCGGACCCAATTACTGTTCCGAATCAAAATCTGAATAATTATTGTACCAGTACAGCAATGGTCACAGTAGGTATTGAAGGTACAGTAGTCAAAAACTCTGCAGATGCAGGCTTTAATACTTTAAGAAGCGTATATAATTGTATTGCAGACGGAGGACCCACTCCGATCACTTACGATCAGCCGACAACTTTTACTACCTTACTGACCAATCCGCTTACGATCAATAAGACTTTGACTATAATGGGTGCGGGGCCAACTGACAAACCAGAAATAACTGTAGACTTTACCACATTGGGAGTTAGTCCGGGTATCATGATTGGAACAAATAAAACAGTTACTATTATGAATGTTGATGTCAAAGATATCAATAACACCAATATGGTGAACAACGCAGTAATAGAAGTGCAAGGTACGGGAACTCTAAAGGTTACCGGATCAACTGTAATCAATAAAATACCATAAATTATTTTCATATCAATAATAAAATAATAAGATATGAAAATCATTAAAACAGTACCGATCAGTGAGTATGTCACCCTCAAAATGGAGGTGGACAGACTCACTGATCTGGTCACAGAACTTACCGGCAAGCTGAGCAAAGTGCAGGCAAAACAGGGAGCTTCGCCTCAGCTGGAAAAGGGGATCGTCATCAGCTCAGGTGGTCACAGCAAGTATATCAAAGTATCCGATATCGTGATGATCAAGGCAGAGAGCAATTACTCGATGATTCATGTGATCAGCGGAGAGTCCTATTTTACCTCAAAAACAGTAAAATACTGGACAGAAAAATGTAATGCTCCTTACCTGTATCGCGTACACAAGTCATATCTTATCAATAGCAAAATGATCGAATCTTTTGAGTTGTCCAAAGGAAAGATCTACCTGAAAACAGGCATAACTGCCCGATACACTGAAATGGGCAGAAAGGTCCTGACCGGCTTAAAAGGTTAAAATGTTGTTCGTTGTTCGTTGTTCGTTGTTCGTTGTTTCAATGCGTCACGCTTGAAACAAAAAAAACACGTATACGCTTGAAACAAAAAAAACACGTATACGCTTGAAACAAAAAAAACACGTACCCGTTTGAAACAAAAAAAACACGTACCCGCTTGAATTATGTTCCTTTAAGCAAGATGCATTAAAGGAACGTCGGCAGTACGTTGCAAACGTTGAAACCGCAAAAATGCGTCATCGCTTGAAACAAAAAAAACCGAGTTGAAACCACTTCGGTGTAAGTCTCTGCATGTAACCGAATGTAGGGTATGTTCCTTTAAGCAA
The DNA here is from genome assembly GCA_038246735.1 of Chitinophagales bacterium. Taxonomy (GTDB): domain Bacteria; phylum Bacteroidota; class Bacteroidia; order Chitinophagales; family Saprospiraceae; genus OLB9. Next base: position 8,530 of record JBBRVQ010000014.1, read on the forward strand.
GATGCATTAAAGGAACGTCGGCAGTACGTTGCAAACGTTGAAACCGCAAAAATACGTCATCGCTTGAAACAAAAAAAACCGAGTTGAAACCACTTCGGTGTTAAGTCTCTGCATGTAACCGAATGTAGGGTATAGTTCCTTTAAGCAAGATGCATTAAAGGAACGTCGGCAGTACGTTGTAAACGTTGAAACCGCAAAAATACGTCATCGCTTGAAACAAAAAAACCCGAGTTGAAAACACTTCGGTGTAAGTCTCTGCATGTAACCGAATGTAGGGTATGTTCCTTTAAGCAAGATGCATTAAAGGAACGTCGACAGTACGTTGTAAACGTTGAAACCGCAAAAATACGTCATCGCCTGAAACTATCCCACACCTACACAAATATAATGCGCTGTGGTGTAAAAATTTCTCAAAAAGGGCAGGTGAGATAATAATGTGAATACTTTCCGGGAAGTAAGTCCAAACTTAAACCTGTAAATAGGATTAATGAACCAAAGTATCTCGCCCTTTGTTGCAAAACTGTTTTTTTTCAGTATGTGATACATCCTTTCTATATTGATGCCGGTCGATTTTATATCCATCATCTCGTCAATGGTCGCCTGATGTTCTCCAAAGGATTTCAGCATAAGCTTATACAAGGATGCGGGCAAAAGATGAAACCAGGGTAAGGTTCTAAGTAATTTACTTCTGCATATCTGCTGATGTCCGCCAAAAGGCATCCACCATGGCGGATAAGCAAAAAATATAACCCCATCTTCCGCAAGAAATTCTTTCAATTTCGGAATAAATTTCTCCTGATCAGGAATATGCTCGATCACATCCTTCAGCACTATGATATCAAAGAGACGACCAAATTCTTCCTTTGGGTGATCTATGTCGTAAATATTTTTGTTGATTATTTTGGCTTTATTATTTTCGATTTCATCGGATAAAAAAGACTGTGCCAAATCAAATCTGGAAGACGAGAGTTCCACTCCTACACCAGTATTTCCATGCTCAATAAAAGCTTTGAGTACTCCTGCTTCTGCACAACCTATTTCCAATATATGTTTGCCAATGACATTGCCATAATACTGCTCAATAAATGGAATAATATTTTCAGACGTTACCGTCTTCTGTATCTCAAAATACCGGACCTTGTCCTGGTGAAAATCAAACATCAGGGTATTATTATTTGGCTTTAAATATAGGTTTCCTTTTCTCCACAAATGCTGCGGCCCCTTCTTTTGAATCATCGCTGCCGATCGTCAATCCAAAATCTGTGTATTCCTTTACAAAACCATCAGTTTTTTTGTCATAATAAGCATTCACCAGCTCAATACATTGGTGAATGGCCAAAGGTCCTTTGGTGGCAATTTTCCCCAATATTTCCAATGCTTTGTCCACTTCATTGCCTGATTCCACTACATGTGTGACCAATCCTACTCTTAAAGCTTCATCAGCATGGATCATATCGGCGGTGAGCAACATTTCAGTCGCCTTACCTTTACCGATGAGTTGTATTAATCTTTGAGAACCACCATATCCAGGTACAAGCCCAAGATTTACTTCCGGTTGACCAAATTTTGCATGTTGTCCTGCCACTCTTATGTGACAGGCCATAGCAAGTTCGCAACCACCCCCGAGCGCAAAACCATTGACTGCCGCGACCACAGGGGCATGAAAACGTTCGATCATAAAAAATATATCCTGTCCTCTTTTAGAAAGTTTTGATCCTTCTTCTGCATCAAGAGCTGAAAATTCTTTAATATCGGCACCAGCTACAAATGCTTTTTGTCCTTCACCAGTAATAATTACCCCTTTCACAGAATAATCACCTAAATATTTGGTAAAAAAATCTTCCAACTCATTAAATACGTCCTTATTAAGGGCATTTAGCGCATGTGGCCGATTAATAGTCAGGATGTAAAAGTGATCCTTCCTTTCGATTTTTAAAAGGTTTTCTGACATGATTATCACATTTTTATAGGGCAAATATAGAGATAATATGTGGATTAAGGTAAGGAAGCTGACAATGGATATAATTTAAAAAGTATAACCCATTTAAAACCTAAAAATTAAATGGTATCATGCAGATGCCATGCATATCTGCTGAACTGTTCCCTCACTTTTACCTTAAACACTACCGGATCAATGGTACTGCAATCATAAGTGATTCCGACTCGCTTAAGGCCATTGTGCGTTCCCGAATAAGCAATATAGCCTTTTGCGGTTATTCTTTTTATCATTCTGTTTGCATTGGCTGCTTTCTTAAATGCGCCGACAATTATAACGCAAGAAGGACCTATTTTTTCACTTTTAACCGATGATTGATCAATAATTGACTTGGATTTGTTGTCCGATGCAGCTGCGTTTTCTTCCGACTCCATCAAGTCATTTTCCTGAAACAATGCTGTATCTGTTTGAAAAGAGTTTTGGTCTATTTCTGTTTCAAAACTGTCATGCGAAATAATAGGTTCGGTAAAAGGTTCTTCCATTTCATTGGTTGCAACTTTATGTTCAGATACAGAACTTCGATCGGATAAAAACCACAACCCAATCACAAAAATGGTTATTACAGCTAACAAAATCGGCCAGAGAAAGCGATTAGAAGTTGATTTTTCTTTGGTCTGATAGCCCTTTGTGAGATTAAAAAGATAATCTTTATCATGTATCACCTGACTGGTTTTTGTTGCTACCGGGACGGCAGATACTTCCTTCAATCCGTAATACCGATTAAATATTCCTGTTTCCTTCTCGACAAAAACACGATTAATTAATGTCCCCAAACCATCCAATTCAAATGGAATTTGTTTTTCTTTTGAAGCAGAATAATCCTGAACAATGTGATTTTCAACTAGCTGAGCATGTTCTTGAGACATCCCACTTTCAAAAAGCAAATCAGATATTTTAAAATTTTCATCGCTGGCTGTGGTAAAATTAAGGGAGGATGAAGGTGGAGTTAAAATTTGGAGCGAACGGTCAAGTGTTGCTTCAGTGTAATCCAATACAAAAGTACCCACAGACGGTATAAAAACACGTCCGTACTCCATCAGCATTTGATAAATATAACGGGAATACACTTGATTTTGCATCAATATTAACTTGATATATTATGCTATATAGAAATAACTATGCCAAATACAGTATTTTTACCAAAAAATGACGACAAAAATAAGTCTTCGTGTTAATTTTGCGATAAAATTGAAGCCAAATGTAAAAACAGAATAAAACACAATAATTAGATCCTTCGAATAGCTTTAAGATATCCCGTTATATTTTACCAACTTAACAAATTATACAACTCAGCAAATTATACAACTTCAACAACTCCAACAAACCCGCCTGACCACTACGTAGTAGGCGGGCAGGTCAAACAAATCCAACAACTCAAACAACTTCAACAACTCAAACAACTCAAACAACTTCAACAACTCAAACAACTCCAACAACTCAACAAAATTTAAACAAATGAAATTCCTTTCTTACGGTGTGATGATATATATGTTGATGGCACTGATATGGTGGACCATACTTTTGACAAAAAACAATAGATTGCTGCAGGAAAAAAGCATTGCTCTTGCATTAAATGAAATAGAAAACAAATCGTTCAACCCTACACTGGATATTGCTGCACATCCGACACTCATCAGGATACAGCAAGAGCATAAAAAGAAAAAAAATATGATTCTTGGTGAAGGAATGGTATTTGGGATATCTCTGATCCTAGGTATGTGGTTTATTCAGAAAGCTTATAACAAAGAAATAGAAAACACCAATAAACAAAAAAACTTTCTTTTGTCCGTTACCCACGAATTAAAATCTCCGATTGCATCCATCAATCTTATCACCGAAACATTATTAAAACGTATGTTGCCTAAAGATAAAGTGGACGATTTGCATTCCAGTATACTCTCAGAAAGTACCAGACTTGAAAAACTAATCAGCAATCTTTTATTGGCCAGCAGAATTAATAACGCATACCAATATAATTTCGAGCGGGTTGATATTGTTGACATTACAGAAAATATTATCAAAACGGCAAAAATGCAACATCCGGAAGTACGTATAAAATTCAGCTATTCTGACGAGCAAATGACCTTGAAAGCAGACCAAGAAGCCATCGTTTCGGTGGTGACCAATCTGATTGAAAATAGTATTAAATATTCTTCATCTCCTGCTTTTTTAGAAATAAATATTAACCAACAAGGTAAAAATTTAGTACTAGAAGTAGCTGATCATGGGTTTGGTGTCCCAGATGCAGAAAAATTAAAAGTTCTTCAACAGTTTTATAGAACGGGCAATGAAGAGACAAGGCAAACAAAAGGGACAGGTTTGGGGTTATACATTGTTGACAAAATTGTAGAAGCGCACAAAGGGAGTCTGAAAATTTGTGACAATCATCCAAAAGGAACAAGAATAACGATCACTTTACCATCAAAACAAATAAGCTGAATGCGAATATTACTGGTTGAAGATGAAGAACAACTTCGAAAAATAATAAAGATGAATCTTGAAATGGAAGGTTTTGAAGTGATTGCCACCGATAATGGCCGCATAGCTTTGGAACTTACAGATCAGCAGCATTTTGACCTAATGATTTTGGATGTTATGCTTCCTGAAGTAAATGGATTTCAAATCTGTGAACAAGTGCGTTTAAGAAATTCCAAAGTAGGTATTATCATTGTTTCAGCTAAAGACACTTCTCTAGATCGGATCACAGGCCTAAAACTGGGTGCCGATGACTACCTGACCAAACCTTTTAATCTGGAAGAACTACTACTCAGGGTACACAATTTATTAAAAAGAAGTACGGAAGAAGGAGCTAAAGATCTAGAACAATATGAATGGGGAGGAAATATTATAAATTTTGTCACATACCAGTCACATGGAGTAACAGGTGATTTCCAACTCACAAAAAAAGAGGTGCTGCTTTTAAAACTACTGATTGAAAGACAAAATGAAGTGGTTTCAAGACAACAAATCTTACAAACAGTCTGGGGATATGATGTGTATCCTTCCACCCGAACGATAGATAATTTTATACTTTCTTTTAGAAAATATTTTGAAAAAGACCCCAAAGAACCGATTTTTTTTCACTCTGTAAGAGGTGTTGGGTATAAATTTACTCCTTCAAAATAATATAATATTCTACCCTATTTTTCCATTTTTGACTATGAAGTATCTTGTCCCTGTAACCGTCGTAAAATAAGGGCCCACAATCACCCCAACAACAGGTATAAAAAACAAGGTCATGAATATCATGCCTAAAGTAATGGCAGCCCACTTATTATTATAGACCATCGGTATTGTTTGTCTAAAGGTAAAATGTCTTTCCAAATAAAAGTCCATGATACCAAATCCAGTAAAGTAAGCCTGTACTATAAAAATCAAAGGCAAAACAATTAAATTTATTCCTGGCACAAGTCCTACTACCAAAAGTAATACTGTAAAAACCGATTCCTTTACCAAGTTACGCAAGTTGATGCGTACGCTTCTGGATGCAGATCGGGCAAAGGAAAAACCTGCACCTCCAACCAAACCGGTCATTTGTTTTTCAGCTTTTTCAGAAATGATACTCAGTAATGGCGACAACAAAATAAGAAGAATATATTTCATCACCATAAATACCAATATCATAACCGTCAAACCAATAAAGAATGAAAATACCATGGATTCATGCGCCCAACTCCAGGGTATCCATGCAGCTATTTTATCTCCGGCTACACTTGCAAATTTCCAAGTCAAGTAAATAATTGTGGTAAATACCAATGAAGCTAAAAGGCCAGAATATAACAAATATTTTAGGGCATCAGATTTTAATTGGGTTACTGAAGAAATAAATTGTACAAGGATACTTTTAGTTTGGTGATACATATCTAAAAAGGGCCGTATTTAAGAGGTACACTTATAGCAACAAAAATAAGTGATAATAATAAAATCATAAAAAATAAAGGAAAAATAAAACGCAACCATCTGTCAAATGGGATACGACACATTGCCAGCATAGCAACAATGCCTCCCAAAGATGGATTAATCAAGTTAGATACACCATCACCAATCTGAAAAGCTAGGATGGTAGATTGTCTGGTCATACCAATGACTTCGCCTACGGGAATCATCACAGGTAGGGTCGCCAAAGCCTGCCCACTACCGGAAGGTATAATAAAATTCATAAACGTTTGGGCTAAAGCCATACCAACCGCTGAGAGAGACAAAGGCAGATTTATGAGCATCTGTGATAAATAATATGCTATGGTGTCACTGATGTGTCCCATATCAAGTGCGACTTTAATAGATGTGGCCATACCTACCATAAATGCACCAGGTGCAACCATGGAGACTGACTTTAATATGATTTTTCCAAATTCTTCCCCAGTATTTCTGTTGATAAGCCCAATGATTACTACCAAAATGCAGAATATTGCAGAAATCTGATTTATAAACCAATGATGTGTAAATACACCATACAGTATCACCAAAATGCCGGTAGTGAAAGACCCAACTACCATTATATCTTTGGTCGACATCGTATATCTTTCCAATGGTTTGGATAGAGCAAATCCATGCGAATCTATGCCCTCTGAAAGACTCACCAGACTTCCGCTATTCAGTCTCTTGAAATATCGGATATTGTGCCAGGATAGTAAGCCAAGAGCCGAAACACATAATATACTTCGTAGCCATGCGCCGGAAAAAAGCGGCAATTCAGCTATTTTATGTCCTGTTCCTATGGTGTATGGGTTGAAGGGAGACAGACCAAAACCTATCGTAATAGCTCCCACAGAAATCCCTGCAGCCAGCATCAAATCTCCTCCAATCGCAAGACTCAGCACGCAGGCGATAGGAACCATTGCAATATTATTTTCATATCCTACAAACACACCCAATGAACCGAATACAAAAGTCATAATAAGGACAATAAGGTATTTTCTTTTTAAACCTAGCTTTCGTACGAGCGTGCCGATGGCATTTTCCACAGCACCCGACTCTTCCATAAATCCAAACATTATACCACTCGCCAATACAATAAATATGATATCAATGGCTGTTTTAAAACCCAATGGGATGGCCATAAACATATCCATCAAGGATAAAGGATCCGAAGTTATCACTTTAAAAGATCCTGCAACAACCCTTTCTCTTCCATCTATTTCTACTCTCTCAAACGCTCCTGCAGGGACAACATAACTTAAAAAGGCAGCAATGACCAGCATTCCAAAAAGCATGACTACCGGATGGGGAATATAGTTGTACCACTTTTTATGCACGGATGTTAATTTTGGCTTGAGTAAACATGTTTTGTAGACTTAAAAAGGTTAAAAACTAAAATAAAACAACAAAAATTCCTACGAAGAAAATTTTGTATTTACGTGGAATTTTTTGTTGCTAAAAATGATGTTATGATGCTTCTATCTGTAAAAGTACGTTTTGTTAAAAATGGATAGCTACAAAGTTATATTATTTCTTAATAAGATGCTTTTCTGATGTAAAATGAACTTTTCCGTCCGTGATGGTATAGAGCACTTTAGTTTTCAATATTTCATCATCCGCACATTTGACCAGATCGTTGGAAAGTATAACTATGTCTGCCACCTTTCCTGCTCGAAGTGAACCCTTGTATCCATCTTCAAATGCAGCATATGCATTGCCTAAAGTATACGAATAGATGGCTTCTTCTCGTGTCATTTTCTGCTCAGGAAAAAATACCAGTCCGGAATCTTCTCTCCTACGAGTCACAGACGCATAAAAGCTTTTCATTGGGTCTACATCTTCCACCGGGGCATCTGTACCGTTGGCTACAATCACGCCGTTGTCCAATAAAGAGCGCCATGCATATGCTCCCAATCTTGAACGGTCAGTACCAAGTCTCTTCACTACAAATGGTGCATCAGATGTACAGTGAATGCCCTGCATAGATGCAATGATTTTGTTTTTCGCAAATCTCGGTATATCATCCGGACTTAGATGTTGAGCATGTTCAATCCTCCATCTTATGTCCTTCTTATCAGGATGTTGTGCCATTATACCTTCATAAATATCCAGCACTACCCGATTGGCCCTATCACCTATGGCATGTACACAAAACTGCATATCATTGGATATTGCCATGTCTGCTATCTTTTTGACATCATAAATATCTGTCGTGTTCTGACCTTTGAAACCGGGCTTATCGCTATACGGTTCCAGTAACCACGCTCCGAATGCACCCAGGGCGCCATCGACTTCAGATTTAATAGCATTGCAGGTGTAAAAGCTATTTCCGACATTTATCTTTTTATATTTACCTACTTTACCTTCCAGTTCATTTGCCGGATGACGTGCCATTGCCCATAGTCTGACCTTCATATTTCCACCTAAAGCTAATTTTTCGTATTTATCCAGTTCATCAAAACTACTACCGGCGTCCTGAAATGAAGTAATCCCTTTACTAATACATTCTTTTTCAGCCAATTGTATGGCCGAATACCATATTGAATCCAATTGAATCTGATCCAATGAAGCCTTGTATTCTTCATATTTATTTTTTAAAACGCCCATAGCTCTTTCTTCAAAAACACCTATGGCTTCTCCGTCAGAATTCCTTACTATTTCTCCTCCTACTGGATTTGCAGTTTCCTTGGTGATGCCAGCCAACTGCATTGCCATGTTATTAGCATATAAAGAATGACCAGATGCATGGTACAATAATACAGGGTTATCCGGTGATACCTCACTCAATGAGTAATGAAAAGGATAATTATACATGTTTTGTTTTGGGATGCTATCCCATTTTTCTTGATGCCAGCCTCTGCCTATTATCCATTCACCAGGTTTTAATTCTTTTGCCCTTTTTGCCACTGAAGCCACGATGTCTTCCCAACTTCTTGATTGCAAAAAATTGAGGTTTATAAGACTATAGCCCAAGCCTGAATAATGACCATGTCCTTCGATAAATCCCGGCATAACAAACTTTCCATCCGCATTAATCTTTTCTGTATTTTCATCGGAAAGTTTTTCTATGTCTGTTTCAGTTCCAATTTTTATAATCAATCCATCTTTAATCGCAATTGCTGTAGCCTGCTGATAGGTAGTGTCTACTGCATATATATTGGCATTAAATATGACCAAATCGGCCATCTCGTCTGATCTACAGTTCCATATCGAAAGTAATAAAACAGCGAATAAAAAATTCTTTCCTTGCATCTTAGGTTGCTTTTAAGTGACGAAAATAGTCCCACTTTTCAGAAAAACCTAAATAACTGAGCTTAAAAAGAAAAAGCACCGAAATTCTTACTGATTTTCGGTGCTTTTATATCGTAAAAGAAATGAAATGGTGAAATATTTAGATTTATGAACATTTAAAATGTGTCTTTCAAAACCTAAAACTTTAAACCTACATTTTCTTCAATTGAACTTTGATAAGAAGTTAAGTTCTTATTTTACTACTTTTGCCGCTTTTGGCGCTGTAGTCTTTGCCGCTTTTAGTGATGCTACTTTTGCAGCTTTCGGTGCAGCTACTTTTACTGCTTTCGGTGCTGTTACTTTTACAGCTTTTTGTGTTGCAGGTTTAACTGATTTTGGTGCAGTTACTTTTACAGCTTTTTGTGTTGCAGGTTTAACTGATTTTGGTGCAGCTACTTTTGCAGCTTTCGGGGCAGCAGGTTTAACTGATTTTGGTGCAGCTACTTTTACAGCTTTCGGGGCAGCAGGTTTAACTGATTTTGGTGCAGCTACTTTTACAGCTTTCGGGGCAGCAGGTTTAACTGATTTTGGTGCAGCTACTTTTACAGCTTTCGGGGCAGCGGTTTTTGTTGCTTTCGATTTTACCACTTTAGCAGTTTTAGGAGCTGTATTTTTTGAAATTTTTGCTGCCGGCTGTTTTGCCACAGCATCCAAAACCAAAACACTGTTGCTTATACCAGAAAACGGCGTGGTGACATAACTATCAGCACTAAAGTCATTTTCCCATTTAGTACCATCAAGCAAGTATTTAAATTCGTAAGACTGGCCTGCGTTTAATTCTATACTTGTACTAAAGTCTTCTTTTCCTTTTTTCATCTTAGGAGCAACTTTATTGTCCCAGTTATTAAAATCTCCTAATACCTGAATAGTTTTAACGCCATCAGCAGCGTTAAGCGCAAAAGAAAACGTTACTTTACAAGTTCCTTTAGAAGGTTGATAATTTTTAATAATGCCCATGTTAACAAATTTTTGATATGTAATAATGATAATTTATTCTAACTTAAACTATTGTGATTCAAACTCACGCCGCAAAGATACGAAATATTAGTGATGTGATTTTCTATTTATCAACCTTTAACATAAATTAACAGAAACATTGGCTAGATTAACAAAATTATATTTGCTAATATTTCATTGCAATCTATTAAAATGTATCTTGATATAATTTTCGATCGCCTTGCTAAAATATTTATGCTCGATTTTTAACACTTCAGCAGCAATTTCTGTGGCATTCATTTCCTGATGCAGTTTACATACTTTTTGGAAAATAATAGCGCCTTCATCATATTTTTCATTTACAAGATGAACTGTCATACCTGAAATAGTAGACCGATCAGCCTTAACTGCTTCATGAACATGATGACCATACATTCCCTTTCCACCATACTTTGGAAGCAAAGAAGGATGAATATTAATAATTCTACTGGCATAGGCAGAGATAAGATATGCTGGTATCAACCAAAGAAACCCGGCCAAAACCAACAGGTCAATTTTATTACTTTTTAGCAATGACAATAAGCGATCGCTTTCATATATGTCCTTCTTTATAATAACATAGCTTGGCACTTTATAACGATCCGCTATGTCCAATACACCTGCATTTTTATTATTTGAAACCACCAAACATATTTTTATGTCGGCGTGATGTTCAAAATATTGTATAATTTTTTCAGCATTACTGCCACCACCTGAAGCAAAAATAGCAATTCTGACCACTGGTGCAAATTTCAGATGATAAATTAATTAAGGACACTGTATTTTTCAGTTTTACTGGCATCCATACCCACCATGATCCCTTTCACTTTTATTTTTTGTCCTTTGTCCCCCATTTTGAAAATTTCAACTACTTCATCCTTTTTTGCATCTCCAAACATTTGAATAAGATAAGTATTGGGGTATTCAAGATTTGCCTGTCCAATGGAAGTAAGGGCACTCAGCATGACTGCCCTGCTTTTATCAGGCTCGTCATACATTTTATCCAAACTCAATCTGTGATACTCATAAAATGCCTGTCGAAATTGTCTCATTCTGGGATTTAAAATATTTTCAACCAGCCAATATCTGTTTCTTCTGCTTCCTCCATCATTTTTCCAACCATCATCCCGCACATAATTTGATGGCAGTGAGGTAATTATTTCCTGTGCCTTCTGATACTGAGGTTCTCCGCCATTCAGACTGAAAGAATCATAGTCTATACCCATGGTATAATACACATAAAAGCTAAGTATAGAGGATAGATTGTCATAAAAAGTATTGGTCGTTTTCAGTAAAGGCTGAAGACCGTTGAAGGTAAAAGAGACGTTTTTGTCTATGAGATTGATCAAAGGAGCTGAGTAGACTGAATTGTACACCGGACGTTCTGTTTGTAATACCAATTCAGCTCTAAACACATTGGATTGTACTTCTTCCGTTATGGTTAATTGCAGAGATCCTCTGATTTTTTCATGCAGTTGATATTCGTCTTCTGTCCATTTAGTAGTATTGAGAAATTCGGAAATATTTATTTCAAGATCTTTAAATAGAGTAGCATCATTGGTCAGCGAATTGATAGACCCCTGCGTCACCACGGAAACTTTTATATTTAACTCCTGAGCAAATAATTGAATAAAACATGTGCCTAGTAAAAAAGTCAACAAAAAAATATTTTTCATTCTACAAATTATTGCTGTGAACTGATGATGTAATTTATAATATCCGATGCCACTTCTTTTTTGCTTTTCAAAGGAAAACTAATCTGATTTCCTGTTTTGTCCAGAATAGTTATCTTATTTGTGTCATGCTGAAAACCGGCACCAGAATCTTTTAATGAATTAAGAACGATAAAATCAAGATTTTTCTTGTGCAATTTTTGTTTTGCATGATTAATTTCATCATTTGTCTCTAAAGCGAAACCCACTAAAATCTGATTTGTTCTTTTTTTATTTCCCAGAGTTGCAGCAATATCAACAGTCTTTTCCAATTCAAGCTGCATGTGGTTTCCACTCTTTTTGATCTTTTCATTGGCAACAAATACAGGTTTGAAGTCAGCCACAGCAGCGGAAAGGATAATAATATCCGCACTTTCAAAAGCAGTTTTAGCCGCTTCATACATTTCTGCCGCTGACTGCACGCTTATGAGGGTGAGTTGGTCAGATTCCAGATTTAAGTTTACAGGTCCTGTAATCATAGTCACGGTTGCTCCTCTTTCCAGACATTCGCCTGCTATTGCAAAACCCATCTTTCCACTACTTCTATTACCTATGAATCGCACAGGATCAATAGATTCGTAGGTGGGTCCGGTAGTAATTAATATTTTTTTACCGTAAAGATCTGCCTTTCTTAAAAAATATTGTCGAACATACTGTACGATTTCTTCGGGTTCTGCCATTCTGCCCTCTCCTACCAATCCACTGGCCAAATAGCCATTGCCAACAGGAATAAGCATATTGCCATAAGTAATCAGCTTTTGTACATTGTTTACCGTAGAAGGGTGGTTCCACATGTCAAGATCCATTGCCGGAGCAAAACAAACAGGGCATTTTGAAGAAAGATAACAAGCCAATAATAAATTATCAGCGTGACCATTGGCCATTTTAGAAAGTGTGGAAGCAGTACAAGGGGCAATCAGCATCAAATCAGCCCACAATCCAAGTTCTACGTGATTGTTCCAACTGTTGCCGTCGGAAATATCATACATTGCTTCATTTCCTGAAAGAGTCGACAAGGTCAGCGGGGTAATAAAATCTTTTGCAGAAGGCGTCATGACCACCTTTACATCATAACTTTCGTTGATAAGGAGTCGACAAAGAATAGCTGATTTATAGGCAGCTATACTCCCTGTGACGCCCAGAAGAATCTTTTTACGCTGAAGCATACCTTTGCAGATTAATTACTCTTCAGTGTGGGCTTTTTGTGGTCTGTATTCGAACTCAAGTTCATTGTTAAGAAATTCCTCCGTAGCAATAATGGCTGGATTAGGAAGTCTTTCATAAAATTTGCTTATTTCTATTTGCTCTTTATTTTCCAGTATTTCTTCTATAGTCTCTGATGTACTTGCAAATTCATCCAGTTTGCCATGCAGTTCATTTTTTATCTCTACAGATATCTGTTCCGCTCTTCTGGTGATGACTACAATAGACTCATAAATATTGGAAGTCTGGGCAGAAATTGACTTTATGTCTCTTGCTTTAATGTTGGGATCTAATCCCTGAACTTTAGATTTGATATCTGATGTCATACTTTAAATTTTTTAAGTTCTGATAATGTTTCTTTTTCTATACCCCTGATATCTTTACCCCACTTGGATGAAGCTTGCTTTTTATTAAACGTTTTAATATGCTCCAATGTTTCATTAAATCTGTCCGCCTTCTTTTCATAAATACTATTAGATGCCAGTATAAAACTTGACTTTATAATCAAAAAACGGATTTCCTCTACTTTTTTTGATTCAGGAAAATCCTTTAACGTATTTTGAAAAGAAGTCATTGCTGCCTGATACTGTCCTATTTTATAATACAGATTGCCTTGTTCATAAGATTTTTCTTCCAGTTTTTTTCTCATTTCATCAATGAGTTTATTGGCTGTAATGGCTCTTTCTGTCGTGGGATGTAGATTGATAAACTGTTCAAATCCCTCTATGGCCTTTTCTGTATAAGATTGATCAAGTTTAAAATTGGGCGATAACCTGAAATTTGAATATGCAGACATATATTCCGCTTCTTCTTTATTCACACTATTGGAGAAAGTCCCTGAATAATTTTTAAAATACGTAGAAGCCAAAATGAAATCACCCTGATAATAATGAGCGTAGGCATACTTAAAAAATAAATCTTCCGCTTCCTGTCTTCCACGGTAGTATTGGATTACAATATCATACAGCGCTATAGCCCTGTCATAATCTTTATCAACATAGTACTTATTAGCAGCCTTATATACCTTTTCGGGCTGATTACTCGTCCTGAGTGCTTCAAATTCTGATTTACATGACGTCAGAATGAGTATAAAACCAATCAAAATAAAATGGAAAATCTTCATAAGGGCGCAAAATTAAGTATTTTCAGGTAATATTATATGAATTGATTAAAAATAATGCCGTAAAGTGATCAAAACCATAGTAATTGGCTCGAAATCAATAATCTTCACATGGTTAGTATTCAGAATTTCTGTCAATTAAACTAAAAAACTTCAATTACTTTTTTAAACCGATCATCTACTAAAACGACCATAATGAAGTATTGTGTACTGAAAAAAGTTAAAATATTTGTAAAATTGTATTATTTTCATTTTTGGATACATTATTTTTATTATCTTTACGTTGTATTTTGTGAATATCTATTAGTAATTTTTAAAAAAGAAACATGAAACATTTATTTTTATTATTTTCATTCATCCTTATTGCATCTTTTTCTTCTAATGCTCAAAGTTGCAATAAATCAGCTTCTGCCGGTAAAGCTTGTTGTGCTTCAAAAAAGACAGCAGCTGTAAGTACCACAGATACAGATACAAAAGTAGCCAGTGTAGTAATGGAAGCAGATGCTGTAATTGCTGCTTCAAATGGTTCGATCACTAAAAGAACTTGTGAAATGTCAGGAACAACTGCTTACTACGAAAAATCAGTTTGTGCCACTTCAGGAAAAGTAAGCTGGGATGAAGTTCAGTTTGACACTGATAAAAAAGCTTTCACAAAAGTAGCTTCTGCAAGTATGGAAAAAGATGAAGCCGGTAAAAAAGTGGAAACCAAAGCTTGCGCTGGAAAAAGTGAGGGCAAAGCTTGCTGCAAAAAAGACGGAGCTAAAGCCTGTGCTGCATCTAAGACAGGTACTAAATAAATTTATTAAGTTAAAAAGTAACAAAGGCTCTCCCGATAAGGAGGGCCTTTTTTATTCATTATACGCGAAATTAAATTTGATTTTTTACATTATGCAATTTGAATGTATCTTTACACTACTAAATCAAAACTTGATATGCAGAAACACCTGATACATGCTGAATTAAAAGAAGGTATTCCCGATTATCTTCCCGATGTCAAAAACCCAGACCAAAAATATTCACATGCCCCTAAAAGAAATTTGAAAGGCGTACTCTCCCGTGAAGAAAAAAAATTGGCTATAAAAAATGCATTGAGGTACTTTGACACTCAGTATCACCCAATACTGGCCAAGGAGTTTTATAAAGAACTCAATCAATATGGCAGAATATACATGTATCGATATTTGCCGGATTATGATATGTTTGCCCGACCAATAGATGTCTACCCGGCTAAAAGCAAACAAGCCGCTGCTATCATGCTGATGATTCAGAATAATCTTGATCCCACCCTCGCAAAATATCCGCAGGAGTTGATTACATATGGTGGCAATGGGGCTGTTTTTCAAAATTGGGCTCAGTACAGATTGACCATGAAATATTTATGTGAAATGACAGATAAACAAACGTTGGTACTTTACTCTGGTCATCCGTTAGGTCTATTTCCCTCTCATAAAAATGCCCCCCGAGTTGTCGTTACGAATGGCATGATGATACCCAGCCATTCCACAAAAGATGACTGGAACAAATACAATGCTATGGGTGTGACTTCCTATGGGCAAATGACGGCAGGTTCTTTTATGTATATCGGTCCACAGGGCATTGTTCATGGCACTACTATTACACTTTTGAATGCAGGCAGAAGATTGGGCATTGCCAAAGATGAATTGAAAGGGGTTGTTTTTGTAACTTCAGGTTTAGGTGGCATGTCCGGTGCTCAATCCATAGCAGCAGTAATCACCGGAGCGGTGGGTGTGATCGCAGAAGTCGACCTTGATGCTATACAGCAAAGGGTGACCGATGGCTACATTAGCCAAGAGAATGTCTTTACTGAACTTGATGACCTTTTTGAAAAAATTAAAACGTGCAAAAACAAGCAAACGGGAACTGCTTTGATTTACCATGGAAATATAGTAGCGTTGTGGGAAGCAGCGGTCAGTAGTGATGTAAAAATTGAATTGGGTTCTGATCAGACTTCTCTGCACAATATACATGATCTCGGATATTGCCCGGTGGGATATACCTTTCAGGAAGCAAAAAAATTGCTGAATACTGATAAGGAAAAATTCATGAAAGAAGTTAAAAAAACTTTAGTGCGACATGTAAAAGCAATAAATATACTCGCTTCCAGAGGCATGTATTTCTGGGATTATGGAAACGCATTCCTGAAAGAAGCTGGTGATGCTGGTGCTGATGTCTGGACTGATCGTAAAAAAGAAAAATACAAATATTCTTCTTATGTCGAAGATATTATGGGGCCCATGTGTTTTGATTATGGGTTTGGACCATTCAGATGGGTGTGCCTTTCCGGCAAAGCCTCGGATTTATACAAAACAGATAAGATAGCTACAAAAGTCCTCGAAAAATTATTTTCTTCTACACCTGATGAGATAAAAGGCCAATTGCGGGACAATATCCATTGGATCAAGAATGCAAAAAGAAATTTGCCTATAGTGGGTTCTATGTCAAGGATACTTTATGCCGATGCCGAAGGGAGAATCAAAATAGCTTTGGCATTTAATAAAGCCATTAAAAATGGTCGGATTTCAGGACCGATAGTCTTAGGTCGAGATCATCATGATGTGTCCGGTACAGACTCGCCATACAGAGAAACTTCCAACATTTATGATGGCTCAAAATTTACTGCTGACATGTCAGTACATAATTTTGTTGGCGACGCTTTCAGAGGAGCTACTTGGGTATCTTTGCATAATGGTGGCGGTGTAGGTTGGGGAGAAGTGATCAATGGTGGATTCGGCATGGTCATAGATGGGAGTAAACAGGCTCAAAAAAACATCAAATCAATGCTGCACTGGGATGTAAACAATGGGATAGCCAGAAGAAGTTGGGCAAGAAATAAAGAAGCCATTTTTGCTATAAAAAGAGCCATGGAAAATTCTCCCGACCTAAGGATTACATTGCCCAATATAGCGGATGACACCATTATTGATAAAATAGTAAAATAAAGTTTACACCCCATGATTGAAAAATGCCGCATACTTTATAAAGGAGATATGATCGCAGCAAGCTTTTATCTTTTTGTGGGCGTTATTTTATTATTATTTGCAGTTATACTTTATTATCATACTATATCCCAAGGTTTCAGATTTTTAAGTATTGGATTTTTTATGTTTTTTATATATTGTTTAGGTAAAGGTGCTGTTTTGTACTATATTTCATATCAGAGATATTCATTTTATAAAAAAATTGATATTGTCACTCAAATCCAAATAAATGAAGAAACAAAGTACACTAAATACCGGATTCATAAAAAAAATGTCAATAGGAGAAGATACATATATACCATAGTGATAAGTTGCTTCATTGCTTTTCTGGGTATATTCAGTCATCAAAAATCGATATTAATGGGGACATCCATACCCATCGCATTGATAGCAGGAATTGAATTCAGTATTGGTCTTCTGACTGAATTCAGGTTGAGAGAATATTACAGATTGTTACTGAAAAAATAGAAGTGTAAATTGTACCTTAAGGGAAAGACATAATATAAGCATGATATTGCTCTTTGGTAAGAATGGTCTTGAGTTTATTTTGTCTGATTAAATTCAACTCGTTCATTTTTTTAAACTGATCTGCTTTGGGTAATTTGCTTCGGGTTGTTTTGTCTACACCTGTTTCATATTCAACCAATGCTTTATACAAATCGTTGTATTGTTTTTCAGATAGTTTGAGACTCTTCCTGAGTTTATCAACATTATTTTTTGCAGCTGATGCAGGTGTGGATGATGTCGTTTTTCTTTCTTCATTGATATGAGAAGGGGCAGATTGTTGGGGTACCGCACCTTTTAATTGTCCAACAGCGTTGAATGAGACCAAGATGGTGATAATAAAAAAAATTAATTTCATGTTTCGAACAATGTATGTAAGGTATTAAACGATTATTATAAAAAAATAGTTTACATATTCTTCTTTTAATATATTAAATACCATTGATTACAAGAATTTTAAATAATGTCATTATTACATGGTAAGTCTGAAAATCGGTTTAAAAACATTTTATGATAATTGTTAGATTTTTATGATAAACGAGTACTTTTGTTTTATGATATCTATGTACACATCTTTTGAGTAAAATAATCATTATAGGACCCGCTTTCCCACTAAGAGGTGGCCTTGCCACTTTTAATGAAAGACTGGCAAGGCAGTTTATTTCAGAAGGACATGATGTAATTATATACACTTTTTCTTTGCAATATCCAAATTTTTTATTTCCCGGCAAAACACAATATTCAGAAAGTGAACCGCCTTCAGACCTCCATATCAAAGTCGAAATCAACTCTATTAATCCATTCAATTGGTGGAAATCAGGGATTAAAATAAAAAATGAAAATGCAGATATTATTTTGGTTCGCTATTGGCTTCCTTTTATCGGACCCTGTTTGGGAACTATATTAAGGATAGTGCAAAAAAATAAAAAAAGTAAAATCATCGGTTTGATTGACAACGCTTTACCTCACGAAAAAAGACCTGGTGACCGACTATTTACAAAATATTTTACGTCAAGTCTAGATGGTTTTGTTACCATGAGTTTATTTGTTAAAAAGGATTTACAGCAGTTTACCGATAAACCCATTCATCTTGTCCAACACCCATTGTATGATAATTTTGGCCTAAAACATGCTAAGTCAACGGCTAGAAAAAAATTAGGGCTTCCAGAATCCGGCTTTATTTTTTTGTTTTTTGGATTTATACGTAAATATAAAGGATTGGATCTGCTTATATCAGCCCTTGAAAACCTGGAGTCAGAAACCAAAAAAATATATCTCCTTATAGCCGGTGAATTTTATGCAGGAGAGGATGATATCAAGGCCCAAATTAAAAATAGCAGCAAAAAAGATATCATCATTGCCCATACTTCATTTATCAATGACGACGATGTTGGTTATTATTTCAGTGCTAGCGATTGTGTTGTCCAACCGTATAGAAATGCAACTCAAAGCGGTGTTACCCCATTGGCATATCATTTCGAAATACCTATGATAGTCACCAATGTAGGAGCTCTACCTGATCTGGTACCTGATGAGTTAGGTATTGTCTGCGAACCTACACCTGAGGCGATTGCATCTGCAATGGAAAAAATGTATACCTTTGATAAAGAAAAATTTCATCTGGCTATTCAGGAAGAAAAAAAGAAATTAAGCTGGGAAAAACTGACAGAAATAATTTTTAACACCGCTAAACAAGCCACATAAATGTCTAAAATATTCAGAAGTCGTGCTCCACTCAGATTAGGTCTTGCCGGAGGTGGTACAGATGTCAGTCCTTATAGTGACATCTATGGTGGAGCCATACTGAATGCCACCATTTCTCTTTTTGCCTATGTGGATATTGAAGAAACAAAAGATGGAAAAATAACCTTTGAAGCCAAGGATTTTGAATGTGCTGAAGTATATAAAATAGGAGAAAACATCGATCACGATGGGCAGTTAAATCTCCTAAAGGGTGTTTACAACAAAGTGCAGGACGACTATCCCTTTGAAACTCAGGGACTAAAAATAACATCTTATGTACAGGCGCCACCGGGGTCTGGTCTCGGATCTTCTTCAACCTTGGTAGTTGCGCTGTTGGGAGGCTTTATTGAGATGTTAAACCTACCTATGGGTGAATATGACATAGCCCACTATGCTTTTGAGATAGAGAGAAACTACCTCAATCTTGCCGGTGGTAAACAAGACCAATATGCAGCCACTTTTGGTGGTTTTAATTATATGGAATTTTACAAAGATGACAAAACCATAGTAAATCCGCTCAGAATAAAATCTGAATATATATGTGAGCTGGAAAAAAACATAGTGCTGTTTTATACAGCAAAAAGCAGAGAATCCGCACGAATCATCCACGAGCAGGTAGAAAATGTAAAAACCAACAATCAAAGTTCGATAAGTGCCATGCACCACATTAAGGAACAATCCGTCATGATGAAAGAAGCACTTCTTAAAGGTGAATTACATAAAATTGGCAAAATTTTTGATTTTGGACATGAACATAAAAAAAATATGGCATCCAAAATAAGCAATACTCTTTTGGACAATATATACAATGGCGCTAAAGAAGCCGGCGCTACAGGTGGTAAAATAAGTGGTGCAGGAGGTGGTGGATTTATGGTCTTCTACTGCCCAGGTACTACCAGATATGATGTGATCATGGCACTTTCAAAATTTGAAGGCAAAATCATTCCTTTTCTTTTCACACAGGATGGACTGACGCACTGGCAGGGTTCATTAAATTAAATTAAAATCAAATGACAGATATTCAATCTATTATACGAGCTTCAATAGCCACAAAACGAATCATCCTAGAAGATGAAAATCTGATAGCCAGAATAAAAGAATCTGTAGAAAAGATAACTTTGGCATTAAAAAATGGCAACAAGCTCCTTTTTTGCGGCAATGGAGGCAGTGCGGCTGATGCGCAACATCTGGCAGCAGAATTCACCGGAAGATTTTATAGAGACAGAAAAGCCTTACCCGCGGAAGCACTGCATGTAAATACATCTTACCTCACCGCCGTAGCCAATGATTACAGTTTTGATGTGGTGTACTCAAGACTTGTGGATGGAATAGGCAACGAAGGAGATGTATTGGTCGGATTATCCACCAGTGGCAATAGTAAAAATATTGTAAATGCTTTGGAAACCGCAGAAAAAAAGAATATGCTTACTATAGGGTTTACCGGATCTTCCGGTGGTGAAATGAAAAATAAATGCCGGATCTTACTAAATGTTCCTTCGGATGACACACCTAGAATTCAGGAATCACATATCATGATAGGACATATTATTTGTCAGTTGGTAGAAGAAAATTATTTTGATCAGCATGAAAAGTAAAGAAGCAGTCATCCTTGCCGGTGGTCTGGGTACAAGATTAAAATCCGAAGTCCCTGATTTGCCAAAGTGTATGGCTCCTGTAGCAGGAAGGCCTTTTATTGATCACCTTATTCAATATTTTTTGCATAATGGAATAGATAACTTTGTATTTGCCCTTGGTTATAAATCCGAATCTATCATCAATCACCTTAATGACAACTGGAAAGATTTAAAATTTAAGTATACCATAGAAAAGGAACCATTGGGGACAGGTGGCGCTATCCTTCTGGCTTCATCAGCCATATCCGGGGATGATTTTTTTGTATTAAACGGTGATACTATGTTTTCGATAGATACAGATCAGCTTTTACATGTACACCAGTTAAATCAAGCTTTTATCACAATGGCACTTAAGCCCATGAAACATTTTGATAGATATGGTACTGTGGATATTACAGAAGACCAAAAGATAACAGGATTCAGCGAAAAATCATTTTGTGAGGAAGGACTCATCAATGGAGGTATTTATCTGGTGAACAAATCAAAACTTTTGTCATTACCATTATTGGAGAGATTTTCATTTGAAAAAGATGTGCTCGAAATCCAAACGGCCCAGGGTACAGTGTATGGAGTCATATTTGATTCGTATTTTATTGACATCGGTATTCCTGAAGATTTCAGAAAAGCAAACAGTGATTTTATGAGAAGGAATTTATAAATAGAAAAGCATGGTATGCTCGATGCAGTCTATCATACACGGATTTTAATCATTCTTAAAGCCCAATTTAGTTATGGAGTTTATCAGTGTTTTTGATGTTTTTAAAATAGGGGTCGGACCTTCATCCTCTCACACCCTGGGACCCTGGAAAGCTGCTGCAAGATTTATCGATCATTGCAAAAAAAATAAGCTGCATAAAAATGCCGCCAATTTACGTGTATCATTATATGGATCACTTTCATTGACAGGCAAAGGCCACGCTACGGATCTGGCTGTAATGATGGGACTCGCAGGATATGACCCTGAGACTGTTGATACACTTGCCATACCTGACATCATCTCCTACATAAAATCCACCCAACGCCTTACTATCGAAGGAGAAGAGATTCCTTTTCAACCCGATTTTGATATTCATTTTGAAAAAGATTTTTTGCCTTTTCACGCAAATGGAATGGTATTCAGGATCGAAGCCGTGGGCAAAGTGATCTATACAGAAACCTATTATTCTGTAGGTGGAGGATTTATCGTTCAAGATGGTGAGTCTCTGGCCGCTTTGGAAAATGCACCAATACATCCATTTCCAGTAGAAAATAGTAAAGAATTGCTTGTATATTGTGACAAACATAATAAAAATATTTCTGAAATCGTCATAGAAAATGAACTAATAGACCGGTCAAAACAAGATGTAGACACAAAATTACTGGCTATATGGGAAGTCATGTTGGACAGTATCTACCAGGGATGCCATACAAAAGGTACTTTGCCTGGCATACTGAAAGTGAAACGCAGAGCTACGAACGTCACAGAAAATCTACTGCAAGACAAAACTTACCATAACCCAAAACAATGGATAGAATGTATCAGAGCCTCGCATCCCGGCTTTCAGGATGTACTAAAGTGGGTTGGCAGTTTTGCTATTGCAGTAAATGAAGTAAACGCATCCTTTGGTCGGGTAGTCACAGCACCTACCAACGGAAGTGCGGGGGTAATTCCTGCCGTATTATTATATTATCTTTGTTTTGTAAATAAAAATGCAGGAGAAAAAGAAATTATTCAGTTTTTATGTACAGCCGGGGAGATTGGCAGTATTTTTAAAAAAGGATCCACTATCTCTGCTGCCATGGGAGGATGTCAGGCTGAAATCGGCGTATCTTCGGCAATGGCAGCGGCAGGTTTGGCAGAGTTGATGGGTGGAAGTCCTGAACAGTGTACCATTGCCGCTGAAGTAGCCATGGAACATCATCTAGGAATGACATGCGACCCAATCGGAGGACTGGTACAGGTGCCTTGTATAGAAAGAAACTCCATGGGTGCCATAAAAGCCATCAATGCAGCTGCTATAGCGCTGGATAGGAATCCTGAAGACGTCAAAGTATCATTGGACAATGTAATCGCTACCATGTGGGAGACAGCAAAAGATATGCACAGGAAGTATAAAGAAACATCAGAAGGTGGCTTAGCCACAGCAGTTAATATTATTGATTGCTGATTTCCTACTTTCAAAGAAAATGAAAAATAGTCATTCGCCCAAACAAATTTAGAATTATCCTTTGTTTGCTTTATGGTGGTCTTCGAGAAACTTAGCCAGTCCGATATCCGTGAGTGGATGATTTAATAGACCTAGGATGCTGCTCAAAGGACAAGTCACTACATCTGCACCTGCTTTTGCGGCTTGGACTATATGCAACGGAGTACGTATAGATGCTGCAAGAATTTCAGTCATGTATCCCTGTATAGAGTAAATAGAAGAAATTTCTTCGATCAACTTGATACCATCCCAAGAGACATCGTCTACCCTACCCACAAAAGGGGAAAGATACGTGGCTCCTGCTTTTGCTGCAAGTATGGCTTGTCCCGCAGAAAACACCAGCGTACAGTTAGTATTAATGCCTTTTTCAGAAAAATAGGAAATCGCTTTTATTCCTTCTTTTATCATAGGTACTTTGACCACGATATTGTCAGCAAGGTCGGCCAGTCTCTCTCCTTCAGCTACCATACCCCTAAAATCCGTGGCAATGACTTCTGCACTTACATCACCATCTACGATCTTACAGATTTTTTTATAATGAGCAATGATATTCTTTTCACCAGAAATCCCTTCCTTTGCCATAAGTGATGGATTAGTAGTGACACCATCCAGTATACCGAGATCCATGGCTTCTTTTATCTGCTCAATATTGGCAGTATCTAAAAAAAATTTCATAATGTGCTGAATTTAATAATGAGAGTAGGCTTCTTAAATAAAAAATGTGAGGAAACATACCGAACCGCTCAACTTCCTACCCTTGCTGCATTTCTGCCCTAGGGGAGTTCGGAAGGAGCTGGCCGCATGCTCCTCACGCCACAAAAGTACAAATTTCAAAACAAATGTACCTACTCCACTGAAAAAATATTCCATGGAAATTTATACGGAGGGTCAGCTTTAATTACAACAGGCTCATTCTTAACAGGATGCAAAAAAGACATTTCATAACAATGTAAGCCGATCGACTTGTCAGGCATAGGATATTCAGCTCCATATTTCAAGTCACCGAATATCGGACAATCAATTTTGCTCAATTGAGCGCGAATCTGATGGGGTCTGCCTGTGAGCGGATTAACTTCCAGAAGAATCTTGCCATCCAATTCACCTTTTAATTGATACTTTAAAATAGCTTCTTTGGTACCTGATTTTTTGCTGGCGTATGCTTTTACGATATTTTTACTTTCATCTTTAGAAATGTGATGTATCAAAGTTGCAGATAGTTCCTCAGGTCTTTTGGTTAAGATAGCCAGATACGTTTTATGAATAGACTTTTCTTGGAGCATTTTATTCATTCTTATCAATGCTTTGGACGTCCTGGCAAAAATAACGACGCCACTGACTGGTCGGTCCAATCGGTGGATTACACCCAAAAAAACATCCCCAGGTTTGTTATATCTGGTTTTTATATATTGCTTTACAGAATCTGCCAGGGTTTTATCGCCCGTTTCGTCCCCATGCACCAAAGCACCGGCAGGCTTATTGATAGCAATGAGGTGATTATCTTCGTAAATGACGGTCAAGCCTTCCAAGCCAATTTTTTGTCTTCGCATAGTCACAAAGGTAATACTATTTTTCTTAGTGCGAAACTGGATGGCAATTTTAAGGAGTTTAAAGACTTTTAATCCGATGTTAATAATGCTTTGTCTAATAAATAGTATACATAAAAGAATACATATTGTATCTTTGTAAATCTATAAGATTATATCGAGATACAAATGATCATCGCTTTGCCATCTTTAAAAAAACAAATAAAATCCTGGAGCAAACATGATTCCTTCTATCATGTGGTTTTTTGGTTTTCCTTGTTTTTGGTAATGCTTGCCACCAGTGTTCCTAGTATGGGTTTCGTTCAGGCGCTCCTGACAGATTTTATAAATGTAGGTTTTTTTGCTGCTATATCTTATTTCAATTATTTTTATCTATTCCCCAAATACTTGAAAGACAGAAATCTATGGTGGCATTTCGGAGCATTGGCTGTAATTTCGCTGCTTATCACGCCCATAAAAACTATTTTTCTCTTCTTCTTTTCATCCGGTAACATTGAATTGCAATCCCATTATCTAAATGATCAGTTTTTCATTTTCATTTCTACATTTTTTGCAGGTACATCTACGACAATTTATAAAGTAATGAATGATTGGTTGATTCAACAAAGAGATAAAAAAGAACTGGAAAGTCAGACATTGCAATCTGAATTAAAATTTTTAAAATCACAAATCAATCCGCATTTCTTATTTAATACGCTGAATAGTCTGTATGCACTGACCCTGAAAAAATCAGACCTGGCACCTGAAATCGTCTTAAAACTTTCAGAAATGATGCGATATATGCTGTACGAATGCAATGAAAAGGAAGTTCCTCTCCAGAAGGAGATCAACTATATGAAAAATTATCTGGAACTCGAAAAACTTCGGCACGGCGCTAAAATGTTGATAAATCTGAATGTAAACGGCGAAATTACAGATCAAAAAATTTCACCACTGATTCTTATTCCATTTATTGAAAATTCCTTCAAACATGGCATAAACAATCAAATCACTCAAGGATTTGTAAATCTTGAACTGAATATTTTTGACAATGATCTACAAATGATTCTGGAAAACAGCAAATCTCCATCTCTCCCAAAAATAGGGGATAAAAGATCGGGCGGCATCGGATTGGTAAATGTGCGGCGAAGAATGACCATTTTGTATCCTGACCATCATCACCTAGAAACAAAAGAAAGCCCAAATACGTATAAAATCGAGCTAAATCTGAATTTATTAAACAATTAATTAACATAAACCAACAAAATAAAATGATAAAAGCAATTATAGTGGATGACGAACCTCTGGCATTGGAAGTGCTGGAGACTTATATCAATCAAATACCTGACATACAGTTGATAAAAAAATGCGAAAATGCATTTGAAGCAAATGAAGCATTAAAATCCAATCAGATCGACTTGATGTTTCTGGATATTCAAATGCCTCAATTGTCCGGAATAGATTTTCTAAAAACACTGGCTAATCCACCTTGTGTTATTTTCACTACAGCCTATCCTGATTATGCAGTGGAAGGATTTGAACTCAATGCGGTGGATTATTTATTAAAACCCATTTCGTTGGAAAGATTTTTGAAAGCGGTCAATAAAGTTTCAGAAAAATTATCCACAAGAAAAATGGAACATGACAATGGTCAAAATGAAGGGGCTGAAGATTTTTTCTTTGTAAAAGCGGATAAAAAACTGGTAAAAATCAATTTTGACGATATTCTTTATATAGAAGGATTGAAAGATTATGTCATCATACGCCAGGAAACCGGAAGAGTGATCACCCTTCAAACCATGAAAAGTCTGGAAGACCGACTTCCTGATCAAAAATTTAAACGCGTCCATCGATCATACATCGTGAATATAAAAAAGATAACCGCCATATTGGGAAATATGGTAGAATTGATGGAAGGTGGCAAAATAAAACAACTTCCCATAGGTAAAAACTACAGAGATGAATTATTGGATCTTATCAATGAAAATAAACTTTGATCAGAGCATTTTAAAAATAACGTTTTAAAATTGTATTGTATCTATAGACACAGTTGTCTGAAATAAAAAAAGGAAAGTCATTTTAATTATGGCTTTCCTTTTTTCAATTTACCAGCAAGCAATTACGCCAAAAGTAAAAATACAGCACAACCGGCAAGATAACCTACAGCAGTAAGCCAGGTAATATTCTTAAAGTACCAAATAAAATCTATTTTTTCCATACCCATGGCAGCTACACCTGCTGCAGAACCTATGATAAGCATACTGCCTCCCGTACCTGCTGTGTAAGCCATAAAATGCCAAAGATGGTCATCCATTGGCAGATCATACATTCCCATACCAGCTGCCACCAATGGCACATTATCAATAATAGCAGAAAAAAATCCCAGGAGAATCATAATAATATTTTGATTAGGAATAACAGCACTCAGACTATCTGCGCCACTTCTTAAAAGACTTACGTTGCCTACTACTACGGACTCAAATGCAGCAATGGCCAGCAATATACCCAGAAAAAACAAAATACTTGAAATTTCAATTCTGGATAAAGCTTTGTGTGGAGAATATTTATGTTTTATATCTTCATTAAAATTTTCCTCAGGATGTATATACTCTGATACAGCCCAAACCACCCCAAGACTCAGCATCATACCAATATAAGGAGGCAAATGGGTTATGGTTTTAAAAATGGGAACAAAAATAATCATCACAAGCCCAAGATAAAGCATTTTCCTGCTGCTAAGTAATTTTACAGCTCTTTCGTCAATATCCAGTTTATTTGCTTCAAGTTCTCCTCTGAATACTTTATTGAATGAAGCCAGAAAAAATGGAACTA
Source organism: Chitinophagales bacterium (assembly GCA_038246735.1). GTDB lineage: Bacteria > Bacteroidota > Bacteroidia > Chitinophagales > Saprospiraceae > OLB9. The sequence goes on from JBBRVQ010000014.1 coordinate 36,166, forward strand.
TAAAACATACAATAGCCGGAACTATGATGTATTCCATCAATTGTACAGATGATACTTTCTTACCAATCCACAACATGGTGGTGGTTACATCCCCAATCGGCGACCAAGCGCCTCCTGCATTGGCAGCCATCACAATTAATGCAACATACCACAATCGTTCATTTCTGTCTTTAATTAATTTCCGAAGAATACTTATTAGTACAATTGTGGTAGTTAGATTATCAATAATTGCTGATAAAATAAAAGCAATGATTCCTGTAATCCATAGTAACCTTTTTTTATTTTTTGTGCTTATCCATTCTTTAATAACATCAAATCCTCTGTGAAGATCAATCAATTCAACAATAGTCATGGCTCCAATTAAAAAAATCAGTATTTCAGCAATTTTACCCAAATGATGAAGTAAAACACCAGCAAACCCATCTTCATTGGCTTCCATGGCTGCGTCATCCAATACACCGGACATACTAAAAATATGGTCATGCCCATCGATAACATTTAATGTACCACTGTGAAAACCAATTCCTAAAATGGCCCACATAATCGCTCCCATAACCAAAGCAGGAACCGTTTTATCCAATTTTAATGGATGTTCAAATACTATGGTTATGTAACCTATTATAAATACAAGGATAATTATTGCTATCATGGTTTGTTCATCTTAAATAATCGCAAAGTTATACTTTAAAGTGAATTAACATCTAAATGTTGTATGAACTATTTAAGATTTTTTACGAAAAAAGAAAGATCTTTGATGTCATAGGTAGTTTTGTTATTTTGAACGATCACCGGCATCTGAACGGTATTGCCTTTAAAGCCAGCTGCTTCCAGTTTTTCAAACATCAATTGCTGATTTGGCTGATGGATAGTGGTATTCAACTCGACATAGGGAATTTTGTTTTTTTCAAGATAACTAATGACAAATTCACATCTACCACAACCGTCCTGGGTAAAAACGTTGATCTTATTGCTATTCATTTGAATACTTGTCATTCTTTGTATTTTACCTTGACCACTGGTAACATCCCCTTCCTTCCTAACTTTTTTATATGATACAGATGTTTTGTACTCACATGCGACTCCTGATGGTGCAGTAAGTGTCATTAAAAATTCTTTGGCTCGAGGTTTAAGCATTTTTTTTAGCGGACTGGTCTCATTGGATATAAAACCTGTCAGATTGGCCGTAAAAGTCATATCAAGTTCATCATCGGTATGATTTACCGCATATAGTTTAATTTCTGATAACCCTCGTTCCTCCATCACCTCAATATCCTTGGTTTGAGCAGCTAAAAAAGTTTGACTCACTACAAAAATAAATCCCAAAATCCATTTCATATCTTCAGCTTTAAATGATTAATCTTCCAATTTCAACACTTGTAAAAATGCTTTCTGAGGGACTTCGACATTCCCTATCTGACGCATTTTCTTTTTACCTTTTTTCTGCTTTTCCAAAAGTTTACGTTTTCTTGAAATATCTCCACCATAACATTTAGCGGTTACATCCTTGCGCAAAGCAGAAATGGTTTCCCTTGCTATAATTTTGGCGCCAATAGATGCTTGTATTGCTATTAAAAACTGTTGTTTCGGCAATAATTCCTTAAGTTTTGCACACATTTTTCTTCCTACATAATCCGCTTTGCTTCTGTGTACCAATGATGAAAGAGCATCCACAGGCTCCCCATTAAGTCTAATATCGAGTTTAACCAGATCAGAAGCTCTGTAGTCTATCGGGTGATAATCAAAAGACGCATATCCTCTAGATATAGATTTGAGTCTATCATAAAAATCAAATACAATCTCTGCAAGCGGCATTTCAAAACTTATTTCCACACGTTCGGGAGTAAGGTAAGTTTGTTTGGTTAGAACACCTCGTTTTTCCATACAAAGTGTCATAATAGACCCTATATATTCTGGCTTTGTAATTACTTGTGCCCTGATGTAGGGTTCTTCTACTTTACTGAAAAGCGTCGGATCAGGCAAATCATTCGGTGTGTTGATCAATGTTTTATTCCCTTTATGATCAAAAGAATAATATGATACGTTGGGTACAGTGGTGATTACTTCCTGATCAAACTCTCTGGATAGTCTTTCCTGAATGATCTCAAGATGGAGCATGCCCAAAAACCCACATCTGAACCCGAAGCCCAACGCTATAGATGACTCCGGCTCAAACACTAAAGAAGCATCATTGAGCTGTAGTTTTTCAAGACTATCTCTCAGGTCTTCAAAATCTTCATTTTCAATAGGATAAATACCGGCAAATACCATCGGCTTTACTTCTTCAAAGCCATGAATAGATTCCGTACAGGGTTTATCATGGTGGGTGATCGTATCCCCTACCTTAATTTCTTTGGACTCCTTAATACCGGTAATGATATATCCTACATCCCCTGCGAATAAAACGTCTTTAGGTATCTGGCTCATCTGAAGTATACCTATTTCATCCGCTTCGTAGACCTTACCTGTATTAAAAAATCTGACTTTGTCCCCTTTTCTTACAGTGCCATTCAGTATTCTGAAATATGCTACTACACCTCTGAAGGAATTGAACATTGAGTCAAAAATCAAAGCCTGTAAGGGCGCTTTTGGATCTCCTTTGGGATGTGGTATTCGCTCCACAATACTTTTCATCAATACTTCAATCCCAATACCCGTCTTACCACTGGCAAGGATAATATCTTCTTTTTTGCATCCTATCAGGTCTATTACCTGGTCAGATACTTCATCAATCATGGCAGATTCCATATCCACTTTATTGAGGACAGGGATTATTTCCAGATCATGCTCAATGGCGAGATAAAGATTTGATATCGTTTGTGCCTGAATACCCTGAGATGCATCTACCAGCAATAAAGCCCCTTCGCATGCAGCGATGGATCTGGACACTTCATAAGAGAAATCAACGTGTCCCGGTGTATCGATCATGTTGAAAGTATAAATCTGACCATCTGTATGTGTATAATACATCTGCACAGCATGACTTTTGATGGTTATCCCACGTTCCCGTTCCAAATCCATGTCATCCAATGCCTGATTTTGCATATCTCTTTCGGATATGGTTTTGGTAAATTCCAGCAATCTGTCTGACAATGTGCTCTTACCGTGATCGATGTGTGCGATCACACAAAAATTTCTTATATTCTTCATCGGGGGCAAAGATATATAAAATTGAAATATTTGCTACTCTTTTTGGTTGAGGTATTCAATATCTTCTGATGAGAATAATGGCAAACCAGCAAATCTGATCATAATCTGAACTACGGTTACCACATCTTTTTGACAATAACTTACTATTCTGTCAATGTCTTCGTCTTTCCAGAAAACATCTCCTACCATACTACCATCAATATCGTCCTTTGGTGATTCGATATTTAATGCGCCAGCTAGAAGTTGTAGTGAAGTATAGTTTTTATAGTCACCAAATCGCCACATATCCATGGTATCCAGAATGTGCCCGGTTTGCCATGGTTTTTTCCCGCTAATATCAAGTACTGGCGGAAATTGTATTTGATTGACAACCATCCTCCTGCACAAAAAAGGAATATCAAACTCCTTAATATTGTGCCCGCAGATGCGGCTGTTTTCAGGATCGTTGTAGTGATTGATCAATATTCTGGCAAAGTCTTCCAGTATTCTGTGTTCTTCAATGCCTGCCAATGATTTTAATCTGACTCCTACCGGCTCACCATGCTCAAAACTAAGAAATCCCATGGAAATGCACACTACCTTAGAAAACTCAGCGAAAATTCCTGCTTTGGCTGTATATATTTCAGCTTCTGTTTTGTCCTGATCGTGGCCATAAAAAGTTCTTTTCAATTGTTCTGATTTGGTTTTCCATAATTGCTTTTTGACATCTGGAAGCGACTCATAGTCAGGATATTCTGAGACAGTTTCAATGTCAATAAATAGGCTTCTTTTTAATAAGTTCTTATCTAAAAACATAAAGTAAGGGTTTACACGGATATAGATTTATAGTGGATAATTACCATTTTTCATAAAATTCATCAAAGTAAGTAATAATTATGTATATTTACAACGTTAAATCAAAAAATATTAATTAAATATGAGTACGACACAATCAAAACAAAACTTTACGGCTATTGCTATTATAGTCATCATAGCATTGCTGGGCTTGAATGCATATCAATGGTATGTAAATAGTAAATTGTCAGGTTCTAATCAGGTACAGGAAACTGAAATGATGGAATTGCAAAAAGTGCAGGCAGAACTGGATCAGGATTATCAAGCGGCACTGGAAAGTCTGGAAGAAATGAGAGGTGACAATGCCCAACTCAATGCGCTTATTGATAGTCAGAAAAGTGATCTGAAAACTCAAAAGGATAAAATAAATAATCTGATTTGGACCAAAAAAGAATTGGACAAAGCTAAAACTGAATTAAAATCTCTGAATGCAAACGTGGCTAAATATTTGGCTGATATTCAGCAACTCAGAGAAGAGAACAAAATTCTTTCGAACAATAATTCGCAATTGACCTTAAGAGTGGAAGAAGAAATAAAAGCAAAAGATGAAGTCATTCAGGCAAAAAATGTTTTGAGTGAAGAAAAAGAAAACCTTTCTAAATCCAATACTGCATTAGGTACAAAAGTAGATATGGCCAATGCCATCAAAATAAACTTTATGGAAGTGAAAGGGTATGAAATAAAAGACGACGGAAAATTGAAAGAAAAAAGCAAAGCCAAAGACGTAGAAATGCTTCGGGTTTGTTTTCTGACTGAAACCAATATGGTCACTGCTTCAGGACAGAAAAAATTCTTTATTAGAATTATAAATCCACAGGGCGAAACCATCGCTATCGAAGACCAAGGATCAGGAGTTCTAACCAATAAACTAGACAACTCTCAGGTAAGATACACTACATCCGGGGAAATTGCCTATAAAAATGAGGATACCAATGCTTGTATTGATTGGACATTATCCGAAAAACTTCTGAAAGGTGATTATAAAATAGAAATGTTTAACAACGGATTTTTGGTAGGCAAAGGTCAATTTAAAATGAAGTAATACGTTCTTGCCAGTTAAGTTATTTAAACCCCAATTTTGGCCTGCTATACTTCATAAAAAAGAGCTGTTAAATCTAAAAAATTAACAGCTCTTTTTTTTTATGGAAGAATCACGTTTTAATATTCTTCAGGTTGCTGTCCCCACTGTTCGGGTGATCGCCATAGGGATGACAAAAGCAGTTCCCTGATAAAAAAGAATTCTTTAGGAAGCTTGTTGTAAAAAGTAGAAAACAATTCTTCATGAGATAAAAGCTCTTTTTTCCATGGTTCTCTATCGATGGTCATGATCTTATCAAATTGTTCATGTGTAAACTCTAGTCCTTGCCAATCGAGATCCTTATACCTTGGTACCCAACCAATAGGGCTTTCTACAGCCGATGCTTTTCCATTAATACGGCCTACAATCCATTTTAAGACACGCATATTTTCTCCAAATCCAGGCCAAAGAAATTTGCCATTTTCATCCTTTCTAAACCAGTTGACATTAAAAATTCTTGGTGCATCAGGCACATTTCTACCGAACTGCAGCCAGTGATTGATATAGTCGCCAATATTATATCCCATAAATGGAAGCATAGCAAAAGGATCTCTTCTCACTACACCCTGGGCACCAAATGCTGCGGCTGTGGTTTCACTTCCCATAGTTGCTGCTGTGTAAACACCAAAATTCCAGTTGAATGACTGATACACCAATGGAATACCTGTAGCTCTACGTCCTCCGAATAAGAAGGCCTTGATAGGAACACCTTCAGGATTATTCCAGTTTTCATCCACCGCAGGATTGGCATAAGCAGGTGCAGTAAATCTGCTGTTGGCATGTGCGGCAGGCTTTCCACTATTTTTATCATAAGACTCTCCATGCCAATCTATCAAACCATCGGGTACTTCCTTCGTCATACCTTCCCACCATACATCACCGTCAGTCGTTACAGCAACATTGGTAAAAATGGTGTTGCTCTTGATGGTTTCCATAGCGTTGGGATTGGTGTCATAGTTTGTCCCCGGTGCTACTCCAAAATAACCACTTTCAGGATTTATAGCTATTAATTGTCCTGCTTTATTTCTGTGTATCCATGCGATATCATCACCTACTGTGGAAATTTTCCATCCATCCAGATCTTTTGGCGGTATTAGCATCGCAAAATTTGTTTTTCCACAAGCACTTGGGAAAGATGCCGCGAGATATGTTTTCTTTTTGTCCGGTGACTCCACACCCATGATCAGCATGTGCTCTGCCAACCAACCTTCTTCATGCGCCATTACGGATGCTATGCGTAACGCAAAACATTTTTTACCAAGAAGGGCATTGCCACCATAACCGCTTCCATATGATATAATAAGTCTTTCTTCAGGGAAGTGTGTGATATATTTTTCCTGATTGCATGGCCATTTGACATCTGCCTGACCAGGTTGCAATGGAGCACCCAAAGTATGAATACACTTTACAAAATCAACATTTTCCAGATAAGACATGGCCTGATTACCCATACGTGTCATAATTTTCATATTTACCACTACATACTCAGAGTCTGTCAACTGAACACCGTATCTTGAATAAACAGAACCAACCGGCCCCATACAGAAAGGAATAACATACATAGTCCTGCCTTTCATACAGCCCTTCATAAGACCATTTAATGTTGACTTCATATCTTCAGGATCCATCCAATTATTGGTGGGCCCCGCATCATCTTTTTTTCTGCTGCAAATAAATGTCCTGTCTTCCACTCTGGCTACATCACTTGGATCACTGAAACAAGCATAACTGTTTGGACGCTTCGTTGGATTTAACTTTATAAATGTACCTTTATCTACCAGTTGCTGACAAAAATGATTGTATTCTTCATCAGAACCATTACACCAATAAATATCATCTGCTTCAAAAAATGAAGCCATATCTTGCACCCAGGTTTTCATGTCTGTTTTTGCGGATGCGATTCCCCCGCCTGCCGAAAATGATTTATTCATACGATTACTTTTTTATTTCGATACAAAAATAAAGTATAAATCCATATTGTTTGAACTCTGTGATAATTATCAGTATTTAAAATCTAAAATTATTATTCAAGAACGATTTCGAAAAAAAATATTTTCAAAAAAAATTAAAATCACGCAATATTAATAGAATGTAATACTAAATAAAAATAACATACATTTTGCATCAACTTAATTTAATAGCATAATTCAGAATATAATTTTTTATAAAATATTTTCTACCCTTAATTTACAAGTATGTTTATGGATGATCAAAAATAAATTAGCTTTATGAAAATAACTCAAATTGTACTATAGTATTAAAAATCTTATCAAAAATCAAAGGCAGATCATGTGATGAAATAGCTAATAGACACTAGAAAATGGCGTCTAAAATCTCTTTCTGTTTGGAACTGATGATGATAAAGATCATCTTATTGTTTATGGCATAAATAGTGATATGCATCTTTAAATCATTAATCCGATACCAATACCTCTAATCTAAATCAAAATGCGAAATAAAACATGTGTACCTATTTAATTATAGAAATTTTGAGATGTAATTTTAAAAATATATGTTACTTTGCTTCTAAATTAAACAAAAATATGATAAATCTTGTCAGTGATACTTTAACCAAGCCAACGCCCAAAATGCTTGAATATATGATGTCAGCAGAAGTAGGCGATGATGTTTTTAATGAAGACCCATCTGTCAATGGGCTTCAAAATCGAGTTGCTGATATGTTTGGTAAGGAAGCAGCGCTATTTTGTCCTTCAGGCACAATGACCAATCAAATTGCTATAAAAATCAACACAAAACCTCTCGATGACGTTATTTGTGATATTGATTCTCATATATATCAATCAGAAACAGGTGGATACGCCTTCAATAGTGGTGTTGCTATATCCCTGATAAATGGAATAAATGGCAAAATTACAGCCAATCAAGTAGAATCAGTCCTAAAGCCAGGTTTTGACTGGCAACCCATTTCCAGATTGGTAGTATTGGAAAATACCTGCAATAAAGGTGGAGGAAGTTTCTACACGATTGATGAAGTAAAACCAATTTTTGATTTGTGTAAAATAAAAGGATTAAAAATGCATCTAGATGGTGCCCGATTGTTTAATGCACTTATTGAGACTGGTGAAAGTACTCAAATGTGGGGAAAATATTTTGACACTATATCAGTTTGCATGTCTAAAGGACTTGGTGCACCCGTGGGTTCTTTGTTGATCGGCAACAAAAGTATCATCAAAGAAGCACGGAGATTTCGCAAAGTTATGGGTGGTGGCATGAGACAGGCAGGATACCTGGCGGCGGCTTGTGATTATGCACTGGATCATCACATAGAAAGACTCAAAGAAGACAATGACCGGGCTAAAATTATTGGGGATGTATTAAAATCAATGCCATATGTCAAATCATTAAAACCTGTACTTACCAATATTGTAATTTTTAAACTTCAGGATGATATCAAAGACTTGGACTTTATAGAAAAACTGAAGGATAAAGGCATCCTGGCAGTACCATTTGGTGGAAATACTATCAGGTTTGTTTTACACTTGGATGTTTCAGATAAAATGATTGAGCAAGCATGTGGGTTATTAAAAGAAATGTGATTTATGCAGAATTTAATTGATATTAAAAAAGTAAGAGCCGATACTCCTGGCTGCAGCAATAAAATATTTCTGAATAGCGCCGGTGCTTCACTCATGACAGAAGGAGTTTGTCAAATCATGCATTCATATCTGGAAAAAGAAATGATGTTGGGTGGTTATCAAACAGTGCCTTTTTATCAGAATAAAATAAAGGAATTTTACCATCAGGCCTCATTTTTACTGCATACTAAACCGACGAATATAGCATTTACATTCAATGCGACAGATGCATATTCAAAAGCGGTTTCTTCCATTCCATTCAAAGCAGAAAACTATATTCTGACGACTGACGATGATTATATTTCCAACTTTATTCTGTTTTTTTCTCTGCAAAAAAGGTTTGGAATACATATCGTGAGATGTAATACGCTTTCCTCTGGCGATTTAGATATGCAAGATGTGGAAAAAAAAATTCAAAAATACCGACCTGTTTTGATATCAGCTACCCATGTTCCCTCAAATACCGGGAAAATTCAACCTATTGATCAAATTGGTGATTTATGTGAAAAGTATAATATCTGGTATATCGTGGATGCATGTCAGTCCATAGGTCAGATCGATATTGATGTGAATAAGATCAAATGCGATTTTCTTAGCGCAACAGGGCGTAAATTTTTGCGTGGTCCCCGTGGTACAGGATTACTATATGTATCAGACAAAGCACTGGCAGCTGGCCTGGAACCTTTATTGATAGATATGCGAGGAGCTGATTGGGATACTGAAAATAGCTATAAACCACAAATGTCGGCCACCAGATTTGAACTTTGGGAAGCCAATTATGCCAATATCCTAGGGTTAAGTGAAGCCATAAGATATGCTTCGTATATCGGCACGGAAAATATCTGGAAATATAATCACAAACTTTGCACCATTCTGAAAGAGCAACTGCAAAAGATACCGGAAATAAGAATCACGGAGGAAGGAAGTCAATCCAGCAGTATAGTGACCTTCACTTCAGATTCCATTTCATTAAAGAAATTTCAATCTACTTTAGATGAATCCAACATTTTTTATTCATTGGGATACCGGAATTTTGCATTAATAGATTTTAACAAAAAGAATGTCGATTGGGTGATAAGGTTTTCACCGCACTATTTCAATACAGAAGATGAGATCATGGAAGTAGGAGAAATACTGAATAAAAAATGGGGACAATAAACCGCTCATTGTCCCCTGGGATATATATTTACTGATTTTCTTATAATCTCTCAATAATCATGGCACTTGCTCCGCCTCCTCCATTACAGATGGCCGCCAAACCGTACTTCCCGTTATTCTGCTTTAGAACATTTATCAGCGTAGTCACTATTCTGGCACCGGAGCAACCCAGTGGATGCCCCATAGAAACAGCACCACCATTTATATTCACCTTATCCTGACTGAGCCCAAAATGTTTAATAAAAGCCAATGTCACGACTGAAAAGGCTTCATTGACTTCATAAAAATCTATATCGTTGATGGTAAGCCCTGCTCTTTGCAGTGCTTTTTCAGTGGCAATAGTAGGAGCTGTCGTAAACCATTCAGGTTCTTGGGCTCCATCTGCATAAGAAATTATTCTTGCCAAAGGCTTAAGTCCGCTTTTTGCCACCGTTTCTTCATCGGCTAATACCAGAGCACATGCACCATCATTAATCGTAGATGCATTGGCAGCCGTGACTGTTCCATCTTTTGTAAATACAGGTCTTAATCCGGGTATTTTATCAAACATTACATTTTTGTACTCCTCATCCTGTGCGACGACATGTACATTCCCCTTTCTGTCTTTTACTTCCACGCCAACCACTTCATCATCAAACTTACCGGCTTGCCATGCTGAAGCGGTCCTTTCATATGATTGTATAGCATAATTGTCCTGCTCTGCGCGGGAAATTTCAAACTTCACTGCGGTAGCATCTGCAAAACATCCCATGGCTTGACCATCGTATACATTGGCCAATCCATCTCTTATCAGGCCATCTAGCAATTCACCATTACCGTATCCGTATCCATATCTTCCTTTTGCAAGATAAAAGGGTATCGAAGACATATTTTCCATTCCACCAGCCACCACTACCCTATTTTGATTTAGTTCTATAGATTGTGCTCCAAACATGATGGATTTCATACCTGATGCACACACTTTGTTGACCGTGGTAGCTGGAGTTGAATTTTTTAGTCCGGCATACAAAGCTACTTGTCTTGCAGGAGCCTGTCCAGCATTTGCCTGAACTACTTGTCCCATAAATATTTCTTCAACCTGCTCCTGTGAAATTCCTGCTTTTTCAACGGCTGACTTCACTGCAACAGCTCCCAATTGTGTAGCGGGGATAGTCGATAAACTGCCACCAAAACTTCCAAGAGGAGTTCTGACTGCTGAAATTATATATACTTTTTCCATCTTTGATTAATTTATATTGGTTAGATAAAATGTGATGCAAAGATACGGAAAAATAAGCCCTATTAGCTAAATTTAAATAAAATTTAAAACCAAAGTCACAGGCAAAAAAAGTCAATAAACTTTCTGAATATATCTACTTTTTTACATTAAAAAAGTCATAACGAATTTGAATATGGTAAAGAAATTGCCCAAAAGATATTAAAGATCAGTCTGGTATCTGTTCCAATCCTTTTCAGTGTCAATATCATATAAAGTGGGAAGAAGCTGAAACATACTTCCTTGATATTTAATTTTAAAGAGCGTTTGATCAAAGACATTTTCAGTACTCCAATCAATATTATCAAAAATAGTCGGCGAAAATACTTTCATGCCAAGCAAATAATAGCCCCCATCATAGGTCGGACCCAATACGAAGTCTGACTGATCAAGGAAAAGATAAGCATCATCTATCATCGAAGGTTTTAAATATGGGCAATCACTTCCAATAATGATCACTTTACAAGGATCATGGATTGAAAAGGAATTAAAGACAGATTCAAATGCATTTTTCATCCTCTCCCCAAGATCGTCCCCCATCTGAATGTGTTTGTGAAAAGCAGCGTTACTCCAGCGATCACTTTTATTCAGAAATTCACTGTAAAACACATGCCTGACCGCATCAGTTTTAATAACTACATCGTGGACAATATCAATCAAATTAAGATAAATCCTGAGTGCTGCAGCATTTCCAATAGTATGCGCAATTCTGGTCTTTACTTTTCCTTCTTCAGGATTTTTTATAAAAATAATAAGATGGTTATCCAAATTACTCTTTCTTTTTATCGTCTTTCTCTTCTTTCTTTCTCACTTTATCCCCGGATTTTAAGCTCTTGCTAATTTCTGCATAGGGTCCCGAGATTAGTTTATCGCCTGCATTTACTCCCGCTTTTATCATAATATACTCATCATCCTGAATTCCGGTTTCAACTTTTACCATCTTAGCGGTATCAGCATCCATTAAGAATACGACTTCATCAAATTCTATATTCTTGTCAGTTTCATCTGTATCAGAAGTTTCTGTGACTTTTTTATTAAGTTTCTTATTGTTTGGGTCTACCTTTTCTCTTACAGTCACGCATTGAATAGGCACTGCTATAATGTCTTTCACTTCTTCCGTAAAAATATCAACCGATGCGGACATTCCTGGTCTCAAAGGATATTTTACAAGATCAGATTTGATATCCTGATAAGATTTTTGATCCACACGAATCTTAACAACAAAATTTGTCACCTGATCAGTATTTAGCGAAGCTGCACTAGTTGATGCAATATTTGATGCTGAGTTAGCGATTTGAGTTACTACACCTTTAAATTTTTTACCTAAATATGCATCCACTTCTATGTCCACATCATCATCTACTTCTACTTTTAAAATATCGTTTTCGCTGACATCTACCTGAACTTCCATGGTATTTAGATTAGAAATTCGCATCATTTCTGTTCCCGTCATTTGCATAGTACCTACTACCCTTTCTCCCTTTTCGACTGAAAGTTTGGACACAATTCCATTGGTTGGTGACTTAATGGTTGTTCGGTTTAGACTAGTCTTAAGTTCTTTCAAAGATGCCGTAGCGCCTTTAATGCTGAATCCTGATGCTTCTGCATTTTGTTGAGAAGATTTTATACTGGCTTCTGCTGACCTTAGATTTGCTTCTAGTTGTCTCAATGTTGAGAGAGACTGATCTAATTCGGCTTGTGATATGACACCGTCCTTTTTAAGTTGCTCATTGCGTTTATGTATAGTTCTTGCATTTTCCAATTGCGCGCTAATCTGCTCTTTTTGCGCCCTGTTTGATTCTATCTGAGATCTGCTGATAGATAATTGTGACTTTGAGCTGTTCAGACTTGCTTCTCCACGTTCTACCGCTGAAATATATGCATCAGGATCAATTTTGGCAAGAATCTGACCCACAACTACAGAATCGCCTTCTTTAACATACAATTCAACGATTTCACCTGAAACATCTGATGATATTTTAACTTCTGTCTCAGGAAATATTTTACCACTGGCCGAAACGGTCTCCTTTATAGTCCGTTTTTCTGCAGTTGCCAAAGTAACTGCTTTCCCTTTAGGTTTGGAAGAGCCTTTTATAATGGCAACTACTGCTAATATCGCCAGTATACCTACCAATGATATTAATAACCAGTTGGTTTTTTTAGAACTTTGTTTCATTTTATACTATATTTTAGGATTTTTGTTTTGAATATTATTTAGCAAGAACAATAGGCTTCCCGAGATAAAAATCCAGTACCTTTGTTCTGAACAGATAATCATATTTAGCAATAAGTGCATTAATGGATGATGACTCCATAGATGTTTTTAGTCTGGTCAGTTCAAAGGCGTTTAAATTGCCTATTTCAAATCTTTTAATAGCATTAGTATATAAATTATTTTGTGCTGTTTTTGTTCTTTCAGAAGCAAGATATCTTGCTTTTGACGCTTTGGCATCTGACAATGCCTGCCCGATAGTGATTTTAAGTGTCTCTTTGGTCTGAAGCAAATTAAGATTTGCCCTTTCCGTATTAAGCTGCGCCCTTTGCAGTCCTGCTTTTGATATATTATTATTATAAATAGGTATATTCATTGATACTCCGACTCCATAGGATAAATTATCAGAAAACTGATCAAAATAAGGAGATTTTTCTATTTGAGGAATTTGTTGAGGAAAGCCAACTTTCACTTCCTGACTGTTGATAAAAACAGTTTGTTCTATAATTGAACTTTCATAGCCTGTAATATTAATACCCTTGTTGGAGTAGTTGGTTCTGAGACTTCCTCCCGCACCTATTGATGGTAAAAATTCTGCCTTAGCTAATTTTTCTCCCAACTCTGCACTTTTTACTCTCATTTCATTGGCTGCAACAGATGCCTGATTATTGAGGGCAGATTGATACAATTCATTAAACGTGACTAAATCAGGGTCTGTATCTACTGGCATCTCTCTGGGAGTAAGTATATCCATATTGTAGTCCGGATCAAGCCTCAGCAATTGTTTCAGATTCAACATATTGATAGTCAAATTATTAAGGGCTTCTACGATCGTTTGCTCATTGGTCGCTTTTTGGGCTTCAATATCTAATCTGTCATTTTCCGGCCTATTGCCCACAGTAATCTGTTTATTTAGTTGACCAAGTTGCTCCATCGTGAGATTCAACTGATTTTCAGCATTCTGAAGGTTTTCCTTAGCGAATAAAATATTCATATAAAGGGTCGCTACATTAAGTGAAATATCCCTTTTTGTCTGTTCCAAATCTTTTAATGATGCTTTATTATTTGAGATGCCTTGCTTTATGGTGTTATTAATTCTGCCGCTGTTAAAAAGCATCACATTGGAATTCAAAGAAAATCCGTTGTTAAAAAATGTTTCAGTTACAAACTCATTCCTGGTAGGGTCTATCGTACGTCCAAAGTTCCATCCCACATTGGTACTTGCAGATAAATTGGGGTATCGACCGTGACGGGCCTGATTCACATCTATCTCTGTACTTTGTAGTGAAAGATTGCTGCCTTCCACCTGAAGACTTTTGTCAATAGCAAAGCTGACACACTTCTCCAATGACCAGATTTCCTGACCAAACAATGATTTTGAAGATGTAAATAGCCAGAGTACCAATACCACTAAAAAAGAATATGAAAATTTCATTTAAATAATAATTTACAGTGCAATATTACAATTTTAAGCTCTAAGAAGAACAGTTTTTTATATAAATAGCAGTTTAATATAGATGAACTTCTATTTAAAAGCTCTGATTGATGCTTCTCAATATTAAATAATCTCGAATAACTCAAAATATTATAGAATATAAAATAACAACAAAATTTCAACATTTTTCATTTATCAAATTCAATTAAAATACTTGACAAACATTTTTTACATTTTATTTGCAACATTGTTGCAAATAAAATGTTAGATTTGCATCATGTTAAGTACGAATATTCGAAAATTTCTCTCATTAACTTTTATTATTTTCCTTTTTTTGAATGCATGGTCTCAAGACTGCCATATCATGTTATCGGGGAAGGTAGTAGATCAGCATGATGAAGAAAATCTTGAATTTGCCACAGTATATATTCAGGAATTAAATTCTGGAACTGTATGCGACAGTTTAGGACAATTTACCCTTGGCGAGATCTGCCCCGGAAAATATCATATCATCGTTTCTCATCTGGGTTGTGAAAGTAAAAATTATTACATATCCATAATGGAAAATACCCACCAGATATTTCATCTTGAGCATCATGAAGAACTGATGGACGAGGTAGAAATAACAGGCGATGCATCTCAATCAAAAACCGGTTTGAATAAAAACACGATAAAGAAGGAAATACTTTTTGAGCAGGCAGGAAAGTCATTGAGCGAAATACTTACCTCGATACCTGGCGTAAGTACCCTTAAATCAGGGCCAAATTTGTCCAAACCGATGATTCAGGGTATGTATGGTAATAGAGTGACAATACTCAATCATGGCATACCACAGGAAGGTCAACAGTGGGGAAACGACCATGCGCCTGAAATAGATCCGAATACAGCGGATAAAATTTCTGTTTACAAAGGAGCTTCAGCCATCAGGTTTGGCCTTCAGGCGATAGGCGGTATTGTCATTCTTGAGCCAGAAGAAATCCCTAAAGACCCACATTGGCATGGAAGTTATCAGACCACATTGCAAACCAACGGGTTAAATTTTAGCGGAGCTGCTACTGTAGGAAAATCATACGACCTTGCGAAGATCAGATTGACAGGTGGCTTTGCAAAATCCGGTGATAAAAAAACGCCTGATTATTTTCTTACCAACACTGGTAATTCGGATATTTCATTCTCCATTATCGTCAGCAATCATACATCAAATAAATGGAAAAGATTATTTTACTACAGCTATTTTTATAATAAAAACGGGATACTCAGAGGATCTCATATAGGAAATGTAACCGACCTTGAGGAAGCTTTTAGCAGAAAAGTACCATTTTATACTGAAGATAAATTTTCATATAATATCGATGTCCCGCGGCAAGAAGTAAACCATCATTTGGCAAAATACAATACTAAATATTTTATCAATGAAAGCTCAAATTTTAATCTTGATATAGGTATTCAGGTCAATCAAAGATCAGAATTTGATATAAGGCGAAGCAACAGGAATGATAAACCTGCTTTGGACTTAAATCTTTTCAGTCAGTATTATGATCTATATTACTTTAAGCAATCTGATAATCTGGAATATACCGCTGGCATCCAATATCGAAACGCTAATAATACAAACGTACCCGGTACAGGTATCTTGCCATTGATACCTGACTATATCAATAATACTGGCGCCGGATATCTTATATCAAAGTACAAAATGAAAAATATTCAGATAGAAAGTGGTCTGAGAGTTGAGTTTAGAAATTATTTTGTAGCTAAAATCAATAACAACAAAGAAATTATAAAATACCGGTTAAATTATCTCAATTGGGCTGCAAATTTGGGGTTAAAAAGTAGTATAAGCAAAGATATTAAAACAGTCGTGGACATATCATTTACCAATAGACCTCCAGAGGTAAATGAGCTTTTCAGCAATGGTCTTCACCAGGGTGTAAGCGGAATTGAAGAAGGCAATATTCAGTTAAAAGCTGAAAATTCTTTCAAAATAGTCAATGAATGGGACGGCAAAATTTCTCCATCTACAAATATTACCGCTTCTTTATTTTACAATAGAATTTCTAATTATATCTATCTTCAACCTCAGAAAGAGTTTAGGCTAACCATAAGAGGCGCATTTCCAGTTTTCAAATATATAGGGACCGATGCCTTGCTTGCCGGTGGTGATATAAAATTGATACATAATTTGACCCATCACTTACAAGCTTCATCCGGTCTCAGTTACATATATGCCAAAAATATTACTCAAAATTCCGGACTCATACGAATACCTCCTTTAAATCTTCAGCTGAACTTAAGTTATACTTTTGGTAAATTCTGGAAAATCCATGAGATAAAAACCGTTTTAGGTTTTAGTTATGATGCAAAACAAACAAATGTCGATTTGAATGAAGATTTTTTAAATCCACCGGATGAGTATTATCTTGTAAATATATCTACAAAATTCAGACTAAAAACAGGAAAAGGAAATGATATTGACATACAATTCCGGGCAGAAAATCTATTGAATAACACCTACAGACAATATCTGAACAGGCTAAGATATTTTGCGGATGAAACAGGAAGTAACTTTTCACTAAATATAAAATCATATTTCTAACACTTTAAAATTCAATAAAATGAACACAAAATTTTTGACCTTTGGAATGTCCATCGCTATTCTTGCGTTATTTTCATCTTGTGACAAAGATCCGGTGGTTCCGAATGAAGAGGAGCTTATCACCACTGTCAATTACACTTTGACCCCAGTGTCAACGGGCCAAACGGTAACCTATACTTTCCTAGATATTGACGGTGACGGAGGTAATGCTCCCATCATCAGCACTATCGGCGAGTTAAAATCAGGAACAAGCTACAACGGGGTACTAACACTTTTAAATGAGGCCGGAAATCCTTCACAAAATATTACCGAAGAAATAGAAGCAGAGGACAAAGATCACCAATTATTTTTTGCTGTTTCCGGTGGTACTGTAGGTAAAATGGTAATCAGCTATGATGATAAAGATGCCAATAATCAACCTCTGGGTTTAAAAACGAAAGTGTCGACCACGGGTACAGGAACGGGTAAACTGAAGATTACATTAAGGCATTTACCGAATAAATCCGCCACCGGTGTGTCCACCGGAAATATTACCAATGCAGGAGGGGAAACAGATATTGAAGTGAATTTTGATATAGTTATTAAATAAAACCAGCTTCCCTTCTGATTATTGCGAATTTTCAGAAGGGAGCATTTTTTCAAAAAGATTTATTAATAATTTTACTCCTTTTTGCCTGGCAGCCAATATTAACACGCTATTTTTGTGCCATTAAATCATGCGTTGATATGAAAATTATATTTATGGGCACACCTGAATTTGCCGTTCCTTCTTTGGATATTTTAATACAAAATAATTATCAAGTTGTGGCGGTAGTTACCAGTTCGGATAGTTATGGAGGAAGAGGTGGAAAGCAGCTCATCGAATCAGCAGTTAAAAAATATGCTGTGGCACATCATATTCCGGTACTACAACCAACCAATCTTAAATCTGCCGAGTTTATTCAAACGTTAAAATCCTACCAAGCTGATATACAGATAGTTGTTGCATTCAGGATGCTTCCGGAAGTTGTATGGAATATGCCACCCATGGGGACAATTAATTTGCATGGTAGTTTGTTGCCCAAATACAGGGGAGCAGCTCCTATCAATCATGCCATCATCGAAGGGGAAACCGAGACCGGAGTGACCAGCTTTAAATTAAAACATGAGATAGACACCGGAGATATTCTATTACGAAAAAAAGTACCTATTTATGAAGACGATGACGCTGGAACATTGCACGATCGTATGATGAACACTGGAGCTGATGTAGTGCTTGAAACTGTTCAACTGATAGAATCAGGCAAATATACATTTATCAAACAGGATGATACTGAATCAACAAAAGCGCCTAAAATATTTCATGATACATGTAAAATAGACTTTAATAAGCCAGTAACGCAAGTGTATAATTTTATCAGGGGACTTAGTCCATACCCGGGAGCATGGTGTATCATAGATGAAAAAGAAGTAAAAATACTTAAAATAAAACAAAGAAGGGCTTCAGATGAAATGGAATCTGGGGCAATAATAACAGATCATAAAAAATCACTTGAAATCAAATCCTTGGATGGATATATCCAAATCATCTCCCTAAAACCACAAGGCAAAAAAGATATGTCCATAAATGACTTCCTCAACGGAAATAAAATTTCTTCCGCAGCTATTGGTTAAATATTATGGTATGTTTAAAATTTTGCTTTAGGTATAGATACTGAGTATATGAAACATTAAAAAGTTTAAACTAACACAACGTGACAGACAGTCAATTAGGCTAAAAGAATTCATATCATTGAAATAAAAATTCCTAAAACAATGATTTGAAATATATAGCAATTTAAACTCTATTTAGCTGAATTTAATGCTTTAAAAATTTAGTGGTATGATGGCCATCTATTTGCAGCAAATAAATGCCTGGTGACAATTCATTGACATTCAGTGATGAAGCGTGAAAATTAAGCTCCCCAATTCTCAATTGTACTCCCAACATATTTGTGATCTTATATCCAATTTGTTGGTTTGGCCTTTTATCATCCATACGAATATACAACTGATCCATCACTGGATTTGGGAAAACTACAACACTTTGAAGGCTTTTGTCCACATCCACCACTGTCGAAGTCTGATCAGATATAAAAAAATTATCAAATCCCGCTTCAACAATATGTCCAAGATTTCCTTGCTGATCTGATGCTTCAACTATTATTTTCATTTGATTGGTAACAGTAATAAAACTTCCTATGTCCAGATTTCTCACTTTTAACCAACCGTCAGTTTTGCCATAAATTTTATCCACTATTACTTCCTGTTCTCCATTGTTTAGTCTGACTATCAAAGTATCATTTATATCTGTGGCACCACCAGCGTTGTAAAACCAAACATCGTAATTGAGAGCCGGCTTCTGATAAAAACTCAGATTCATTACTGGTGATAATAATCTAGTGACACCATTGTCTACGTCTGCACATCCTGCACCAGGGATACCATTGGCAGTGACGTAAGCTTCATTACCATAGTCATCAGAGTCAACACCTGGATTTGAAATTTCACCATTTAGAAATTCTGTTTGTTTTGGAATACCCTTCACCCATTTCCCTGACATATTGAGTGTAGAACTTGTGGTCCATTTAAGTTCATTTTCGAAGTTATTAACATAGCCCTTTTCAAGGGTAACTTCAAACTTATTATTCTGTCCGGCTTTAATTATAATTTCCTCCAGATTTTTATAATTATATCCCCACTCTGAAATAATAATGTTATATTTTCCATCACGAATAAATGTTTTAAATTCTGCATCTCCATTTGTGTCCAGATTATATTGATAATTATCACCCACAAGTTTGATGGCGGATGATATAGACGTATTATTGGAGTTCTTAACTATAAAAGAAACTTGTGAAATCTTCCTTTTTTCAAGTATAACGTCCAAATTTGTAACAACACCATGATCCATTTGTATAAATTCTTCTTTTGTATAATAATCAGGATGCGAAATCTTAACTTTAAAATTACCACTTAATACCTGACCCGTTTTATATCTTCCTGATGGGTCGCTGACTTTTCTGTTGAGCTGATCAGAAATAATTTCAATGACCGCATTACTTAGCGGGGTTCCATTTGTATCAGTTATTTTTCCTTCCAGGTAACATGCTCTTTTATAATCAAATTTTAAAATAAAAAGTCCATTTTCTATGTCGCTTCCATATACATAATCTTCATCATCCAACGGATAGACTCCCCAACACCCATGAAATTCATTGTGGCACCTTGAAGGATCATTCCAGGTATCATAATACGCTACTTCTACCAAATTATCTGGTTTGTGTGCATCAATTACCCTGATGCCATCCGTATAGTAACTAGTGATCAAATAACCATTTTTATAGTATGTATTGTGAGGAATGACTCCTGTATTTTCTGATCTCAAAGGCCTGAATCTATCCAATAGTTTTATGTTGTTAAAGTCAGAAATATCATAGGATTCGACATAAGCATTTGCGCGCTCGTCAGTGGTAAAAACATATTTACTATCATCAGATGTCCAAGCATTGTGGGTAAATGATCGTCCAGTATTGAATGAAGTCAATAATTTTATATCAGCCTTGTCTTTTACATCATATATGGACAATAATCCATTACTGATTTCCGAGTTATACATGGTATCATTTTTAGCATACACATCATGTGAATATCGAAGATCAGTATAACCAACCAATGGTGGTTCTTTAGGATTTTGATTCAGATCAAATACCAATACTCCCCTTTTACCGATGCTGCAACCTGACAAATAACAAAATCCTTTTTCATCAATAAAAATGTTGTGACAACGTCCTAAAATTGTGACGGTAGTATCGATGGTGATTTCCGGTTTGTAAAAACTATACGTGATATCTTCAGGGGCATTTGTCATATCAATCACCAAAAGACCATCCGCTCCCTGATCAGTAGACACATATATAAAATTTTTATAATGTCTTACTTCCCGCCAATTTCCGACTGCTCCCGGGGCAACTAATCTTTCTTTGGGATTTTTAGGATCTTCGAGTGAATAAATTCTTGCGGCTGATAAGGTGCCTATTACTGCATATTTAATACCTTTGGCATCTTTATAACCCCACATTCCTGAAGAATTCTCTGCAAAAGGAACATGAGCTATCAATGCTGCATTAAGCGGCAATTCCTGTGCATTTAATACAAAACTGAAATTCAGACAAAATAAAACAAAGCTATAAAACAGGTATCTCATAAAAAATTGAATTGGAAAATGAAAATCTAGAAGAAAGTACAAAATATTGTGTAAACATAAGATATAAATAAAGAATCTGATATATATTGATCAAAAAATAACCATAACAGATATTAATATTAATCATTTTGTCGTGTTGAAATCATTTTTAGTTAAATATTTATTGAATGAATGCTATTTCAATGTCTACGGCTAAAGATCTACACTACGATAAACATGTTTTCGCTAAAAAATCCGGAATATTTTAACTACCTTTGCGGCAATTTTTAAAAATACACTTTAAATTCTTCTAAATATGGGTCTTCAATGTGGCATAGTTGGTCTTCCAAATGTAGGAAAATCTACACTTTTTAATGCATTAACTTCCGCCAAAGCATTGGCAGCCAATTATCCTTTTGCAACGAAAGAACCCAATTTGGGTGTTATTGTGGTACCTGACATTCGTCTCGATAAGCTTGCTGAGCTGGTGAATCCTTTGCGCATACTGCCTACGAGTGTTGAAATTTTGGACATCGCAGGTTTGATCAAAGGAGCAAGTAAGGGAGAAGGGCTTGGTAATCAGTTTTTGGCCAATATCAGAGAAGTGGACGCCATCATTCATGTAGTCAGATGTTTTGTAGATGATAATGTTATCCATGTAGATGGCAGTGTAGACCCCGTGCGTGATAAGGAAATTATAGACCTTGAATTGATATTTAAGGATATCGAAACCATGGAAAAGCGAATTGATAAACTAAAAAAGCAAGCCAAATCAGGTTCGAAAGATGACGCCATTAATGTGGAATGGGCAGAAAAGCTACTCAAGCATCTTGAAAGCGAAAAACCTGCCAGAAGTTATGAAGTGGAAGAAAATTTTGAAGAACTCTTTAAGGATTTGTATCTGCTTACCAGTAAACCCATTTTATATGTCTGCAATGTAGATGAAGCATCTGTATCAGAAGGTAACGTACACACCCAAAGGTTTACTGAAGCTGTAAAATCCGAAAATGCAGAGATTTTATTCATTTGTGCAGGTATCGAAGCGGAAATAGCTGAACTGGAAAGCAAAGAAGAACGTATGGAATTTATAGAAGCCATGGGTCTTTCAGAGCCTGGGGTTAATAAAATAATCCGTGCAGCATATCGTTTGCTAGACCTTTATACCTATTTTACGGCTGGTGTAAAGGAAGTAAGGGCATGGACTATAAAAAAAGGTTGGAAAGCACCACAGGCAGCTGGTGTTATTCATACTGATTTTGAAAAAGGTTTTATCAGAGCCGAAGTGATAAAATATGATGATTTCGTTAAATTCGGCTCGGAACAAGCTGTCAAAGAAGCTGGAAAAATGGGTGTGGAAGGTAAGGAATATGTAGTTCATGATGGCGATGTCATGCATTTTAGATTTAATGTCTAAGCGTTTGTTTACAATAAAAATAGATATGTTGCATCACGTAAATTTAATCTTTGTATAATTGTATGCCCCGAAAAAGTGGCATACAGATTTAAAATTGAACAAACGAGCCCTTGTAAAAGATACAAATCATTTGAATGATTACCTACAATATGTGCAGTAAAATAAAACTTTCGGAAAAAATGAATTCTTATTTCATTTGAATATTAATTATCTTGTGGTTTAAACATTCTTGAGTTTAAGTCGCAATTTTAAAATCAAACCTTTAAAATCAAACAAATCATCGCAACAAATCTAAAATATTACGTCTTTTATAAACCATATAATATATTAAATCAGTTTACAAAAGAAAGACCTGAGCATAAAACCCTTGCTGACTACCTCAAAGTAGAAAAAGATGTGTATCCCGTAGGCAGATTGGATAAGGATTCAGAAGGATTACTCATACTCACCAACGATAAATCGCTCAATGCCAGCCTTCTATCTCCTTCTCACAAACATGCAAGATCTTATTTTGCTCAGTTGGACAATGACATTACAGATAAAGCTTTGGAAATATTGAAGAAGGGTGTGGATATAACCTTGGATTCAGGGACCTATAAAACTAAACCTTGCTCAGTAAAAAAATTATCAAAGCCACCTGTTTTGCCGGAAAGAAATCCACCAATCCGGGTAAGACAAAACATCCCTACATCATGGGCATTGATTGAACTTACAGAAGGAAAAAACCGTCAGGTACGCAAAATGTTTTCTTCAGTAGGTTTTCCTGTATTGAGATTGGTCAGAATACAGATAGAAGATCTAAAAATAGGTAAACTTGAACCGGGAAAGTATATTGAAATACAGCAGGAAGAGCTTTTTAAATTATTAAAAATAGACCTTTCTGAAAAAAAATCAGGTTTAATCAAATCCAAAGAAAATAATGGAACTCAGAAAAATAAAGACAATACTAAAAAAGTAACATCATCTATACCTGCTCCTAAAATAAGCCATCGAAAAAAAGAGAGTCAATACTCCAATGCACCCAGAAAGAAAACAGAAAAACCGGAAAAGGAAACTAAAACTTCTTTTGAAAGGGATAACACTGACAAAAAGCCAATGAAAAAAAAGGATAATGGTCATGCTCCATGGCAGAAAAAAAAAGGATTCAAAAAATAAAAGAAGAGTAATAATACTACAATTAACCGCTTAAGAAGAAAAATAATTAGAAATTACATACTTTAAAAAAAATTAAACCAATAACAGTAATTTGATTTTACTTTTTACGTGACATCTGATGTTATCACTTCAAGTATTTTAACCTATTATAGTTGCGATCACTTTTCCTCTTAATTCCTTGCCTATAAAAGTGTTATTAGCAGATTTAGATGACATAGTATCTTTGGTATATATCCATGAAACACCTGCATCAAAAATACATAAATCAGCCTTTTCACCAATAGCGATTTCCGGTACTTCTATTTTTAAAAGTTGTCTAGGCGCAATGGTTAGTTTATGAATTAATCTTGGCAAATCTATTTTTTCGGACAAATGTGTAAAACATGCTGACAGGCAGGTCTCAAGACCAGTAGCACCTGGCGTCACATAAGGAAACTCCAGATTTTTTGCTTCTTCGTCCAGCGGTGTATGATTGCTGACAATGGCGCTGATCGTATCATCATTTATCCCTGCTATCAACGTCATTTTATCATAAGTAGATCTAAGTACAGGATTTACTTTCAGATTACTCTCAAAATCGAATAAATCAGCATCCGTAAACAAGATATTCATATATGCAACGGTAGCATATATATTGCATAGCTCATTTTTAGCATGGTGAATGGCATGTACACTTCTGGCAGAAGATATAGCGTGCTCAATAATACATGAATTTTGATAATCATTCAGAAGTATATCCCGCTGAATCATATGAAGTTCCGCAATATCTGGAACACCCTTCATACCCAGAGAAGTACTCATTTCACCTTCATGCATTTCACCTTCGGCACTTAAAAAATTATCATCCGGATGATGAATGATGACAATATCTGCGGTGGATGCATACTGAAGTGCCCTGCCTAGTAAACCAGTATTCTGCACAGATTTCATACCATCACTAAAGGCGATTGCTCCACCTGACTTCATATCCAGATACTCAGCGATATCTATTCCTTTGGTATCTTTACTCAATGCTCCTATCGGATAAATGGCAACCCCATTTCTGTCTGAATGCTTCGCCAAAAAACTGATATCCGCCTTCGTTTGTGTAACAGGTTTATTATTTGGAAACACCGCCAGCGCTGTATAGCCACCTGATAGAGCAGATTTGGTCAGTGTTTCCATCGTTTCGCGATGTTCATTGCCTGGTTCACCTGTATGTGTGCCTATATCACAAAGTCCTATAGAGCAATACAATTTTTCACCTGATATTATCTTTGCCCCATTAATGCTGATTTTATCGTCAATTTGCTTAATCATTCCATCAGATATAAGTATATCCTTTACGGTTTTATGATATTGTGAATTCTGATGTAAAATGGTGGCTTTTTTAATCAGTATATCCATAGTTGGGATTAATTTTTAAAAAATCTTAGCAAAAGGGTTTCAATGGCCAGAAAAATCAAAGCAGAAATAATAAACCATTTCCAAAGCACAATTCCTTTATCTTTTTCGGTGATAGTACCTGAAATATTGGCTTGAAGGGCAGTGGAAATCACTTTTATTTTACTATTTGCAGGGTTTATGCCAGCTAATTCTGACTCCGAATACATACTCATATCTGACTCGTTTCTGTCGTAATTAAAAGCCAACTTCCCTGTAATTTCTTCATCCAATTTTAAATCATAAAAACCTGCAGTTTTTATTTGATCATTCAGGTCAAGATTTATTTTATTGCCAGCTGGAATCTGTCCGGGAATGAGCTCCTGCTCACCACCTATAATTTTATACACATAATCACCGGTTCTTCTTTTGTTTTCTGTTTCGATCACTACATTATTGGTGATGGTATATGCCAGCTTTTTTTGTTTTGTAGTTGAGATTGCCATTTTGTATAGCATTGGCACAAAAATTTCCGCATTAAAAACCAAATCATTCGATGCATTATCCAAAGGTGATGCGCAAACAAAAAGTTGCCCATCTCCTACCCTGTATTTACTCAAGTATGATGTACCATCCCGATACAAAAGTAGATTTTCTTGGAGTCCAGATGCCCGTGTATTAATATTATAAGATAAAGTTGTCACCGGCAATTTCAAATTGGTCCCTGTATTTATATAAACATCAGAAAATATAAACTCTTCCGTATTGATGGAAGATACTTCCCGACGCGCTGTATTTAAAGACCCAAAACTACTTGCACCGGCATTTGTAAAAAAATTATTGTATGTCAGGAGGTCTGATGATTTACCAGGAAAAATTAATACTTTTCCTCCATTCCTGAGATACTGTAATAGTTCGTTATTGAGACCGGACGTCAAAGTTTTAATGTCATTCAAAATGATCAGATCAAAGCTTCCAAATTGCTGATACTGTAGTTGATTCACATTTTGGTTGGAAAGACTAAAATATTTTACACCTTTAAAAAGTGCATCCATAAACTTGTTTGATCCCAATTCATTGATGAACAAAGCTTTAATGGTATCTGGCACATCGAATGCAATAAAATAATCGTCATCAAACTGTACAGGATAATCCGTCACATTTACCACACACTGCTGCCAACCTGATTTGTCCACAGTGACTACTACGGTATCCGTTATGCTACTATTGGCTGGTATGTCTCTAATGCCTATAGGTTTTTCCTGGCCATCTTTTCTGAATGACAGTTTTACCTGCTCTGCGTCTTCTCCACTATTATTTTTAATCCTTACGACCAGTCTATTATTCTGATTGAAAAAAGGTATGGGTCCATCAAACCAAACACTATCCACCGATAGGTTTTTTTGCTGACTGGTTTGGACAGGCAACAAATTTATCTCAAATGATGTATCCTGAAACAGGTTAAAATTCGAAATACTTTTCTGAAAATCAGAAATAAAATAACTAATCTTGTTATCTATAACGGTTTCAAAAAGTTGTTTTTGCCGATTCAAAACCATGTCAGAAGTGTGGACTGAAGGACTGACTACAATCTCATCAATATAATTTAATGCGTCTTCTTTACTTAGAAATCGCTGGTGTTTTCCTTCAAAATCATGGGTAAGTACCTGAAATTTATCTTCTTCGCTATAAGCATTTACGATTGATTTTGCTCTGTCTTTTGCATAATCCAACAATGGGATATCTTCAATTTTCGATGTCATTGAGTATGAATTATCCACAAAGATGGATATGTGATTGGTACCCGACTTGATTGCATCTCCTGTAGGAATAAATGGTTGGGCAAAAGCCAAAACCAAAGCAGCCAAAGCCAGACATCTGCTTGCCAGTACCAGAAGATTTTTTAATTTATTACGATTAGAAGTTTCTTCCTTTATTTCCTTAAGGTACTTCACATTGGTAAAGTATACCCTTTTAAATTTTCGAAAATAAAATAAATGTATGATCACCGGAATGGCCAGGGCCAAAAGGGCCAAAAGAAATGAAGGATATAAAAAATGCATAGGTTACGCCATTGTGGTTGCAAAAATATGATTACTAATACTAATAATACGCTATTTGTTTAAATTTTTATGTTTGTTAACCTTTTTACTTAAAATGAGTTTGAACTGTAAACACACAAACAATGATGATTATGTTTTTTGCGAATTCCTCCCGACTGCTCCAAACTTGCCTGCTTCGAAGCAAGCAGGGCATGCAGGTTTGAACTTTAAGTAATACCACCAGATACAGTAATTACAAAAATATACACATAAAATCTACATGATGCAACCATCGCAAACCAAGATAATTAAATCATGAAGTTTGAATGCGACCTTAAAAATAAAAATACTTTTTAAACAAATGAAACATGCTGGTTAGGATATTTGAAAGACGAAGATTTTAAGCGTATTAAAAAAAGGAAGTCCATTTTAAACATTTTTCAGGTCATTGCTAAACGATTTAGTATTAAAATTCGTTCTATAGGCAAATATTTCAAATAGATGAATCGTTTAATTTTTGTTCTATTACCATTACTGCTTATTTCTGCTACAGCTCCATCCATAAAAATAGGATTATTAAAATATGGAGGTGGAGGAGACTGGTACTCCAATCCAACTTCCCTTGTCAATCTGGCTGGTTTCTGCAATAAATTTCTCGGAACAAATATAGATCCCGAATATGCAGTGGTAGATGCAGGTAGCGTTGATCTGTATAATTATCCGCTGGTTCATATGACAGGTCATGGTAATGTAGTTTTTTCAGAAGCGGATGCCGAAAATTTGAGAAATTATCTCATTGCAGGTGGTTTTCTGCATATTGATGACAATTATGGTATCGATCCTTTTGTAAGAATAGCCATGAAAAAAGTATTTCCTGAATTATCTTTTGTAGAATTACCTTTTAATCATCCCATATACCATCAAAAATATAAATTTGAAAATGGTCTGCCCAAAATCCATAAACATGACGACAAACCTGCCCAAGGATTTGGACTGATCTGGGAAGGAAGACTGGTTTGTTACTATTCTTATGAATCAGACCTGGGAGACGGCTGGGAAGATCCTGAAGTGCACAAGGATTCTGAAGAAGTGAGGATAAAGGCGCTTAAAATGGGTGCCAATATAGTTCAATACGTATTTGGTTATTAAAAACTTACCTACCATAATGCAAACATATTCACTTGTACCATCGATCAAAAATATTGCACACAGTACGTCAAATAATTTTTTCCTTATAGCTGGACCTTGTGCCATTGAGTCTGAGCATATGGCCATGGATATAGCAGAAAAAGTTAAAAAAATCACGTCTGATTTACGGATTCCATTTATATTCAAAGGGTCATACCGTAAAGCCAACAGATCATCCATTCATTCATTTTCAGGGATTGGAGATGAAAAAGCGCTTAAGATTCTGCGCAAAGTAGCTGAAACATTTGATTTACCGGTAACGACAGACATCCACAGAGATGAAGAAGCAGCCATGGCAGCAGAATATGTGGATATTCTTCAGATTCCTGCTTTTCTTTGCAGGCAGACTTCACTTATCAAAGCTGCAGCAGACACCGGCAAAGTTGTAAATATTAAAAAGGGTCAGTTTATGAGCCCAGAATCTATGATACACGCGGTGCAAAAAGTAAGGGAGTGTAACAATGAAAAAGTAATGCTGACAGAGCGTGGCATCACTTTTGGTTATCAAGACCTGATAGTAGATTATAGAGGAATTCCTTTGATGCAGTCCTTTGGTGTACCGATAATAATGGATTGTACCCATTCTTTACAGCAACCCAATCAACCTTCAGGGATTACAGGCGGTAAACCCGGATTGATTTCTACTATAGCAAAAGCAGCTATAGCAGTGGGGGCAGATGGCTTATTCATTGAGACCCATCCCAACCCTTCAGAAGCAAAATCCGATGGTGCCAATATGTTGCCCCTCGATCAGTTGGAAGTATTACTCACCAAACTAGTAAATATCCGACAGGCGACATTGCTTACCCCTTGATTTTCAACATCATTGATGTATAAAAATATATTTTTATAAGGTACATTGACAAAGTACGCAATAAAACTCCAAACGTACGATAAGATATTGGCTATTGACTTGTATCCATCGGTTGACTAATCCTTGGTCAAGTCTATATGCAATGACGAAGTAATTATGGATAATTAATATTTGTATAATTCACACTTTCTCAGTTGCCCACCATAGTCTTAAATATTAATATTGCCATTTGTTATACTCACTTTTTATTTTACATATGAAATAAAATGATAATTTATTTTAACTTTGCAATTATATTGCATTTTTAACAAAATAAATAACTTTAAATCAAAATTTACCATGAGAAATGTTTTGTTCTTATTTTTAATAATACTTATTGCAGGATGTAAAAACGACAGTAAATCAGGCAGTTTAGCAGACAATCTAATTAAACCTGATAATTCTGAAGCAGTTGATCCCGCGACTTTAAGCATACCCAATGCGTGTGAAATGATTTCCGAAGCTACACTGCAAACTATTTTAAATATTTCTGGCAGTGCTGTAAACATTAAGGAATCAAATGATCCTGGCAATACGTCTGCAAAATCATGTTTCTTTAAATGGGATGCCGCTGATACGCCAAATGCCGGAATTCTGATACAGATACTTACCAATCCCGTGTATAGTGAATATCCACAATATATCTCCAATTATGTATCTTCAAAACTTACAGAAGGGGAAACAGTATTGGGAGCTGAAAAAGCTACCAGATTTAACAAATTTACAGCTGGAGGTATAAATGGAGCATATTCATTCGACCAATCCCGTTTTTATTGGAATCTTGGTAATAATTATTTGTTCATGTTAGCATTTAATGTTTCTACTTTAAGCGAAGATAAAATGGTACAGGTAGCAGAACAAATCGTTGTTGAAGTACATAAGAATTTTGCAAATAAAATAAAAGAATAATGAAGGATAGTGTGATCACTCCATCTACATTGCAAGGCTGGTTCATTTTATGAAACGATGTAAGTAGTGACTGAAATACCATTAGGAATTTAGCTGATATAGAATGCGGATTAACTTCGTCGGATGACTTCGACGAAGTTAATCCGCACTATTATAACTTCAGATTTATTTACTTCAAGCCGTAAAAAATCTGGTCAATAAAAGTATTCGGAAATTTTTCATCCCCTGGGAATCCCAGCTTTATATCGCGTCCGTCATATGGAATTGCTGCTGTACCAAAGATGTAATCCCAGATAGCTAGAGAGATTCCGAAATTAATCCCATATTTTCTGTTTGCCGGCAACTCATAGGCATGGTGCCAGATATGCATCTCAGGACTATTGAATATTTTTTTCATGAAAGGACCTAAGATAACCCAACCAAATAAAACAGATGCCAGTATACCTAAGCTCTTTATCAACCAGTCCAAATCTTCAAACAAAGTTATATCTGCTACTCCTGTGATCATGGCCAAACCTATAAGCATACCAAGGATAGCTCCGGTAACTCTACCACTGATGTGAAAATTGCTGTGGTTGTAATGTCCAATGGCTAATGTAAAAATATGGATAATAAAAAAATCATGTAATCCAATGCCCAACAATGCCAGTGGTATGTACTCGATAGATCTGTATACTAGATTTTCCATCCAATGGTATCTCAAATGAGCGGCAAAACCCATTTCTTCTATGGAATGATGGACTTTATGAAACTGCCATAACCAGTCTACCCTATGCAGCAATCTATGTACCCACCATTGGACAAAATCCCTCACCAAAAATCCAACCATAAGTACAGCCCAAAGCGGAAATGTACGCAATGGATTGGAATCCTTTAAGTCAAATCCTGATAAACTCTTTATACCATCATTAAAGAGATCAACAACGACATCCGATGCCGCATTATATATGACCAATGAAAATAAAAAGAAATTGAAAAACATATAAAAGAAATCCAGCCAGAAGTCCTTGCGAAACATGGGTTGTTTTTCTCTCCAAGGCTTGACTATCTCTAATCCAAAGAAAAAAGCAGAAACTAGGATAAGCCAGTAAAAATAATTATGAAAAGAGGGATGCGTGATTTCATACCAAAGGTAAGACGCATATCCGCCATATCCATTAAGAAAGGTTTGAATGATATCCTGCATGATTGGGAAATTTTATTAATTTAAGCTGATATTTGCTGAGCTACAGATCATATTACTGTACTTCTGTCCAGCCAGCATATCCACCTTTGAGATTGTAGGCCTTTTCAAAACCTAGTTCCTTCATTATATTTACTGCTCTAGCGCTTCTGCCACCCGCTGCGCAATACACTACATATTCTTTATTTTTATCCAATGCAGCCACTTTTTCCTTGAAGTCAGGCGAAGTGAAGTCCATTTCCATCGCTTCCCCTATTTTACCCAATGCTATCTCTTCTGGTGTTCGCACATCCAGCAGCACAATCTCAGAAGACTGGGCCAACTTGTTTTTTGCAGTTGGGATATCAATATCAGTGTTTAATACTGCTGTATTTTCAGCATTTTCTGTTGCCTGTACTGTTTCTGATTTTTGTTCTTTGCATGAAAACAGCATAAAGACACTAACTAAAAAAAAAAGGATAAATCGCATATTATTTTTTTTTAAACTTTTAATAATGCAAAAGTAATGGTTAGGTAAACCACAAAGGGTAACAATGGTTACAAATTATGAAGTAAATTTAAGTTAAACTATCTGCCTACCTTTCCAATCTGTTGACCTTCTGCAAAATTAATCCCAATTCCATTCATGTTGTATACTGTTTTGATCCTGTCCATGGCTTCATAATATACTTCCCAATAGTCGTCCGGAAGGACATAAGGCCTCACTGCCACTATCAGATTGGACGCACCGAATTCTTCTATTCCAATTTCCGGCAAGGGGTCTTTTAATACTTTATCCATTCGCAACAATTCACTCAAAATCAATGCTTTGACTTTAGGTAAATCTTCACTGTAAGGTACAAAGACTTTCAGTTCAATCCTTATATTTCCCCTTTTAGAAAAATTGATGACGATGCCGTCTATTACTTCACCATTGGGAATGATCAGGGTTTTATTGCCCGGGGTAACTACAATCGTATTAAAAATCTGAATGTCATATACTTTACCGAATTTGTCTTTCACCTCGATCCAGTCACCCACTTTATATGGTTTGAAAGTCACGATGATAATACCCGCAGCAAAATTGCCTAGACTTCCCTGTAATGCCAATCCAACCGCAAGACCACCAGCAGCGAGTACTCCCACAAATGCTGCTGTATTGACACCTACCATTCCAGCCACACTGATGAGTAGTATCACTTTTAGTCCTATATTGGCCATCGTGACGAGAAACGAAAGTATCTCAGGTGTAAATCCAGATTTCTGCAATGTGATCATAAGTATTGCTGAGAGCTTTTTTATAACCCAAAGTCCTGCGATCAGCACAGCCAACGCCAGGATTAGACCTGGTAGTGCTTTGACTAACCAATCCACCACCAGAAAAGAATATTTTTCAATGTTTTCCATAATAATTTAAAAATTGCACAAAAATAGAAAATAACATCAAACAAGTATGTAAAGGCAAAATAGACCATATTAAAAAAGATATAAATTTTGTATTAAGGGCGTATAAGTCTTACCTTTGTGCCAAAATAAAAGAGATATGAATTTTGATATAATAATATTGGGTAGTGGGCCAGGAGGATATGTTGCTGCGATCAGAGCATCACAATTGGGAATGAAAGTAGCGGTGATAGAAAAAGAAAGTCTGGGTGGAGTTTGTCTCAACTGGGGATGTATACCCACAAAAGCATTGTTGAAAAGTGCTCAGGTTTTTAATTATATCAACCATGCTTCAGACTATGGCATAACAGTGGCTAAACCTACCGCTGAATTTGGAAATATGATTTCCAGAAGCCGAGGTGTTGCAGATGGAATGTCTAAAGGTGTAAACTTCCTTTTGAAGAAAAATAAAGTTACAGTAATCGAAGGTTATGGAAGACTCGTGAGAGGCAAAAAAATAGTGGTTACGGACAAGGATGGCAAAAAAGCAGAATATAGTGCCGAACATATCATTATTGCCACAGGAGGAAGAGCTAAAGAATTGCCCAATCTGAAAATTGACGGAAAAAAAATCATAGGCTACAGAGAAGCCATGACATTGCCAGTGCAACCTAAAAAAATGGTGGTTGTAGGAGCAGGTGCCATCGGAGTGGAATTTGCCTATTTTTATAATTCTATAGGTACAGAAGTAACAGTGGTAGAATTTCTTGAACAAGGCATTTTACCGCGCGAAGATGCAGATATCTCCAAGGAACTGGCAAAAATTTATAAAAAAGCAGGAATGAATATACTTGCAAATAGTGCGGTAGAAAATGTAGATATCAGCGGAGATCAATGCAAAGTCACCATAAAAAGTAGGAAGGACAATAGTGTTCAAGTCATAGAATGTGATGTAGTCCTTTCAGCAGCGGGTGTTTCACCTAACATTGAAGACATTGGTCTGGAAGTCCTTGGTATAGAAACAGATAGAGGTATGATAAAAACAGATGCGTATTATCGTACCAATGTGCCTGGTATCTATGCTATAGGTGATGTAATACCTACACAAGCCCTGGCACATGTTGCAAGTGCAGAGGGTATCACTTGTGTAGAAAAAATAGCCGGCCATCATCCTGAACCCATTGACTATAGCAATATTCCTTCCTGTACCTACTGCTGGCCCGAAGTATCTAGCGTAGGTATGACTGAAGCACAGGCAAAGGAAGCTGGGTATACACTTAAAATAGGTAAATTTCCTTTTTCAGCATCAGGAAAAGCGAGTGCATCTGGAGCAAAAGATGGATTTGTCAAAGTTATATTTGATGCAAAATATGGTGAGTTGCTGGGAGCGCATATGATCGGTGCCAATGTTACGGAGATCATTGCAGAGTTGGTTCTGGCCAAAAAACTCGAAAGTACAGGTCATGAAATACTTAAAGCCATACACCCTCACCCGACTATGAGTGAAGCAGTAATGGAAGCCACAGCTGCTGCTTATGATGAAGTGATACATTTGTAAGGTTAAGGTTAAGGTTAAGGTTAAGATTGAAAATTAGTTTGGGCTTTGGGTCTTATCAATAATGCGAAAAGAAGGTTTCAGATTTGAAGAAAATAGCATTAATATCAGATAATCATTCCTACTTTGGAGATGATGTAACCGAAAACCTGAAGGATGTGGATGAAATCTGGCATGCAGGTGATATAGGTGATCTTGCCTCTATAGAAAAGTACCGAAACATGGCATTTTTCAGAGGCGTCTATGGTAATATTGACGATCAGTCCGTAAAAGATAATTTTCCTTTGAATGAAATTTTCATGTGTGAAGGAATCAAGGTTTTTATGACCCATATCGGCGGGTATCCCGGCAGGTATTCATCGAGGGTGTATCAAATGATTAAACAGGAAAAACCTAATCTGTATATTTGTGGACACTCCCACATATGCAAAGTGGTGCCGGACAAAACCAACAATCTTCTTCACATGAATCCTGGAGCATACGGACATCAGGGATTTCACAAAGTAAGAACGATCTTAAAATTTGAAGCAGATCATGGTAAAATCCAACAACTTAGGGTGATAGAATTGGGTCTAAGGGGAATAATATAGGCAGATTACACAGCATCTAAAAGCACTTGTTTCGATCCTTTTGTTTTTTAAGAGTTTGTGTAACACCAAAGAGCATGAATTATATACAACTTTATGCCTAGTAGGATCTGCTGAATACATTAATAGGACTTGATTATCAACCAAATTA
This sequence comes from Chitinophagales bacterium, assembly GCA_038246735.1. GTDB lineage: Bacteria > Bacteroidota > Bacteroidia > Chitinophagales > Saprospiraceae > OLB9. Next base: position 71,442 of record JBBRVQ010000014.1, read on the forward strand.
GCATATTTTAATAAAGTTAAGTGCACGTGTTTAAATTGCTGTATGCAAAAGATGTGCGCTTTGGTTAATCCTTTGTATTATGCAGACGGCAGTCATTCTGGATTTCGTAAAGTATGACAATGAAGATATAACATGCACATTAATTTTTGCAAAAAAATCAGGCAGATCATAATACTTGCCCTTGGCCATGACAATGGTCAGATTATTTCGGTTCATGACTTTTTTACCCAAACTTTTGCACTCTTCCACAAACTACCGAAAATGCGGATTCATCTCAGGAGCTCCACCTGTGATATAAACGGTAGGAATATCATGCGTTTTTAAAATCTCAAGGCATCGCTCTAGGGTAGCCTTGTTCATATTTTCAACTTTTTTGTTCGGCCCTGCATCCAAATGACAGTGGGCAAAGGTCTGATTGCAAAGTTTACCAGCATAATTATACAGTTTTTTTATATATTTGCTTTATTGATTCCTGTTTAGATTTTTATACTTTTGTGTACCTATATAAATAGTTGGGAATTAAATAGTATGCGGCATTTCTTATTATCTATCATTTTCTGTACCTGTACGATTTTACTTTGTGCACAAAACCTACTTCCAAAAGTCAGTTCAGGAACTTTGATCAGATTGGATTCATTTCCATCAAAGTATGTAGAGAAAAGAAATATAGACATATGGTTTCCTGAAGGATACTCCACTGACAATAAATATGCCGCGGTATATATGCATGACGGTCAGATGTTGTTCGACAGTTCAACCAGCTGGAACCGTCAATCCTGGGATGTGGATGATGTCGGACAACTGCTTATACATGAAAAAAAAGTCCGTCCGTTTATTGTGGTTGGTATCTGGAATAATGGATCTTCAAGACATACAGATTATTTCCCACAAAAACCATTTGAATATTTATCAGTAAAACAACAGCAAGACATCTATGAGACCGTTAGAAATAATGGTTTTAAAGTATTTCAGCAAAAAATTATTAATTCTGATGGTTATCTCAAATTTCTTGTTCATGAACTCAAACCATTTATAGACAAAAATTATTCGGTATATAGGGACAGAATGAATACCTATGTCATGGGAAGCAGTATGGGAGGACTTATATCCATGTATGCAATATGCGAATATCCCGAAGTTTTTGGTGCAGCAGCATGTTTATCTACTCATTGGCCCGGAATTTTTAATATGGAAAACAATCCTATACCGGATTCATTTTATCGCTATCTGGAAAACAATCTGCCTAATCCTAATTTAAACAGAATATATTTTGACTACGGTACAACCACGCTGGATGCAATGTACCCGCCATTGCAGGCCGAAGTAGACAAGATCATGATAAAAAAAGGCTTTACAGCCCGTTCATGTACGACTTTAAAATTTGAAGGAGAAGATCACAGTGAAAAAGCCTGGAAAAGGAGACTTCATGTACCGTTGAAGTTTTTCTTGGGCGAATAAATGCTTAAATCATAAATCTGGTAAACCTTATCTTACCTTCGATTGCATTGACTACAAAATTATTGTAACCACCATTGACGATCCACATTTCTACCTGATGCTTGCGACAGATCTCTGCAGCATGTATTTTGGTAGTCATGCCACCGGTACCTAAAGATGATGATTTCTCATTGGCAAATTTTTTTATTTCTTCAGGATTATTTACCGTATCAATGAGGTGAGCGGCGGGATTCAGGTGCGGATTATCATCATATAGCCCATCGATATCAGAAGCTATGATCAATATATCCGCATCAATTATACCCGCTACCAAGGCAGAAAGTTTGTCATTATCCCCCAATAAAATTTCTTCTATAGCAACGGTGTCATTTTCGTTAATGATAGGAATGTATTGATGTTCGATCAGTTTGGCAATGGTATTTCTGGTATTCTCACGGGCAGTAACATCTTCAAAATCCCTGTAGGTCAACAGACATTGTGCCACATGCAGGCCAAAACTTTCGAAAATATCATCATATAGTTTCATGAGTTTAGGTTGTCCAATGGCAGCCATGGCTTGTTTTGAGTCAGCATAAATGGTATGACCGCTTAGATCCACATACTGTCGGGCAGCAGCTATCGCGCCTGACGAAACGATCACAATATCATAGTCATTTTTAAGGGATACTATCTGTCTTGCCAGGTCTTCGATTTTAGCAAAAGAAATACGTTGTGAACCTGAGGTCAGCGTGGAAGTTCCCATTTTAATGACAATCTTTTTCCGATTCATATTTTCAGTTTCTGATTTGTCCGTTACCATAAATAAACCACTTATTGGTGACCAACTGGTCAATGCCCACAGGTCCTCTGAAATGCAATTTTTGGGTACTTATGGCCATCTCGCCCCCAAATCCCATCTGACCACCATCTGTAAAACGGGTAGAAGCATTGTGATAAACCGCTGCACAATCGACCCTCTGCATAAAAATATCCGCCACATCCTTGTCACCCGTTACGATCACCGCCGAATGTCCTCCGGAGTAAGTATTGATTTTTACAATGGCTTCGTCCAAGCTACTGACAGCCGAAAACATGATCTTTGGAGCAAGAAACTCTTCATACAACAAATCTTCATTTTCAACCATAGACAATACATCCTGATATGATTTAAAACTTAAATCCCCTATCACTTCAATACCACTAGATTTTAGTCTTTTTATAACATCCGTTACCTTATCTTTTTTCTCCACAAAATGGGTATTAAACAGGACTTTATCCAGTGCATTGCAAACAGAAATGCGTTCCTTACCATTGATGATCAGTTTTATGGCCAGGTCAATATCAGCGTCGTCATGAATGTACATAAAATTGTTGCCCCGACCACTAATGATAACCGGTGCGTGGGCATGTTTTACCACAAAATCAATCAGCGCATCTCCACCTCTGGGGATGATCAGATCAATGCCTGAACCCACATCAGCCATAAGCATTTGTATCTCTTCTCTTGACATGTCAAGATATTTCACCCAGTTTTGATGATATCCATTTGCAGCCAGAGCTTCGTGCCAGAGTGCTGTAAGCAAAAGGTTGGTATTTCGCGCTTCTTTCCCACCCTTCAGCAGGATCTTATTTCCTGATTTAAATGCCATCGCTGCTGCCTCAATAGTCACGTCCGGTCTGGATTCATATACGATTAGGATGGTACCAAAGGGAACTGTTTTATTGGTGACCAACAACCCGTCCACTCTGAGATATTCATATATCAGCTTGCCGTCCGGATTTGATTTTACTGCCGATTCTTTGAGTGATTGCATCATGCCGTTGATTTTTCCTTCATCCACCCTAAGTCTGTCGACTAATGCACTACTGGTTTTTGTTATAGTTGACACATCTCTGTTATTGGCATCCATTATGTCTGACTGGTGATCTTGCAACAGCTGAGCAAGGTCAAATAAAACTTTAGATCTGATATCCATTCTTTACAAAGTTTATTGAAGATCTACCTTCTTGATGTAAATATTCAGCACAAAATTACGAAACTAAGTCTCAGCTTTGTAATAAACCAAACAATATTCCATTTTATGACATGGAGAATTAATTTTTCCGTGACGATAATTCTTGTGTATTTGTTTGAAACAAATAATTCTGAAGATATTATTTCAGGATTTTAGATTCACTTCCTTTTTTGCAATTTCATCCAGATAATCCAGCTGGAGTTGTTGAATTTCTATAAGTCTTTGATTCTGATGAACAATCAGGTGGTCTATTTTTTCATGCAGCAATCTTATTTCTAATTCAGCTTTCAGATTGATCTTATAGTCGTGCTCACTCCTGGTTCTGTCTTTTTGTTCCTGTCTGTTTTGACTCATCATGATGATTGGCGCCTGAATGGCTGCGAGGCATGAGAGAATCAGATTCAAAAGTATGAATGGGAATGGATCAAATGGTCTATGAAATAGTGCAAAAAGATTCACTGATATCCATATTAATATAAAACCAAAAAAGAAGATAATAAATCTCCAGCTTCCTCCGAATTCTGCAATTTTATCAGCAGCCCGCTGTCCCACGGTAAGCTTAGAAGTAATATCGGGTTCAATATTTTCAGAAAGCAACTGATTAAGGTGGATAGCATTCAACACATCACTTTCGAGTTTACTGATGTCTTTGGTTTCCTTTTTAACCAGTTGTTCAATATACTTTTTCCGGTAATTATTTAATTCTTCATGACTTATAAAGTGCTGAGTTGAAAATTCCGGATGATCCTTTTTTATGAGAAATCTCATTTGTGGTCGTACCGCATCAAAAGCAACCAATTCTTCCAATAGGTATTCCTTTTTATTTATCAAACAAGTTTCTTTTGTCATATTCAATCCATTTAAAAACGAAAAAGCCTACGGATAGGCATGCCAAAAATACAATACAATCTGATTTACAATTTATTATACAATTTAAACATTACGAAGATATAAAATGTTATTTTTGCAGCTTAATTTGACTTAGTCTAAATTATGGTAAAACAATTGGATCGGTATAAAATTTATAATCTCTGTATCTTCTTTTTGCTCTTGACCTTCTCATCAGAAGTTTCCGGACAAATCAGTGGCACGATAAGTTCATCAGAAGGCGAAAAACTATCTTTTGCCACTGTAATCATAGCAGAAACGACCAATGGAAATACTGCAGATTTGAATGGAAATTTTGAACTTGCTACCAAACTAAAAACAGCAAACGTTGTGGCGTCCTATATGGGTTTTGAAAATGATACGCTGGTCTGGACCAACGGAAAAATATTACATTTCTCCCTTAAACCATCCGCAGCGGTGTTGGATGAAGTGGTCGTTTCCGGTACCATGAAAGAAGTGACCAGAATGAACAGTCCGATTCCCATAGAAGTGTATACCCCTGTTTTTTTTAGGCGAAATCCAACGCCCAATCTCTTTACAGCACTGGAAAATGTAAATGGGGTGCGACCACAGCTCAACTGTAATGTCTGCAACACTGGAGACATACATATCAATGGAATGGAAGGGCCATATACTATGGTAATGATCGATGGCATGCCCATTGTTTCCGCACTATCAACGGTATATGGCTTGATGGGAATTCCCAATAGTATGGTACAACGGATAGAAGTAGTCAAAGGACCTGCTTCGACGCTTTATGGATCAGAAGCGGTTGGAGGACTTATCAATGTCATCACTAAAAATCCGGAGAGTGCAGCCAGGTTTTCTTTTGATTTCAACAGTACCAACTATGGTGATTTCAATATTGATTTGGGGACCAAACTTCAAATTGGAAAAGCCGCTGGACTATTCAGCACAAATATTTTCCATTTTGACAATATTTATGATATCAATGGAGATAATTTTACAGATGTCACCCTGCAAAAAAGATTTTCGCTGTTTAACAAATGGAATTTTAAAAGAAAAGAAAATCGGATGGCTTCCATCGCCTTAAGGTACGTCTGGGAAGACCGATGGGGTGGTGAATTGCAGTGGACACCGGCGTTTCGGGGAGGAGACAGCATTTATGGCGAAAGCATTCAAACAAATAGAATTGAACTCATAGGAAACTATCAGTTGCCCGTGAAAGAAAAACTGACATTCGCCTATTCTTACAATCTCCATGATCAGAATTCAGTTTACGGAACTACATTTTATCTGGCGAAGCAGCAGATAGGTTTTGCACAACTGACATGGGACAAATCATTTTCCAAACACGATGTACTCGCTGGCATGGCTTTTCGTTATACCTTTTATGATGACAATACCCCAGTTACAGCCGATGCGGAAAATCTCAGTATAAACCAACCATCACACATATATCTGCCGGGTATCTTTGTTCAGGACGAAATTACACTGACCAAAAAACAAAAACTGCTTGCCGGATTAAGGTATGACTACAATTCAGAGCACGGAAACATATTGACGCCAAGATTGAATTACAAGTGGACTTTGGATAATAATAATACTTTCAGGCTGGGATATGGAAATGGATTCAGGGTTGCCAATGTATTTAGTGAAGATCATGCGGCGCTGACTGGCGCAAGAGAAGTAGTCATTGCCAGTGATCTTAAGCCAGAAAAATCTTATAATTTTAATGTAAACCATACAACCAGACTTTTCCCAAGATTCGGTTTTGTAACCTTGGACGGCAGTCTTTTTTATACCTATTTTACCAATCGAATAGTGGCAGATTTATTCACTGATGCAAATAAAGTAATTTATGACAATCTGAATGGCAATAGTGTGTCAAAAGGCGCCACCCTGAATACGGAGTTCAACTTTACCAATGGTCTGAAAATCATGGCAGGTGGTACCTGGATGGATGTAACCATCAACGAAACCAATCATGTCACCGGCATAAAAACAAAAGAAAGACAGATACAGACCCCAGATTTCACTGGGACGTGGACCATCTCTTATTCATTTGCCAAAAGCAAGATCACACTGGATTATACCGGCAATGTGACGGGTCCAATGCGTCTGCCGATAGTGCCAAATGATTACCGACCGGAATATTCTCCATGGTTCAGTATTCAGAATGTACAACTCACCAAAAGATTTAAAAATGGGTTGGAAATCTACGGCGGATTAAAAAATCTATTAAATTTTATTCCTGAAGATCCTTTGTTAAGACCATTTGACCCATTTGATAAACAAGTAGGCATAAACAATCCGAATGGCTTTACCTTTGATCCTACGTACAATTTTGCTCCTATGCAAGGTATCCGTGGTTTTTTAGGTGTGCGCTGGGAATGGAAATAAAGGGCATTTCCTTTTTTTATTTTACTTTATTACTGCTTTAAGCATGAAAGAAAATTACCATATTCCCATTAATATTTGTGCGCTTAAAGGTTTTTACTTTAAAATGGAAAAAACTAATCATCAATAAAGCCGCTACTTAAATCGGGATCAGTAGCGGCTATTGATGATACACAAAGACGTATCTACTTCAAAATACCAAATTCAACATCACTCTATTCTGATCACTCTGGTCATATGTTCTCTGGTGGTTGATTTTATTTTCATACATTAAATCTTGGAATGGATAAATATTTTGAAATGCACCTCCTCGATACATAAAAGTGTGGCCAGAGTTTAGTTCATCCTTTGTAAACTCAACATAATTTATTGCATCTCTAAACTCTTTAATATCTTTGATTCTATCAATTATTTCAAAATAGGTTTCATTTTCCATGATCCCAAAACCACCGTATCCTTCATTAATTTTGATATTAAATTTGTTTAAAAGTGTTTTTTCTTTATCCGTAAAATGCCCAGATATACTGTGAAAATTTATCATATATTATATTAGTTTACATTTATTCCAACAGCAGCGCAACCGTTTTCCGGGGCGAGGACAATATCTGAACTGTGATTTATTTGATTTATGTGATTATTGTGATTCATTATGTGTATATTTTTGGATATATAATCTAAGGCTTTGAAATAGATACGACTTTGCATATTAATTTTGAATGACTGTACTTATCAGTTTGCTATATTTTTACGGTTGATTTATCATCATTAATCTCTTAGGTTATTTTAAAAATCACTTCAATCACAAAAATCAGTTGTAAATCATAGTTCAGATATATTCGGACAATATCTGAACTGTGATTTATTTGAGTAGTGTGATTATTGTGATTCATTATG
>JBBRVQ010000015.1:0-76857 GCA_038246735.1 Chitinophagales bacterium
AAATAGAAGGGAAAATAGAAGTAGTACTTTCCCTCAATGATGATCTGATACCAGCAGATCAAATCGCTAAATATACAAAACTCTCTATAGAAGAAGTAAGGAAAATTGTGAAAGAAAACAATATGGCAAAGTAAATTATATTTTTACATTGTTCTGTATTGTAAACTCCAAGAATCCATAGAATCCATAGATTCCATATCAACCAATTTAAAAGATAGCATTATGTCCACATACACAAGAATCAGAGAAGAAGAAAAGCGGATTGGTATCCAAATAGGAAAACTTGAAGGGAAACTTGAAGGGAAACTTGAAGGGAAACTTGAAGGGAAAATAGAAGGGAAAATAGAAGTAGTACTTTCCCTCAATGATGATCTGATACCAGCAGATCAAATCGCTAAATATACAAAACTCTCTATAGAAGAAGTAAGGAAAATTGTGAAGGAAAACAATATGGCAAAGTAAATTATATTTTACATTATGTTATATAGATAGAATTCAGTCGGAATACCGTCGGACAAAAGTCGGAGTATGGTTGTATTAACTTCGGGTTGCCTATGAAGTATCTAGGGAATTGCTCTGGAAAGAGGAATTAAGGATCTATTGAGCGTTCCCATAGTTTACTTAGGCGTGGATGGAGCAAATATTGGTTAAAATACCAGCCATCACTGTTATGTAATTTATTAATCACCCAAATAACAACAAATTAATCCACATCAAATATGTTTTAATTTAGTCGGAAAAAGGGCAATATTTTTACTATTATTTCAATATCATAATACTCACCAATGGGCTAAAAGCGAGAGAGATAAAGTTTTCTGTAAATTACTTTAAAAAATAATTAAACTTTTCAAATTTCATTATATTTAACTTTATTCTTTTTAAATTTCAAAGACCTGTCTTCAGCATTTGTATAAAATCGTCCTTGCGTCTTCTGGCTATCGGGATACGGGATCCATCTTCAAGGACGACGAAGCCGCCATCTTCTTTCATGACTTTTTTTACAGCGTTGATGCTGATTATATGCGACTGATGTATACGAAAAAATAGGGATGGCGATAACATTTCTTCAAAGATTTTGATGGTATTCGTGACCAAATGTTTTTCATTGTTTTTCATGAATACAGTAGTATAATTACCATCCCCTTCGAGTCTGAGTATTTGGTTTAATTCCAAAATGATTATTCCTTGTTGTGTGTGTAAAAGCAACCTGTCAAATGTATTCTTTTTTACACAATGTAATAACTCATCCAACTGATTTTTGATTGTAAGTCCAGATGAAGAGATGGTGTTTACTTTCATAAGTGCCTCATCAAGCTCTGTCTCGACAATAGGTTTGAGCAGATAATCCAAGGCATTGTATCTAAAAGCTTTGATGGCAAAATTATTGAAAGCGGTTGTAAATATTACCTTAAAGCCTATATCCTTACCTCTATCCAATAGGTCAAAGCCAGTCCCATCTTTCAATGCTATATCGAGAAAAACCAAGTCCGGGTTTTCTCTGGTTATCAGGTTTAACCCGGACGCAACCCCGTCTGCATGTCCGCAAATTATCAGGTTTTTTTTTTTGTCCAATAAAGACATTAGAGCAAATAAGGACTGCTCTTCATCTTCAATGATCGCTACTTTCATGACAAATATGTTATAATAATTAACCAATTTTTTACTTTTTGATACCAAAAAATAAAAACGTTTAGCTCATTAAAAAATAATAAGGTCAAATTTAGTATTATTTTATATTTTTGAGCTAAATTGAATCTTTTGTTTATCAGATATAAATAATATGTATCCAAAGTCTAAAAATTATATACTTTTCATTTTTCTGCTTTCAGTGAATTGTAAGGTAAAACAAGATACTTCCAATCCGGATGTCAAGGCAGAACATACTATAAATGTCTCATCTTCCAAAGAAATGCTGGATATTCCTTATTCTGATCATCTTAAAAACACGTTTGATATATATCTTCCACCGTCTGCTGACAATACTCCTTTGGTTATTTTTGTACATGGAGGAGGATTTACAGGAGGCGACAAAAGGCCTATGCCAGTTAAATTGAAAAAAGAGAAAAATAGTTTTCTCACAAATAAGATAGCTTTTGCTAGTATAAACTATAGATTGTTGGAGCAAAACGACACTATTGGGGTAAAAAAAAGTCTTTCGGATGTCAAAAACTGCCTTCAATTTATTAGGCAGAATGCAAGTAAATACAATATAGACAAAACGAGAATCGGTCTTTATGGTTCATCTGCTGGAGCGGGTTCAGTCTTATGGTTAGGACTACATGACGATATGGCAGAAAAAGATGCACAAAATCCTGTAATGACAGAGTCAACAAGGGTAAAAGCTATTGCCTTGTACGCTACCCAAGCAACTTACGATCTAGAAAAATGGAAAACCGAAGTATTTAGTGATAGCCCTATGACAATAGAAGATATCACAAACATATTGCCTAAAAATTTCAAAAAATTATATGGCATAAAAAATATCATAGAATATCAATCACAAAAAATAGCTGCATATCGAAAAGAAGTGGATATGTTGGATTTGATGACATCAGATGACCCACCATTATGGATCGAAAGCGAAAACCCAACGATACGTTTAGACAACTTAAATGTTGGTCAATTGTATCACCATTATAAACACTCTGAGACTCTACAAAAGCAGGCAAAAAAAGTAGGTATCGTGCATTATGTCCACTTAAAAGCTATCAATCAAAAAACGGAAAACTGGACGGATGTAGTTTCATTTTTTAAAAATTATTTGTGAAAATCAACAACCGAATAATCTGAACGAAGAACGATAAACAAAGATTGAAGAACAATTAAATATCACCAATCCATACAAAGATTATCTTTATTAATAATAGACCCAAAAACTCAACAAATCAAAATCTCAACAAATCAAAAACTTATCACATGAAAAATTTCACCGTACTCAGTATTTTTATTTTGACTGCCACCTTGTTTAGTTGTAAAGACAATATAGAACTAGAAAAGGGACAACTGATCAGTCCAGGCTTATATTCACTAAACACGGGCACATCATTTTATTGGTGTAATCCGAAAAATCTCGAAGAATGTATTGGCGCAAGTGAAAAATTTATGCCATCCATCATTCGTTTTCCCGGGGGTTTGGACGCCAACTTTTATCATATGGATGGAAAGGGGTATGGATACAAAAGACCACCAGAAGGAGATTCAAAAGAATCAGATACACCAAAAGATTCCCTAAGAATGCCGAAAGGGAGCATAGAGAACCGATCTGGTAGTAATGAAATTTTGAAAATAAGCAAGGATGCAATTGGATCAAAAGATGCCTTAGCTAAAGATAGTAAAGAATCAGGAACAGGTGATTCTGATGAAGATTACTTTTCTCAAAGTGATGATGATGACAAGAATTGTTTTAATATTAAGGATGCTTTTCATTTTGGTAATAAAAAGTATCCAACCTTTCAAGACCCACGTGACAAAAAATATCCAAGAGATGAAAACGTAATCGAAAACGTGATCCAATTTTGTAAAAAGACCAATGCCAAAATACTTTTTACCTGTAATATCATTGATGCAACATATGCAGAAAATAAAAAAGTGATGGATCGGTTGATATCAGAAGGTATATCTATTGCTGGTGTAGAAATAGGCAATGAAATGTACCTTCCTAAATTTAAGTGCTTAAAGTATGGAAGTGTAGAAAAATACATTGATACGGCAAAGTGGTATAGTGAGAATCTAAAAAAAGATTTCCCTGGACTTAAAATTGCAGTGATTGCTGCTCCACCTTTAATGAAAGCAATACCTAAAAAAATTGTTGAATATTATAGATCGTGGAATGAAGCCCTGAAAAAAGAAACATTTTTTGATGCCTACATTGTACATCATTATGTGAAAGATAAGACATGTTCTTGCGACAATGATTTTACAAATGCGCAAACACGAAGTACAGCTTTTGAATGTTATAACAATGTGCTTAAAAAAGAATTAGAATATTGGTTTCAGGATGGAATAAAGTACTATCTTGATTTGTTCCCTGGTAAAAAAATGTGGCTTACGGAGTGGAACTCTCACATATCATTGCACTGTTTTGGCAATACCCAAGCTGACAATTTGTATTTTGCAAAATATCAAAACGAATTGACTTCAAAATATGCAGAAAAAATAGAGTTTGCAACTTTTCACAATTGGCTTGGCAATGGAAAACACTTCCCAATCATAAGTCTTTCTAAAAATGTTTTTGAGCAAAGGTCATCATCTCCTGTTTTTGAAATGTTTAAACCTATATTTTCTGAAAGAGAGACATATACAGTATCGAGTCCTAGCACTATGACACAAGCTCTTCCTGTAGGTGTTACAAGTTATGTTTATTATCAACCAAGTAACAAAGGAGGCAAAGGTAAACTGTTGGTCATGCTAGTAAATTTTTCGGATAAAAAGGAAAATATCCAATTTCCATCTAAAAGTCTGGCGATAGACAATGTGTCTTTTGATCCTAAAGGAGGTAAATTCACAACTATATACTCAGAATCATTATCGGCAAGTTTGGCAAAAGCAGGATTTGGTAAACAAGTAGAGCCTTTACAAGTAAAAAATGGGGCATTACTTTCTCCCTACGTGATAGAAAAAAATAGTATCAGCTTGATTACCATGGAAACGACCGAGCAATAATTGTTGTGTATATGTATTCATATTTGAAAGAATAATTGTACTCGTGTACCTATAACGTTTCCGAACTCGTCTTTGAGTTCCACTATTGCCCAAGACTCTTTTTCATTGCCTTTTTGGAGATATTTAAGTCGACTTTTTGTAATGTTTATACCCAATGATTTGTATTTAGGTGTCTCTGGATCTTTTTCATTTCCTATGAGGGATATATTTTCTGTATTAAATATGCCGGGTCCATTATCATCTACAGTTGCTACAAGTGTATCACCTTGTACCTTAAATCCAACATTTATTTTTCCATTATTTTTGGTATTTTTCATGCCGTGAAGTATAGCATTTTCTACAAATGGTTGTATCAAGAGTGGTGGCAATTCCATGTCATACGGTACTATATCGTCAGATACATTTATCTCATACTCAAACTTTTCACCGAATCTCAATTTTTCTAAATGTAGATAGTTTTCCAACATCCGAATTTCATCCTCCAGCGATATTTTATTGTTAGTTGAAGCGTTCAATGTATCTCTGACCAAAACCGCAAAAGCACTGAGATAATGAGAAGCTTTTGTTTTATCATTTTGTAAAATAAAGTTTTGAATGGAATTCAGGCAATTAAATATAAAATGGGGATTCATTTGCGCTTGTAAAGCAGATCTTTCCAAACGATGAATGTCTTCATTGTATTTGGCCTCCTTTTTTATCAATTGGATATTGTACCAATATATATACGCAACTGTAAGTAAACTCAATACGACCATCAAAGATATAAACCACCAGGTTTTGTAGAAAGGGGGAAAAATTGTAAAACTTTTAACCAATGAAGGCCCCCAAATGTCATCTTCATTTTTTACCTGAACTTCCAATGAATAAGTCTTGTCCTGTAATGCAAAAAACCTAAGTTCATTACTTTTATTGGTTTCCCAAGGGTCATTTTTGGATAATCTAAACCTATACTCAGCTTTATCTCCCAATCTATAGTCGAGTGTAGCCAGTTTGATCAGGACATTATTTTCATCAAATTTTAATTGTAAATTTTCTGAACAGAAACGAGGTTGATTGTTGACAAGAATATCAAGACACGCGGGAGTGATAAGTGGATAAAGTCCAATATTTTCAGGAAATTGCATAATGCCTTTATCCGTCGCTAACCAAATAGTACCAGGGCAATAGTCTATGCCGAATATTTGCAAATCCGGAAGGCCAACTGTATATTTTCTTCCCGTAAAATAATTCTTTAGACCAACAGTAAATTGTAAAAGGCCCGTTTGTGTGCCTACCCAAAATTCATCACTTTTTCCTTCTCCGATACATAAAATATTGCCCGCTGATACCCCTGTCAATTGTGTAATATTATAGATTTTTGAGTCTTTTAAAATAAATAAATCTGCGTTGAATGAAAAAACAGGATATCCAGCTTTTGACGATATTAATTGTTCTGCAGGTTTGTCAAATATTTTTTTGGAAGTCAGCTTGGTTTGGTTCTTCTTGTCAGGCAAAATAACATCATATAGTCCACCCGTTGTAGAAATCCAAAAAGTAGAGTCTGATGTATGAGCGAATACTTTCAAAAGTCTATCTGCTTTTGAAATTTCTTTATAAGATAATATGGTCGAATCTGAAAAATAATATACAGGTTTATTGGTCAATTTATCCACCAGTGTCATATTTTGGCCGGTATGACATATCAGCGTTCTATTTTTTGGAAAAGAGGAAAAAAATTGACACGGGATAGCTCTATCATTTTTATAGGGGCTAACATTCCATCGATCTTCCTGATAGGTTTGCAAATAATTGGTACCGGCATACAAACTTTGTTTGTCCCATACTAAATCCATTACAGGGGATGAAAACGGAAGTTTTGGTAATATTTTGGCACTATTTTTATTTTGAGATAATTTCAAAATTTGGCCGTCTCCGGTACCACCGTAAATTGTATTGGGAGCTACATACACGACAGATTTTAATTTAGGGATATCAATGTATTTGATCTCAGGTGTAGGAAAATAATAAAAACCATTGGTAATAGTGGATACCCAATATCCTCCAACTTGATCTATGAAAAAAGCAGTGACACCTTCATTAGGTACCCATTGTTCATAAGTATTAGATTGCAAATCATCCAAAGATACATATTTACGCATACCATTGCCTTCCAACAGTGCTAAAAATATGCTTCCATCTTCATCGACATATGGTTTTGCTTTTAGCACAGGCAATGGGATAGTCCATTTTAAAATAAAATTTTCAAAATAGCAAAGCTTCTTTCCCAAAACTAAAATATATCCATTAGCACCAAAGGGATTACAATATATGTGTACATTTCCATCTGTCGAATCTTTCGATATATCGATCACTTTGAGTTTATCATCAATATACCATTCTATTGTAAAATCTTTCCAATGTAAAGTATCGTTTGTAAACTCTTTAGCCATAAAAGAGCTGATACTAAATTTTGGTTTTTGTATGATAACCTTACTGTATTTTTTATTATGGGGATAGCTATCTACAAGTCCTTTGGGCCCATATAGGTACAACCCTGACCTGCCCATAGCGACATAAAATTGTGATTTCTCCGCATCGTATTTGAAATCATGAATATATCCTTTTTTGCCGGAGATGAGTTCATTGTACGCATATGGGATGATAGAGTCACCTTGAAGGTAATATATTTTTTTCTGGTGAGTTGCAAACCATAATGTACCGTTTTTATCTTCTTCTATAAATATAATATTAGGGTCTGCATGACGGATATGATAATTTTTAAAATGGTACCCATCAAATTTGCACAGACCTGCCCCAGTGGCCAACCAAATGAATCCTTTTTGGTCCTGGAAAATTTCGTTTATGTTATTCGTGGGCAGGCCTTCATCTTTGGTGTAATGTTCAGAAGTCGCCTGCCATATTTGTCCTCCACATGAAAGAGATAAAAATACCAAAAATATAAAAAAACAGCCCTTTTGAAAAGTCATTTATTGCCAATTATTGGACAAGATAAAAATAATATATTCTAATTCCACAGCTGAACCAAAGAAGTTATGTGTTCGATTTTTCTTCATGATTAAACATCCAATATGTTTAGGGCAACTTACTAAAAATTAGCGATAGAAAATCATGCAGTATTTACCGAATTTTATGCGTAGTTGGCCTTATTTACATAATATACTACCAGGTTATAAAGTCTCTTTTTACCATTTTTTGTAATGCATATCTTGTGATAAATTAACGAATAATATATGTGGAGAGAGACGCAAATACAAAGATTTAAAACTTTAATTCTGCATAAGAAGTCTGTGGGCAATGCCTTAGCATCTTATTTTTCTGATGAAATCGAAGCTATAGGTGACGTTATACAATCAGAATCTCTGGCTTCGCCTTGTCAAAAAAGTAATTTTAACACTATAAAACAATATCTTTCTTTAACAAAATTAATAAAACAGTAGACTTCCCTAAGATAAAGATCCGCTTGAGCTCAGCAGGTCTCTAAATTCATCAAGTGCATCCAAAGGCCACGGAACACTATTTATTCATTATTTATTTTAACCATTTTAAAATTTATTTTTATGAAAACCATGTTTCATTTGTCATTGCTATGCCTTTTATTTTCGTCCTGTCAGAAAGACCCTATAATCTTATCAGAAAACCAAAATATGGTTCAAAATCGGTCTTCAACCACTGTAAAAGCCACACTCGTTTTACAAAATGGGGACACTTTCCAAAGTTATGTCACCAAAGCAAAAGGTGAAGCCTTATCCGATTCTTTGATGACCGTAAAACTTCATTTTTCTGCTGTGGATTCCAGCGTTTTAGTTTGTAAAAATTTGCTTTTGGAACAATCTGATGATCATCTTGGATTAATTACAAAACAACCAAATGCTGACTACGCTAATAAAAATGAGTGTTATATCACTCCTCACTCTGCGACGACCATCAAAATGTCTATCCTACCGGGCAAAATTGTTACATATCCTAATGAATTTATTGGTGAAGAAACCGATGGGTTCTAAAGATTGGTGATTGAATGTAACATTTCCATTTTTAATGTCAAAGTACCCATTTTTCAGAGGTGGCGATAATCATTGCTGCCTCTGAAAAATAAAATTAGCCTATTTCAATTCCTTGTTGGCTCATGTATTTTGTGAGCCACATTCTATTTTGAAGGTTTTTATATTGACTAATCATGATATGGCTTTTTTCTCGTTCTAGATCATTTATTACAAGGATAAAATTCAGAAATCCAACATGAATATCTTCAGATGACTTGTCACTATTTCGTTTGATAAAGCTTATATAATTATTTTTCACATTTTGATAGATGTCTGGTTCGCTTTTTCGAGTCATAAACCATGACAGCAGGTTTATAGTAAGAGAATGTATTTTTTCAGCAAGATCATGGTAAGTGGTATGACCTGTATGTGCAATGGCTTCTGAATATTTTTCATTTTTAAAATAAACAGTGGCCATACAGACAGCATGCGTACTTTCAGGAGTAACGCTGTGCACATAATGAATGTATCTATGAACAAAATCTATTGAAAATTCAAAGCTATTATTTTCAGCTACACTCAATATCATGTTTTTAAACGTAATGGGTGTCACCTTTCCATGCTCACTAAAGATACCATTTTTAAATGCAAAATCATACAGCTTTTTTGTATAATGGGAATGGTCATTATTTAAGCCCTGTTTTTTTGATCTTATGTTGAGTCGAATGAGATAGGCAGTTATAATTATTTCTTCTAAACTGCCATGAAGAAATCCAACATTTAGCAGTTGATTGACAAGGATATCATATTTTGATTTATCAAATTCCTTAAATAATTCGCAAATGGTTCTAAAGTTTTGGATGTGTGTTGTATCAGAAGATGCACTTACGAATGACTCCATGATGGCGGCATCGGCTGTGCCAACGTAAGGATAAATCGTGCTCCAGTTGATGATTTCAGTTTTTAAAATTTGGGCAGTATAGGACGTGTAATCTATAAATGTTTGATGTAGCGAATGTACGGCATTGCTACCTTCACTATATTTGTGGGGATTGAAGCTATAATACACTTCAAAGTGACTGAGCCATTCATATAGTTTGTGATAATAATTAGCATTTGGCGTGCTATGTATTCTGTTGGTCATATCCTCATATTCTTTATTTGCCAATTGATACAATCCTCTTTTTTGAAAACCCTTTAATAGTAAATAGCTCTTCATATTTTCATCATGATGGATAGCGTCTTCTACCATCCATTGTTCTAGGAGCTGATATAATAAAGATAGATAATTGGCGAAATTTTTATCTGAGTGTTGAACAAATTTTTTACCCTTGATTTCCTTTAGATCAGTCTGTGGCAATAAACCGTTGGATACTTTTTTGATATGGCAAAATATGTGATAGACTTCAGACTTGGTATCATGATGTCGGAGTATAAATTTATCAAATACTACCTTCTCCGACTCATGGAGTGCATTAAAAACAGTAATAAACTTAGGTAGTGCCATACCAAATTTGTTGATTTCGTTAGGAAAATTATTGGACGTAAAAGTATTGTAAAAAATTGAAAAACAGATATTTATAAAGGATAAAATTATTTATTATTACTAATATATGTTAGGAAAAAGCAATAAAATTAGATGGTATCTATGGCGAATGAATATCATATTTGTCCTGGAAATATTTTTGATCATACACAACCAGTCATTTTGATTGGTCAGTTTTGAATGTCGATATTTTGATGATTAATTTTTTCTTACCAAAAAATGTCAATTCACGACCGATAGTCAAATGGTTAATACCGTTGCTCAATTACTAAAAATTTACCACGGAGCCAATATTAGTTTTGCATATTCAAAACTTAATAAATTTAGTAAACTTAAATCAACCCGTTATGAGAATTTTAATTTTTATCTTTTTTTTGATGCTAAGTGTTAGCATCGCACAAGGTCAAGTGGTAGAAGTCCAAGGACAGCTCAAAGTCACTACTGTCAATCAAAATAACGCTGGTACCGATGTGCTAGTGAGAAATGCTAGTGGAGTGATGGAGAAGAGAGATCTAAGTACGATATCTTTTCCTAGTACGGGGATAGTTATGAGTGAGACAGAAATCAATACAAACTTAATATCCAATGGTTATTCGAAATTTGGGGTTATTCATACAAACTATGGTATAATTGGGGGTGGTGGAATAAATTATGGAGATTGGACTACAACGTCTACTACCGATGCTCCTACAGCAAGGTCTTATTCCACTGCTATCTGGACAGGCACGGAAATGATAATTTGGGGTGGTTACGACGCCAGCAATCAGTATTTAAATACAGGTGCAAAGTACAATCCTTTAACGACTGGATACTCACCGCCAATACCGAATAATAAATTGTTCTTATACAAAAAAAACTGATCTCTTTTTAACCAACTTATTTCCAACTCATTTAAAACAAAAACAAAATGAAAAATTTAATAATTATCTTCTTTTTAGTTGTTCCTAAAATTATATGGGCACAATCTGGTGTCAATTACGGAAATACCTTGACAAAAGAAACTGGTTATCTAATAAAAGCCGATGATAATTTTGTGTACACTGTAGGCGCAACATTTACCAATAATGTTGAATTTCCAATCATAACAAAATTCAATAAAGGGACTTATGTCAAAGTATGGGAAAAAAGACTTGACATAAGTGCTAGAATCAATGATTTAAGTTTTATTGGTAATGATAATACACCTGCAGAAATGTTTCTCGTAGGAAATACTTTACCTTCTGGAAGTTCAATAAATAATAGCTCTCTGTTATTAAAACTTAACACAGCCAGTGGAAATTTAGATTGTTCAAAAATTTATAACCATTCCGGAGGTGAATCGTTTACAAGAATTATTCGTCATCCCAATCCTTCAAATAGTAGTTATCCATATTATATTCTTGGAGCAAAAGCTGTTACAGGTGCTGTAAATTTTGATGTTACTCAAATGTTCTTGTTGAATGTAAGTGCCGATTGTAATGCATCAAATTTTATCAACTTTTCAAGACAATATGCTCAGGCAACTCCCATCGATGATGAATTTCACAGAGGATTGATTCCGATTTCAGGAGGATCGTTACTACTTACCGGCAACAGAGTGGACGGTGGCTTGGGTTTAATAGTAGTAATAAATGGTGCCGGTGTTGTTTCTGAAGCAAAATACAATTCTTGGGATATGGAGATCGAAGATGGTATTCAATTGGCTAATGGTAATTTTATATTTGTTGCTGAGGATTTTTCAGTTTCTC
This sequence comes from Chitinophagales bacterium, assembly GCA_038246735.1. Lineage (GTDB taxonomy): Bacteria > Bacteroidota > Bacteroidia > Chitinophagales > Saprospiraceae > OLB9. The sequence goes on from JBBRVQ010000015.1 coordinate 11,916, forward strand.
CTAGAGGAGCAATGATTTTTATGACTGATACTAAGTTTGAATTTCTTACTGGTAAGAGTTACCCCGAACTTAATGGGTTCAGAGATGTGTTTTTAGATGGAAATTTTGTATATACAATTGGAAATAAAAAGGAAACGGGAAATGGTCTAAATGAATTTCCTGTTATAATGAAATTTAATATTACAAATTCTCCTTCAGTCAGCATTACAGAAATTTTTTCCCGTAATGTCGGGCATATTGTTGGCACATCTTACACAGGTGGCAATCTTGATTTAAAAGCCGGTAAACTCCATTATATAGACAGTAGAACCACACTAAATAATATAGGAAATATTTACATTGCTGAATCGGACATCAATGATAACTTTGAATGTCAAGGAACAGTAAGTTTAATGCCTACAATCCCTGATTTTTCTGTCACAAATACTCCCGTAACTAGTTCCTCATACACGCTACCATTTGCGACTACACTTACTGCAGTTAATGCGAGTTTTACAACGGTCCTATTTTGTCCGTTAACGGTACCTTGTACTGTAAATTTTGAATCCCAATTTGGCGAGTGTGGGAATGTAAATTTTACCTCCACCACAAATCTTATATCACCTGTGACTTACAGCTGGACATTTGGTACTACGCCACAAAGTACTTCGGCATTAAAAAATCCAGTAAAAAAATATCTGGCCAATGGAACGTACCAGGTATGTCTCACCGTAAGCAGTGGAAATTCTTCATGCAATATTTGTAAGAGTATTACCATTAGTAATGCAGATACTCAAGCCCCGGTGGTCACCTGCCAGTCCAATGTCCAGCTTACCAATAATCCGGGACAATGTTACGCAACTTATGCACCACAGGTCACAGTTACCGACAATTGTGATCCGATGCCTACTTGCAATTGTGTTATGACCGGGGTTACTTCCGGACCAATGATAAAAAACACATTAACGCAATTTAATGTAGGAATAACTACGGTAACTTGCACCGCAACTGATGCATCTGGAAATGTTTCTATACCATGTATCTTTACCGTCACTGTTTTTGATGCTCAGGCACCGAATATCGTGTGTCCTCCAAATGTCACCATTTCATGTACACAAAATCAAGATGACTACATGATAACTGGTCAGGCAGCGGCCACTGACAATTGTCCAGGTGTAATCATCGCACACACAGATATCTTTTCAGGCAATACTTGTTCGGGCACTATCACTCGCACATGGCGTGCAACAGATGCATCAGGAGCTATTGTGACTTGTGTACAACTAATCAAAAAAGAAGATAAAGTGGCACCAGTGATGTCTTGTCCTGTAAATGTGACAATCAATTGTACCCAAAACCCTCTACCTACTCTTACAGGAACTGCATTGGCTGTAGATGATTGCCAACCTGGTCCGATCGTACCCACCTTTAACGATGTGACTGTGGGCACAGGCTGTTCTTTGTATATTAATCGTACATGGACAGCCAATGATGGATGTGGAAATATTGCTACTTGTTTGCAAAAAATACACTTCAAAGATGATATTGCACCTGTAGTTACTTGTCCGCCTAACTTAACTATAAACTGCATTGGTAATGACTGGCAAACCGCTAATTACGGAAACGCAACAGCCACTGACAATTGTAGTACACCAACAATATTTAATTTTAATAGAACACTTACAGGAACCAATTGCAATGGAGAGATCAAAAGTTGGTGGAGAGCCATTGATGCCTGTGGCATCCAAAATGAATGCGTACAAACTATAACCATAATGGACAATGTAGCGCCTTTGATCACCTGTCCACCAAATATAACGGTATCCTGCAATGACAATACCAACACATCCAATACAGGAACAGCCACTGCCATTGACAACTGTAGTGGAAATAATGTTATTAGGTTTACGGATGCCTTACCACCACAAGGCTGCACCCAAATTATCGTTAGAACATGGACAGCCACTGATGCTTGTGGTAATGTTTCTACTTGCGTACAAACTATAACATTAAAAGATGATGTGGCTCCTAGTATTTCTTGTCCTCCTAATCTTACACTAAATTGTGGCGCTAATACTAACCCTGCTGCTACCGGTAATCCCGTGACATCTGATTTCTGTCAAACAAATCTCTCCGTTACTTTCATTGATGCTACTTCTGGAACACCATGTAATTTAGAAATCACCAGAACCTGGACGGTCAATGATGGATGCGGCAATACAAGTACTTGTATTCAGATTATAACAGTAAATGATATATCAGCGCCAACGATTTTTTGTCCACCATCAAATTTAAACCCTATAGAATGTGCAGCGAACCCAAACCTTGGAGTACTAACAAATGTAGCGGACAATTGTGGGGGTAAAATAGACCAATCCAACGTAGATGTGTTAAGTATCAATGGATGCATTACTATCATTAATAGGACTTGGACGGTAACTGATCAGTGTGGCAACAGTGCCACCTGCGCTCAGACCATCACCATGCAGGATACAAAACCACCAGTGATTACCAATTGTGGAAAAAAATATACCATTCAAGGTATAAGAAATATAGATGGAAATTGTATCGCAAACGTAACTGTTATCTCACCCAATGTGACTGATCTCTGTGACGGCACAGTAACATTGACCAATTCATTCAATAATACGTCGAATGCGTCTGGTACATATGCTATGGGGCAAACGATATTAATATGGACAGCCAAGGATGATTGCGGCTTGATGACTATGTGTCGGGATACGGTGTTAGTGTTGGAATGTCCGAATTGTTGTTGGGACGAAAATGCTTTTAATGCCGTTGCTGCCACGGAATTTAGTATTATCAGAGATGAATGCAGTATTCACATCAGCCATCCGGGGTTGACTCCTTGTCAAAGGGTGACTTATACTTGGTCTACTGGAGTAAGTTCCGGATATTTGACAGGTACTGCCAATGCTAGCCATGATTATGTAACATCAGGAGATTACACCATTTGTGCACTGATAGAAGAGGTCGATGTTAGTGGCATGGTATGTTTTTCTGCAGAAAAATGCTATGAGGTATGTGTGACTTGTGGTGATGGATGTATGGATGATAGGATAGTGTATGAGTGTCATGATTTTTCTCAAGTAACGAGATATCAAGGATCAAGAAATTTGACTAGATACGATTTAGTGCATAGTAACGGATTTATTTATGCTGCGAACTCAATAAAAATAGCACAAGGAGATACAGATGCTACCATTACAAAAATGGATGCAAACAATTGCATTGTTGAGACGCTCCTTATTTTTGGGGGTAGTGGTTTTGATGAAGCAAGTTCAATAAAAGTAAATTCATCAGGAACAAAAATGATTGTTGCTGGAATATATGAAAGTTTTGACTTTGTAATATCAAGTTCCATAACTATGAGTGGATCTAATATTACAATGTCAAGTATTGGTGGTCCTGGTATTTGGAATGGTTTTTTATTACAAATAGATATAGGCACAATGAAAGTTGATTGGGCATTTTCTTTAGGAGATGGTTGGAGAGATAATATTAATGATATAGCTTTTGATAATAATGATAATATTTACATTGTTGGTAGTATTAGAGGTCAAGGTACTTCTCCAGTAGTAAATTTTGCTCCATTAGGTATTTCAAATCAAGTACTTACACTTGGTTTAGCCAGTATGTATGCTACTGATGTTTACACAGGCTTTGTAGCAAAATATGATACTAATGGTAGATTGATTATGTACGATGTCATTCAGCCGTATGGTATGTATAATCCACGGGATGGTAATGCAAGTATTGGTTGCAACTCTATCGATATTGAAGGTTCTAATATATATGTTGGGGGGTATTTTCAGGCCGGTATTCCATACGTAAATGGTCCATCTGCAATAAATTTACCAAGTCAAACCATTGTTATACAAGTTGATATAAATGATGTTAATAAAACAACAGGTTGGTCAAATTTCGTAATTAAATATGATCTTAATTTACAAAGAAATATTTCACAAGAAATATATTCTGGGCTTGGGGATGTCTATGTGGAAAGAAATCAATTAAGATCACTTAAATTATCTCCTACAGATATTTTCGTAGGAGGATCAAATTTTATCACAAAATTAGATAAAAACACACTTACTCAAGGTCTTTCTTACAACTCTGTCTATGAAATTAATGATATAAAAGTTTCAGGAGGTATGCTGTACACCATAGGTTCAACAACAAAAGGAAATCCAAATTTAGATTTTATAAATTCGTCGCCGCCTTACTCTGTTGGGATTGATATTCCGATAGGTATCTACGATTTAGACCTTAACCTTAAAAAGAATATAATTTTGGGAGGCGGCAGAATTGAATTCGGATATGGTATTGAAGTTGTGGGTAATAACTTTTTCGTACAAGGAATGTCCCAAAGCTTAGATTTTAAATATGATCCGCCAAATGGTGGAATAATATCAGCGGCACCTGCAAGTGATGATGCAAATATCTTCTTAGGCAAATACTCATGTGCCTGCGAGCCAAATACAGATTGTTGTGAAGATGTAAGTGCTTCTTTTTCTGGGCCTGAAAAATGTTGTAAATCATTAAATCTTGTAAATAATGCAGGATTTGACATCAGCCAAGTTACGATAGAATTGATAACACCTGACTGGATACTTAACACTACCGGCGGAGCGTCAGGTTATATTTACAACCCTATAGCCAACGGTATAGAAATAACGCACACATCAGGTTCATTGCCTACAGGCACTTTAAACAGTCTTTTGGAAACATGTTTAACTGGAATTCCTGCTGCATCAACAAGCCAACAGTTCGTGGTCAATTGGTATGAAAATAGTACATCAGGAAACGAACTTGTGTCATGTTCTGACACGCTGACTATGGCATGTAATCCGGCACCACCACCATTACTTTGTGTGAAAGTAAATGATATTGTTGTGGAATGTGATTCCGAAAATCCAAATGTCTATAATGTTACATTTACAGTGACCAACCTCACAACTAATATCCAAGGAACAACAGCTTATTTATCTGGTCTTCCTTCAGACTACTTATTCAATTCTTGTTCAGGTGGTACTTTATCTGGAAGTATAGCCTTGTCTATTTTCCCAATTCTGGCTCCAGGTGCAACTTCATTGCCACTTTGTGTACAAATCTATAGTCTAAATCCTATTCTAAATTCTGAATCTATATGCTTCAACATAAATCTTAAAGGCTTGATAGGCAATATTTTGGCTTGTTGCACAGAAGATGAAGAAATGTGTGTAAGTCTTGCTCCTTGTTGCACACCATGCGACGCTATAGATATTACTTCATCGCCTTTAGAATCTGAAGACGATAGATGTTGTTACACTTTAAATGTTGAAAATAATTGTGAATACGCATATTTTACAAAAATAGAAGCTGAGATATTGACAAATGACGTACACTTTGGGTATCTATCTACTGGAACAAATTGGAATAACTGCACTCCACCTACTTTACAAGAAGTTTGTATAAGCCCAAATGCAGGAACTGTAGGTGCTGGTACGCTCAACAATATACTTGAATTTTGCCTAACAAATATCAACAATGCGAGTCAAATACCACAAAATATAGACTTTACACTATACGCCATAGATAGTACTGGTAATGAAGTGGTTGCTTGTAACAAAATGCTTCAATTCCAATGTGATACTATTCCCAATGATTCTTGTTTGATTGTTACAAATGCTATAGCATATTGTAATCCTGAAAATGAAAAGTACACAATTAGCGTTACTATTCAAAACAACTCAAGTCCTGACTTTTGTGCCAATGAAGTAGTGATTACACCCCTTCAATCAGGTGTCGCAATGCCGAGTGTCATTGTATTATCCGATTTTTTATGTTATGGTGAATCTACAACTATTAATTTCATGTTGAATACCAATCCTTTTCCAGACGCGGATGGCTTATTTCCGGTAATTTTTTCACTAAAAAACAGTTTGAGTGGATATTGCTGTCGTGGCGGAATTGCGCATATTGATACTCTAGTTTTACCTGATTGTCCTTGTGCCACTTTATGCTGTGATTCGGATGAAAATGAAGACTTTGAAAACATAGCACTTGGCAATTTACCAAACAATCAAGTGGGTTGGGTCAACCATCAAGGTAGTCCACAAGTTGTGAGCGGTGGTGCAAATGGCTCGGCTCAGTGTATAGGATTAAATGCTGGTATTAGAGGAGTTAGACCTGGAAGTGTATCTTATGGGATGTCAGGAGTCGTAGGACCTGAAATCATTTTTAAAGAAAATAAATTATACTGTATTACATTTTGGGCCAAATTATTTCCAGCTTTGAACTTATACGGACGTTTGGGTGTGTATGCAGATGGTCAATTGATCGGTACAGTGGTTATACCATCTTCTAATACTCTATGGACTCAATATTCATTCAATTTCATAGCGCCTCCGCCTGGACAGGAAATATTGATTTTTACTAATGAATCTCCAGCTCCTGCAGATGCTGGTCCAAGTATTCTCCTTGATCAAGTATGTTTTGAAGAAATTGTACAGATTTTTGATGACACAACTCCTCCAGCCCTAACATGCCCGGCTAACTTGACTATCAATGACACGGACAATGACTGCATGGTCTCCTACACTATTCCAAATATTACCGTCACCGATGCCAATGGCGTGGAGTCAGTCACTTGCTATCTGGACGGTACACCTGTTAACATTGGGTCAATCCATAACTTGAGCAACACACTGGTTCATATGATCCTATTTGTAGCGGAAGATATTTGCGGTAATAAAGATTCTTGTAGTTATACGATTACAGTCAGATGTCAACAGTGTACTTGCCCAGCAACCACATCTTCCTTTACACTCAAACCAGGAAATAACGCTACAGTAAACCTTTCTTGCGGACAGCCTTTAACTTCCATTCCTACTATAGATTGTCCGACAGCTGGTATAAATATTACAGGTAATTTCGGCTGTGTGTTAAATTCACCCGTTGGTTCATGTCCTCCAAATGCTATTTCTTGGACTTTGGACAGACCTGTACTTGGTGATTTGACTGGCACATTGACCGGTCCTGTATTTAATTGGAATCAAGTAAGCGCCAATCTAAGTGATGCTGGTCTATATATACTAACAATTAAGACCTTGTGTTCCGCATCTGTTGATAGTTGTCTGTGTGTATTGAAGTGGAATCAGAGACCATGTCCACCAATCGATACCTGCTGTAAGGATGAAAGAGCATTTTACGTAAATACACAATATGCCGTACTGCCAGGTAAAGACGAAAAAGACTGTAAGGCATTTGTAAATATAGATTTGTTAAATCCATGCATTAAAATTGATAAAATAGATTGGGGAAATGGGACATCTACAAATGGCCCATTACCAACAGGTCAAACATATTATAGCCCTACGCTTACTAACGGTAATTATACCATTGTAGTTACATTTAGTGAATATAATACAAGTGGTGCAAAATGTTGGACAAATGATGTGGGTTTTTCTATTGACTTACAGTGCATCAATCCTTTATGTTCATGTAAATATGTATATTTTAAGATTGAAAAAGATAACGTGGACTGTAATAATGCCCCTGTCAAAATTTCATGTCCAAATAAAACACCTGTTTTTATTTCAGGAAACTTAGGGTGTACACCAACTGGCTGTGGAACAGGTACTATACAATACAACATCAGAAATTCTTCCAATGTGTCTGTAACTTCAGGCACTTTTATGGCACAATACTTTAATTTACAACTTTTAGCCGGCTGGTTTGATCCTTTAGGTGGGCAATACAGTATGGAATTAGTTACAATTTGTGGTAATAACACTTGCAGATGTAAACTCAATTTTATTGTTCCTGCGTGTCCAAAAAGTTGTCTATGCGATGATAATTTTGCTGCAGAAGTAAGTCTTGGATTCAGCACTCAGCATTACACTATTCCTGTATGCAGAAAGAAATTTACTCCAAAGAATTTATGTCCAAATGACAAGGTAAAATGGACTCTCAATGGGATTGCAATGCAATCTTCTACAGGTACGAATCCGGTGATCTTTAATATTTTGCCGGCAAATAGTACTGTTTGTATGATAGTCGAAAGGATGGAGTCTCCGAATAAAATTTGCAGAGATACATTCTGTCAGTTTTTCCAAACATGTAAGTACAAATTGACCCCAAGTCTGATTTGTCAATTTCCAAAAAATTCAACTTTTGATGGTGGCATAGATGGAAGTTTCAGCGATGGAGGAATGATGACTGAATGGACATTAAAGTCAGGAAGAGGAGTAGTCATCTCGGATGAAGGAATTGATTTCGAAAATGTACTTCTGATAGCTAATAAAAACAATCCGTCTGATTTATATCAAAATTGTTGCTTAGATCCATTGGGGCAGAAAAAAATATTGAGTAATATACAATTGAATATTCAAAATTATGGATACGAAAAATTGCAAGAAGGTAGCAAAATAAAAATATTTAGCGCCCCATCTGATGTGACAGTTACAGACTTAGATATCAAGGGTGAAATAGATATTTCAGCTATTTCTTTTGGGTGGAGTAATCTATCATTAGCACTTCAGGATGTAATATGGGAATACAATAATCTAGTAATACGGTTTGAAAATCCAAATGAAAATGATGCGTTTATTCGAATCGATAATTTATGTTTGGATTTTGTAAGTGGAACCGCTGATGTTGATTCTAAAAACAATTTCTACATCTACCCTAACCCGACCACAGGTCACTTGACCATACAATTTACATCATCTACAGAACAAGATCTCACATTAAAAGTAATGGATGTTTTGGGCAGAGAAGTTAGTAGGAGTACCATCAATATAGGTAGTACCAATTACAGCTTTAACATAGATGACTTTGCTGGTATTTATATCATTCAGCTGACGGATAAATCTGGTAATTCTTCTCAAAGGAAGGTGATCAAAATAGAGTAAACTTCCTAATAAATAAACAATAATCCGAGTCGATTTTTTAATCGATTCGGATTTTAAAAAAAATAAAATAAAAATGCAAAAGATGAGTTTGATTTGTTTCCTAATCTTGAAAATATTTGTTGCTCATTGCCAATTTGGTATGGGCGATGTCAAAGAAATTAAAGCCATCCAAAAGAGAAACTTGATTGTAATGCTCGAAGATGTTGCGCAAGCCGGCAAGGACAATAGTGCTTATTTAAATGATATTAAAGATTATAATGAAAATATAAAATTTATGGTTCAGAAGTATTGGCCATATAATAAAGATTCTATTATATTCAAAACATATAATGAAGTGGAAAAAATAAAAAAAATGAAATCAAAAAAGTATGCTGTTATGTACTGTATTTCAGCCATACCATCCAATACAATGTCAGGGTATTACAATGAAAAGGGTATTTTATGGGAAGATGATATGCATAAAGATGTTTTAAATAAAGAAACACTAACTACAACGAATTTTGAGATTAATCTTATAGAAGACTTTGGAAATAAACCTGTCTTTTATACACCTTTGTACAAAGTTTTTCCGAGTAAACCATCTTTAATTTTTGGTATTCAGAATGCTATAGCATACTTTGATTTTCGATTAAAAAAGACAACTAAGGAAAAAAAACTTAACAAAGAAGAAGAGATAAATTTGATGATTAGTCAAAATGCCCCGATGCTAAAATCCAAGACCTTACTTATAAAGAAATTGTGGTCAAATGAAGAATTCAACGATACAGAAATAAAAAAATACTATGGTTACGAGTATATGATTTGTTCCGAAACTGAATTTGAGACTGCTATTATAAATAATGATCCAAGGTATGCCTACTTTGTTATCTAACCAATTGTTGTTTCTTCACGTAGCTCTAATTTTATAGTTTATGCTCAATATATTTATAATTGCGAAGATCAGAAATTAATGGGCTTTGTTAAGCCAAGCGTTGGTGCTTTGATGGGTGCAAGCTATTTTGGTGGTAAGGCAGGTGATAGAATCATAACTAAGAAATCACTCAAAACATTCAAGAAACAAATAGATGATAATTGATGATGATCAATTCTATAAATTATAATTTAAGATATTGTGGGAAAATGAAATTCCCATCCATATTGGTCACTTACTCATTCCAATAATGTTTCCTTCTATTGGTGCAAGTTTGCAACTTGTGCCTCCTACTTACTAATAATTAAAGACATATCATCTCTATTATTTTCTCATAAAGAATTCCTTTTTACCCAGTATAATCTCTGGCGCTGCTAAAAATATAGTGTTCAACTTCTGCCACTATTCCCGCAGTTATATGATTATTATCCACAAAATAAATCTTCTGAAAGGTGTCGTATGCCTGATTGAAATGATCCCTGAGGGATCAGACTTTGTTTGATATAAATAAATGGTGAAAAACCGACCCTGGCAGGGTCGCACAAAAGAAAAAATGTGGTTTATTGATCTTGAATAGTCTGACTCCGCCAGAGTCAGACGAAACTCATATTTAAAATTTTCAACCATAATCAGACTTCTCTGAAGTCTGGGTCGTATGCCTGATTGAAATGATCCCTGAGGGATCAGACTTTGTTTGATGAATAAGGAGTTCAGGAATACCGCCCTTGGCAGGGTCGCACAAAGGATGAATGTGGTTTATTGATCTTGAATAGTATGACTCCGCCAGAGTCAGACGAAACTCATATTTAAAATTTTCAACCATAGTCAGACTTCTCTGAAGTCTTGGTGTTATGCCTGATTGAAATGATCCCTGAGAGATCAGACTTTGTTTGATATAAATAAATGGTGAAAAACCGACCCTGGCAGGGTCGCACAAAGGAATGAATGTGGTTTATTGATCTTGAACAGTGTGACTCCGCCTGCTGTGTATGATAATACTTTTAAAGAGCTTTACTTTGAAATTGAAACCAATCATTATCTAAAAATGTTAATAACAAAAAAATAAAGGTGCAAACAGCTGAACTAAAATCCAAACTCATCAATAAAATCATGTCCATAAATGATGAGCACTTGTTGATGGAAGCTAGTAGACTTATAAGTATGGAAGGTTCAGATGAGGAGGAAGTATTTATTTTTTCAGAAACACAGTCGGAAAAAATAGAAGCTGCACTACATCAAATTGAAAAGGGTGAATATTTGATTGCCGATGATGCCAACAAGGAAATAGAGCAATGGCTAAAAAAATAATCTAGTCAACAAATGCCCAACTTGATAGAAAGGAAATTTTAGCTTATTGGATTAATAGAAACAAATCAAATGTCTATAGCATAAAGTTAAACCACATCTTTGTTGAAACCTCACTACTACTGGCTATCCTTCCACTAACGGGTAGAAAGACTTCCATCGAAAATGTTCATGTAAAAATAGTTAGAGATTATATGATGGCTTATAAAAGTACAGCCACAGAGCTACAGATTTTAGCTATTTTTGATACAAGACAAAATCCAGACAAATTGGATGAGATTATTAAGATGTAGAAAGTGGAATTCAGCAAATGGCGCAAGTTTGCAACTTGTAGGCTCGGGTTCAGAAAGTGAGCAACAGAGCATATTCAAAATTAAAAAACCTATACAATACTTGACAAAATAACATTATTTTTTAATCTAAAACATCCATATTGTACTCAAATTTACAAATGTCACTCTGAAATATATGAAAAGCTAACAGTTAATTTCAGTTTTAAGTCTATTCCAATAGATTATACCTAATCTAACGATATAAAACATTTCCCAAGTATACAAAAAAATGTTACTTTTGCGTTTTATTTTAAAAATGAAAAATTATAATATGTTTAATAAGATTTTTATATGCATATCTGCTTTGTTTCTATCTTTCGGTATCATTGGTCAAGATAGGGACGAAGTATTGATGAGAGTTGGAAATTCTGATGTAAGAGTATCTGAATTCAAGTATATTTATGAAAAAAATAATGGTACAAATGCGGATTATAGTGATAAAAATATAAATGAATATCTTGATCTATACATAAAGTTTAAACTAAAAGTAGAAAAAGCTAAACAGCTGCAACTAGATACGATAAGTGCTCTAATTACTGAATTAAGTGGTTACCGGAAGCAGTTGGCAAGTTCTTATCTTATTGATAAAGAGGTAACAGAGTTTTTATTAAGAGAGTTGTACGATCGTATGAAATATGATGTTGAATTTAGTCATATTTTCATTCCTGTGGCCGAAGGGGCAACTAAAGCAGTAAGAGAAGAAGCTAAAAGTAAACTCAGAGAAATTAAATCAAAGATCGTCGGAGGTATGACATTTGAAAATGCTGCATCTGAATTTTCTCAGGACAGGACAACAGCTTTGAAGGGTGGGAATATGGGATATTTTACAGCCAAGCTGCCTTCTGGCTTTTATGAACTTGAGTCTGCATTGTATAAACTTAAGCCAGATCAGATTTCTGATATGGTAGAATCAAGGATAGGATTTCATTTGGTCAAAGTGACCCATACAAGGCCTGCAAGGGGCATAATGGAAGTTGCTCATATACTACTAAAACAGGAACAGCAGAATTTGGCAGATAGTATTTACAACGAATTGCAAAAAGGAAAAGACTTTGATGTCTTTGCATTAAATTATTCCATAGATAAGACAACAACAAAAAACGGGGGTAAACTACCTCCATTTGGAATTAATACCTATGACAAGATTTTTGAAGAAACAGCGTTCGGTTTAAGCAAAGATGGAGCAGTATCAAAACCAGTGCTAACCAAGTCAGGCTGGCATATTATTAAAAGGCTGGCAAAACCATTACCGGACAGTTATGAGCTTTTTGTCAGAAAAATGAAAGCTCAGATCAATAAGGATCAAAGATTTGATGCAGCAAAACTTAGTTTAATCAGTGATATCAAAAAAGCAGCCGGATATAAAGAGGACAGAAATGAGTTACAAAGGTTTTCTGCATCACTTAATGAGGAATTTTATTCTTATAAATGGAATCCAGATAGTTCACTCCAATCAAAAATGGTCTTTTCGTTAGGAGGCAATAACATTTATACTATTAAGAATTTTGCTGATTACTGCAAAAAAAATACAAAAACAAGATTGAAATATGATAAATCAAAACCTATATCTGAAACCATAGATGAATTGTTTACAGAATATGTTAATGAATCAGCTATGGAGTATGAAGAAAAAACACTGGAACTAAAGTATGGAGATTTTAAGTCTCTGATGAGAGAATATGAAGAAGGAATTTTGTTGTTCGAAGCAACTAAAATTAATGTTTGGGATAAAGCAAATCAGGATACCGTCGGATTGAAGATATATTATGATAAAAATAAAGGTGAGTATATTTGGCCTGAAAAATCAGCTATAGTTGATTATAAAATATCAGGCGTAGATAAAAAGACTGCAGAAAAAATTTATAAATATGCAGTAAAGAACGACATATCAAAAGTTGAAAAGAAGTTTAATAAAAAAGCAAAAGTCGTTCAAGTAACAAATAACGAATTTGAAACCGGAGCTAAAGAATTAAGTGGGCTTGAATGGAAAAAAGGTTCCGTAACCGGCATGATCATTGAGCCATCCGGCAAAGAATTTTCTTTCAAAAAAGTAACCGATATTATTCCTTCAAAGCAAAAATCACTTTCTGAAGCCAGAGGGTATGTTGTGGCTGATTATCAGGATTATCTTGAAAAAGAGTGGATAGGCCAACTCTCTAAAGAGTTTAATGTTGAAGTTAACAAAGAAATTTTGTCGAAACTTAAAAAACAATAGTTGAAAGCTTCTTTATCAATTTTGGTTCTATCAATTTTATTTTTGTATTCCTGTAAGGATGGCTTTAATTTTAATAGAGATACAAAAGACCCAATCATAGCTAGGGTAGGAGAAAGAAATCTATTTAAATCACAGATTGCAGAATTAATACATTCCGGAACATCATCTACAGATAGCGCAGCTATTGTAGATGGATTTATTGAAAATTGGATTCGGGAAAATTTGATGATACTGGAGGCAGAAAAGAATGTAGCAGCAGATATTAATCTCAATAAACTAGTAGATGACTACAGATCATCATTGTTGGTGTATAATTTTGAGAAGCGTTTGGTTGACCAAATGCTTGATACCATTATTTCGATGGATGAAAAAAATGATTATTACGAGTCTTTTAAAAATCAATATCTGTTATCGCATCCCATTTTTAAATGTATCATAGCTAAAGTTTCTGCAAAAGCTTCTGGTCTGAAAGACATAAAAAGTGCATTGGGTAAATCGGATCTTACAGAGTCAATATTTCTGATAAAGGAAAAAGCAGTGTATCATCATTTGGATATTGAAAGATGGATGACCATAGAAGATCTGGAATCTCTTTTGCCACTAGGGATGATAGAAATTTCAGAATTGTCAGGCGGTAAAATATTTCAGAAAAAGGAAAAAGACTATGAATATTTTGTTAAAATTGTAACATATTACGACGAAAAAAGAATTCCTCCGTTTGATTTTATCGAAGGGAAAATAATAAAAACAATTCTCAGTGAACGGAAGATTGAGTTGCTAAAAAAGTATAGACAGGATTTGTATGACCAGGGCGTATCTGATCAGAAATTCGAAGTTTTTAAACCGGAATAATTTATCAAATGAAAAGCATAAAATATTTTTTACAAATCTCAATGATGACCATACTTATTAATGGTACCATGGGACAATCTATATTGATAGATAAAGTGATAGCTAAAGTAGGTAGTGAACACATCCTGTTGTCTGAAGTCGAGGAAGAATTTTCTTATGCAAAAACCAAGGACCCATCATTAACTGATGATATCAAATGTCTTATAATCGATAACATGATAGCTCAGAAATTAGTAATTTATCATGCGAAAATTGATAGTGTTGAGATAGCCGAAGATGAGGTTGAAACTCAACTTGACTATAGATTTGAGTCCATATTGAGACAAATGAATGGAGATGAAACATTTTTTCAAGACTATTATGGAGCAACCGTAGCTGAAATGAAAGAGCGATTTCGGGATGACCAGAGACACAAAATCCTTGCAGAAAAAATGCAATACAAACTCATTTCTGAAATTGAAATTACACCCAAGGAAGTCGAAAAATTTTACAGGGGTGTGCCAACTGATTCGTTGCCATATTTTAAATCTGAAATGGAAATTTCTGAAATTATTCTTACCCCAAAAGTAAACGATAATGAAAGAAAAAAGGCATTGGACAAAATTACTGATTTGAGGATAAAAGTAGTATCGGGAGAAACAACTTTTGCCGATGTAGCTTCTAAATATTCTCAAGATCAGGGTTCTGCAATTAGGGGAGGAGACTTAGGTTTTGCAAAAAGAGGAGTGTATGTGCCTGAATTTGAAGTGACCGTATTCTCTTTGGCAAAAGATGAAATTTCAGAAATCATCGAAACAGAATTTGGATTTCATTTTATTCAATTGATAGAGCGAAGAGGAAATACCATCCGGGCAAAACATGTACTTATTAAGCCTGAAATTACTGCTGATGATTTGACTTTAGCCAAAAATAAGCTTGACTCCATCAGGCAACTTATAGTTAGCGATTCCATGACTTTTGAAGCAGCTGTGATGAAGTTTTCGTTAAAAAACTTACCTTCATACAGTAATAGTGGGAGAGTGAAAAATCAAAATACCAATAATACTTTTTTTGCTGCTGATGATCTTGATCCGGATACTTATTTTGCAATATTTGAGTTAAAACCAAAGCAATTGTCAACCCCATTATCTATACAATTGCCCGATGGGCAGAAGGCATTCAGATTAATAAAACTAAATACGATTTCTAAACCTCATAAGGCCAATCTGAAAGAAGATTTTGATAAAATTGCAGGTTTCGCAAAGGAAAGTAAGAAAAACGAATATTTTCTTAAGTGGCTGAAGAAAAAAAGAGAAGAGACATTTATTTATACAGATCCTATGTTTAAAGACTGTAAATTGGGTGGACAAGGATCAGGGCTGTAGGATGTAACTCTTAAAAGTGGAGAATACCGGGCTCGAACCGGTGACCTCTACGCTGCCAGCGTAGCGCTCTAGCCAACTGAGCTAATTCCCCAATCATTTTTTTTGGCTCGCAAAAGTAAAAATTATTTTTACAAAAGTTATATTTTTAGGTCTTATTTTAAATTCAAAACTAAATACTTGAACTTTAAAATCGTAAACTGATTTAGAATGACATTCGATAGTATTATGAAAGACCTTAAGGTGGGGAAGTTTCATCCAATTTATTTTCTTTTTGGGGATGAACCGTATTTCATTGATCAAGTATCCGATTATCTTGAAAAAAACGCTTTATCAGAAGCTGAAAAATCTTTTAATCAGGTCATATTCTACGGTAAAGATGCGGAGTTCAAAACAATAGTAGATGAAGCCCGCCAGTTTCCAATGATGGCTTCTAAAAGGGTTGTTATTGTAAAGGAAGCTCAGGAAATGAAAACACTGCCCGAACTTCTGCCATATATTGAAAAACCGTCTCCGAGTTCAATTCTAGTTTTATGCCACAAATATAAAAAACTGGACAAAAGAACAAAATTTGCTAAAATTTTGGAAGAAAAGGCAGTGGTTTTTGAGTCAAAAAAATTGTTTGATAATCAAGTGTCACCGTGGATCAGAGACTTCATTAAAGCTAAAGGACTTACTTCAGAAACAGGAGTACCGGATATCATAGCAGAATATCTTGGTTCTGATTTGAGTAAGATAAGTAACGAATTGAACAAACTTATATTAAATTTAAATAATAATACTTCAATCACGATAAGCGATGTAAAGGAGCAAATCGGGATAAGCAAAGATTTTGATGTTTTTGAATTACAGCGAGTATTGGGTGAAAAAAATTTCGTTAAAGCTGCTATGATCATTAATTATTTTAAAGAAAATCCAAGCGCAAATCCAGCGGTCATGGTCATCAGTAGTCTCTTTGCATATTTTAATAAAGTAATGATTACAAAATCTCACAGTAGCCTTTCTGATCAGGAATTGTCAAAACAAACCGGTGTAAATCCATTTTTTCTGAAAGAATATAGAAATGCTGCAAAAAATTATTCTATGGCGCATCTAATAAAAATATTCCAAATATTGAAATCCGCCGACAAAAATTCAAAAGGTATTTCAAGCAGAAGATCGGACGAAGGTGCTATTTTTAAAGATATTTTAATTGCTTGTATGCAGGCATAAACCAAAGTACGGCTATAAACTGAATTATGTCTTATGCTTTGTAGGTGTAACATAAGTCCCATTACTTTTTTAGGAAGTATTTTTATTTTATGTTCTAACTACATATTAGTAATCGAGGTAGGTTTTTTTTATTATTCAAATGACTTTGACTCCCATGTTGGGTGGGATAAATCAAAGTCATTTGAAAATGTGGACAGTTTGTCTAAGTTTTAAGGTGACCCTAAATCAAATACAGATATGAAATAAGACATACCATTGATCATCTATTCTATTCTTCAAAAATTAAAGTTAAACCTGCTGTCAAGTTACTATTGGATAAGTATCTTTTTTGAAATTTTATTTTTTCCCTGAATTACAGTTACAATATGAATTCCTTGATTGAAGTTTCCTTCTAAATAAATTTTTCGGGAAGAATTTTGATCTGTTATATCTTGAGACACCACAGTTTTTCCTGTGACATCGGTCAAGGTAATTTTTCCATTATTAAATAGCTTCAACCCCGATAAGTCAACAATGACGCTTCCGCTTTCAGACTGAAATGCATTTATTTCTGAGTTGTCGATATCTTCTGATGATGCTGAAATTCCTACATTAACCATGTTTGCATTAAAAAACAGATATTTATTAGGTGTTTTATTCCAAATAATACCCACTACTTTATAATTCTCTCTGCTAGATGTAACACCATTCACTGTCGCGCTTACATTAAAAATAGTTCCTTTTAGTACTGCTCCTTTTTGTAGTGGAGTACCAAAAGTGGTATTAAGTAAACTCCTTCTCAATACTTGTTTGTGTAATTGCAGGCCAGGTCTGCTTGCTTGAGTATTCATCAAATCTTCCACCAAATATAAACCAAGGTAATAATCCCCATCTGTTACTGGGCTGAAAAATTCAACTTTTGCATCCACTTTGAGTGTGTTGTTAGTCTGATTCAGAGTGGCATTTATACCTACCCCTGCTATGGTTTCCTGAGTATCTTTAAAATCTATTACCCACTGTGTTTCTTCCAATTTTTGTGTAATATTATTGCTGTTTACATTTATATCCACACCGTCCTCATAAAATATTGGTTGACCTGAGCCTGTAAAATTTTTTCCGAAGTCTGCTGCAGTACTATTTGTAAGGCCACCACTATGATGAACAGCCATAAAAATGACATTTTGATTTTCAAATTTTTCAAAAATTTTTGTTTTCATTTCCCATCCCCATGTCCCGCAAAATGGGCACCAATCAGCCGTACGTTCATGCAATAGGGTCCAATTTTTAGTACTGACTTCCTGACCTACACTCTGATTTAACGCACAAAATAATACTACAAGTAAAAAAACTACATTCTTCATGTTCAAATAATTTTATAATTTTAAAAATTTTAATTTATTAAAAGCTACCATCGGATGTCTTGTATGCCACTGCCATGACAACTTGAATTACAGCTGCCAGATTATTTTTATCAATGGCAGTAATATTGTCATTATGGGTGTGGTGATAGTCACTAAAGTAGCCTGACGGCTTGGTTTCAATGATAACAATGCAGGGTATATCTGCAATGGTATTTACGTAATAATGGTCATCTGTAATGGCACCAATCGGTGCATTGATAAATAAATTCCCTTTGCCCATGACAGCTGCAAGTTCCCACACTTTTTTCTGTACACTACCTGCCATTTTTGCGGAATATTCTTCTTTACTATAGGTCGCATTTTTTGCACCTATAAGATCGAGCAATATCCCAAATTCTGGTTTCGTCTTTTGATTGACCACGCTTTTTGACCAAAATTGTGAACCTTGGCACCATGTAAGATTAGAAGTGTCGTCTCCCTGGTCCTCTGCATCAAAAAAAACAAAATCAATACCGAGATCTATTGGATGATCCTTTACTAATCGGGCTATCTCCAATAAACCTGCTACACCACTGGCTCCATCTACAGCACCTAGTATAGGTTTGTCTTTTTTGCTTTGATCTGCGTCTTTTTCTGCAATTAATCGGGTGTCCCAATGTGCAAATAGTGCAATTCGCTGTTGAATATCCGGATTTATTTTTGCAATTATATTATATGAGGGTATGTCTTTTTTATTTAAAAAATTGGATTTGAATTCCTGAACTTCCACAGATGCACCGTAATATTTCATTTTTGAAATTATCCAGTCTTTTGTTTTTATATGACCATCTGTGCCTGGGACTCTTACACCAAAGGACAATTGCTTTTCTATAAAAAAATAAGCTGAATCTGAATTGACGGCAGGAACAGTAGCTTTTGTCCTTATTTTAACGGGAACTTCAGCTTTTTCTTTGTTGTCTTGTTTACAAGATAAGAATCCTGTAAACAATAAAACTATAATTATTAAATATCTACTCTTCACTTATTATGCTATTTTAAAAGACTAATTAAAACTCCATGAAGTCCCTTCTTTTCCATCTTTGATCTGAATATTGATCTCATTGAGTGAATCTCTTATTTTATCTGAAGCGCCCCAGTCTTTATTTTTTCTGGCTTGCTGACGTAAATCTATGATAAGATTCATCAGGCCATCTAGCGGACCTGCATTGGTTTCTGACTCATCTTTTAACCCCAAAATGTTAAAAATTATTGTATGCATTGCAACTTTTATTTCGTCTATTGCTTTGACAGAAATATCAGATAAAGACATTTGACCGTCCTTGAGGTTATTTATAATTGTAACCAGTTCAAATAATCTGGCCAGAGCTCTGGGCGTATTAAAATCATCATCCATATCTGAATATGCTCCTTCGATGATTTCAGATATTTTGGAATCCAGCGTTGTATCTATACTGCTTTCACCTGCAAGTCCCTGCAAATTTTTATGGGCATCCATCAATCTTTTAAATCCTTTTTCTGCTGCCAGAAGAGCCTCATCTGTAAGGTCGTTGGGAGAGCGGTAATGTGATTGGAGCATAAAAAAACGAACAACCATAGGGCTGTAACCTTTGCTAACGTGCACACTTTCACCATTAAATAATTCTTCCGGAGAAATAGTGTTACCATCACTTTTCGACATTTTTTTGCCATTCATCAACAGCATGTTGGTATGAAGCCAGTAATTTGCCGGTTGGCAACCACAGGAACCAACGTTTTGTGCGATCTCATTTTCATGATGCGGAAATTTAAGATCATTGCCACCACCATGTATATCAAAGCTTTTTCCCAAATATTTGGTACTCATGGCGCTACACTCTAGGTGCCATCCCGGAAATCCGACTGACCATGGAGAATTCCATTTCATAATATGCTCATCAGATGCTTTCATCCAGATACCAAAGTCTGAAGGATGATTTTTTTCATCCTGATTTTTTAAATTGTCGCGGGACTCTGAAAGTAAATCTTCGATGATTCGTCCAGACAATTTACCATATTCTCCCGTCTTTTCAGCAAATTTAAGGGTATCAAAGTAAACAGACCCATTTTTTTCGTAGGCATAACCATTGTCCAGTATTTCTTGTACCATTTCGATTTGCTCCAAAATATGACCTGTTGCTCTAGGCTCAATACTCGGAGGAAGAGTGTTGAAAATACTCATTACATGATGAAAGCCGTTAGAATATTTTTGTGCGACTTCCATAGGTTCGAGATTATCTAACCTTGCTCCTTTTGACATTCTATCTTCACCACCATCGAGTAGATGTCCTACATCAGTAATATTGCGCACATATCTCACTTTATATCCCAAATATAAAAGATATCTGTATATCATGTCAAAACTCATAAAAGTCCGACAGTTTCCTAAATGTACGTCATTGTATACGGTCGGTCCACAGACATACATACCTATATGTCCTTCTTGGATAGGAGAAAACTTTTCCTTTTGTCTTGTCAGACTATTATATACTATAAGATTTCTGCTCATTTTATACGTTCAGACATGATAACTAAGTTTTTAAAAAAAGTGCCGCAAAGATATTATTAATTCATAATATATATTGTTAATTTCTTGTTATAAAGATTGCAAAAATGCTCTTTCAATAATTTTTTTTCAGTTGTTATCGAATAATTTTTCTTAAAGACAGAACCTTCTTAATCTCTGCAAGAAAAAGATCCTTAAAATGTCTTTTGAAATATGATGGACATTCTTCGTTTTTTAAAGATTAAATTTGGCATTTAGACTATGAAGCAGTTGAATGGTAAATGTAAATATGGTCTTCTCCATGAATTAGTAGGGGCAAGTAACTGCCATGATTTTTTATCATGCATTTGATGCAAAGATCCAAAAGATTGCGGATTTAATTTATCACATAATCAAAGTATATAAATAATAAAATTTCCAAATCATGATAGATAATTTGCAGATTTGGGTCTTCTATTTCTATCTTTGCATTATATTAAAATAAACTCATCATGGGACATGGACTTTTAAAAGGTAAAAATGGAATTATTTTTGGTGCATTGGACCATAAATCTATTGCATGGAAAGTCGCTGAAAGGTGTGTAGAAGAAGGCGCAAATATTGTACTTACCAATGCTCCTGTTGCCATGCGTTTGGGAGAGATCAGTGAACTTGCTGCTAAGTTGAATTGTGATATTATCCCAGCTGATGCCACTAGTATAGAAGATTTGGAAAATCTTATTGTAAGTTCCATGGAAAAATTTGGTGGAAAAATTGATTTTATTTTGCATTCCATTGGTATGTCTGTCAATGTCAGAAAGAAAAAAGATTATACTGATTTAAATTATGAATGGATGAAAACCACATTTGATGTATCAGCCATATCATTTCATAAAGTGATGCAGACTGCCATGAAGCATGATGCCATGAATGATTGGGGGTCAATTTTAGCACTTACCTATATTGCTGCACAAAGGACATTCCCTGATTATAGTGAAATGGCAGAATCCAAGGCACTTTTGGAAAGTTTTGCCAGAAGTTTTGGATATCATTGGGCAAAAAAATCACACGTTAGAGTAAATACCATTTCACAGTCACCAACGGTAACGACGGCAGGCTCAGGGGTGAAAGGTTTTTCAGATTTTTTTGGATATGCTGACAAAATGTCGCCATTAGGTAATGCAAGTGCTGAAGCTTGTGCCGATTATTGTGTCACTATGTTTTCAGACTTTACTCGAATGGTAACCATGCAGAATTTATTTCATGACGGAGGTTTCAGTAGCATGGGTATGGCACCGGAAATATTGGAAGAATAATTTTAATTATTTACTTGCTATGAACATTTATTTTTAGCTCTTCAGCTAAAGAACAGGTGAGTTAATTTCTCCCTTTTTAAAAGTGCTCTCAACAAAATTGTATTTTGGAACTATGGACAGATGTATTATTCATATCTGGTCATTTGTTATGGACTCACAAATGCAAATCCTAGTTTTTTTCCTAGGAGTAAGTGCTTTGGTATGTTTTACCATTTTTATTAAACTGATTGTTCATTAAACTGAGGCTTTTAAGTATGACATCTTTGGTGTATTTTTGTGATATAAAGATCATTAAAATGTTTTATATTTACCATTTTTATCGTATGTATTTTGATGGTTATTGTTAGATTATTTGTCCGGCTTTAGCTGTAAACTGCATGTAGCATTTGTAACGGGCAGTTGGCAATTTGTGTACACTTTTTAAAAATTAGAATTAATAAATATGAAAAGTATTTCAGTCTTGTTATTTTGTTTGAGTATAACTAGTTGTAATGAATCCGGGAATAAGCAACCAGGCAATGAGAAAGTAATTACATCAATTAATGTTGATTCCTTGAATGCGGAATTTCTTGCCGGATGGAATATCAAGGATTCTGTTGCAATAATGAAAACGATTGCGGAAAATGCAGTTGTCATGAATGATTCTTTAATTCACAAAGGAACAGATGAGATAGCAAATAATTGGATAAGTGGTGGAGTCAAAGTTTTAAGTAACATCAAGACAGTTTCTTCTATTCGAGAAGCAAATGAGACCTTAGCTTATGATGGAGGTACGTATAGTCTCGACTTAACACCTCCAGGTGGACCCATTCTAAAAGAAAGAGGAAATTATAGTTTAGTATGGAGAAAACAAAATGTGGGTGATTGGAAGTTGACACTTATTCATATAGAAGATGTAACACGAATGCCGGATATAAAATAACTTTAGTTAACACGGCCGATAACACTTAAGTTCTGGTTGACAAAATTGGTTTGACTGTTGTATTTTCAGTTTTAGTTTGGTAACCAGAGAGTGATACGTGGTGACTTTTGCCTACTTACTTTTGAAGTTATTTCGAAATTCTTGTTCCTTTTGCAAGCATTTTCGCCAGACGTATGGAATCTTACTTCTTCAACTTTGTTAGTGTACTTGCTAAAAAGACAGGCTTACAGGGGTGAAACTGAATTACCTTCCCCAAAATCAACCTTTATTCCACCCTGTAAAGTTTGAATAACTGACATTTCCCAAGTTAAATTTGCACATCGTTTCACTTAAACCTTAAAATAATATGAACATCAAGAACACAACTTCGGAACTTCTTTTTGGCTTGACAATATTTGTAGGCCTTATATCATTAGCTTTTATGTTTTCACAAAAGGGAACACAACTTCTGATTGAAACGTCATTCAGGTATTTCGTCTAGTTCGGTGAAGCTATTGTTTTGTTTCTACTGGCTCTGACAAAACAAAACCTAAGTAAAAAACAAATGATTGCTTTGGCGACACTTTGTCTACTTGTGCCATTTACCTTTACTTTCAACGAAAATGGTGTTACCTTCCTTATTTTAGACAAATACATAAGTTCTATTCTTTCATGGTTAATGGCAAGTGTATTGTTTAGTAAGTTAATTTCTAATTCAAATATTATCGAAAAGTCCAGTCATTAAAAAATACTATGACAGCAAAACACAATCAAAAATTATTCATTGCATTGAGTATCTTCTTTGCATTGTGTTTAATAGGATTTTCATTTACTGGGACTACCTATTTATGGTTTTGGCAGAAATATCCCATTATCCCTATCCTGTTGCTTCTATTTGTATTTTTTGTTCTTCAGTTTTGGTTAAAACTTGAAATCGAAAGACAACGACAACACATTCATTCGGAATATACACAAAGTATTAAAGCAAAAGAACAGACAAATATTAGACACCTACTTTAACAAAGAGAAATTGAAGTATTAGATTTGATAAATAGTGGATTAAGCAACAAGGAAATATCAAATAAATTATTCATCTCCTTATCAACCGTCAAAACACACATTAACAACATTTACAAAATTTTAGAAGTAAAAACCAGACGCGAAGTTATTGAAAAATTGAATGGTGATTAGTAAGCAAATGATGATATCGACCCATATTAACCTTAAATTACAACAATAAACCGATATATTTTAGACCCGTTTTTGGTATTCTAAAATAAAAGTGAATTAAATCGTCCTTAAATCACTCGCTTCTTGATATTTTTGTCAGAATTAGGCGGTTTTTGAACAAATTGCTGAAAAGCTCTATGCTAGAAGGTATAAAAAATCAAGAAAAGGAATAAAAAAATGATATTTGAACGAGTGATAAAATAGAGCATTACTAATCCGGGAAAATTACTCCTGATAGATGGATTGGGGGCAGTGGTATCAGCTTTGTTTCTTGGAGTCGTTTTAGTTGAATTTGATGAAGTTTTTGGAATTCCTAAACCAACGCTATACTTTCTTGCATTATTTCCTTGCCTGTTTGCTGTTTATGATTTTTATTGTTACAATGCTGAAAGCACTAATTTCGGGATTGCTTTGAAGGGAATTGCTGTTATGAACACAGCATATTGTTTTTTATCGGTTGGATTAGCAACATATCATTTCCGGAAAATATCATATTTCGGATGGGGCTACCTTGCACTCTAAATTTTAATTTTAATTCCACTTGCAAACCTTGAACATAAAATTGGTAAACGTTTGATTTTTAAAAGAGATAATTTGACTTTGGGCCGATAAAAGAATTTATGAACCTGTCTGTGAAAATTTCAGATATAGAATATCAAAAAGGATATCCAATGGCAAGATTTATCACCATAGATTTGTCCGGGGGTGTAGTTGCATAGGGCACCTTTAGTGGAAAAGCAAAGTCAA
Source organism: Chitinophagales bacterium (assembly GCA_038246735.1). GTDB lineage: Bacteria > Bacteroidota > Bacteroidia > Chitinophagales > Saprospiraceae > OLB9. Next base: position 37,034 of record JBBRVQ010000015.1, read on the forward strand.
ATCGGAGCATCAGTATTGTAAAATTAAAACGTATGCCAAATCCGGCATCTACAGCCAGTTCTTTTAAAAAATGGGACGTAAACTGGGCTCCCGGTCTTTTGGTATCTTCATTGACCAACCAGACATTGCCCGCATCTGCAAACAATGCACCTTCGACAATGCCAAAAAGTTTTCTGCGATATTCAACATTCATTTCCAGCTTGATGTCCCCCGACTGATCAGGTAGAAACAATGCAGCATTATTGCCGGCATTAGGTGATCTGTAACTACCGGGACCTATGGTGCGGCTCCTGAAACCACGTAAACTGTTATTTCCACCTGCAAAAAACTGTTTTACAAATGGCAGTTCTTTGTTGTTTCCGTAAGGATATCCCGCACCTACAATCAAACGCGACGCCCACTGACCTCGTGATGATAGCTGATGATAATATCTTACATCAATTTCAGTTTTTAAAAATTGGGCAAATCTGGTTCCAAAGAGACTTTTGGTGTCGTTGGATTTCCAGTCGGCACCACTTAATAACCCGTATATGTTGCCGGCTATATCTACCAAACCATTAAAATACAATCCGGTTTGTTTAGTGTTGCCCGCCAGTTGATTATAATTGTAATTGTACGTTGACCCTAAAATAAATTGCTGTTCTGTAATCCTTGCCAACGAGGGTATATTCACTATGCTGTCCAGATAGAGTTGGCTTATGCTGAGTGGTTTAACATAATTTACTGCAACCGGAAACAATTGATGTTCGCTTTTTATGCTTTCCTTCCATAGATAACCGAAATTGCTACGAATACTTCTTAAAGTATAGAGCAATTGTCTGTTTAATTGTTCATACCCAACCAGTAAGTTGGTCCTTGGTACAAATTCGCCTCTTGTTTTGATCTTCACCAGTGGGACTACAAATCTAGGAACACTTAGACTAATGTCACCTCCGATTCTGTATGTGGCGGTTTTTGAAAAATTACCGTTGATTTGCAATTCAGCTCCAGCAAAAAGATTGATACTCAACTGTTCAGCACTTCCAAATGTATTGCGGTGTTTCCATCCCAATGTGATCTGTGATCCGACAAGATTATTGGTTTTGGAAGTACCGGTGAGTTCTGCACGAATGGTTTTTTTGGGTAGTGGTGTCAGATAATAATATGTATTTAACTTGGTCTCTCCATCATCGGACATTAAGGCAAACCTGTTCTTTACAAATTTAAAATTGCCAAGATTGATCAAACGGCTGAGCGTGGCGTTGTGGTCCTTCCGGCTATAATAATCACCTGTCTTAAACTGCATGCTCGATTCAAAAACTATGGGTTTAAACAAGCCTGCGGAGTCAATGACATAATAGCCCTGGTATTTTACAGCATACATCATGGAGGTGTCTTCTTTGGCTTCGGATAGGTGATAGTCAGAATAAATAAACACATCATTAATTTTGTAGGCCTGTGTAGCTTCTGAGGGCGTTTCTTTTTTAATTTTCATATACATATCGGCACTGTTATTTCCGATGGTGCTGTCTGCCTCAATCAACAAATAATCGTCATGAAAATAATAATATCCTTGCTCTTTAAGTATGGTATTGATCCTAATACGCTCTCCCAAAATCAGATCTAGATTAAATGGTGCTCCTGCATGAAGAAGCGTCCCGGACATGGTTTGACGGATGGCATCACCTAAAGCAGTAGAATCCGTAGGAAAAACCATATTCCTGATTTTGTACTCAGGTCCTGTCTTTACTTCGTATCTGACTTTTGCTTTTTTGTTGGCCACCGTTGTTTCGCTGGCAACAAATACTTGAAAAAAACCACGATTTTCAAGATAATTGTCCACCAATTCTTCGGTATTTTTCACATTGACATGGCTAAACAACACCGGTTTTTCCCCAAATTTACGACGTATCCAACCTCCAATGCCTTTCTCACTACCCAAATTATACATCCAAAGTTTGATAGGCATACCAAGTATTTTTGAATTTGGTTTTGGTTTTATAAGCTGTTTTATGTTGCGGGTGAGGGTTTTTTTATGTTTGGAAGATACTTCCGATTGAGATATTTCTACGGTAGAGCCTTTGTATAAAGCATCATTTTCCGGAATGTTTTTAGTAGTGCTGCAACCGTTTAGAAGCAATGTTAACAAGGCAAACCCTATGAATATTTTTGAAGGAATCACTACAATTTTGTAAAACATACCTTTCTGAAAATAAACATGTAATATATATAGAAGTAGTTTTGAACTTCCCGCTTTAATACTGCTCCACCCAGATAAAAAAACAGAACAAACCATCTTAAGTAGGAATAGTGAAAGATGAAACCATCTTGAATAATTACCGTCTTCAATGTTCATCATCATCTTTTTTTTCATTATACATGACGGGACTTTGTTTATTATTCGGCTCATTCATTGGCGGCGCATCAGGTTTTTTTACGGGCAAAGCTGATGATTTGATTTCCTTTTCGAAACTATTGTTTGACTTTCTTCGTTCGAAAATCTCCCTGAACCTGTCATAATCTACCGACATGACAAAACCAAGACCAGTCTCTATGATGTAACCTTCCACTATACCTTCGAATTTATTGAGTCGGTACGCCCTCAGCAAGTATCTGCCATCTTTTGAGAGGAGATATTCAATATTCACATTGGGCGAATTAATGGCGCCAAGATTTCCCGAAGAATTATTTTGCTGACCACCTTCCAAAGCGATATTGGTGCCTATGGTTACATTTAGTCTCTCATTAAATAATCTTTTCGATACACCGACAGACAAATCGGTTTTATTTTGCATGGTTCCGGTTGTGTAATCTTCTGATGAAATAATATCAAAATTAATGTCAACGCCGGATATCAAATCTTCAGCCAGTTTATTAAGTTGTGATGTCAGTATTTTACTCACACTTTGTCTGGCCATAGATTCAGCATTGATGCCTCCGCCCGCACTTTCAAAAGGATTCTGTGAGGTAAAACGATTCAGTATCAGCAAAGAAAAGACTTGTTTGTTCAGTTCTGACGGCTCCGCGTTCAGTTGCTGCAATCGCATCTCTACTTGTCCTGCTATCTCGCTGCCTATCCTGATCAAACTCTCTTTGGGTAATTTTATTTCAAAGGTGAGGATCGGCTGCAACAATGGTCCGCTCATGCTGAGATGTACCTCAAAAGGTAATTTTTGTCTGTACCTAAGATCCGTTTTGGCTTCCACGATCTGATCCTGCACCAGTTCTACCGCGGTAGTATTGGCTTTATATACTGCTGTGATATTCATGATTCCATCTGTAGGTTCTCCTGTCCAGGTGATTTTACTGCCTTTCTGTATAAGAAAGCGTCTCTCCAGCAAGTTGAAAGACATTTCATACGCTCCCTCGTCCAGTTCATAAGTGCCCGTCAGGGTTACTTTACCGCTTTTATCAATGCCGCCATTTAGTATGGCTTCACCTTTCAAGCTCAAATGATCATTATTACTTTCATCGATGACCAAGGTCAATGCAGCTTTTTTATCTATTTCTATATTTACTGAAACATCCATGCCTAATACAGAAGTTTGGTTTAAACTATCCAAAACGCCATTAAATAGATCATCATTGACGGGAGCATCTTTGTCTACAAATATGACCACACCGTCTCTAGCCACCAGACCGGGTTCTTTTTGGGGCAAAACGATGGTAAACTCAGTGCCTTCATTTATTTTTAATGTACCGTCGATCACAGGCGCTTTTTCAGTTCCTGAGACTTTCATATCTGTATCAAAAATGATCTTGCCGTAAAATGCCTGATTGTCAGCGCGGCTGCTGTTGAGCGCCTGAAAGTCAGTAGCTTTTAATCTCAAATCAAAAATGTAGTTGATATAGTTTTTTGTTAGCGCATTGCCATTGATGGTAAATCTGTTGTTACCGGCATCTTTTATCGTGAAATTGTTGAACCTTAGGCCTTTGTTGTCAATGGCCAAAATCTGTCCGTTATCTACTTTAAATACACTATTGACCTTAGTAATAAGCATACTTGTCTGAAAAAATTCAAGATTGCCATTAATGTCCGGTGAATCCAGATTACCACCTATATTTACTTTTCCGCTCAGATGACCTTTGCTGCTGCGTATATTGCCCAAACTTGCCCCTTCCAGACTTCTCATTTGCAGGGACTTTATATCCAGGACAAGATCCATACTACTTTTGCCAACAGGCTTCAGATAGTAATTTCCAACCAAAGAAACATCATTGCCACGACCGGTAAGTGCTACATTTGTGGCAAAAACATTCGCTTTTGTATTGTCAATGGTAGCATGAACATCTCCTATGGTATCCCTATTGACCATTAAATTTTTTATCGAAAGATCGGTAGTAAAATTGGGTTGGGTGGCAATGTCTCTAAGTAGAATTGTTCCGTCAAGGGTGCCATCTGCCAATAATGAATCCGTCTGAAAAAAGCCTGTCAAAGTAGCCAACTTAAAATCTTTAAATATCACTTCTACAGGACTATTCGGTCCTGATACCGTATTTTGGATGATGAGATGCTGTTGGTCTTTGCTCAGATCAAAATTATTTGTCTGCACCATTGCTGAATTGAATCGTATCAGGTTTTCAGGATGAATGGCCCAAACATCGTAATTCAGTAAAAAACTATCTTGATGGATCGCGAATGAAAAAACATTGTCTTTACCTTTCTCAAACCCACCATGAATAATGTATTTATCCAGTTTCTCTTTGTCGCCAATACGAAGACCAAAGTCAATTTTCTGATTGGCAATATCCGCATTTATTCGTGTACCGGTCATGGTGATATTATCTCCACTGGTTATTTTTCCGATGTCAGCAATTACGGTTAATACTTCATCTTTTGTATCTGCATTAACATTCATTGCGGTAATAATGTTAGTTCCATAGGCGAGATAAGGAACTTTAAGTTCAGATTTCCACCCTTTCTGATCAGAAAATGTACCATTCAGGGTGATGCGCTCCATTCTGTTTATTTCGGGTATAAATGCCCTCAAAGTAGGATGATCTCTAATATCTGCAGCTATAGTAAAATCGTAAGTGTCTGTGATATTTGATATAGTATCAGGTCTTAAGGCGTAATATGGCAACATGGCATTCAAAAAAATATTGCCAAGTTGAGTTGCTTTATACTTGCCGGAGATGGAAGCCTGAGCGAAATCTGAATATAGTTGTATTTTTTGAATATTTTTTTCATAAGTGGCGATCAATGATATTGAATCCAATTGTATTCTATTATTTTTGGCCAAGAGCAGAGATTGGGTAATATATACATTGCCCACCAAGGTATCGGGATCAAATGCGGGTATATAGCTTTCTATCTTACCTCGGTAAACCAAAGGTATCGTGGTAAAATGTAAGGGTAAGGTTTTGATACTATCTACATTGGCACGAAATATAATGCAAGGCTTTTGGGCTAAAAGATCACCTTCAGCTTCAAAAGTGAGATGTATATTGGGATCAATGATGCCTCCATTGGTCATGAATGCCATATGGTCCAATTGCGCATCTAAATTTATATTTTTGTAAACGTATCCTCCATAATCAAAACGATTTATCAGGCCATCTATATTTGCCTTAGCTGTTTTCGGATCAAAAGAAGTGCCTTTAATGGTAAATTCTGCCGTAATTGCACCTAAGTTATCCGGTTGCCGAATCAGTTTTCCTACCTGCAAGCCATCCAACGAAAAGAAAACATCATATGCCGACTTGGAAGGTTTCCTAATATCACTGAAAGTACCCTTTGCTGTAGCATTTCCTAAAGATGTTTTCAATGTCAAATCAGAAAATAAACGGGTCATATTTCCTTTTACGATGCCTTTTATGGACATTTTATCAGGTATAGCAATATTTTTAGGTAAACTTCCTATTGGTAACAATAAATGAATATCAACAGCCGTAGTACTTAAACTGCGAATATCGATGTCCATACCCACTAGGTCTATGTCAGTGACATTGGTCAAAGTACCGGAAAAATCTGCCAGGGTATGACCAAAACCCGTAAGCTGCATACTCGGGAAATGGAGCTTTCTGAGTGTTCCATTCATACGGCCATGTACGTTATAGATGTCATCTTGATCAGTAAAACCAGGCTTTCCCGCAAGGAAAGGGGCAAAATAGAGGATATCCTTGACCTGAATTTTGCTTTGGTCCATTATGATATCCATTTCAATCAACCGCTTATCACTTGCGATGGCATTCAGGGACGGATATCGTACTACAGCACTTCGCTTCAACTCGCTCCCCGGTGTTTTCATCAACAGTTTGCTGGCTCGGATGCCTTTGTCGGTAAACTGAAAATCTGTGTACAAACTATTCAATACAAAACCACTTTTATCGACCATGCTTCCACGAGTAATCAAGGCAGCAATTGTATCCTTGTGGATAAAAAAACGATCCGCTTCCAAATTAAGTTGCGTTAAATCAAGATGTCCGTAATCCATTCCCGGACTGATAGCAGCTTTGGTATTGTCATCAAATAACAATTGACTGTTGTGCAACTTCATAGCATCCACAGTTACTTCCCAAGGTAGATATTCACTGATGATTTCGCGACCATCGCTGTTGGTCAGTTTTATCAGGTCAGAAGTATTTTTGCTTTGGATAGCAACCTTTGTGTTAACATCTGCCATTTCAATTTTTTTGAAAGCCATTAGATTGGAAGCGATATCCAGATTTTTGGGGAATATGTCCAATGATAATCCATTGAATGATGTCTTTAACGCTGATATTTCGTTGCTGTAATAAAATTCAAAGTTACGAATGCTGGTCTGCTGATTAGCAAACTTCAGAAAAACGGTCTTAGGATTGAGAGTCACAGGATCGGCACTTTTGGTAGTGGTTACTATTTCCAATGGTGAAGTCTGATTTACATATCCATTGATGCCGTCTATTTTAATGATTGGTACGTCAAAGTTTAATGTGCCAGGATCAAAAGTATCTATGTTGGTATCAAAATGACCAACATACACTACTGCCTCATTTCCCTTTAGTTCGTCATTATATGTAAAATGAGTTGCATCTAGCAAAATGTGCTCTATGGCCATTTTCATAGGTGCCTTTTCTTTTACCGATGGTGTTTTTGAAGAAAAAGCATCCATAATAATCTGGTAATTGAATACTGTATCTGGAAGTTGTCGGTTAATTTTAACAATAAGCCCAGTCGCTTTAACTTCACAAATCTGTAACTCGCTTTGCAGCAATTTTAATATACTTAATTCTACAGCCAAAGATTGGCCTGCCAACAATGTATCTTTGGTTTTATCTTCGACGTATATTCCTTCCAGTAAAATCAGCGATGGGAATGAAATGCTCAGATTTTGAATAGCTACTTTTGTTTCCAGCTTTTTCTCAAGGTAAGAAACGATTTCTTTTCGAGCATAATTTTGGAACGATTTGTTCTGAATGAGTAGAAAAACGGCGATGCCAAGAAAAATGATGATTGTCACCAATATCCTTGTAACCCTGAAAATTTTCTTAGGCAATGATTTTTGTTTTACTTCTGTAGCATTTTCTTCTCCCATACACATATATTGATTATTACACTACAGTAGATAAATTCATTTTAAATCAAGACTTTAAGTATCAACACGAAATAATTTAGACATCATATAACAAAAGTCAAAAACCCCTATTGTATCCCTTAAGGTGATTAAGTTAGCAACGAAGTATTTTTAAAATTGGTTCCATTAGAAGCGTACAAAGGTAATTATAGATTAATTGACTTATCATAACGCTTGCTTTTTATGTTTTGAAAATGAACTTAAAGCTTTTTTATTTACTCGATCCAGAATGGAAGCTTCTACAGTCATTAATATGAAAATAAATGAATGATTTATTTATTGCTTCATTTTTAATGGATGGATAAGAAAATTGGATTGGCTTAGTCAAATAGCCAAAATATTAGAATTATAAAACTGTGTCAACTTATTTTAAATTTTGTTGTTTACCATTAATTACATCAAATAGCCATTTTAAATTTACCAAAACCTATGGTAATTTCAAATAAATTTGGTTATACACATTCAAAAAATTATTTTCTTGAAACGAAATGAAACAATTTTAGTTGCTTTACTGGCTTTATTGAATTTTACGCATATACTGGATTTTATGATCATGATGCCTTTGGGCAACATACTAATGCCTAAATGGTCATTGACTACATCACAATTTGCAGTGATCGTTTCAGGTTATTCTCTTGCGGCATTCGTAAGTAGTTTTACAGCAATATTTTTTGCTGATAAATTTGACAGGAAAAAACTTTTACTTTGGGCATATCTGGGATTTTTGATAGGTACTTTTGGGTGTGTTTTTGCTACAGGTCATTTTACAATGTTATTGGCTAGGATCATTGCGGGTATTTTTGGTGGTTTGATAGGTGCTCAAGTACTCAGCATCTTAGGTGATGTGATTCCATACGAAAGACGTGGGCAAGCCATGGGATTGCTGATGGGGGGATTTGCTTTGGCGTCTGTGGTCGGTGTTCCTTTCGGGCTTTTTTTAGCAAATAAATTTGACTGGTATTTTCCTTTCATCGTGGTAGCTGTTGTAGGCAGTTTGTTGTTTCCTTTTTTAATAAAATATATCCCAAACGTAAATGGGCACCTGCTCAATCCTGTGCATCTTAGGCAACGAGTTGATAATTTCTTTCAGATATTCAAAAATGATACACAGATGACTGCTTTGGCCTTCAGCATGTTGATGATTATGGGCCACTTCATCATCATACCGCTGATCAATCCATATTTGGTGTATAATGTAGGTGTAAAACAAGAATATACTCCCTTGATATATTTTTGTGGTGGTCTTAGTGCCATGATTACCGCTCAATTAACTGGAAAATTTGCTGACAGATATGGCAAAAGACAAGTATTTGTAGTATCAGCTTTGGTCTCCACTATTTTTATCTACTTCATCACCAATATGCCTATAATGCCACTTTTTATTGTGCTAATCACTTTTTCCTTGTGGTTCAGTACTGCCACAGGACGTACAGTACCCGGTCAGGCCATGACTACACAAGCTGTCACCACCCAAACCAGAGGAAGTTTTATGAGTCTCAATTCCTGCGTTCAATCTTTAGGGTCAGGATTAGCAACATTGGCTAGCGGATGGATAACATTTAGTGATGCATCCTATGCTATCCATAATTATCATATTTTGGGCTATATCAGCATCAGTCTTATTTTGATTTGTGCTGGTATGGCGTACAGATTGGACAGATTGATTATTGCCCATTTCAGTGCTATGGAAGAAGCAAAAAATTAACATCCTGAATCTATTTACACTAAGATATCCTTTTACTACTGTAATCGGTCGATATTATCCTGCCTTTTATATAAATTTTGATTTCATGCCCACTTATTGATTTAATTTTAACCAATGGCTGATGCAACCATTGAATCAATAGATGTGTCTTTAAAAAAATCAGAAATATCCATGCGAACTTTTTTCATTTTCTCCTTCTTAATTGTTGCTAATTTTTTACTTGCAGGAAATATTAAAATAAAAAAAGTAGAGTCAAAAAGAGTAACAAATGCAATAAAAATAGATGGCATACTCAACGATGGTGAGTGGAAAGATGCAACATTACTAGATCAGTTTGTAGAGTTCAGGCCTAACCCGGGTCAACTTGAGCATGAAATACACAAAACCGTTGCTTTTCTTTTGTATGATAACCAGGGTATTTATTTCGGTGGATTCTGTCATGAAGGAACAAAAGATAGTATTTCGACCGAATTAGTAGGACGGGATGGTTTTGGAAATAATGATTATGTTGGCATCGTTTTCGATACTTACAAAGACAATATCAATGCATTCGAATATTTTATAACCCCGCTCAATGAACAGTGGGACGCAAAACAAGCTCCTAATCTAAACGGTGATTCTGAAGACTTTTCTTGGAATAGTGTATGGGAAAGTGCTACAAAAATACATGAAAATGGCTGGAGTTTTGAGATATTTATTCCTTTTGCATCTATCCGTTTCCCTAAAAAAGATTTACAGGATTGGGGTCTGAATGTTACCCGAAAAAGGCAAAAAACAGGCGAACAATTTTTTTGGAATCACGTGGATCAAAATGTAAACGGATTTCTCACCCAGGAAGGTTACTGGACTGGTTTGAAAGACATTAAACCACCCGTCAGATTACAACTTTCGCCTTACTTATCTTTTTATTCCAATCACTATCCTACCAATCAACCATCCATCAGTAATTACACCAATCAAATCAATGGAGGCTTGGATTTGAAATGGGGGATCAATCAGGCTTTCACACTGGATGCGACACTGATCCCGGATTTCGGTCAGGTACAAAGCGATGCCAGAGTATTGAATCTCACGCCATTTGAAGTAAGATTTAATGAAAACAGATCCTTTTTTACAGAAGGAACAGAGTTATTTAATAAAGGAAACCTATTTTATTCGAGAAGAATAGGAGGTAATCCAATATATTTTTATGATGCTTACAACCAAGTGGGGGATGATGAAACGCTCATCTCCAACCCAGCCGAAACAAAATTGATCAATGCTACCAAAATTTCCGGTAGAACACAAAATGGTTTAGGCATAGGTGTATTAAATGCAGTAACAAACAATACCTATGCGGTAATTAAAAATAATGAAACAGGTATACAACGTGAGGTGCTTACTGACCCAATGACCAATTATAATGTTTTTGTGTTAAATAAATCTCTGAAATATAATTCTAGTATTAGTTTAGTAAACACCAATGTGCTTCGTTCTGGCGATGCGTATGATGCCAATGTGAGTGCTCTTATGTTTGATCTAAATGATAAAACCAACAGTTGGAATATTGGTGGCCAATTTTCTTCCAGCCAGATCATCAATAATGGCACCTTCAAAGATGTCTATGGATATAGCCATAGTATTTACATGGGGAAAACAAGCGGGAAAATAAGGTACAATATTTGGCAGGAACTGGCGGATTCAAAATTTACCAGCAATGACCTGGGATATTTTACGAACAGCAATTACATGACCCAGGGAGTATGGATGGGAATCAGGAGACCGGAACCCAAAGGTTGGAGCAACAATATGAATACAAATATCAACCTGAATTATAGTAGACTGCTCAGCCCTTTTGGCATCGAAAACCCAATGTTTCAGGTAGCAAGGGTAAATGTCAACATCAATGCCCAACACAAAAATCTTTCGTGGATGGGTCTAAATACTAATTTCAATTCAAATGAAAATGATTTTTATGAGCCAAGAATTAGCAATAGATTTTTCAGACGGGGTGAGAGTGCTTTGATAGGATATTGGTATGAAAGCAATGGGGCCAGGAAACTGTCATTCACGTCAGAAATTTTTGTACGTAGATACTTTAACTTTTATGATGGAACAGCCGTGGACCTTAATTTTTATCAGAACTGGCGGACCAGCGAAAAATTATCATTGAGATTGGGAGTGAGCTTTCAGCCAAGATACAATAATGTAGGCTTTTCCACTTTTGAAGGAAACGAGCCAATATTTGCAAAAAGAGATATTCACACCTATGAGACATCACTTAGAGTAAAATATAACTTTACAAACAGAATGGGAATAACTCTGGTCGGCAGACATTATGTAAGATCACTAAGCAATGATCAACTATTTTTTTTAAATGAAGACGGTACTCTGAAAGAGAATGCAATTGAACCAAAATCGAATGATCGAACAGCAAATTACTTTAATATTGATATGGTGTACACCTGGCAAATAGCACAAGGTAGTTTTATTAATGTTGTATGGAAAAACGCGATTACAAGATTTGATGCATACCACAGGAATGGATATTTTGACAATCTAAGAGAGACGGTTGTTGAAAACCAAAACAACAATCTGTCTTTAAAACTGATTTATTTTCTGGATTACAATACTTTGGTAAATAAAAGGAATAGTTAGAATGGTCATCAAGTTAAATAAAAATATTAAATCAGAAATAAATGATAACAAATTTAAATTATTGAGACAGGTTAAGTAAGATTACAGCTTCAAATATAGTTTATAAAGTTATTTAGCTTCACCCAAATTATAGCTTGCAGACAAATGATGAAATTTTAAACATACTCCAATGAAGTCCCAAAGTTACAATTTTATCGTAATTCAAATTTGCGATCAATTATCTTTCTATACTTATTTTATTGAAACAAAGTCTGGTTTTCTGAATACATAGACATATTCTAAAGAGGTATAGCAGAATAAATACGAAAAAATGGTGTAATTGTTAATAATCCACCATTTATGTCGAATTTTATTTTCTAATGACAAATTATATCTTAAAAAGATTTATTTTTGTTGCATAATATAAGGTTTATTTTTCTTTAAATTAAATGATGCGCCATGAAAACTTTATTTTTCTCAGTATTCATATTTACAACGACCTCATTTCTTCTGTCTCAAAAACTTTCTGTTGTTAATATAGAAGAGCTACGGTCATTGTCAGGTTCTTGGGATTATTGCAAAATAGATGTAAAGCCAATCGGGGACGAAATCAGGAGCTATACTTACTACAAAATCGATGAGGTAAAACGTGCTGTAGATAATAAAGGCATCAATCTGATCCCTGAAAATCAAACTGCACCTGATTACAAACCAATATCTGAAAACATTACGTTACAGTTATTGAAACCATCAAGATCTGCTACTTCTATTTCAGTAGATGGTACCATAAGCCTTTATAAACCAACTGAAGCAAATGGGGGCATAATAAAATTGAGTGGTTTTATGAAAAAGCCAGAAGTCAACCTTGCGCCAAAAGGTGCTGCTTTTTCAGTGTTTTATTATGATAAGCCGACCTTGTCCAAAAAAAATGAAGTGGATTATATGAAACGATACGAAGAAATAGAAAAATTGCCTGAACCTGAACGAAATTTTGCGTCTGAAGTTAATTCTCTGGTAAACGGATTGACTTATTACTCAGAAGATGATTTACAAAAAATACTCTTTTTTGCCGTTGGTGGGGATAATTCTGCTATTTTGGGATTTGAATTTGAAGATGGCAAAGGCAAAAAAATATCACAGGTATCTTCATCTTCTACAAATGTAGTGTATACCTATTATTTTGAAGAAAAACCTGACCCGGGCATGAAGGTGATTTTGAATGTCGAGAGCATTAAGGCAGTAAAGAAGATTCCTTTTTCTCTCCTTGGCATTGACTTGCCATGAACTTTTTATAATATTTGGCTTTATTGGTTTGGATTCGCCAGACTTATCAAAAATTACTATTTTCGGGTGAATCCCATTTTTCTGTGTAGTTAAAATTTTATATTCTGGCTTGAATCCAGTTTGTCACTACTTGCATAACAATTTCTTTTTCTGGTTCACGCATGATTTCATGATACAATCCTTCAAAATATTCTATCTTTTTGTCAGTGGAAGATATTTTATCATACATCCACTGGCTTCCCAACGGGTCTGCAAGTCTGTCTTTAGATCCGTGCATAATTAATACTGGAAGATTAATATGCGGAAAAATATTTTGTGCTGATTTCATTGCTTCCAGCATTTCGAAACCTAATCTGGCTTTGGTACCTCCATGGTAGACGGCAGGATCAGTAAAATACTTTACTACTTCTTTTGGGTCACGACTGAGTGCATTGGGATCTAGTTTTATAGTTTTAAGATGCGGGGCTAATCTGCTCATAATTCCTGATATATTTCTTAAAAAAGGAGAAATACTTTCATCTATTTTAAGCGCACCAGCTGAAGATATAAATCCTGCAAATTGATGCTCCAAATGACTTGCTAAATATTCAACTCCGATCAGACTACCCATACTGTGTCCCATAAGAAAGGTGGGCAGTTCAGGCTTTTTTAGCTGCTTAAGATAGATATCCAGATCATCCGTGTATTGCCCGAATCTATTGATATAGGCCCTTGTACCATCTGATTTGCCATATCCCCGATGGTCATATGCAAAAACATTTATTTCGGCATTATTTAGTTGTTCTATCATCCATCCATATCTGCCAATATGCTCTGTATAGCCATGAAGGAAAATGAGATTTGCCCTTGCATGGCTTATTGTATTTGAAATAGTATATAACGAAGTATCGTCCGGTAGCTTGATATATTGATTGTGTAAATGCATGGATTGGTCTATATTTTTGGTAAAGATACATACTTAGGTTTTGTAATTTGTAAACAAGCCGTTATCTTTGATGAGTATTGTTAAAATTAAATATAGTCTTATGAAAAGTCAAACGCCTACCTGGGCGATAATTGTGTCCATCCTGATGATGTTGATCGGCGGATGTGGTATTAAAAATGATATACAATATATCAATATCAGGTCAATGCTGGCTATGAAGGATAAATTTATTAGTAATATTGATAAATCCATTGAAAAAGAAACTGATTCATCGGCTACGAATCCCAGTGAGAATGTGGTTACTGACAGTATGTCGATAGATACGGTTTCAGAAGAAGATGAAAACGATGAAGTGAACTCTGACACCAGCGCAATTGATTTAAATGGAGAAAAAAAAGATATAAATGAAGTGAAAAGTATGATTGATGGGTTTTTAGATGTACCTGAAGAAACCATCCAATGGATGATAAGATTAGGTTATATTGGCTTATTTTTCTCTCTTTTATTTCTGATAGGCGGCTTATTTCTTCTTATCAAAAAGGACTTTTCTATCAAACTTGCCTATATTGTGTTAGGAGCAAATATTGCTTTCAGCATTTTCAAGTGGGTTATGCTTTCAGGCAAGGGAGGTAGTATGCTAGCCATTTCCAATAGTGTGGGTGCCGTCTTTTCCATTATTTTAAGTATTATTGTAGGTATAGTAATAATATCCTGTGATAAAAGCCATTATGAAGAAATGTATACGGACTGAGTTGAATGCGCAGTTGATTTATCAGGATTTAAAACACTAGTGCCAAGAACAATCGCACCAAGTAAAGGCCGTCTCCATGAAAGCTTACATGAAACATTTGTTTGACTTTTATGGAATAAATGCACATCAAAGAAAAGAGCTGGTAAGGACATTAAAGAAGAGATGTAAGTTTGCCCCGGATAACAATTTGTGGCAATTGGTAAAGTATTTATTGGCGGACCCACATATAGAAATGCGGTATAGTGCTATTGCTTTACTAACCCCCATTTGCCAAAAAAATGTCTGGTGCAGATCTACTTCAACTTGAAAATATGAGCATTTCAAAATCATGGTGGGATACTGTGGATGGCATTGCCCCTACCATGGCAGGACGGATATTCAGAGATAATAAACTAATCAGAGATAAGTATATTTATCGTTGGATGGAAAGTGAAAATATATAGTTACAGCGCTCTGCAATTATTTTTCGATTGAAGTATGGCAAGGAGACAGATTGGAATTTATTATGTGAAGCCGTACTAAAAATGACAGTTCGAAAGAATTTTTTGTACGAAAAGAGTAGGGCTGGGCATTGCGCCAATATAATAAATACGATACTTTGGCAGTACGCCAATTTGTAGATGCCAATCCACAGTTGTCAGGCTGACAAGACGGGAAGCTTTATGGCTGATCGAAAATTAAGTAAAATATTGACATTTTCTTTTAAAAACTAATTTATTTAGAATCTAGAAAGTAAAATTTACTTTTGTATCTCCTTTAGTTCTTCGCGGATTTCGTTCTGAACCTTTTTTACACGCATTAGTGTTATCCCTTCCTTATCCAGCAGCTGATCAAATTCAAAAAAATTGGATTCAATCTTATGTTTTATCCTGGCAGTGTAATCAGTGAGTTTTTCAGATACTTCATCCTTCATTTTCACTCGTCCTTTCACTATTTCTTCCTCAAATTTTTTTATTACTTTAGAACGGTTGAGTCCAAGTGTTACTCCGGCAAAAAGTACTCCCACAGCGGTGAGCACTCCTCCTGTAATATCAAATACTGCACCTTGTGCAACAGCTGCCAGAATAACTCCCACAATGGCCACTCCACCGCCAGCTGCCAGATTTGGGGTCATTTTGGATGATTCTGACACCATTTTGTCATCATAAAAATTCTCTGCAGTATTCATAAATTGAGCGAAACTTTGCTGTAAATCTCTGAGTACATTGATGCGCCGCTCAGCAATGTCCGCAAATATCTCATCGTTGTTTTTAAGTATGGTTTCTGAGTAACGTAGCTTGTTGTCTACAAGTTTTCCCATAATTTGAATATTTTCAGCTACGTCAATAATTCCATTCTGAAGTTTATCTCTTAGTGAGGTGTTGAGCTTTAACTCAAAATCTTTGGCTTGAGTAGTGAGCCACTCTTTCAGGCTGCTTTCTTTGCCAAAAATAGAACTGAAGGACCTTTTTACTACACTTATGAATGATAATCCATCTTCCAAGTCACTTAATTTTTGTCTGGTGATATTGTCATAACTATCCAGTAGATTGTCTGTCAGAACATGAATTTGTTTTTCTGTTTTCTGATGTTGGGTGTCTATGAGTTCTCTTATCTCGGCTCTGAATTTTATATCCACTTCATATTGATGGATGCGGTTTTTCATACTGTCATCCAATTTTTCAGAAATGGTCAATAATGTATTTACGTTATTTTGAAATTTGAGCTCCGGTGCCTTTCCTCCCGTGATATTGTCCGATATGTAATTTCTTATCGCTTTAAACCCACTGATGTCGTGATAATTGTCTAACTCCAGTTTGGCAGATACGGCAAATACTTTAGGATCGGCAATTCCTTTCTTTTTTGCATGTTCTACTACACCTTCAAAATTGATCTGAAGGTCATTTTCCGGAAGAAGATCTTTCTGCTGCAATACAAAAATGATTTTTCGGTGCCATTCTGTGTTGATAAAATCAAAAAACTCCCAACTTGACTGTCTATACGGATTCTTGGCTTCAAAAACAAATACGATTAGGTCGGAATATGGTATAAACTTTTCTGTGATCTCCTGATGATGTGTCACGATAGTATTCGTACCTGGTGTATCGACGATAGCTATTTCCTGTAATATTTCTACAGGTTGATATATTTTTTTTAAATATGGATTAATAACTTCTATTCGTTCTTCAGGCCCATAAACAATTTGTTGAATAGTATCGGTCATCGGCATAGGAGCAACTTTACATATTTCTTTGCCTGTATCAAGAAGGGCATTGATAAAACTGCTTTTGCCGGCTTTGACTTCTCCCACTATAACAAATGTAAAAGGCGCATCCAATTGAGATCTCAATTCTCCAAGCGTAAGCTCAAGTTTTTCATGTCCGACTTCTTTGGTGACATCCATCAGTTTATCCACAGAAATGGCAAGTCTGGAGAGTTTAAAGTTAAGTTCTTTATTGATTTCCTGCATCAGATTTCATTTTAAGATGATTAAATTATTGGCAGCATTTATTTTTGTAAGTACAGATGTGGATTCAGGACCTGCACAGAATAATACATCCAGAATGCTTAGATTTGGAGTAAAATTAAACTTTTCTTCCCATACCTGAGTGTATTTTATCGTAGTTTGATACAAATTCCATTCAATATTTCGTAAATCTGATATATTAAAGTAATCTTTCTGATATGAATGAGTATATTCGACGGTTAGTTGAAGTTTTAATTTTTTTATTGCAAAATGCAACGCATCCATATTTAACAGGAATAGATACGAGTGTTTCTTCTTTAGTATCTTTTCTACGTCATAATAATAAAACTCAAAATATGGACTTTTCCCATATGCAGAACGTATGCAATGTAAATGTTTGTCCACCCAGTTTTCGTCGTAGGAAATCCTTACATCAGTGATAGCAGTACCAGCATTTTTACCTTTTTTAAGTGGTATGCTTAAAGTGACTGGTCCATTTGACGTTAGAATGGAATATCTATTGCGAAAAGATCTTTTTTGGTAAGATTCATTTTTTTCAATCAATAAAGTTTCTTTACCTACATATTGACTGAATTGACTAATAGGTCCGAATATCTGACTTTCATGGAGGATAGATTTCATCTTGCAAAGATAGTAGTATTTTAAAATTACAGAACGGTGTTTTATTAATTGAATTTCATATTTAGAAATAAAATCTGCTATGCATCATTAAAAATAATGGTACAATAAAAACACCCTGGCCAAATGATAAGATCAGGGTGTTTAAATTTATCTCAATAAGTTAGGTTAATTATGATTTATACCTGCCATCCCACACTTTGTTTCCAAATATTCTTCTGATCAGATACATGATACCGGGAAGAATAAAGAAAAAAGGTCCAATAAATCCCAAAAGCGCAATGTATTTAGTGCCAAAGAATCTTGACATTGGTCTTCTAAGACGCTCTGAGATCAGATACATACTGGGAATCACAAGCAATGTCAGGAAAAAAGAAAATATCAAACCAAATATAATGGTCCAGGCAAGTGGCCCCCAAAACACTACAGAATCACCACCAATAAATATCTTTGGATCAAAATGGGTGAACAAGGACTCAAAATCAATGTTAAATCCTATGGCTAGAGGGAAAAGACCAAGGATAGTTGCGATTGCTGTAAGTAAAACCGGAATAATTCTGATTTTGCCAGCTTGGATGGCGGCTTCACGGGTTTTCATGCCTCTGCTTCGCAACTCATCCGTAAACTCTATCAGAAGAATACCATTTTTAATCACTATACCGGCAAGCCCGATGATACCCACCATAACCATGATGGTTGGCATTGTCATACCCGTAATAGCAAATCCAAGGAAAACGCCAATGATTGAAAAAAGAATTTCCGACAATACAATAAATGGTTTACTCAATGAATTAAATTGGAGTACCAAAATCAAAAAGATCATGCCGAGTGCAATAATCAGCGCAGTACCTAAAAATGCATTGGTTTCAGCTTGTTGTTCGCTTTCTCCACTCTGTTTTATACTTACCCCATCAGGCAATTGATATTGGCTTTTAAACTCATTGATTCGCAATGCAACTTCCTGATTGATCTGTGTAATTGCGGATAGGTCGGTAATATTTGATTGCAATTGAATGGTTCTTTTTAAATCCTTTCGTTTTATACCGCCAGTTGTAGTGGTGAAGTCAAATTTAGTAATGGCACTGATGGGCACCTGCTTTATTCTGCCAGAATTAAAATCTCTGAATGTAATCCGCATATTAATCAGCTCGTTGATATCATTTCTTACCAGATCTTTATATCTCAATTGTATTTCATATTCGTCTTCGCCATCTTTAATTTTACTCACTTCTCTTCCGAAGAGTGCTGTTCTGATAGCCATACCTACCTGTGAAGTGCTTATACCTTCTATAGCAGCCCTTTCTTTATCTACAATCAAGGTAACTTCAGGATTTTTGAGGTCAACATCCATAGAGAGATTGTCAATGCCGTCTATGCGATTTGTATCTATAAAATTATATAAGTCGATAGCCACTTTGGCATTGTCTTCAAAATTGTCACCTGCGATTTCAATATTTACCGGTGGATCAGTGGGAGGTCCTCCTCCTTCCTGTTCTACAGTAATCTGTGCCCCCGGAATACCTTTTAATGCTGTCCTTATGCTATCCAAATATGGTTCAGTAGGGGTATAAGGACGTTTCGCAAATTCTACAAATGAAACCTGGATTCGCCCGAGATTGGACTGTGCGCTCTGATTATTATCCATTGGATTGGCTGCATTAACGGCAACATTGGATATTATACTTTCGACAATAGAATTTTCTTCACCCGGTTTTAACTTTTCAAGGGTCTTATACACTTTGTTTTCTAGTTCAGTAAGTACTATATTGGTCTCTGCAGATTTAGTCCCTACGGGTAATTTCAGATAGACATAAATAAAATTTGGCTGACCGCTTGGGAAAAAGGGAAAATCCGGTTTACTGACAACAAGTAGAAAAAAAGAAATCACCAACATAACAAATACGGATGCAAACATAAACACCGGTCTCCATCCATGAAGTATCCACCTTAATAACTTTTCGTAAGATGACATCATAGCCGGTAATAATATTTCTTGAAAGAAACGAATCGCATCTCTAAGCAAATATCTGTTGATTATTGCCAATAGGGCCATGAATAAAGCAAAATTACCCATGCCATGACTACCCAACAGATGCAGCATTATACCGATGACAATGGTGGCATACCAAAACCATTTTTTGAAAATGTCTGATTTTCTATCTTCAAATTCTTTGCCTTCCTTTTTCATAAAACTGACTGCAAAAACAGGATTAATGATAAAGGCTACAATTAATGAAGCAAATAACGTAAATATCAACATGGTGGGCAAGTAAATCATGAATTTACCAATGATACCTTTCCAGAACAACAATGGAAAAAATGGAGCAATGGTTGTAGCAGTTCCAGCCAATACCGGAATAAATACTTCTCCAGCAGCCGCTTTTGCCGCTTTTAGTATGGGTACTTTACCATTTTCATATATCCTGTGCGTATTTTCAATGACTACAATGGCATCATCGACAATAATCCCCAACCCAAATAGCAGCGCAAAAAGTACTATGAAGTTTAGTGTAACATCCGTACCAACGATTAAGTCTGCAGCAGGAAGAAAAAGGAATGCTACAAAAACACTTAAAGGCACGCTCAGCGCCACAAAAAATGCATTCACCACACCCATAAAAAACATTAATATAACCAACACCAGAATAAATCCAATGATAATGGTATTTACCAACTCGTGAAATGATGTAGCAGCCTGCTTGCTTTGGTCTGCGGTTACCACCACATCCAGGTCATGCGGAAGCTCTGAAATCTTCATTTCAGCTACAATGTCTTTCACTTTTCCTGCACATTCTATCAGGTTTTCTCCCGCCCGCTTTACGATGTTTATTGTGATGACATTTTTTCCGTTAAGTCTGGCATAACTTTCTTTTTGTTTGACTGTGTCTTTAACCGTGGCTATATCTCTAAGGTATACAGAGCCGGAGCGCGGTGTCCTGATGATCAGATTTTCTATGGCTTGGGCGGATGAGATCTGACCTTTTAATCTAAGTGCCCTGTTCATTTCTCCCACTTCTATCTGTCCACCACTGATATCAACGTTTTCATAAGCAACGGCATTGGCAACGTCATCAAAACTTAACATGGCCTGCTCCAGCTTCAAAGGATCAACATTAATCTGAAATTCTCTTTCAGGAGCACCTACTAATTCTGCTTTATTAATTTCAGGCAGAGCTTCAAAACGATCCTGCAATTTTTCAGCATATTGTTTTAGTTTGATACCATCATAATCACCGCTAATATTGACAAACATGATCGGCATATCGCTGAAGGAGAACTCCAGAACATCCGGCAAAGAGGTAAGGTCTTTAGGTAAATCAGTTTTCGCTTTATCTACCGCATCTTTGACTTTTTGTTTAGCCGCTTCAGGCGTTACATCAGTATCAAATTCTACCACAATTAAACTGAAATCAGTTTGCGAAGTAGAATTTATTTTATTGATTTTTGCTCCGGTAATCCCTTTGATTTTTTTTTCAATGGGTCTTGTCACCAGGTTTTCAATGTCTTTCGGTGAGTTACCTACGTACACGGTGGAAACTGAAATGGTAGGAACCACGATGTCAGGGAATTGCTCCTTCGGCAGCGTATTAAAAGTATTGAAACCAAATAAGGTGATGATGATCGTAATCACATAAATTGCGGTACGATTATCAACAGACCAACTTGTCAGTTTAAATTCTTTAAATTTATCTTTCAAATAATTTATATGCTTCATCTTGATGTTCGATTTTGAAAATATTTTTTTATTGCTTGTTGCTTATCTTAAAATGCATGATTTGCAATTTTCAGAACCACATCATAATTTTGAAATAAATTGACCTTCATACAAATTTTGAAATCCTTTAGTCACTAAAAGATCTCCAGCAACAATACCCGACAAAATTTCTACTTTTTCTCCGTACAAAGGACCCAAAACAACTGTTTTTCTTTCGGCTATTGTTTTACCCATTTCATTTTTACCCATTACAAAAACATATTTACCTTTTTCATCACTTTGCACAATGTTAATAGAAATCACGATGGCTTTTGATGTACTATGGTTTAGGATTTTAGCTATTGCTGCCATGTTTGGTTTTAGGTTGATGCCTGAAGGAATCTTACATTCTGCCTTAAACCCTCGAGTGGATGGATTGATGGACTGGCTTATTAAGCTAATAGTAGTATTGAATGATTGACCAGCTGATGGTATTTCTACAACAACTTTAGCCCCGATTTTTATTTTGCTGATATAATTTTCCGGTACATCAACGGATACATTCATTGAGTTGTTATTGATGATCTGAATCTGTGGGCCGGCTACGGAAACACCGGAAAACAATTCTCCTACTTTAATATTGACAATCTCAGCTATACCACTTTGATCTGCATAAACAAGGTATGTTTTGAGTTGCTCTTGCTGGACTGATATTTGTTTTTCCAGGGCATCAACATTGTTTTTAGCGCTTAGCAACTGGACTTCAGTCCCAATTTTCTGATCCCAAAGTGATTTGGTTTTGTTGTAAACATTGGTGGCAAAACTCAACTGATTTTTTGTGGCTTCAATACTTTCGCGAAGGACTTTATCGTCCAGTTTTAAAACGAGTTGGCCTTTTTTTACACCCTGTCCTTCTTTTATGTACAATTGCTTGACATATCCTCCTATTCCGTTGCGCGGAGCTACATAGGAAATATTGTCGGATTTGACTATGCCTTGTAAGTTAAGGTATTGATTAAAACCTTCTGTAGAAAGTTCTTCTGTACTTACAAGCTTAGGTTTTATAGCAGATTCCGGATCAAGGACTTCTATTTCAGATTGTACAATAGCAATTTTACTACTAATTTCTGCCTGCTGTTTTTTAAGATTTGCTAGTTCAGTTTGTTTGGCTATCAATTCCGCACTAATTTTTTCCTGATTTTTATCGTTGCTTGGTGTACAAGCGGCAAAAGCCAATATAATATATAAAATGAAAAATCTGTTCATGATTGTTTTTTTAGAAGGTAAAAAAGGATTTGATTTTTTTAAGTTTTTATAGTTTGTTGAATGCTTTAGCAAAACTAGTTTTGGCGATCATTCCTTCATACAATGCTTGGAAATAACTGCCTTGGGCTCTCTGAAGTTCTGTATCTGCCTGAATTACTTCAAAACTGGAACCCAGCCCGTTTTCATATTTAATTTTTGTTTTTGTAAAGACTTCCTCTGCTAATTTTACATTCCTGTCTTGAACATCGAGATTAATGATGGCATTATTTAAGGTAGTTTTAGCTATTTCCTGTTCCAAATCTATAAATTGTTTCAATTGTAAAATATTGTTTTCCACTTTTTCACCAGCATATTTAGCCTGATTCATAAGCGATTTTCTTTTATTGCCACTATAAATGGGAACATTTACCTGTAGTCCCACCAGACCTGTGTTAAACCAAAACCATGATTTGCCAGTAAACTCTGCAAAGCTATTGTTGCGCTGACCTGATCTTTGGAACTGATAAAAAGCTACTACAGAAGGGAGGTAGCTGAGTTTATATCTTTTGAAATCTAATTTCTGTAACTCTAGTGCGGTGTTTAGCAAAGCTATTTCACTTCTTTTTTCATAATTAAAATCATTGGTTGACATCAAGTCAACTTTTAATGCATTCACGTCCAGATTTTGAATGAGCACCAGAGAATCTTTTTGTGATATTCCCAAAGTATTTTTTAATGAAGCCATCCCAATTTTCAGCGCATTGTTGAGCTGATTCTGACCAGATTCTGTATTGTTGAGACTTACCTGTAACTTATCCACATCCAGTTTTTCAGCAAATCCTGTTTGATACATCTGATTCATATCATTCAATAATGATGTCAATCTTTGTTTTGTAGAAATAAGGACTTCCAATTGTTTCTGAATAATCAATACGGCATAATAGGCTTTATAGATTTTTTCTTTAAGATTGTAACCAGCCACATTTATATTGTCCTGACTCAATTGCATAACTGTTTTTCTCGCCTGAAGACCTACTAAAACATCTGCTTGAAATAGCAATTGATTTACTGATAATCCTATTTGCGTATTCCACGGCTGAATGAATGAAACGTTATTGACCGAAAATGTTGAATTTCCAATGTCAATCACATTACCATTCTGATCCCTTACCCCTTCTTTATTCAAAACCTCATATATTGATTGGTCTGAAGATGGAAACTGTATCTGTGGTACGTTTGTATAATAAGTAATTCCTCCAGTTGCAGCTATGGTAGGATAAATAGATGATGTAATCTCTCTGTTCTTCTGAAACTGGATGTTGTAATCTAGATTTAAATTCTTAAGTTCTATCGAATTTTGTGTACCCAGTTCAACTGCTTGTGCAATATTCAGATTAAATATTTCCTGTGCATTTGATGGAAAGGAAAAAATGAAGGAAAAAATGAAAAAAATCAGAATTTTAATAGAAAAATGACGCATTATTGTTTTGATTTATATTGTTCAATTAATTTTAGTCCTTTTGGTGTTGAAATTCCATATAAAAAATGGTCAAGAATAGCATGTGTCACATCTATTAGTTTATATTTTTCATAAGGAAATACCTGCTGATTAAAGCCAAGTAACATGGATTCCAATCTGAATTTAGCGAGTATTTCTGCATTAATTTCCGGACGGTAATATCCCTGAGAAATACCATTAACGAGATTATTGTAAATAAGTTTAAATATAAAATTGTTTTTATGGCCTTGAAATTTGTTGAATGTATCTGGATAATATCGTTGTAAATCGTGAATAATGATCGGATTCAGATGCAGGAAATCTTTTCTGATTTGTTTCATGGTCATAAATATTTCATCTACAGCGTTTTCAGCATTTTTTGAAGTATTCTGGCAAATAATCTGTGATTTATTGATCACTTCCGCCATTACATCATCTACCAATGCATTTTTATCTGCATAATATTGGTATATAGTTTTTTTGGAAATTCCCAACTGATTGGCCAATTCATCCATAGTGACAGCCCTAAACCCTACAGATCTGCTTAGTTCTTCTGCTTTGCTTAAAATTCTTTCTTTGATCACTAATCTTTTAATTAAGATGCAAAACTATGGAAACTTTATTAGTTGTATTGGTTTCCGACTTGACATTTGCATTTGATTAACATTGTGGTTCGTCTATAAACGAGTTGTCATCCAGTAAAGGAGAAATCCCCAACAGATTGACAGCTATCAAAAGTGGGTATTCCCACGACGGTAGTTGCTGACGGTACAGCACGGTCAAAATGCTTAGACTTATGAAAGCGGTAAAAGATTATTCAGTCTCATGATGGAGCAAGCTGACTCGCTCCTTAAATAAATACTCAGATCGCATTCAGAATGAATTACGGACTCATTCTGATGCTAAACTATGAAGTCCGATAATTATTACTTTATGTTTAAAAATTTCATATCATGAGAAATTTTAAGTTTTACCAATTTTCGATTTTAGTATTTTTTTGTTTACTTTTTACTAATATCGGTAATAGTCAGAGTTTTTCCCAACAAATATTTGGTGGTCAAGCAGCTGATATTAGTAATTTTCCCTACCAAGTATCATTAGAATTAGTCGGATCACCTTATCCTGGATTACATGGATGCGGCGGCTCCATTTTAAATAATAGATGGATTGTGACTGCTGCGCATTGTGTGGATGGGAATACTAATCCTGCAGATATTACTGTTCATGCTGGAGCTACAAACCAGACACAAAATAATATTGGTCAAAGAATTGTTGTAGATCAAATAATTATCCACCCAGGTTGGAATGGAATTTTTACAACTCTTGGCAACGACATTGCTCTTTTACATTTAAGTTCACCTCTTTGTTTTAATGATAATGTCCAACCAATCAATATTGATTTACCTTCGCTACCAAGTAATATTATTAATCCAGGTGTTGATGTGTCAATTTCCGGATGGGGACGAGCTACAACGTTTGGTGGATGTGAAGCTAATCTAAGATCCGCTTTAGTACCAATTATTTCAAACGCAACTGCAGGGCCATTATTTTCTAATTGTGGTGGTACAGTCAATATTCCTAATAACTGTATTAGTTTTTTTAATGGGTTATCTGGAGCTGGCGGTGGAGATAGTGGAGGTCCTGCTGCTATTCAACACAATGGAGCACCTTTATTAATTGGAATAACAAGTTGGGGATGATCATCTATAGGCAATTGGCCATCAGTTTACACTAGAGTCAGAAGTTTTTCTGAATTTATAAATGGCAATATCACAGTAGGAGGCTGTACCTGCGAAGATTTGGTTGTAACATCTGACTTGACGATTAATCAAAATCAAACTTATAATAATATTACAATCAAACCAAATGCAACATTAACCATTAATGCAGGTGCAACAATACAAATGGCGAATGAAATCTTGGTAGAAATGGGAGGAAAGCTGATATTAAATGGCGGTAAATTGACTAATTGCCAAAATGGCCCAAATTGGAAAGGTGTCAAAGTTAATGCAGATTTTAGTTTTTGGTGGTTTGCACAACCGACCACTCTGGTAGAAGTAAAAAACGGTGGTATCATCGAAAATGCAGATACTGCCATTGATGCTGTTGGTCAAGTAACAATTTTTACAACTAGTAATGTGGGTGGAGCTAAGATTACAGTTTCGTCTAACTCTATCATTCGTAACTGTGAATACGGTATCAAATTAGGCCCACTTTATGGGGTGCAAGAATTAAGTAGCTGTACAAATGCACAATTTACAAACGTAGATTTCGCAATAAATTTGGATAATAATCATGGGTTTAATTTAAAAAACTGTCAATTTTCGGAATGCTATGCCGATATCAGAGCTAATACATCGTCTTTATTTGCTGATGGTAATGACTTTAATGGAGAAGTAGTTTTTGAAAACACATTCCCTAACTTTACTGGAAGTACCTTTGTAAATAATCGGTTCTATGGTGGATCGGTGGGTAGTTCCATCATAATACTTGATGCATACTCCAATGCCACAGATTTTAACATCCATAACAATCAGTTTTTTGAAACAGGAGTTTTATCATTGGGAGAGTTAGATTTTGATATAGAAGGCAATGATTTTCATGGCTCTCCAGAAGGAACATGGATCAATGACTCGGGATTAAATATAACGAATGACATCCATCAGAACAAGTTTTATGATAATACCTACGGTAATAGTGCATCAGGAGTAAATAGTGTAGAGTATCTTAAAATTGTTTCGAAAATACATCTGAATTATCCATCGAAGTCAATGAAGGAGCATCTATTGGTCTTCAGCAAGGTTTTGTAGATGATGCTGCAGGTAATTGCTTTGTTGCAAGCGGACGTGTAGGCACTGGACAAACTTCAGAGTTTTTTGACTATTTTGTCAAATCTGGAGAGATACCTCAGAGCTGCAAGAAGCCAGGAAGTGGGAACTTCTATGAGTTAACAGCATTTGTTGACAATCCATTTCCATGTGGCACAGGAATAAACATATATGGTACGCTACCATACATTGTACGCAATTGTATGTACGGCAATGGTATATCAAAACAGCAGGCCATCAATCTGCTAAAAGCAGAGATACTACGCATCCAGAATGACACCAATCTCAATCCATGGACCAAACGATGGTTGATCGCGAAATACAAAAAATGCTTAGACAGGCTGATCAAGCAAAAAGCCAAAGAAGACAAAGACCAAAGTGGTCGAGAAAGTGCTGTGCAATTTCTGCTCTCTCAGCCAGAGTTTAGATATCAATCAATGGCATACGGTCTGATAGTGGAGTCGGGTGATATTACTAGGTCTAGAACCATGCTAAACAACCTTAGCCCTAGTGATGTAGGTGAGACAGAATTTGTCCAGTCACAACATGTATTGCTTGACTACCTTAATGATCGATCTGGGTATAATGCACCGAGTACATCTTTGTCGGCTCTATATGCTGCTGGTCTCCGCAAGCACCCACTCGCAGGGTTCTCAAGATCTGTATATCATACACTGACGGGTCAGAAAGTGCCTGTAACTTTGACACATCTATCGGGCAGACCTCAAACTAGAACTAAGGCAATTGCAAATGAAACGTTTTTTTATCCCAACCCATCCTATGCAGGTGATATAATAATAGACATACCTGATTATGATGATAACTATGTGTATAGTTATTCCATCCAATCAGCAAGTGGCGTAATAGTTAACCAAGGTTTATTAAACCAAAAAGTGAACGATTTGTCTTTGGATGTATCAAGTGGTGTATATTTTGTATCTTTGACATAAGAAGGAAAACTCATTAATACACAAAAATGGATTGTAATCCGATAATATGAAGCATTTCATAATGATAATGACATACGTATTGACGCCAGCCTTGTGCTGGTGTCAATATTTTTATAGGACGTATCCCAAAGAACGGACAGCGACGTTTGCAAGTATTATTGATCATGAAAATTCTGTTATACTTAGTACGGGAAAAAAATGTGAGTTTTGGGAATGTAGTGAGGTGACACGATTTGACTATTTAGGAAATCAGATATGGAATACAGAATTTATCAATACTGATGTCGGATCTGCTACTTTGCTATTGCTTAATGATACATTGTATGTTGGTGGAAATTATAATCCAGGAAAAGCTATTAGTGTTATAAATAGGATGGCACTTGATGGAAAAGTAATAGACGAACATATTTATTCAGATTCTTTGAATAGATTTGAAAGGAGTTTAGTCAATCAGTTATGTAGCGACAATAAAGTATTATATTTCAGTGGAGGATCTTATATTGGCAATGGGGGCAAGGCATTAATATATTCTATTAACAAATCTATGGATTTAAACATTTGTTACGTTGATACTATTCAGGAAAATTCAGTAGTTTGGGACGCACACATTGGCCCAGATAATGTACTCACTTGCTTTATCATGGAAAATGGATTTGCTGCACCTCGAGATCGACGAAGGATTGAGAAGTATGACCAAGATCTCAATCTTGTATGGAATTATCAGCCACCAGATTCATTGCTTTTTTTAGGGAATGATATACACCTTCGTGGGACAGTTCTAAACAATGGTAATATATTTTTCAGCTATTATAAGTTCGGGTGGAATGACAGATTACCTAACCTACGCTGTATAGATACTGTATCAAAACAAACAAAATGGGAATATGATTTCCCCAATATATCCTCGCATGGAAGACAAGTTTTAAGAACCAAGGAACTAAAAAATGGAGATATATTAATTTCAGGTCAATATGCAACGTTTGCATCAACTCCAAGAATTCGAAATTCGCCATGGTTAATGAGAATTGATCGGAATGGCAATCGCAAGTGGGAAAAAGCGTATGTTGAACTTGAGCCCGATGGTCAAGATAAAACAGGCGCCCTTTGGGATGAAATCGAGCTTGACAATGGCGACATCATGGCTTGTGGATTTGTAATTAATGACAATAAACAGGTTCCACTACTCATCCGTACAGACGCCGATGGATGCATAGATCAGGGACAAACCAACTGTCCTACTGTGCAGATTATCGATCTGATGACTGGAGCGGTAGATGAGATAGGTAAACCACTTATTTCTATTAATCCCAATCCCGCATCTACCTATATTACCATCGATGCTTCAGCTCGCTCAATCTATACAATATATAGTCTCAGTGGTCAGGAGATGATGACAGGCGTAGTCGATAATGCCGATATAGATATTTCGCATTTGAATGTTGGCTTCTTTATAGTCAAAATTATTGATCGTTCTGGAAACATCTATAATCTCAAATTACAAAAAATATAATCTAAAGGTTTAAACAAAAAATAATTATTCACTAATAAAAATTCAAATATGAAAATCTTAATCATTCCTTTTATGTTGTTCTTAGCATCATGTTGCAATGAAGATGAAAAGCTATCCATTCATTCCGATTGTATTCAAATGGAGCAAAATTCTGATTTTGTCACCGAAGAATTAAATCAAGATTATACTATTCAATTTCCAAAAGATTTCACAGGAACAGGATTGGATTCAACTTCATTTATTAGTTTTAGAAAGGAAAAAAGTGATAAAATAACTTTTTCCTATACTTTCAATTCAGACATAGGACCAAGTTTTTATTATGGACACAAATTACCAGATCCATTTCCTCTAGAACTTGATATTCCTACTCAATCGTTTTCAAAAAATCTAAATATTAAAAAAGATTTATGTATCGATGATAAAATAGTCGGAATACTTTATTATAATCAGAATGGAGAAAATGAAGCTTCCAATGGTAAATTGTTTTTAGAGTATAAAACTTGGTATTATGAAGCTTTGCAAATTACTTTTTCAGAAAATATAATAATTGAAGAAATATTTGAAATATTGAAAACAATAAGAAAGAAATAGAAACAACCAGATGACAACACAGGCTTTGATGTACATGCCGCCCTAACGGGACGGCACGTCACAAAGCCAAAACGCCAAATGCAGTACATAGACTATTTGTGAAGAATACCAGAGAAGAAATTATGCAGGCATTTGCTGATTTTCATGCGGGTAAATTCAGGACAATGGTTTAAGAAAACAATTTTATTTGTTCATCAAATATTTTTTTTTGAAATAAAATGCAGCGATTTTCCTGTTTTTCTTACTTTTACTTTTAAATGTTATTATTATGAAGTCGTTGTCACAAATCTTTCTATTATTTCTACTTGCCTATATTTATGCACCTTGCTATAGCCAGATAACTGTAGCCCCAGAAAGAGCTGATGGAATGGGACCTTTTCCAAAGCTTATTATTCGGGGAGTGACACTCATTAATAGTACAGGAGCACCTCCAATGGGACCGGTTGATATTGTTGTAGAAAATAATATTATTAAACAAATCAAAAGTGTAGGATATCCAGGTGTACCGGTAAACGATAAGGACAGACCAAAGGCAGGAACTGAAGACAAGGTCATAGATTGCACAGGGATGTATTTGCTGCCGGGATTTGTAGATATGCATGGTCATATTGGAGGACAGTCTCAGGGAACTCCGGCAGAATATGTGTTTAAATTATGGTTGGCTCATGGCATTACGACCATACGGGATCCGGCAAGTGGAAATGGAGTGAAGTGGACCATGGAACACAAAGCAAAAAGTTTGAAAAATGAAATAGCAGCGCCTAGGATATTGTGTTATCCAGCATTTGGATCAGGATGGGAAAAAGCTATCAGCACTCCGGAGGAAGCAAGGATGTGGGTGAGGGAAAATGCAAAAAGTGGGGCTGACGGTATCAAGTTTTTTGGTGCAGCTCCAGAGATATTTAAAGCAGCTCTGGATGAAAATAAAAAACTTGGATTAAAATCTGCTTGTCATCACGCTCAGTTGGAAGTGGGACGGATGAATGTACTGGCGACTGCAGCTGCTGGATTAACAACTATGGAACACTGGTATGGATTGCCTGAGGCTCTGTTTGATGGTCAAACGCTGCAGGATTACCCGGCAGATTACAATTATAATAACGAACAAAATCGTTTTGAAGAAGCGGGAAAATTATGGAAACAAGCCGCAAAACCAGGCAGCGAAAAGTGGAATCAAGTGATGAATGAGTTATTGAAACTTGATTTTACCTTGGATCCTACCTTCAATATATATGATGCCAACAGAGATTTTATGCGTGCAAGACAAGCTGACTGGCACAAGATTTACACTCTGCCTTCCTTGTGGAAGTTTTATGCTCCAAGCAGAATTTCACATGGTTCTTATTGGTTTGACTGGGGTACTGAGCAGGAAGTAGCCTGGAAGCAAAATTTTAACCTTTGGATGCAGTTTGTAAATGAATATAAAAACAAAGGAGGACGCGTCACCGCCGGCTCTGATTCAGGTTTTATCTATCAACTTTATGGGTTCGGGTATATCAGAGAACTTGAATTGTTGAGAGAAGCAGGATTTCTACCTTTGGAAGTGATTAGGGCAGCTACGCTTAAAGGAGCTGAAGCATTGGGCATGGACGATAAGATAGGGAGCGTAGAAATCGGTAAATTCGCAGACTTTGTTATACTTGAAGAAAATCCATTGGCCAATTTAAAAGTATTATATGGTACAGGAGCTATAAAGTTGGATGAAAATAATGAAGCAGTTAGAGTAGGCGGTGTAAAATATACGGTGAAAGACGGAATCGTTTACGATGCTAAAAAATTGTTGGCTGATGTGAAAGCAATCGTGGACAAAGCGAAAGCAGAAAATGATTTTGAAATTTTGCAACCTGGAGACAAAAAAATAAAACCATAGTACCAATGTATAAACAAAGCCTGTATAGGTTTATTTAGAATGTATTTTATTTTAGAACCATCCAAGTATTTGCTTTACTATTTTTCAACTCAATAAGATAATAAACGGTTTACAAAAATTTCTTTTACACTCCTTCAAAGTTATTTGGCAATTTGGCAGGTGTTTGAGTACCTGAAGAAAGTTGTTCAGAATCCCACATTTATTTCCGGAGTATTATCCATGCTGTAGTAGTTATCTCAAAGCTTTAAAAGCTTTGAGTGATATGATATTCGCGCAAGATTTTAATCGTTTGCTGCAAATGAAGAACCGATAATAAAAAACGTTTTAACTTTTTAATATACTTTAAATTTCGCGGGTATTTGGTGAAAAATATTTCATAATGTTGATGTTGATTTTTTTAAAGCTCTCAGTCTTTCAATATATGAGTTTACTCATAAAAGTAATTTTTTATTTAAATTTGGAATATATATATACTAATTTGCTAATCATCTGTTTACCTGATGGGTATACCACTTTAGAAAGTCTCCCCTTAAGGGGCAGGGGGTTGGTTGGGATCGGGTAAAAACAGATGATTATCATGAAAGTGGCATTTTCCGAGTGGACACAATATAATAATTATGTGTATTATGAAATTTTTGATGTAATATACTATATTCTAAAAGTATATTTAATAAAAAATTTGAGTTTTGATGGTCACGTCCAAAGCAGTGGATGCATTAAAATCAATCCACCGCTGAGATTGCCCTTTCATTTCTCTTGACTTCAGTTAAAAAGCATGTTAATTCTTTTGATTGAAATTGATCATACCTGAGTATTCACAAATAATGAAGATGCAATCCACATCTACATTGTTTTATTTAAATAAAGCGTAAGCTACTGACAAACTGATGGCATCTGGAGTTTCTAAAAACTGAGATTTTTTATATCCATAGTAGATGTGATCACCCACTGTTCTGAATGCTTTATCATATTTAAGATCAAAACTGAATCTTCCCAAATCATAACCAATAGCACCACTGAAACCAAAGCTAATATTTCTGAGTTTTTGATTATAGTTTTGTAGTACATCCAGTTCTGAGTGATGGTTTGCCAGAATATGCATAGCTGGTCCGACACCTATTCTAAAACCGTTAGAGATCAATCCGCCCATCACTTGCAAATCAACATAGCCAAATCTTTCTGTCTTGTTTTTTAAAGTTTGACCTTCAGTATTATAGCTGGTGACGTCAAAAGACATACCGTAAGTAGAAAAAAGTGCATTGGCTTCTGCATACAACCATCCAAATCTTTTTTGACCCCATAATCCGGCAGAAAATTGTGGCGATGAATTTGATAATTCAACCTGATGAACCACGTAGTCCTGCTCGTTACCAATGTAGGTAATTTCTGGTCTGGTGACTATGGCTCCGCCAGAAATTTTAAACCCATATCTGGACGCAAAGTTTTCTTTTGCTTTTGATGAGTATTGAGCTGTAGCGCTTAGTGTCCCGATGAAGATGATGATGAAGACAAATAAATTTTTCATTTTAAAATTATTTTAGTGTATATGTAGTTAAACCTATATGCCAGTTCAAATATACTAACAATACTTCATTTGTGCTGTTTTTATTGTGTTTAACTCCGATTAAAAACGATTTCAAACTATAACATATTATAGAATAATAAATCGTTAACACTGAATTAACATTATTAATATTTTGTTTTGTAAAGTATGATTTGTGTCATATAAAATTAAATATTGTCAATTCGTACTTTCCGAAAATGATTTTATCTTACATTTATCATAATATAATTCCAATTTGGGTAATAAAAACAGGCATAGTTTCAAAAAGATTGCTGATATCTTTCAAATTAATATAATTCACGGATTCTAAAGGTTAAATTTGCCCTAATTTTTAACCCCTGTTATTTGTCGACCATTCATGAATAATAAAGATTTAAAGTATGATTTAAGAGGCGTCTCGGCTTCAAAAGATGAAGTACATCAAGCTATAAAACATCTGGACAAAGGTTTGTTTCCCAATGCTTTCTGCAAAGTCATACCTGATATTGTGGCTGGTGATCCTGAATACTGCAATATTATGCATGCAGATACTGCGGGTACAAAAACCAGTCTAGCTTACATTTATTGGAGAGAAACCGGTGATATTTCCGTTTGGAAAGGTATAGTGGAAGATGCTATTGTGATGAATCTGGATGATTTGGGTTGTATCGGTTGTTTTGACAATATGGTACTTTCTTCTACTATTGGGAGAAATAAAAGTATCATAACCGGTGAAGTTATTTCAACGATCATTAACTATACCCAGGAATTTCTGGACAAACTGGGGAAGTATGGTGTTGGGGTAACTTTGGCTGGTGGTGAGACCGCAGATGTAGGAGACATTGTGCGCACTGTAGATGTGGGATACACGGCTTTTGCGCGGATGAAAAGACAGGATATTATTAACATCGATATTCAGCCCGGAGATTATATCATAGGGTTCAGTTCATCAGGTCAGGCCACCTATGAAGAAAGCTACAATGGTGGCATGGGAAGTAATGGCCTTACGTCTTCCAGACATGATGTTTTCAGTAAATATTATGCTTCAAAATATCCTGAATCGTACAATGGACACATTCCAAATGAGGTCGTATATACAGGTAGCAAAAGGCTGACAGATGAGATTGAAATAGATGGTTCTAAAGTTACTGCGGGCAAATTGGTTTTATCACCTACGCGAACCTATCTTCCACTGCTAAAGCCTATTATAGAAAATCATCGAAACGCCATACACGGGCTTATCCATTGTTCAGGTGGTGGACAGACCAAAGTAAGTAAGTTTATGGGCAAAGGATTACGGATAATTAAAGATCAATTATTTGATACTCCGCCATTATTTGATCTGATAAGGAATGAATCAGGACTTAGCCTGCGAGAGATGTATCAGGTATTTAACATGGGGCACAGATTGGAATGTTATGTTTCAGATTTATCTGTGGCGGAGGATATGATAAAAATTGCTGATTCCTTTGGCGTGGAAGCAAAAATAATAGGTAGGGTAGAAGCGTGTGACCATCCTCAGATAGAGATAATTTATGCCGGTGAAAGCATGGTTTTTGATTTTTAAATGTGGATTTCCAAGTAAAGCATCTATTGGTAGTCAAGAATTACAGCTCTCTCAAAAGTTTGTCATATTGTTTGCCATAAAAATAAACATGACAAAGATAATAAAAATTAATATTTATGAGCATTTCTATAGCAAAAATAGCGCATAACAAGTATCTTGTGTGATGCGCTATTATTTTTCTGATTGCTTCCAATGGATGTATTAAAAATGTTATATTTATGGGATCGAAGTTAGAAACTTCGACCATCGGAATGAAACATTTAATAAGGCATAAATCTGTGAACATATATCTGATCATAGACTTCATAAAAGTTCTCATTCTTGCATACATAAAATATTTTTGTAGAACCAATTTTTATATTGTTAATTTCTGAAACAATAAAAAAACCGTTATTATCTGCTTCATCAAAATAAATTGGGCTAAATACCAAGAATATCCTATGAGAGTTTATACTGTTATCAAGTTGCATATTCAATGAATAATTAAATCTAGAAAAGTGTACTTCCTTACTGCTCTTTTGATTAACTACTGTATTTACATTATCTAACAGATGAAAATGCCAAAAATAGTTATTTGGTATAATTTCAATATATTTATTTTGATTTTCATTAAGATCATTGTAATAAAATATTTGCTCAGGAAATTTGCCTTCATTAACTTTAAAGTTCGGAAAATTTAGTGCAACATATACAGTGTCTACATGGCAAGTTGTATATAACAAATTTATAGCTGTAGAATAGCAATTAAACTGGTTTTTGTGGCTCAAATCTTTACACCCAATAAGCAAAGCCCAAGCTAAATAAAATGAAAATAATAAGGCTTTTGTCATTTACAAAAAGTATTTAGAGTTGACATTAATATATCATGTTTTTCTTTAAATTGCCTTATCCAAGGATCATTGAGCAGTTCTAGTTCATACCCTGCATTTTGAATACCTGACCAAGCCAAATACATATGGTAATCTACAATATTCATTTACCAAGGAAAATTTGTATCGATTTGAATATAATCATCGACAATTAGTTTTTGCCCATTTTTTTTTAAGAACACCAAATGATTAGAAAAATCTGCACCGATTGTACAAAGAAAGAAAACTCCTTGACCTCTGTCATCTATGAAAATAGGACTGTTGAATATTTCTATCATCTCAAACGGTTTTATATTTTTTTTATGAGAAGTCATAAACAAATTTTTATCTATTCTGATAACAGAATTGCTTTTTACTTTTTGAATCCCATGTAATATTGGAAGTGTTTCAATGAAATTTTTATTATCCTTTGAAAATATTGAGTTTTTAATACCTTTTTTATCAAGCCAATAACGTACATTATATTCTGATTGATCCAAAGAATCGTAATGGACATGCGTGTTTAAGTTTATATAGATACTATCACAACAATTTTCAAATAATATAACATTTACCATATCAAAGTACGAGTTATCAAATTTATATATTGATTTTTTTTGATGACAACTACTTAAAAGGATAATTGTAAATAGAATTCCTATAATTCTAGTTACAAATTTTAACATCTGCATTTATTAATATTTGATGCTTTGAATAATATTCACTTAAAACTTCATCTTTTAGAAAACCTAAATCTTTACCAGCCAAAGTGGCACCTTCCCAAGCTAGATACATATAATGTTCTACACTAAATCGTTTATCGTCAAATTCTCTTAGCGCTTCTGCTAAAATCTTAATATATTTTTTAGCCATAAGCGCATGGGACACATCTGTTGTTTTAGGATGATTCCAAATGATTCCTAAAATATCATCTCGTGTCAATCCTGGCTTAACTTGTTTTGCTTCTTCAAATATCTTTGCATGAATACTTTCATGAAGAAGTGTACCAGCAATTTTAAGAGGATTGTCATTACAGCTATTAAGATTTAAATTGATTGTGATTTCTTTACCATCCGCAGAATAGGATGTTTTTCCTTCTCCCCCATAAAATTTTTCAGCTTTTAAAGTTAGTTTAACGTTCTCATCGTAATGAAAGCTATATAATTTTGTACAAAAGAGTTTATTTCCTGTTTCGTATAACTTTTCATATATACAAAGAAACCTCTTGCATTCTTTAAAACTAGGATCAATAATTAGTATCTCGCCCTTATCATCCGAAGCCGCATTCAACCCTGCCAAACTCATCTCCCCACTTGCACAAAGTCCACTAAAGATTTCGTCTTTATCTATTTCTTCTCCAATACAGGGTTTTATAAGTGTCGTATTATTATAAAAATCGAGCAGTTGGGCTTTTTCTGCATTTGATATACCTGTATTTGCTTCAGTTAGCGCTTTGGGCTTTAAATATTCGGCAATTTTTACTTGTTCGCAAAGCTTTTCATTAGGGATAGACATGATATCCTGTATAGTCAAATCCATTAAGTCCATCGTATTTTCTACATTACTAGAACTAAAATCCTTAGTGAGACTCTCTTGACCCCAGTTTAAACTTGGTATCGGTTTGAATGGATTATTAGCTTTAATAATATCTCTTTTATCATTCCAATTTTTTTCTGTGGAAGCATTGAATAAGCTTGGCCAATCTCTTTTTAAGCTATCCCAAACCCACGCAATATAATATGATGTGTCATGTTTATTATGATTTAGATTGCAAATAATCAACTGGAGATGCGATTTACTTTTAATATAATTGGTTTTCCGTTTCTCATTTCTAATAAATATTCATCTCCTATGACAGTTCTTGAGCTAATTGAAAAACTAAATATTAAGTAATAATAATTATGAGTTATACTAAAATTTGTAATACCCCAGATAGCTTTTTTGGGATTTTTTGAAAATCTAATACTGTCCAGGGCAACATTATTACTTAAGTGAATTATGTCAGGAATTTCTAAACAATTTCGGCCAATATTTTCTAATTCAAACCTATCGAAATGAGTTATAGGTGAATTTATATAAATAGAAATACTATCCATTTTTATTGCAGGAGCAATTGTAAAATCAGCAAAATTGCAAATATAAGTTTGCTCAACTTTCATATACTTGAACTCATTTTTATGTTTTTGTATAAAATCGTTATATACGGTTTTTAGAATAGCACAAGTTGATTGATCAACGTTATTACAACCTGAACAGAAATATAAAAGTGATATATATATGAATATTATTAATTGTATTTTCATAGACCTAGCATTTAAATGGATTATTAGCTTTAACAATATCTGTTTTATCAGCACACGACAATCTTTTTGGTTATTCTACAATACTAATAATCTCATATTTCCCATTTTTATTTTCTAACAAATATTGGCTAGTAATTACTGCCCTTTTACTAAAGTATGTTCCAAACTAGATAGGCATAATTTGTATTTCTTTGGTAATTTGTAATGCCCCAAATAACCTTGTTCGTTGTTTTTGACATCATCATAGAGTCAAGTGCCGAACCTGAATCTATAAATTTTATATCTTCTAGATTCAAACAAATTTTACCAATTTCTGCCAAATTGTTTTCATTAAATTTTATATATTCGTCAGATGCTAAATTTGTTAAATTCTGCATAATTAGATTACTATCCATTTGCATATTTGCAAATTGACAAATATAAAAACGGTCAAGTTTCATATATCTGAATTCATTCTTATTGGTTTTTATAAATGTATCATATACCATTCCAATAATTTCACAATCCGTATTTAAATTATCAGGAATTTGTTTATTTATACAACTGCTGATAAAAATTATACTAAATAAAACAAGAGCCTTTAAACTTGCTATAAGGTCTTTACTCCCTTTCGAATTAATTTCAAACGATATCTTGGTAACTTCCCATGGGGATTCGAGCCCTAAGGCCATTCTAAATATTTCATCACTATTCATAACGCTAAGTTAAAGTTACAACTATTTATATATTTTACCCACTCAATTCCACATAGTCACACATTTTTACATTATGGCAGGATGATATGAAATTATATTACAAACATTGTTTTCAATTTCGATAATGAGTTGAGCCCCAATTCCAGATTTGGAAGAAATCGCATATCCACATTCTAGGAAATATTGATTTTTATATTTTCTAACGCCACCAAAAAACCAATAGCATCTTTGCTCTGAAACATTTTCTCTAATTAATTTTTCACCTTCATCAGGATTAACCCACATTAATTTTGAATGTGGTTGAAATAAACTATTCAATTTATTAATTACATTATTTTCAATGTTTACTATTTCTAAATCCCCCCAAGACTTCTTCCCATTTATTGATTCAATGGAGTAAGGTATGACATAACCATTTGGTAAGTAAGCTAAATAATTTTTACCATCTATCATGAAGGATTTAAATTCTTGATCTGCCATTACTTTTAGTAAAGCGCACAGAATTACTTGATTGTTAATTGATGAATCATTTTTGCATGAATAGATAATAACACTTAAAACAATTATACTCGATTGAAAAAAATTTAACATTTGAAAGGATTATTAGCTTTAACAATATCTCGTTTATCTTTCCACGATTTAATTGGATATTCTGGTGATACTGACCCCCTATTCCGGTGATATTGACCCCCCTGATAATATGGTGATCCTATCCGCTTAGGCCTGACAAAATTACCGATTTTTTCTTAAACTTTCACCTTTAAGTTCGATTTTATAAGAT
>JBBRVQ010000016.1:0-69852 GCA_038246735.1 Chitinophagales bacterium
ACTTCGGAGAAGTCATACTATGTTTGGAAAATAGATAGGACAGATCATCGACCACAGCGAGGGTGTACTAAACAAATACTGATATCCCTTAGAATTTTATAATATTTATTGTGGGTGGTATGACTCCGCCGGAGTCAGTAAAATCTACAAACTTGATTGCTAACATAGTGGGATCCCTCTAGGATCAATTTTAGTATAAATTTCCTCTTCCTTATATTAATTCCCTTAAGCAAGTTAAATCCAAATATTGATTTCAGATACCAAGATAAAAACCGCTCATCTCTTACCTAAAACAAGATTACCCATCTTTACCGATTTAATCTTTACCGCTTAAAAAATACTACACACATTCGGAACCAGAACATCTACTTCGGAGAAGTCATACTATGTTTGGAAAATAGATAGGACAGATCATCGACCACAGCGAGGTCGTACTAAACCACTAAAGGAAAATATTTGCCTTGATTATTTACCTGCTCTGATATTATCAAAGTCTTCTGTGATTTTAGGCGTCAAAGCGATCACAGATTTTTCTCCAAATGCTGTAGCTGCTCCATCTTTTACATAATAAAAATTGACATTGTCTGTCTTTGTATCAAAAATAAGGAAATATTTGATGCCTTTACAATTGCCTGGTTTGCAACCTCCTGTGTACATAACGTTTCCATCCTTCTTGAGCGGTGACTGCATCTCCCAGTCTTTTGAAAAGTTCTTAAACTCGGCACCCATCATTTTTTCAAGGCGAGGTAATAACTCATATTTGTTGAGCAAATCAATTTCAGATGGCAGTTTACCTTCCTGAGAAACTACCTCTTTTAATTTTGAATCCACCAATTGAGTTCCATCAATTTTCACCACATTCGGATCTGATGATGTAGCGGTAGAATCAGCTACGGCAGTATCTCCATCCATCGTTTTGCTCCCATCATTTTTGCAGGAAAAAGCAATTGTACAAAGTATAAGTACACTTAAAAATAATTTCATAATAATCTAAATTTTAATGTTTTAATCTAAAAATCGCGCAAATTTAATATTATTTGAACCGACTAGTTAATATATGGTTGGAATTTTTATCACCTATAGTATGCGTGTACTTCTAAAATGCTACTTTTTTTTGATAAACACCTAGTTTTTTTAACCCTTGGCAATCTACAGCGACCACCGGTGACCCACGCCTACCCCAAAAAATCTACAGCTACCCTAGGCGACCACCGGCTACCCCCGGATACCCCCGGGCCCCTAAAGGGGTGACATACTAAAGGGGTGACATACTAAAGGGGTGACATACTAAAGGGGTGACATACTAAATGAATGGGTTTAATTATCTATTTATTATAGACACATACTTTACAAATTTATATTACATCTTATTTTTCAAAGTGGACTCAAGTATCAAATCTTTACAAGTCTCTAGGATTGTAAATAATTTTTGGGGGAAGACCAATGCCAATCAGTTTTTGTAGATTGTAAGTAACCATAATCTCATGTGTACCCTGATGTGATGTACGAAGTGGTGAAAGACCAAAATCATAGCTGTAAATGACTTTATATTTTTTTCCCATGTTGGTTCCTAGTATGATAGAAAGTGCATCCAGTGACTTTCCGCTGTAGCCTCTGATATTTAACCCAGCCAATAGATTTTCGTTTATGGCAGCCATTAGACCTATATCAGTTTGTAACACAGCCGCATCTGCTTTCAATAATACGGAAGGAGACAATTCGATATTCTCATTTAATGAATATTTGTACAAGGCAAATATACTTCCGGAAAATGATTTGTTATATTTACCATCACCTAGCGCATATTTGTGAGGAGGAAATTCAGAAATCATTATACCGGCTTCTATTGATTTCCCC
This sequence comes from Chitinophagales bacterium, assembly GCA_038246735.1. Lineage (GTDB taxonomy): Bacteria > Bacteroidota > Bacteroidia > Chitinophagales > Saprospiraceae > OLB9. The sequence continues at coordinate 1,858 of JBBRVQ010000016.1, forward strand.
TTAAAGTATGTACCCAATTCCCATGAAGGGCCAATGCCACTAAAAACATCGGTGTCTAAGGTCGGATCATTGTGATCAAAAACACCTTCATAAACCCCATCCGGCGTGACTAAACCATTGCCATCTATAGTAATAAAATCAAACCCTGCCCTGACACCAAAGGATAAGAATCCATACGGTGTACTCATGACATAATTATAGGAAAACTTAAGATTTGAATTACTAAATACTCCTGTTCTCTGATTTACAAATGTAAACCCAACTGCCCCATTCCAAAGGTAAAAAGGCATGTCAGCACCTAGGTAAAAAGTACGTGGATTGCCAGGAAAATTGCTGTATTGATCGCGGAAAGATGTAAAAATACTTAATGATCGCTCCATTCCTCCGTAAGCGGGATTTTCATAATACTTATTGAGCATATATTGCGTAAACTGCGGGCGCTGTTGCGCTGTCACCAAAATATGCGTACTTAACAAAAAAATAATTGCAATACTATACCGCATTTGCTCATTTATATTAATAATACAATAATACGGTATTTTTGTTGATTATCCTAGAAAAAAAGAAAAAAGTCACCTCAATCGGTAGTAAAATGCTATAAGTCCAATACAAGGTCATCATATGAAGGTAAAATATTTTGCGGCCATTTATTCAGCATTTCAGCATGAAGCCCCATCTCATGAGACATATGTATAAAGTATGTTTTTTCTGCACCGATTTTTTCAGCTATTTCGATCGCTTCTTCAAAATTAAAATGCGAATAATGCTTTCTATATTGCAATGCATTCAAAACAAGCACATCCAGACCATACAGACTTTGAAATGACTGATCACTAATAAATGAAGCATCAGTAATATACGCAAAATTTTTTATCCGATATCCTAGTATTGGCAGATTACCATGTAAAATGTCGATTGCATCCACTTTTATAGTATCAAACAACTCAAAGGTATCTCCCGGCAGGACTGCATTACATACTACTCTAGGTGCCCCGGGATATGGATTACTTTGAAATATGTATGAAAACTTCATTCTAATTTCATCCAATACTCTTTCCAAAGCAAAAATTGGGATGTCTGCACCTTGCCGAAAATTAAATGGTCTGATGTCATCCATACCAATCACATGATCATTGTGCTCATGGGTCAGTAAGATAGCATCCAGGTGACTCACATGATTTACCAGCATTTGTTGTCTGAAATCAGGACCTGCATCGATCAATATATTATATTTATCAATAGTAATAAGTACTGAAGATCTTAGACGTTTATCTCTACTATCTGCAGAAATGCAGGTTTTACAAGTACAACCTATGACGGGTACTCCCTGCGATGTTCCAGTACCTAGGAAAGTAATTTTCAATGGTAAGCTATTAAATTTATTAAACCGTTTTATGCAAAACTTCGCTGGTCTTGAGCAATTGACGATAAAATAGTTTTGACTTGTCAGTAAGTATATTATCATCTTCCAGTACCACAGATAAAATTTCTATCAGCACATTGACCCTACCTTCTGTGTCAAAAAATTTATTGACTACTACTATTTTGGTATTCTCGACTATACAATACCCCGAATTGAAGGTTCCTTTTTCATATCTGACCAAATAATCCAATTCTTTAAAAATTTGTTCGATCTTCTGTAAGGTTGGTTTAGTGTGCTTATTCATTATAATGATAATAAATGCTAATTTTGCACCACAAATATATTAAAAGTAATCAATGAAGACATATACAAGTTCGCAGGAATTAAATATTAGTTACTGAATCTTCGTTTGCTTCATAGTCAAAATGTAATTTACCATGTACAAATCATTAATAATTGTGATTCTTCTTCTGTTTGTAATGTATCCTGAAAGTAGCGGTCAGAGATTTAAGGCCATGGCGATCGTTGGTGCCAATGCGTCTCAGATAGATGGAGATAATTTATATGGATTCAATAAGCTGGGACTGAGTGCGGGAGGAAGGCTTTCATACGCCAATGACAAAAGTATAGACTATGCCTTGGAGATGCTATACAGTCAGAGAGGTTCCTCAGTAAAATTTTTCAATAATGCAGATGGCGATAAAATTTCTCTCAATTATATTGAAATTCCTTTGATAGTCAGCATCAGGGATTGGTATATTGAAAAAGATGGATATTATAAAGTACGTGCAGAAGGCGGAATATCTTACGGCTATTTATTTGGTGCGGCTACCTCCGGATTCAATGAAGAATATTTTAGAAAACATGATGTAAGCTGGCTTATGGCGGCAGGAATAAATTTTAACAAAACGTGGGGTATGTCGCTTAGATACACTGCTTCATTTTACAATATGTACAAAGATCCTGCCGCTGACCGAAGTACTTTAAAAGGATATTTTCTTACCTTGCGATCAGAAATAAATTTTTAATGGTTTCGCTTAAATATAATATATAAATGCCTGATATGATCAAAATGACTTTATTTGTCACACTAATATTTTTTGCTTCATGTAAATCCGAGCGTAAGCCGACGACAGAAAAATCATCGGAAAACACAGTCTTATTACCTCCGCCTGCAGAAACAGAAGGGCCTGAAATACCTGGAGTTCCAAAGGAAGTGCTTATAAAACTGCTCAATGAGTGTACCTACTTGGATTACATTTTCCATAAACTGCCATTCAGCATCAGTCAGTCCGAGGAGCCCGGTATAGATCAGAATATCTCATTTATAGATTATACCAAGCCTGTCATCAGAATCCCGAAAGAATGCAAAGCTATAGGCAGAAAATTCTTCCATATAAAAGGCGAAATCGTTTATGATGTAGATGTCTATCTCACCAATAACTGCAAGTTTTATGTTTTTGTCGATAAAAAAAATAAGCCGATTTATGCCAATCAGATGACTGAAGCAGGCGTTCAGTTTTACGCCAATATAGCACAGCAAGCGCGAGGGGCTACTCAACAGCAATAATGAAAAAATTTGCTGTTATAGACCTTGGTTCGAATACTTTTCATATATTGATTGTCGAAAAAAAAAGCGATAATACTTTTGAAACATTGTTCAGAAAAAGAGTTTTTACGGGATTATCTGATGGCGGGATTGAATTAATAAAAGAAGAGAGGATGAAATATGGCTTGGAAACCATCAGAGAATTTAAACAAATACTTACTTCATATGATTCACCAACTTTACGTGTGGTGGGTACCGCGGTACTTCGAAAAGCAGCAAACAGACAAATTTTTATAGACCAGGCAAATGAAATTCTTGAAAAAGACATAGAAATTATTGATGGAGATACCGAAGCAGATTATATTTATAAAGGAATAATACTTATAGATGAGCTCAGGAAAGGTACTCATCTCATCATGGATATAGGCGGAGGAAGCACTGAATTTATACTGATAAAAGACGGGGTAAAACTTTGGTCCAGAAGCTTCCAGATTGGCCTTGGTACACTGCACGAGACATTTCATATATCAGAACCGATAAATGATAAAGAAATTTTGCTGATGAAATCTTTTATTCTGAATACAATACCGGATTTGATACCAGTCATAGATACCTATAAACCGACAACGCTCTCCGGTGCTTCAGGCTCTTTTGAAGTATTAGAAACCATGTCTGGTATTGATCCACAATGTACAAAACTTACCTCTATTTCCCCAGATTATTTCAATAGCTTATATCAAATTATAGTATCAGCAGATTATGAACAAAGAGAAAAACTGGCAGGGTTGCCAAAAGAGCGGGTAAAATTAATTGTGGTGGGCATGGTCTTAAAAAAAATCATTTGTGATTTAATACAACCTACCCATATTTTGGTGTCTCCATATGCATTGAAAGAAGGTATCCTAAGTGAAATGATAGAAAAAGTATGATGATTCTTGTCATTTTTTCTTAATATAAATGTAAGACCTACTATATTTACACATTAAACAAATTTAAATGGACCATCCTACTAATATACAAGAAGCAGACATCTGGATCGACCGAATCAAAAGGAATGGTAAAGAAATCATAAAAAATACAATGTATGCTGGAATTGCAATTTTTGTAATAAGTTATGGCGGTCTATATACTTCTATTCGACTTTTTCCTGACTTTTTTATAGATTATATCAATCCTGTGTTTAATTCTGACGGGAGTCGTGATCTTTATTTTTATCTTCATCCATTGGTATTGGCCTTGTCACTATCGGTTTTCTGGAATAGATTCAGAAAAATGTTTGGTGGAAATAAGGTAAAGATAGGTATTGAGTTTGGGGTTGTATATGCATTTGTAGCTTTGGTGCCGATCATGTGGATCACTTATGCATCTATGGATGTGGAATTTCAGATGGTGGCTACATGGCTGATCTACGGTTTGTTTCAGTCCAGTATAGCGGGTATGATTTTTGCATGGTTAAATCCATATTCAGGCAAATAATCATTGTACTACTTTTTTTAATTGTAGCTTAAATTCCACGTCAAGCTGGTCTTTAACTTTTATCGTGCCTCCCAGTTTACTTGGTGGTTTTAGTCCAAAATCTGAAAATAAAATGGCTCTGGTGCCTATTAGTTCTGCATAATCAGGCCCAATCTGTCGGTATGAAAAGTTAATGATGTAGTTTTTCACTACACCAGCCAGGGAAATATCTGCTTTACCTGTGATGACAGAAGCGTGTGTGACTGACGAAAGAATCTTAGAAAATGATTTGATATCAATGATCATGGAAGGATAGGTGTGCGCCTTAAGCGTCTTTTGGAGGTCCTTTGTCATGATCCTGTGGTGACAATCAAAGTTTTCTATTTCAATTATTAGCTTACCTTCCACGCTACATTGTTCGCTCATGATGGAAGATCTGAAAATTTTCAAAGTATCTATTTTCCCGTATGAAGTCACGACACAATTAAAACTATTAATATTTGTTTTACCATCAACCTTTAGGCTACTATTGCTTTTGACCAACCAAATTTCTTGTTTTGGATTTTCGCCATCATAATAGAAACTAATGATGGTCAGGCTTGCAATAAAAAATACATTGGAAATCAATTGGAACATACAGCAAATTTATACAATTTCATTTAATGTTAATAAAAAAAAAGTTGGATCCGATGTTTCACCGGATCCAACTTATGAATTATTTATTTATGCTATTAAATGTCATCTTTAATATAAAAACAGAACTAAAATCCAACTACAGCTTGAATTACAACTCCACTGAATTTTCCTTCATTTCTGATATCATTACCTTTAAATCCTTCAAAATCCTGTGTTACATATTCACCCTTCAAAAGAAGATTTTTGGTAGGAAACCAACCTCCTGCAAATGTTAGGCGTGTAATATCCACATCAGTAGTATAGCCAGAAAGTCTACTGGTAACTGTATTGTATCTTGCTCCGATAAAAGCTTGTTCATTGGACAAAAATCTAAAAACACCTTCAAATGCTAATTGTGTGGTTTTTCTGTCTTCCGTTTCAGTGATTGCTTTACCATTTGCTATTTCATATGACCCAAATAATTCAACTCCTTGATACTTGACAAATGGGTTGATCATAATAGCTGTCACAGAATTATAAGTACCCGGATTGAACCTTCCACTGGAAAAATTAGAAGTCGCATTAAATGCTGTATTTTCCATTACTCCATAATAATTAGATCCTGTTCTATCACCGCTATAAATGGTAGATCTTGGAGTTTCTGAATTTGTATACATTGATGCACTCAATCGGAACCTCAGGTCCTCAGATTGTTGTTTATCATAAGCTGCCTTAAGCAATATTGCTGGATTTCTTTTTTGCACTGCACCAGCTGGATTTGTACTATAATCGAAGATATCATTTCTGATGAGACCTCCTGTCATACCTGCCATAAGCATAAATCCATCCGCAGGAAATACATACACTTCACCACCAATTTCAGTAGCGAACTGGTCAACAATATGGTTTTCTGCAAAAGGGTTGAATATAGTATTACCACCATCTGATCTTCTGAAGTGCTGATCACCATAGTTCACCTCCATGTGACCTAATTTTACTCTAAAGTATTTGGTATACCATTCAGGGTTGCCAAACATAGGCAATTTGTCTATCTGAATATAACCGCCTTTTACCCAAAATTCATTATGGTGTCTTGCAGCCATATAATTTTCAAGAAACATTCTGATACCATCTCCCAACTGAACATCAAAATTAAGGTTGGCCTGAGCAAGGTTGAATCCTCCACTCATCTTATATAATTTTCTTGCAACAACTGTTATGGTATCAGAATTTTCGTGTGAAAGGTTTTGATATCCCTGAGTAAACGCGCCACCGATATGAAGTTTAAATCCGGTATATTCAGTCATGTCATTTTTTGATGGTTCGAATACGTGCAAACCATCTTGATTATTAGCTCTTGTATATTGAATCTGAGCTGATAGATTAGTAACTAAAAGTGTTACCAAAACAAGGTTAAAGAAATTTAGAAAGGATTTCATAATGCTTATTATTAAAAGTTAAGAAATTATTGTTTAAAAAATTATTGGTTTAATACTAAATCAAAGCTTAAGACTACATCATTGCCTGTCTTTACCGCACCAAGCATAAAAGAAGGTGGTTTCATATCAAAATCCTTCATACTGATATTTTTCTCTCCTTTGATAGAAAAACTGGTGTCATTAATTTTTTTTGCCGTGGCATCAAGGGTTGTTTCTAAAGTTTTGCCAGCAATACTAAGACTGATAATGGCTTTAATACCGAAATTTTTACCATCTTTCATAGTAACATCCGCACTTTTCAATGTTGCTGTTATGTTTGGATTTTTATCTATCTTTAATGCTTTGTATGCATTTTTATCCATACCATCCTTACCGCTTTTTAAAGCTTTGGATACTACAGAAAAACTCATTGCTGTAATGTCTTTAAGATTTCCATCTCCGTCTACCTGCAATGTAGCACTACAATCTCCATTGCTGGCTTTCATCACCCAATCATGCATAGTGGATGTGCCGGAAACGGATAATTGTACCGTATTTTTAGCTGCAAATTTTGTTTGGCCCTGAGCCAGAGTAAACATTCCTCCGAAGAGAAGGACTAATAAAATTTTTGAAAATAAATTTGAATGTCTCATGATGTATTATGTTTTTGTTGTTATCGAAATACGATACAAGATTAGAGAGATTCACACCATTAAAATATGATTAATATTAGTATCAAATATGATTTAAATTAGTATTTATGCATTAGAATTTTGATTGAACAAAAGACAATTTTCACAACTAAAATGCATATTATTGTTTTTGTTCTACATACACATATAAAATAATTTTAAATAAAAATAGCTTCACATATCTTATACAATGTGTATTAAAATAATTTACTCAAGCAAAACCAATAAAATTTCAACCAAATGAAAAAATCAACTATTAAAATCCGTTTACAAAGGACTTATTATACAGCGGACAAATAAATATTGGAAATATTTAAAAATGGAAATCTAAAAAAGTACATTTTTCAGATACAATATGGCATTTAAAATATACTTAAGATGAAGTTACTCTTCTTCGTTCATAGATTCGGGGTACATTGTTTTCAGATTTTTAAACATAGTATCTACCTTGTACATTTCATCAATAGTTTCATCAAAATAAAAGAAAATGGACGGTATTCGTCTTACCTGATTTTTAATTCTTGCAGCAAGGGCTTGCTTTAAGAGATGGGTATGATTGACCACTTTCTTTAAAACCGCTTCTTTATCATCGGCATTAAATATACTTAGATAAACTTTTGCCTGAGCCATGTCAGGCGTTATTTTTACAAAAGTGACTGTAACAAATGCGCTGCCATAAATGTATATGCCATGCTCCTGAAAAATCGGAGCAAAATTTCTCTTGATCATCTCTGCTACCTGCAACTGTCTCTTGCTATCCATTATTATAATTAGTGGAGCAAAATTAATACTTTTGCACGAACAGATGCTATAACAGACCGATAATTTGGCAAATCAACAAAACATACTCGATACTTCTATAGAATATGTCAAAGGCATTGGCCCTGCAAGAGGAGAGACTTTTCGCAAGGAACTCAACATCCACACCGTTTATGACCTGCTTTTTACTTTTCCTTTCAGATATATTGACCGTACTACTTTTCATCTGATCAAAGATATTCACACAGACGGAGACAATATACAACTGAAAGGGACACTGGTAAGCCTAGAAAAGATTAAAAGTAAATCCAACCGATCCAGACTTACAGGTATGTTTAAGGACAGTTCAGGATTTCTGGAATTGGTTTGGTTTCAGGGAGCAACCTGGCTAGATAAGACTTTAAAAGTGGGTGAAGCGTATATTGTTTATGGCCGTGTGACTATTTTCAGCGGAAAGAAAACCATTGCTCACCCCGAAATGGAACTGATTGCAGATGCAGCAGTATCCCTTGCAAAAACCTTTGACCCCGTATACAGCAGTACTGAAAAAATGGATGGAAAAGGCCTCGACAGTAAAGCCAGAAGAAAGATCATCAAAGCTCTTTTGTTAACCATATCTGAGGCTGATTTACCTGAGACACTCCCGCCTTATGTGATAGATAAACTGAAGATATGCAGCAGATATAATGCACTGCAATGGATACATTTTCCCCAGAATGATAGCCAAAAAGAATTGGCCAGCAACCGAATCAAATTTGAAGAGTTCTTTTATGTTCAGATTCGTTTGCTCCAAAGTAAAATTTACCGGCAATACAAATACAAAAGTGCCCCATTCAGTATAATAGGTGAATATTTTAACACCTTCTATAAGACAAAACTTGCTTTTGAACTCACCAATGCGCAGAAAAAAGTCATCAAAGAGATCAGAACAGACATGGGCAAAACCACCCAGATGAACAGACTTCTGCAAGGTGACGTGGGTAGCGGAAAAACAGTCGTTGCGCTATTATCTATGTTAATTGCTTTGGACAATGGTTTTCAGAGTTGCATGATGGCGCCTACAGAAATACTGGCGCAACAACATTATGCATCCATCACAGCAGCTCTTGGCGATATGCCTATAAAAGTTGCTTTCCTCTCCGGAAGTATAAAGGGGAAAAAGAGAGAAGTCATCCTCACAGAACTAAAAGAAGGCAGTATCCACATTATTATTGGCACACATGCGCTAATAGAAAATACAGTTGTCTTCCATCTTCTTGGTCTGGCCATTGTTGATGAACAACATCGGTTTGGGGTAGCGCAGCGGGCCAGTCTATGGAAAAAAAATGATGCACTTGCACCACATATATTGGTAATGACAGCTACGCCAATACCACGGACACTGGCCATGACGCTATATGGAGATCTGGATGTTTCTGTTATTGATGAGTTGCCACCCGGACGCAAAGAAATACAAACCATCCATAAATATGAAAGGGCCAGACCACAATTGATACAATTTATGCATAGTGAGATAACCAAAGGGCGACAAATTTATATCGTATATCCATTGATTGAAGAGTCAGAAAAACTTGACCTACAGAACCTGCAGGATGGATATGAACGTTTGCTGCAATATTTCCCGCTGCCTGACTATCAGATCAGTGTCGTACACGGAAGGATGAAAGCCAAAGATAAAGACTGGGAAATGCAGCGGTTTATCAATAAAACTACGCAAATCATGGTGGCCACCACAGTGATAGAAGTAGGAGTAAATGTGCCCAACGCTTCTGTGATGGTGATAGAAAATACCGAAAGATTTGGCTTGTCCCAACTGCATCAACTCAGAGGACGGGTAGGCCGAGGTGCCGATCAGTCTTATTGTATACTTATGACCGACTTCAAAATATCCAAAGAAGGAAAAGAACGTATCGCTACCATGGTCAGGACCAACAATGGTTTTGAAATAGCCGAAGCAGATCTCAAACTGAGAGGACCGGGAGACATTCAGGGAACCCAACAAAGTGGTCTCCTTGATTTTAAGCTGCTCAACATCGGACAGGATAAAGCCATCATGGATGCTGCTAGGCATATTGCGATACGGATCATAGAAGATGACCCGAAGCTGGAGAGAACTGTACATGAAAATATCAGAAATCAGGTAGAAAGATTACGACATAAGTATAGAGATTGGGCTAGGGTGTCTTAGCAATAAATATATAATTCCGGAAGGTCATAAAATAACATAAGATAGCGACACTATATCTCACACAGTGCCACTATCTTTTCGATTTATTACATCTTTTCAAATCCTTTTTAATAGCTCGAGAAACTATTTTTTCAACCAAAAATGTAATTTGTTTTTGTTGATTAATCCATGAATTAATACAATTACAAGGAAGAAAATGAAAAATACTAATTCTTTTATAGAATTATTTCCAATCTTAAGACCTTGTTGCAATATTTTATAATTGATGAAAAATAGGAACAATTGAAAACTAAAGAAAATTAAATATTTACTTTTGTTTGTTTCTTTTGATATAACAAAAACACTCAGTAATAGAGTGAAAATAAATATATTAACTGCTAAGATAATTTGTAAAATCATATCAAAAAACTTTAAATACTTCCAATTGCTCCAGTTATAGCTCCTTTAACAAAAGATCTTCCTAAATCTCTCCATCCCCCTTTACCATAACCAGTGTTCCAATACAAGTCTTCAACACAGTCCGCTGCTACACTTAAATATCCACCAATTATGGCACCAGCAAGATGAGTTAAAGCAGCGACATCATCATGTTCTTCAAAGAGTCCAGGATTATTACTATCAAAATTTAAAATAGAAAAACCAACTTGGATGTATAACAAACTTAAATGATTTCGGGTTTTATCATTATTTGGTAAATTTTCCCATTCTTGAATTATTGCGTTTTTGTCAAGTGTCTTCTCCTTAACTTGGGTAAGAAATTTTTTCATTAAATTCCTTTCAGGTTCTGGTATAAAACTAATTGAACTTACTTTACTAATAGTAGAGTCTATAAACTCTAATTTTGAATTATAATTACACTCAATTTTAAAAGTGTTTTTTAAATCATGACATCCTTGTAAACTTATGACCTCATTTTTAACGAATGCCGGTAATAAATGTCTTCCGCTATCCCATATTTCTGGAATTTTTTCAATATCCGTACAAGTGCACCCACAAACGACCTTCATTGAGAATTCATCATATGCAAATTTCCAAAAATTAGATATATCACTATCCAAAGTTTCTAAACCTAAATTTCTAATTTCAGCAGTAAAATTTTGCTCAACTAATTTTTCTTTATTACAAGAAGATAGGAATAAAACGAAATAGGATAAAAAAATAAAAGCTCTCATAATATTTTTAGAATTTCTTGGCTGACCAGCAGTTCCCACCGTTTTGACCAATATTGGTCGAACTATTAAAAAAATTGAATATAAAAAATTGAATAGACCCGTTTTTGTAATTCTCAATTATAGCAATACAAAGCTACATCTGCTTTCAGATATAACCTTAGCTGGATACTTTTCAGTCAAATCCCGACCAAAAAAAAACAACGACTCAAAAAGTTGCAAATAACAATAATCACATAAGTTTAAACAAATATAGATTTTATATTTGATAAAATCAAGAGATGGATGTAGAAATTTTTATACATTTTTTATTAATATATATATATATAGAATATCAATCGTTTACATGTAGTAAAATTACAAAAATAAAAAATACAATTTACAAAATTTTGACCTGTATGCCTATTTTTAGGCTAATTTTTGAAATAATTATTAAACTATTTCATTTTTCACCCATACCCATTCTAGTTCTCTTATGCTCATAATGAACAACAATAACACAGATAACATATGGGATAAAAAGTAAAATAATCAAAAACATAGGAATATCAAATTTATCTTTATAATCATTTAATATTGACCCGGAAATTACATAAGCCAACACAATAAGGAAGATTACAAAATAATTCCTAGGCGATTAATACATTTTTTTAAAGGAATAATACCATAAAAATAGGTTTATCAGCCATAGAGTTAAGAAATATGCGTAATTAATGTTTTCCATAAATAAATATTTTCCACTTTTAATGAAAGAAAAATCAAATTGTCTATTCAAATTTTACTTTACTGTATTCAACAGTTTCTTAATCAAAACGATCTGTCCCAAATGATAGTAACTGTGTTCCAATATGCCAATAAGATTACGCTGATAAGTGCCATATTTTTCATCTGTAAACGGATCAGTCAATTGTGATAGTGGCATTTGTTCTACGAGATATACAAAATACTCTGCATTCCTGTATATGTTTTCGCGCATAGTTTCCCATTCTTCCTGGGATGTGATGGGTGGCATATCATAACTATACTTATCTTTAATGTCCAATGTTCCGCCTTTTAATACGTTCAGTACACCTTCCAGATAATAATTAAGATGGAAAGCCAGTAGGGCGATAGTGTTGAGAGATTCGTATTGGGCATTGGCCATTTCAACATCCACATCATCCAGTTGGGCTTTGAGATTTAAATCGGTTCCTATCCATTGTCCGCAAAGAAATAAGTCTTTGAGTTGTTTGGCAAGCTGTTGGTTTAGGGTCATTTTTGAAACGTTTATCTTTCAAAATATATATTAAAAACTATTGGTCAAAAGTATAAAATTAGCTTGAAATCTTATAAAAAATAAGTGTTGAATGTTTAGTTGTCGTTATCCAAATTAACCAAAATCCTAAAATTATCTATGAAATAGGATGATTTATTATTTACTCCTTTACTTTATAGCTCAAAACCAACATAAAGAAACTTTAATCTTTACTCGTAATCCACCCTTTTTGATACCTTTGCTTTCAGAATTATATATATATGGCGACCACAGATTTAGCGACAAATTTTAAAACATTTATTGAAGAAATAAGTGCCATCATCTCTTCAGAAATCAAAACCGATGACCTTTCACTAGGGCTTTATGCCACAGATGCGTCATTGTATCAACTCAAACCACTCGCTGTAGCCATTCCAACCAATGAAGCCGATTTGGTCAAAATAGTCAAAATAGCCAACCATTACAATATTCCTATCTTGCCACGTGGCAGTGCAACCAGTCTTGCAGGTCAAACTACTAATCAAGCACTAGTCATTGACTTTACAAAATATTTCGATAAGATACTGGAAATCAATGCGGTTGAAAAGTATGCAATCGTTCAATCAGGTGTAGTTCGGGATCAACTCAATATTGCGGTAAAAGAGCACGCTTTACATTTTGCACCAGATCCAGCCACCACCAGTAGAGCAACTATAGGTGGTATGATCGCCAATAATTCTTCAGGAACCAAAAGCATCAAATATGGCAAAACGATAGACCATATCTTAGGTCTAAATGTACTGCTTATGGATGGCACAATACTTGAACTGGGCGAAACATCACCCGACGAATATGAACGAAAATGCCGTCAAACCAATCGTGAAGGCGAGCTTTATCGGTCATTCAGAAAGATCATTTTTGAGCATTTAGTTGCCATAGAATCTGCCTATCCCAAAGTGATGCGTCGGGTCAATGGCTATCCACTCGACGAATATATACATACCGATAGATGGAATCTCGCCAAAATATTTGCTGGTTCAGAAGGAAGTCTTGGGATCATCTTAGAAGCCAAAGTCAATCTCGAGCCCATTCCTAAATATAAGGCAGCATTTACTGTTCACTATGATGACAGAATGCGCGCCATACGTGAAGTCAAACACATGATCGCTTTTGATCCAGCAGCAATAGAAATGTTGGATTTTAATGTCTTCGAACAAAGTGTAAAAAACAATATGACCAAAAGTCTTCATCAGAGACTCATCATCGGAGCGCCACAAGCGACGCTTTCAGTAGAGTTTTTCTGCTTGTCGCAAAATGAACTCGACCAAAGGATCTCTGACTTCACCATTTGGCTACAAAATAATAGTACCGCTTACGCCTACCCAATCCTGCGTACAGCATCTGAACTAGACGATTCTTGGGCTTTGCGCAAAAACGGATTAGGTTTGCTAATGGGTGATCCTTCAGGTCGTAAACCCATACCCTTTATAGAAGATCAAGCCATTCCATTGGAGCATTTGGCTGATTATATACAAAATGTCCTTGATCTTTGCCACAAATACGGTGTAGAAACCATCCTTTACGCACATGCGAGCGTAGGAGTACTCCACGTCAGGCCATCTCTGGACATGACAAATCAAGCAGATATTGATCTCATGAAAATCATCTCAGACGAAGTATTTCACTTAGTCAAAAAATATAAAGGAGCTTGGTCAGGCGAGCATGGTGACGGACGCAATAGAGGACATCGACTTCAAGACTTTTTTGGTGATGAAGTGTATCAATGTCTTAAAGATGTGAAGACGATTTTTGATCCGAAATACTTACTCAATCCAGGTATCATCATAGATGTGCCACCGATGGATCAGCATCTGAGATATGGCGCCGACTATAAAGATGATAAGTACAATTTTGTCTATAAATACCGAAAAGACCACTCCTTCGAAGCGTTGGTACACAATTGTTCGGGTGTAGGTGCTTGCCGCAATCATATAGGAGGCACGATGTGTCCTAGTTTCAAAGCCACGAGCAATGAAGACGATAGTACGCGTGGACGTGCAAATGCACTCCGATTAGGTATATCCGGCCAATTGGGATTTACTAAACTTACTGATCCTAAAATATTGGAAACACTCGACCTCTGTCTATCGTGTAAAGCATGTAAATCCGAATGTCCTTCCAATGTCGATATGGCAAAACTCAAAAGTGAAGTGCTCCAACAAAAATATGATGAAGGTAATATCACTTTGCGTGAAAAAGCCATCAATGCCAATATCGATTTAGTATCCAAAATAGCAGGTTGGAAAGCGCCATTTGTCAATTTCGTACAAGGAACTTCCATCTTCAAGTATGCGGCAGAAAAAATACTAAAAGTAGATCGTCGGCGCACTTTACCGTCGTACGCCCATGAAACACTCGAAACTTGGTACAAAAAACATTATAAATCCAATAATAATCAGCAGAAAGTAGCGCTTTTTGCAGATACTTATATCAACTATCACGAGCCACAAGTAGGAAAAGCCGCCATAAAATTGCTTACAGACTGTGGATATGATGTCGTATTAGCTTCTGTAGGTTGCTGTCAGCGTCCCAGAATATCAAATGGATTCCTACATGTAGCCAAAGCTGAAGGGACCAAAGTTGCTGAAGCATTGCTGCCTTACATAGCACAAGGTATGAAAATCGTCGTTTGCGAGCCATCATGTACTTCTGCAATGATAGAAGATTTACCTGATCTGATAGACGACATCAACCTATCAGATGCCCTGAAAAATAATGTCTACGCCATTGATGTTTTTCTTGCAGTTGCATTGGCTTCTGGGCAACTAAAAGGCAAATTTGTAGCTAAATCGCCAGAAATATTTCTACACGGTCATTGCCATCAGAAAGCATCCTTCGGTACTGGAGGAATGAAGTCTATCTTCGACACTATAGATGGTTTGGCTTATCATGAGCCGGATTCAGGCTGTTGCGGGATGGCAGGTTCATTTGGCTACGAAAAAGAGCACTTTGATGTCTCCAAAAAAATATCTGAGTTAGTCTTAATTCCTGAGATCAATAATACTGGTAAAGATACAATAGTCGTCGCCAATGGTTTCTCTTGTCGTCATCAGATTCATGATTTTGCAGGGAGGAAGGCTGTGCATTGGGTGGAGAGTGTGGAGTATGTGAAGGATAAAAACTAAAATTATAAAAAATCTTACGAGGTTGCAACTTTTTATAAAATAAAAGCGTTTACGTAACAAATATAATTTATTCACGTACAAATAATATAAAATGGATGCCAAATTGACCCTCGCATTTGATCAAGATGTGATAGAAAAAGCAAAACTTTTCGCTGAGAAGCATGATATAAGTTTGTCCAGATTGACTGAGTTTTTGTATCGTAAACTCACAGAAAATACTTATGATAATCTCGAAGACCTGCCTATCTCTGATTGGGTACATTTGGTTGCAGAAGGAGAAATAGAATACAAAACACAATCTAAGTCCCGCAAAGCACTTAAGGATGAATATTTTTCTTCCAAAAAGTAAACATCACCGAAGCCTGTATGACAAAAATATTTTTAGATGCTAATGTATTGGTGGCTGTATTGAATAAAGAGTATCCTGTTTTTTCGGATGCTGCCAGAGTAATTAGCCTTAATGAAAACAAAAATATACAAATTTTTACATCTGCGGTCTGTCTTACTATTGCATTTTATTTTGCAGAAAAAAAAAGCGGAAATTTGCTTGCCAGAAAAAAAATAAAGCTACTTTTGGAACATATATATGTCAGTAAAGCTGATGAAGAAGTGGTAACCCAAGCTATAAAAAATCCCATGATCCACGATTTTGAAGATGGCATAGAATACTATTCCGCTATCTATTCAGACTGCAAATACATTGTCACTGAAAACATAAAAGATTTTTACTTTTCTGAGATACCTGTCATGGATTGTGCATCCTTTCTGAGACAATTTATGATTGATAAGTATTAATCAGAATTACAATCTAATTTTTATGTAAAATGATCTAATTTTTAACTTACCTTATCTAGAAAAAGTAAAAATACTCTTTTACTGTGCCCCTTCAATCAACTTTTGAAGTTGAGTCAACGACTGCATGCCAGATTGTCTCCAAAGAACTTCTCCTTTTTTATACAATACGAAGGTAGGAACACCCTGAATCTTCATTTCCTGCGCTATACCGGGATTTTTGTCTACATCAATCTTTATGATTTTGCCTTTCTCTCCTATCTTGGCTGCCAATTGCTCCAGAACGGGGGCCATCGCCTTGCAAGGACCACACCATGTAGCTGTAAAATCTACCAATGTTGGTGTTTCGCTATTGATTATATCTGAATACTTCATTGTGAGTTGTTGTTTATTTATTTAAATGAATACAAAGATAGATGCAAAAAAGTTCCTGTAATGTGATTAGGGTTACACAAGCGAAGTTGCAATAAATTTCCTATCTTCGCAAAAATTTCAAAAAAAGATGATTCTTTCAGACGTAGAAATATTAAAAAGCATTGAAAATGGAAATATCGTCATAGTCCCGTTCAGGGCAGACTGTTTAGGGACCAACTCATACGATGTACATCTCGGAAAATGGCTGGCAGTATATGAAAACCACGAACTCGATGCTAAAAAACACAATACCATTCGTCACTTTGAGATTGAATCCGAAGGATTTGTGTTACAGCCGGGAACATTATATCTGGGTGTCACAGAAGAATATACAGAGACACATCATACAGTCCCATTTCTGGAAGGCAAGTCAAGCATAGGTCGATTAGGCATCGATATCCATGCTACAGCCGGCAAAGGTGATGTAGGATTTTGCAATACCTGGACGCTTGAGATCTCTTGTGTGCAGCCGGTACGCGTATACGCAGGCATGCCCATCGGTCAGCTCATATATTTCAAAGTGGATGGTGATATCGAAAACTATTATAATAAAAAATCCAATGCGAAATACAATCAACGCACAGACAAACCAGTAGAAAGTATGATGTGGAAAAATAAGTTCTGATCTTCCGGAAAATTGATTGCAAAGTGCTAATATAAAAATCTAGGTATCGCAAAAGACCATTGTGGATTGTGACATTCATTGCATCATTGCGCATATATTTTGAAAAATTATTTCAAAAACTGAATCCTTCACTTTGCACTTTCAAACTTATCCTTATATTTGGCTTAAATAAAAGATGAGTTATGGCAATGACCCCGTTAAATGTATTATGTATATCAAGATTCTTCAAAGGTGGAGACTTTATAAAAAGTGCAAAAGCAGAAGGAAATCAGGTATTTCTACTCACAAGTAAAAAACTGGAACATGATCCTTGGCCATGGGATAGTATAGACGAAGCCTTTTATATGGTAGAAGATGAACATGGATACTGGAATCATGATCATCTGGTTGGCGGTTTGGCTCATAAAATGGCCGATACAAAATTTGATCTTTTTGTAGCGCTCGACGATTTTGATGTAGAACATGTGGCCTTCCTTAGAGAATATTTTCGAATACCCGGTATGGGAGAGTCGACAGCAAGGTATTTCAGAGATAAATTAGCGATGAGAATTAAAGCAGAAACCGAAGGAGTCTCCGTGCCAAAATTTACTGCATTATTTAATGATAACGATATAAATGATTTTGCTGATCATGTACCGGCACCATGGTTAGTCAAACCAAGGATGCAGGCATCAGCTGCTGGTATAAAAAAAATACACAACAAAGAACAATTATGGCAACATCTCAACCATCTGGGTGGTGAGAGACATGAATACCTTCTGGAAAAATTTGCTCCAGGTGCTGTCTATCACGTAGATTCACTGACTACGGATGGTAAGGTAGTTTTTTCGAGAGTTAGCCAGTATTTAGATACACCATTTGAAGTAGCACATGGTGGAGGAATCTTCAGGTCTCACACTCTTGAGCTTGGTTCTGAAGATGATGTTGCACTACAAAAATTAAATGTAGATGTGATGAGAGCATTTGGGATGCAATATAGCGCTTCACACAGCGAGTTTATCAAATGTAATGAAGATGGAAAGTACTATTTTCTTGAAACAGCATCGAGAGTCGGAGGCGCTAATCTTGCCGAAATGGTAGAATTTGCATCTGGCATAAATCTTTGGGCTGAGTGGGCTAAAATCGAAACAGCCGCAGTAAGGAAGGAGCCATACAAACTGCCAAAAGTAAAAAAAGATCATGCCGGAATTATTGTATCCTTGAGCAGATTTGAACAACCGGATACATCATCATTTGAAGATAAAGAAATTGTGTGGCGAATGAATAAAGATCACCATATCGGATTGATTCTTTTGTCAAAAAATAGGGATAAAAATCTTCAACTTTTGGATAAATACGCAGAAAGGGTAAAAAATGAGTTTCATGCCAGTCTGCCTGCCAAAGAAAAATTGGTAGGACAATAGATCTCAGTATTGGATTGCTACTTATTTAATTACATTTAAGGTGTTATAAGTTGCGGGTGTTATACATTTGTGCGGTCTATCTTTCTTTCATAAAGAAACGTGAATTAAAAATAATAGAGGTACATTGTTCTTTTATTAAAAAAAACGTAGGAAATGAAATTTAAATCCTTATTACTCGCAGCATCTAGTTTTATTCTTCTCTTTTGTACATTACAAGGTCAAGAGCAGCCTTTTTTTATAAAAGGTAATATTGCTGGCTTAAAAGCAGGCGATAAGGTTTTTTTTCAATATAATTATAATAAAAAAACAGTATCGGATTCTTTTGTATTGGCCGATGCTACATTTGAATTTAAAGGAAATATTGAAAATCCGGTCAAGGCAACTGTCTCTATACCTTCTATAGAAAAAACAAGTACTTCTAAGAACTTTTATATTGAACCAAATCAAACTACCTCTATTGATGCCGTAGGTACATTTAAAAATTCTAAAATCGAAGGAGGAACGGTGCAATCGGATTATAATCTTTTGGCTTCAATGCTGAAAGGCCATGATGATAAATATGATCAGCTAGTAGAAGAATTTATGAAACTTCGTGAAGCAAACGATAATGAAGGCATTAAAAATCTAGACCCAAAATTTGAATCTCTTGACATTAAAAAGAAAGCTGTAGTAAAGAAATTTATTAAGGAGAAACCAGCATCTTTTGTAAGTTTTTCTTCTGTATCAGAATTGGCTTATATGATTGATAATGAATTTCTGGCTTTGTTTGATTTGCTTGGCCCTACGTATAAAGATACTCCCAAAGGCAAAGAACTGGCGACACAGATTGAAAAGGCGAAAAAAACATTTGTAGGTCAGACCTTACAAAACTTCACACAAAAAGATACTTCAGGAAATGATTTTTCAGTGACAGCGATATCCGGCAAATATCTTCTGATTGATTTTTGGGCAAGTTGGTGCGGACCTTGCAGAAGAGAAAACCCAAATATTGTCAAGGCATATGACACCTATAAAGATAAAAACTTTGAAATTCTTGGCGTCTCACTTGATAGTAAAAAAGAAGCATGGATCAATGCTATAAAAAAAGACGAGCTTACCTGGTTTCATGTTAGCGATCTGAAAGGCTGGAAAAACGAAGTTTCGGATATGTTTGGCATCAGGTCGATACCACAAAATTTGCTTATTAATCCTGCTGGAGAGATTATTGCCCGAAATATCACTGGTGAAAACCTTAACGAAACACTTCAAAAATACTTAATAAAGAAGTAGTTTCCTCCCACCATATTTAAATAATTTTCTCCATAATAAATAAAAAGTCATGTTTTTCCCCTTTGGCCTAAACTTAGCGTTTAGACCTTGTTCTTTTGGTATTTTGATTGTTTCTTTGCATATATTTTATAAGCTCTATAAAAAAAATAAGGATCAAGGCTCCGCCAACTGAGCTTATCAAATTACCAAAAAAACCACTCATCAGGGGAACTTTAGCCACCTTAACAATCCAAGTTCCTATAAAACCTCCAATTACACCCACTACTATATTGCCAAAAAATCCAAAACCATCTCCTCCAAGTATTCTGCTGGCTATATACCCACTTACAGCACCAAAAAACACGGTCAGAACCAATGACCAATCAAAAGAACCCAACGACCATTCCATATTTAAAAGTTTGCTTCAAAGATAATTATACTTTTTCAAATAAAAAAAGGGAATCAAACATGACTCCCTTTCTATTTAATTTACTTACTTATAAAGATTATCCCCCAAAATCGTCAAATGCGACATTCTCTTCAGGAATTCCCCATTCATCAGCCATTTTGATGACAGACTGATTCATCATAGGCGGTCCACAGAAGTAAAGCTCAACTTCCTCAGGTGCAGGATGTTTACTCAAATATTCAGCTATAACTACATTATGAACAAAGCCTTTGAAACCATCTCCTTCAGGATCATTCAGATCTTTCTTCAAAACCCAATTGTCTTCAGGAAGCGGATTATCCAATGCAACTACAAACCTGAAGTTTGGAAATTTTTTCTCTATTTCTCTGAATTCTTCTATATAAAAGAGTTCCTGCTTAGTCCTACCACCATAGAAGAAGGTCACCTTCCTGTCTGTTTTTAGAGTTTGGAACAAATGATACAAATGCGATCTCATCGGTGCCATTCCCGCTCCACCTCCTACATAAAGCATCTCTGCTTGAGTTGGTTTGATGAAGAATTCTCCATATGGTCCTGAAATAGTCACTTTATCACCTGGTTTTCTTGAAAATACAAAAGATGAACAAATACCAGGATTTACGGCTTCGTAACCGTCCCACTGTCTTTTACCATCCGCTCCGAATTTAAACTTAAATGGCGGAGTAGCAATCCTTATAGTTAAGGATACAATATTACCTTCTGCAGGGTGATTTGACATGGAGTATGCTCTGAATATTGGTTCTTCATTGACCATTTTAAGTCCCCACATTTTGTTTTGATCCCAGTCTTTCTGAAATTTATCAGGAGTGCTGTGGTATTTTGGGTGCGCTGTGATGTCAATGTCTTTAAAATCAACAGTACATGGCGGAACATCAATCTGAATATATCCTCCGGCCTGAAAGTCAAGATTTTCTCCAAGGGGAAGTTTAACTATAAATTCTTTAATAAAAGTAGCTACATTGTAGTTGGATATCACTTCACATTCCCATTTCTTTATACCAAAAATTTCTTCCGGAATACCGATCTTCATATCCTGACGTACTTTAACCTGACAGGCAAGACGCATTCCTTCAGAAGCTTCCTTCCTGCTAAGGTGATTCATCTCTGTGGGCAGGACATCACCACCACCTTCGTATACATGACATTCACACATAGCACACGTACCACCACCACCACAAGCAGATGGGAGGAAAATATTACTGTCACCTAACGTTGAAAGCAAAGAAGAACCTGGCTTAGCCAAAATAGGATTTTCTTCATCACCATTGATGATAATTTTTACATCTCCCTGGGGTACTAATTTTTTCCTCGCATAAATCAGCATATACGACAGACCTAGTATTATAAAAGTAAATACAATTACTGCCATAAATACGGGCATCCACGATAATAAAGCTATAAATAACATTTTATCTCTATTTTTAAATTATTTAAATGCGGCAGGATCTATTCCCATTAGTCCCATAAAAGCCATTCCCATTAACCCGGTTAGCAAAAATGCCATTCCCAAACCTCTTAGAGGAGCAGGCACATGACTATACTGCATTTTTTCTCTTATGGCTGCGATGGCGATGATGGCCAATGCCCAACCTACTCCACCCCCAAGACCAAAAGAAACGGACTGCGAAAAGTTGTATTCTTTAGCGATCATAAATAGCGAAGCCCCAAGTATGGCACAGTTAACTGTAATCAATGGAAGAAATATACCCAAAGAATTATATAAAGAAGGGGAAACCTTTTCTACTATCATCTCAACCAATTGAACCAAAGCAGCAATGGTAGAAATAAAAATAATAAATCTTAAGAATGTCAGATCCATGCCAAAAAGACCACCTTCTCCTAAAAGGTAATGGTCAATCAGCCAATTCATAGGGATCGTTAATCCATTTACAAATATGACGGCAATACCAAGACCTATAGCAGTCTTAACACTCTTTGATACTGCCAAAAAAGAACACATTCCTAAAAAGTAAGAAAGCGCCAGATTTTCTATAAAGGCAGATTTTATGAATATATTTATTAGGTCTCCCATTTTATTCTTTAATTGAATGATTTATTATGAAATATCGACCAATTTTTTATTATAATGTCTTTGAACCCAAATAATAATAGCCACAACAAACATTGCTGCAGGAGATAAGATCATCAGATTATTGCCGGTGTACCAACTAAGCAAAGAAATATCTGTAGTATTTAGCATATACTCTGATGTGGGTCCTATAATTTTGAAATCAAGCAATGATCCTTTTCCAAAAAGTTCTCTGATGGCAGCAATAATGATCAGAATGATTGCATAGCCTAACCCGTTGCCAATACCGTCTAGAAATGATTTCCATGGTTTATTGGCCATGGCAAATGCTTCCAGTCTTCCCATTACAATGCAGTTAGTAATAATTAGCCCAATAAAAACAGAAAGTTCCTTCCAAATAGGATAGTTTACTGCTTTTAATGCCAACTCTACTACGGTCACCAGAAAAGCTATGATGACCAATTGAACAATCATCCTGATCTGCTTGGGAATATAATTTCTAAGCATAGATGTGAAAAGATTTGAAAAAGCAGTAACGAAAATTACGGCAATTCCCATTACAATGGCTTTACTTAATAATGTCGTAACAGCCAGTGCTGAACAAACACCCAATACCTGCACTGTGATTGGGTTATTATCATTCAATGGATCACTTATTAATTTTTTTTCAACTTTTCCAAAAGAAAAAGCTGATTCTTCCTTAATTTTTATATCTTTAACTTCTGCCATCACTATTGATTTTTTGTTTCTGATTTTTTGTTCTTAAGGATATATGGCTCATAATATTTAAGCCCACGATCCAACATTTCATCTACCCCATTTCCCGTTATGGTTGCCCCAGAAATAGCATCTACCTGATTGGTCGGGTCTTTTATGCCACCCTTTACTACAGAAATAGAGGTGTAATCCCCTTTTGCATTATAAATCTTTTTCCCCAGAAACTGACTATACCATGCTTTATTATCTTTGATTTCAGCTCCTAACCCTGGAGTTTCGCCCTTATGGTCAAACGCCTGACCTGCTATAGTATTCCAATCATCTTCAAGCGTAATGTAACCCCAAATCTCATCCCAAAGGCCTTTACCTCTGACATAAATAATGTTGTATTGTTTTTTATCAGATGATGTGAAAGTAAAAATAGGCAAAAGTCTATCCTTTTCAGGCTTTTTCGACTCCTTCGCTAAATCAATTTGTTCAGCTTTGGATGCTGTCCCTCCCGTCGCTGATTTGATTTGATCTTCTGTCAGTTCTTCACCTTTCATATTGATGACTTTCTGCACTATCTGACTATTGAATAAGTCCTGTACATCCTCATTGGAGAGCAAATTTACATCTTTACCCATTTGCAGGGAAACTGCTGACAAAATGCCCTTTTTGTTATACACTGCTTCATTTACAGCGTGTACTTCTTTCAACCCCGACACCATAAGTGCGAGTACAAAAGCAACAACAATAGTCATGATTAGTGTGAACTTTATAATATAACTGGTACTATGCACGGCTAAATCTTTTTTTAATATTTGATTCAATTACAAAATAATCGATAGTTGGTGCGAATGTATTTAATAAAAGTATGGCAAGCATCCAGCCTTCAGGATAAGCTGGGTTCATCACCCTAATTATGATACCAATAAAACCTATCAGAATACCATAAATCCACTTACCCTTATCAGTAGAACTGGCCGTGACAGGGTCAGTAGCCATAAATGCCATTGCAAAAAGGAATGAGCCCATCATCAAATGCTGCGTCCATGTCACTGTCATAAACGGGGTGGATCCCAATGCATTCAAAATCCATGTTGTCCCAATCAGTCCTACCAACATTCCTACCATAATTCTCCAACTTGCTACTCTGGTTAATAGCAATATCAATGCTCCTATAACAATAAATACTTTATTTGTTTCACCAATTGATCCAGGAATTGCCCCCCATATCATTTGACCTTCAGAAAATACACTGGTTACTTTCTCCCATCCACCTTCGTAGGCCAAAGCTAATGGAGTGGCCCCACTAAAACCATCTACAACTGTAGTAGCTGTGCTAAAGGTACTTAGTCCCAGCCATTCAAATAGAGTATTAAAAAATCCTGTATGAAACCAACCATAATTGACTGATGTACCTCCAGAAATTTTTTCATATCCCGAAATCCAGCACTGATCTCCTGCAATGGTAAGCGGGTATGCAAAAAACACAAACACCCTGGAAAGTAATGCAATATTCCAAATGTTCATTCCTGTGCCACCAAACGCTTCTTTTCCAATGATAATAGCAAATACGATAGAAAGTGTTAAAATCCATAATGGTAGATCAGGAGGCATGATAAGTGGAATCAAAGCGCCTGTTACCAAATATCCTTCTTCCACAGCGTGTCCTTTTTTGGCGGCAAAATAAAACTCTATGCCAAGACCTACCGCCATGCTAACGACATAGATGGGTATAAGCTTAATCAATCCGTGTGCTAATTTCAAGTGAAATCCTTCAATAAAGCCAAGATACTCTCCCGCTGCGACAAAATGTTGATGACCTATGTTGTACGTTCCAAATAAGTAACACAATTGCATAGCTATTACTACTGTTACCATCAATCTTTTAAGATCCATACCATCTTTGATGTGTGTTCCACCTTTGGTCACAGTATCCGGTGCATAAGCAAATGTAAAGAATGCATCGTATGCAGTATGCAATAATGGACTTTTCTTTTTATCCGGCTCTATACTTTTCAAAAAATCTATTAATCCCATGTGTTGTATAATAAATTCGTTTTTGTTTTAAGATTGCTCTTTCAATGATTCTAATCCCTGTCTTAATATTGACTGCACAGGATTCTTGGATGTGCAGACAAACTCACACAATGCCACATCTTCCTCAGTTAATTCCGAAAGACCTAATCCCTCCATTCTTTCTATATTGTTGGTTATAATGGCTTTCATAACATGCTGCGGATATATATCCATCGGCAAGACTGACTCATACTGACCGGTAACTACAAAAGCTCTTTTTTCTCCGTGTGTATTGGTGTCCACCTCAAATTTATAATCTTTTCCGTAAGATGGAATAGTACCTGAAACACTCGGACGTGGAGCCAATGGCAATAACCAGCCGAACATCTCATAATAATTACCTTCTTTTAAAACGGTCACTTGATCATCTCTAAAGCCTAAAAATCCTTCTAATGATTCCTGTTTTCCAGTCAAAACATCGCCTGACACTACTCTTGTATTTTCTTCCCTTACATTGTCTTTTAACAAATCACCTAAGCTTGCTCCCTGAAATGTTTTTACATACTTGGGCGAAACCAGTTCTGCACCAGTTAATGCTACAACTCTATCTGCATGGTATTCTCCAGTAATAAACATTTTGCCTATAGTCACTACTTCCTGAACTCCCAGTGTCCAAACTTTATTATGCCCTTTGATAGGTGATACATGATGGATGTGCACTCCCACATTTCCAGCAGGGTGCGGCCCGCTAAACCAGTGTTTTTCTACTCCTGATGCTCCTGTAAAAGCAGGTGAAGGTATCGTCTTTCCTCTTGCATCAAGACCAAGATGTACCTTTCCAGTGGTTAGTTTACTCAATACCGTCAATCCTTGCTGAAAAGCTTCTTCATTGCCAGCTATTATTACATTGCTATCCGGTGCCAAAGGTGCTGTATCAAAAGTACTGATAAATATATTGGAAGGGATAGTTTCCAATAAAGGCACCACATCAAATGGTCTTTCATTTATCAATGGCCACAAACCATTAGAAGTCATGAAACTGACTAATTCGCCTCTTTCACAACTATGTAAATCAGGAATTGATACTTTTCTATATTTGATTTCCTTATCAGCCAATATTACTATCTCTGCTATAGATCTTTTTTCTCCTCTTCTGATATCTACAACTTCTCCACTGACCGGTGAAACATATTGTATTTCAGGTCTCTTTTTATCATAAAATAAAACATCTCCAGCTTTTATTTCCGCTCCCACTTCTACTTCTACTTTTGGAATTGGTGACATACCACGGAAATCTTCCGGTCTGATGGCAAATCTAGATACACCTGCATTTGTTACGTCCCCTTCTGCCTTGCCTTCCAGAGAAATATCAAAACCTTTTTTAAGACTATGAAATGAACCTCCTATGGCAAATGATGGTCTTTTAGGTTTTATAAAATCCCTTAACCCAGGGAAAACACCCATGTTTGATGTTTCAGGATCAATACCATATTTACTTGCTTCTATCTTTAACAAATTTCCGGCAAGGCCAAGCATTGCCCATATTACCAATACTGCACAGACTGCCACAATTCCATAAAATAATAAATTGCTGCCTGAACTCTGAGATTGAGCGGATAAAATATTTGTTAAAAGTGCTAAGCTTAAAGTGAGTTTCAGCTTATTCATCTTGATGATTTGATTTATTAAACTTTAAGGTTTACCATAAAAATTGCGCAAATATAAAAAGGTTTATACGAACAGCACAAAATGAGAATCGCAAAATTTTTAAAATAATTATTTAGAACTAATCTTAATAATTAGTGTGCGTATGGCAAGTTATCGGCTAATCTTATATCATTCCTTCCCGCAGTGGGTCCCGCTCGAGTATTTCATATACTTTGATAAAACTCCTGCACCATTTTTTGTGGGTATCACCATCAGAATAGTTCAACTATTCTTCTTTAATAGTTTGAGAAGAGTGGATAAAAAACTAAATACTAACATCATTTTATTTGAGCTATATGTCAAATATTTTGTACTACCTTAAATCTTCTGTTGCCTATCTTACATGTTTGGAGAAAAATTAAGCCAATAAGCAAAAATTCTACTCCTTAGATATCCAATTATTGATTAAAGCAGGATTAGAATAAGCAATTGTAGTGATTCTTATATCAATGTACAATTCAAGATATCCCAATAAAAGGAAAGGTAAGAAATCGAGTTCACCCCATTTTTGCAATGAAAGAACTTTAAGCAAGGACTTATAAGATGAACTATCAATTTGTTTTATCCTTCCTGACTTAAAAATGCAAAAAAAAAGATGCAAAAATAAGAAACACAAAAGAATTCAAATAAAATCGAAAAGAGCGTCAAAATTCTAAAGTTATCAGAACAAATTACCCTTCCATTTTTATCTCAATAGTCTGAGGCCCTGCTATGATCTTAAATTCAGATCTTCTGTTAAGCTGATGCTCTTCTTCACTGCATTTTACTTTATCTCTACACTTATTTAGCAATTTAGTTTCACCATAACCCACTGCTTTTATTCTGGAAGCTTCCACTCCTTCTTCCACCAGCCATGCTTTGGTAGAGTTTGCTCTACGCTGAGATAGTTTTTTGTTATATTCATTGTCTCCCCTACTATCGGTATGAGAAGATAGTTCGATAACCAAATCCGGATATTTATCCATCAAAGTCTTTAGGTATTCAAGGTCGGGCTCTGCATCGGGTCTGATTTTATCATCATCCAAGTCAAAAAATATACTTTTAAGCAAAATAGGTTCATTTCTGGAAACGATTCTTTTGGGCCCTTCAGGTTTAGCTTTCAGTGTGACTGTTTTACTCACAGTATAATCATCAAAGATACCATTTGTGTTAAAACTTATGGAATCCGAATAATATCCATCTCTGGTAATATATGCTTTATAAGATTTATCAGAATCGAGCAAAAAAGCAAAATCATTGCTTAGGAAATTTGTTTTACTATCTACAGGTACTTTCTTACTTCCTTCAAAAAGTTCAACTGTGGCCCCTTCCAATGGACCTTTTTCATTGTTGACAATGGTCTTGAGCTCTATGACAAGATCCCGGATCTGAATCATATATATATCGTCACAGCAAGTCTCGGTATTCTTATATTTTTTTTTGTCTTTGTGTGTTCTGTTAGAGACTACATAACCGGTAGTACCACCTTGATTAAATCTTAAAAATGAATCATCATAAGAAGTGTTGTAATTAAATCCCATATTGGTCACTTCTCCCCATTTGCTTCCATCCCATTCAGTGTAGAAATTATCCATTCCGCCCATACCTGGATGTCCGTTACTACTAAAATACAGTGCTCCATCTTTATAAAACGGTGACTCCTCACTCCTTGGAGTATTAATTTTCTCTCCCAGATTTACAGGTATTCCATAGGTGTCTCCTTTGATAGGAGAATAATAAATATCATATCCCCCATATCCTCCCGGCATATCTGATATGTAAAACAATACTTTTCCTCCAAATAATTCGCCTTCATAAGGATGTCTGGATCTGAATTCATTGTTCAGTGCCTCAATCGGATACGGAGTACCCCATTTATCTCCCGCCCGTTTTGAAAGATATATTTGAGAATTTTCCACGCCATTATTTTTATATTTCGCTCTTGTAAAGTACATATTTTGTCCGTCCGCTGAAAAGGATATTCCTGTATTGTAAAAGTCAATTCTGTTAATAGATTCATCCAATGCTGATGCTTTGCTGAAATCTCCTTGTGGAGTTCTGGCTGCACTGTAAATTTTAGCATGATATTCACCTTCTTCTCCGTCAATAATGGTTGGACTTTTAGCATTCATACTGGTAAAATATAAAGTACCGTCCGTATACAATGCTGGAGAAGATTCTCCTGAAGGCGAATTAATGCTTTCCCCTGCAAAAGAAACGGCTGCTTCGATATTTTCAGCATATTTTTCCATCAAAAGAATACCTCTCAATTCGAGTTTTGCTTCATTTCGCAAAGAATCACTTTCTGTTGTAGAAATAAATCCATTAAACTCATCCAAGGCCAATTTATACTTGCCTTGAGCTTTCATAGCTCTGGCATAATCCAGTCGAATATCAAAAAATTCATCTCTTTTGTCTCTCTTCAGTACCCTGTCATACGTTTTTTCAGCTTTTGCATAATCCCTCAACAACATGTACATGTCACCAACGGCTATTTGCAAATTTGGGTCTTTGCTTTCTTTATAGGCTTTTTCAAACCATTCAATCGCATTGATGTAATCATTATTTTCAGCACAAGTAGCAGCAGTTTCCAACATGGTTTCGTAGGAACTCGAAACAACAGGTTGAGCTATCATACTGACATCAAAGAATAATAAGCCAATAAATATATATGAAAGTCGAAGCATCATTTTATTTAAAATTATAAGTAAATACTATGTTTAATCGAATATAAAATACATCACATTATAGCCTTGGACAGAATATAACGGCTTTTGGTTTTGGTTTTTTATAAATTTTACCCATATAGGATGCACAAAGTTCAAAACCACCTACTGACCTTGAGCCAATGGTAGCAGATGAAAGATCAATATCATATGCAAGCCCTACCCTGATATCTTTAAACTCAGCACCGAGATAGATTATTGCTGCCCTGAAATTGCGCAAGCCAAGACCAGCTCCAGCCCTAAATTCTTTTTCAGGATCTACCTGATACCAAACGTGCGAGTTGATATTCAGTGCATTTGCCGGTCCGAGACTGTAATAATATATGGCAGGAACCACATGGGTTCGTTTATTGATTTCCATGTCGTATGAACCATGTATATTAAGCCCAAAATACTTTGTTTCTACTGAATCTTTATTAATATTTCTACTCTCAAACCCTACTGCAGGATTAAGCAGACCTTCCAACGCAAAACCGATCTTTAAATCTGACGTTTTTTGTCGTGAATTAAAGAGAAAACCAACATTTAGGTCTTTGTAAGAGCTAAATTCAATTCTATCACTGTTGTTGTTTCCTGATCCTGCCCCTTGCGCAGGTCCTTCATTAAATTTTTGAATGTCAAAATCAATAAAGCCCGTCTGAAGATTTACCCGACCGTCTTTCTGACTTAGTCTGTTAAAGTCTCTACTCCCATTTATAAACTGTGCCCCTAAAGTGATGATATTGGTTTGCTTTTTGTCCAAAGAGAAGTGATAAGCTGCACCTATCTTTAGAAATGTCCAGCTTTGGGTAAAAGACTTGTTTACATCAGGATTTGCACTGGAACTTAATCCATCAAGATTTAACCCTGACTTACCTATTATGTCTGCCTCTATACCTACACCAATCCAATCCTGCTTTCTGATGCCTCTGATGATCGGAGCATCTGCTGATAAAGTAAACGTTCGGAATGGCCTGGGCGTGATAGCAGCCTGCTTATCAGAAAAAATTCCACTTATCCTATATGAACCGTTAAAAGCACCGGCATTAGCTGGATTCACATTTAATGGGGTAAAATGGTAGTATGAATAATGAAGCTCCTGAGTAAAGACTGTCATTGATATGAGCACCATAAGCAACAAAATAGAAAGTATTTTCATCCGCATAAGCCTGAATATTTATTTATTTCGACCTCGAAAGATAGTGCTATTTTTTAATATTTAAATAAACGATGGCTTTTTAACAATTTTTTTTGTAGAATATGTCAGGAGGAATGCAAATCGGCTAAGGTTTGTCTGTCAATACGGAAAGTAAGTCACCTACAAGATTTATTCCCCTTTATATGGTGAATATCCATACCTTTGCAAAAATTATAGGGTCATTTGAAAATTAAAATCGCCATTATCTGGATGTATATCTTATCTGCGAGTGGCAATTTGTCGTCTCAGACATACCTTATTCCTTCTGACACCTTAAATAAAAAACGATTTAATACCGCCTTAGGTTTTACTGCTGCTACTTATAGTACATTTTCTCTGATCCTTTATAATACTTGGTATAAAAATTTTGAAAAGTCATCCTTTCACTTTTTCAATGACTGGAAAGAATGGGAACAAATGGATAAAATTGGTCATGCTCATACAGCATATTTCCAAAGCGTACTTTGGTATAAAGGAGCCAAATGGACAGGGCTCAATGAACAAAAAAGTATTTTTACCGGAATTATTTGTGGCACATTGTTTCAAAGTACCCTTGAAGTTATGGATGGATTTTCATCAAAATGGGGGTTTTCTATCCCCGATATGGCAGCAAATATCGCTGGGGTAAGTGGATTTGCGCTTCAGCAACACTATTGGAAAGATCAACGAATAACATTAAAAGTGTCTTCTATCCCTGTTTCATATTCTTCTGAACCGATTTTATCAGAAAGTACAGCTTCCACTTCTTCCCTTTCTACCCGATCAAATAATTTATTCGGGACCAACTATTTTGAACGTTTTCTAAAAGATTACAATGCTCAGACATACTGGGCCTCTATAAATATCCACTCTTTTCTGCATAAAGGTAATAAATGGCCAGCATGGCTCAACATAGCAGTAGGTTATGGTGCAGAAAATATGTTTGGTGGATTTGAAAATGATTGGTCAGATGTTGGTCAGAATTTTAAAGCTGACCATTTAATATATCCAAGATACAGACAATTTTACATCGGTCTTGACGTAGATTTACCAAAAATACAACCTAAAAACCCCTTTTTGAAAACCATTTTCTCTGTCTTTAACATTTTTAAAATACCTTCACCTGCTATAGAGATCAATACCGAGGGAAATGTAGTTTTTCATTTGCTTCGGTAAGTTACAGGATGTCTCCATTGAATAAATAATCACGGGTATTTATGTTATAAACTTACTACAATGCCTAAAGTAGGTAAGACATTACCTCCATTATCATTGATGGTTTTTACCAAGTATCTTTGTTCATTGGGGATAGCATTTGGATTGACAATAATTGGCCCACCTATTGGTTTATTATTCTCATCCAAAGGTCGATCAAGTATCAAAACATTGCTGGCTACTGCAGCTGCTGTTACATTCTGGAGATCAAGGAAGAGATTCAAATCCCAGCCTTTGAGAAACCATTTCTTATCCAATCTTAGATCCAGTGCTCCGAATGCACCATTTCTCAATGTATTTATTCTGCTGTAATCAGGGATGCCACCTAAATTTCTATCCCAATTTACGGCTAAGTCTGAGTCTGCACTGAATGGTGTACGTGGAAGCCCTGATTGATATCTATACTTGACTCCTAATTCCCAGTTTTTTCCAAATTTTTTACCCGTGGTAAGACTTACGATATGACGACTATCCCAGCTACTTGGGGCATATTCACCTGATGCATTAGTGAATTCAGATTTACCATAGGTATAAGCTACAATACCATAAAAACCTCTAATCAACCGCTGCTGGAAAAGAAATTCCATACCATAGGTTCGCCCCTCAGAAGTCGAGGTTACAGGTTCATTGCCTATGACACCAAAGTCTCCACCCAGATTGGCCAAAGAAATATTTTCTCTTAGCAAAAACGGGTAGTTGCTATAAGTTTTATAATACCCTTCTATGGTTATCCTACTGCCCGCTGAAGGATTGAACTCAAATCCTGACACAAGGTGATTTGCCGCTATATATTCTATTTTATTAGCTTTATTGATTAATTGTCCATTGGCAGTATATCCCAAAGATGTAAATGGTGGTAATTGATAGTATCTTCCGACATTAAAATTAAAAGAAAGTTTGTCATTGATCTGGTAAGAAGCTGAAACTCTAGGTGAAAATTGGTCAAGGGGGTTACTCATGTCTTCAGAATATGAGTTACCATCCATTCTCAGTCCAAAAGAGACATTCAACTTTTCATTCAGTAGTTTACGGCTGATATTGGCAAAAACACCATATTTATGTAATGAAATGGCGTTACTGAAATTGATATCCTCAGCACCGGCACCGGTATATATCTTATTGATGGTATTGGAATTAAATTTTACAAATTCGTAACCTGCTCCTAGTAGATATTCCCAATTTCCTGCTTTTTGTGAAGTTTCTACTCTTAATTTGTTTTCTATTTCCTGTGATTTGTAGTTTAGGATCAGATTTGCAGGATTATTTACCTCATTGTTTAAGAATTTCACAGCTTCATTATTCAACATATTACGACTGATGATAAAACTGGTAAATCCTTTGTCACCATAATGCTTGTACACCAGCCCATTGGTATAATTCCATTGAGTATTTACCGGCAGCCTATCCAATAAAAATTGTTTGGATTCTGTATCATTTGCTTCACTATTGAGTGAAAAATCATCTATCGCACCTAATCCTATAAATGTGATCTCATTCTTTTTATCGATTTTGTACTTATATTTGGCATTGAAATCATTGTAAGTTGGCAAAAAAGGAAGTCCAATAGCTTTAAACAAAAACTGTAGGTAGGACCTTCTTGCAGATACCAGAAAAGTACTTTTATCGCCTATAGGGCCATCCAGTGTGATACCTATATCAGTGGCGCCTGCTGTCATAGTAGCTCCAATACGATCATCACGACCATCTTTAAATTTAAAATTAAATACTGAGCTCAAGGTATTGCCTCTACTTACCGGAAAGGCCCCACTAAAGAAGTCCACTTCACGAATGAAATCGACATTGATGATACCTGCAGGCCCGCCTGACGATCCTTGCGTGGCAAAATGATTGATCACCGGGACTTCTACATCATCTACAAAAAAACGATTTTCGTTAGGTGCGCCACCACGAATGATAAGGTCATTGCGAAAAGAAGCAGTAGATGTGACACCCGGAAGCGACTGTATCACCCTTGATATATCTCGGTTTCCACCCGGATTTCTTTTGATTTCTGAGACGCCGATGGTCCGCAAGGACACTGGGCTTTCTGCCGTTTTCTTAAAAGAAGCAGCCTTGACCACTATCTCATCCAATTGTTTTGCATTTTCAGATAGCTCAAAATTGAGCATGGTAGGTCTGATGCCTTGAATTTCAATCTCATATTGTGAGATCGATTCGTATCCCAAGTAACTCACTTGAATATTATATACCCCGGGCTTGATTCCTTCTAAAATATAGTTTCCATCAATATCGGTAGAAGTACCTGAATCAGTTCCCAACAATACGACGTTTGCACCGATGATGGCTTCATTGGTTAGTTTGTCTTTGACCGCACCTTTAATGATTCCTGTTTGAGAATAGGTTAAAAAAGGTAGTATAGACACAAAAATAATGGAAACAATACATTTCATTTTTGAAGATAATTTTAATTCGCCTTTAATTACAAACGATAAGATGAATTGTTCAAAACATATTTTTAGAAAACTTAAATCATGAGTCCAGTCCGAAAAGTAATTACAAGATCATATTACATTAACATATATATATATATACTAATTTTATAATCAATATATTTCCCTTTAGGGGTAGGGGTGTTCCCCTTTAGGTATTCACCCCTTCAGGAGTTCACCCCTTCAGGGGCCGGGGGTCGTCGCGGGTCGTCGGGGGTCGGTTAAGGGGTAAAAACGATTGATTATTAAAAAGTGAGCATTTTGGGAGCGGACTCAATCATTTAAAATAAAACTTACCCTGATCCCCGGCAATAATTATATTCAATCAAAATTGATGATGCTGAGTAGTTGTACTTTTTAAGAATAAGTGGTACTGCGTTCTAAAATCGAAAGCATTTCATTCTTTTGACAATCGCTTTTTTTTATAGCAACATTAAAATGTGATCCAATTGAAATACATTTGTTTCGACGGTTTTTAAAGGTGGTTATTTTTCCACCTATTACCATTACAGAACCATTAAAAATCAAACTCTATGGTATCACCTGGTTTGTATCCAGATTTATCTTTGTCATTCTCAGCAGATTTATCCTTTTTAGTCGATGGCTTGTCACTTTCTGACGGAAGTTTTAAGTCAGGGGTTATTTTTGTGGAAGGATTGTTTTCTGCTGCATCAATATCCATGACTGTTTCTCTTGGTGTATCAGATACGACATCTTCAGTATTGTCATCTTCTTGCTGCTCAGATACTAATTTTTCTACTTTGATTAGCTTGGAATCAATCAACTTATTTCCTAATGCTTTCCAACCTTTGACATCAATAAAATCAACGAGTGACACTTCCTTTTCTTCTTTTGTTTTACCCACATTATAGCTATATCGGATCAATGGTGATTTTTGCATTGATGCAAAATACAACTTGCTACCTGCTGATTCAGAAATGAAAGTAAATTTCTGATCAAAAGTACTGGTCTCTATTTTGAACCGTTTGATCATAGTCCAGCCTTTTTCGCCTTCGTAATATGCGGCAGATATCACCGTGCTGTCCGTATAGTTTCCTATTTCTACGATATTATTTACATCGTACTTTTTATTGAGATCGAGTTCATTGACTTCGTAACTGCCATCTTTATAAATACTGAGTAGCTTGCTGCCTGTGTCAAAAGCACCTAAATATTTGCCTCGTTCGTCCTGATTGAGTTTGCCACTGACTTCATCCATATATATTTGCATAGCACCCAGGGAAGACTTTCCAACCGACACCTGAGTCACTTTACGTATAGGATATTTAGTCACTACATTTCCTTGAGAAGCCCTGCCTTTGATGGCCAGTTCGGCAAAATCAAAGTCAAATACCTTCTTCTTGGCGGTAGAACTTTGTGTCAGCTGTAAGTTTACAATTTCGGACTCACCATTTGGATTGGACGTAAAGTAAAGTACTTTAGATCCTTTGCTTCCTTGAGTAAGATCGTACTCTTTGTCTCTGGTGATGGCCGTGACATTAAACCTTTTTGCGTAAGCTTTGCCTGATTTACCGTCCAGATAGATCATATTATAGGTAGTACGATCATCTGACTTAAGCCAAACAGCCGTTTGTAAGATGTCCTTGCCTACGAATACCTTATCAGCTATCCTGACGACTTTGAATTTTCCGTCCCTTGTAAAGGCTATGATATCGGCAATATCCGAACAGTCACAAACAAACTCGTCCTTTTTCATACCCATGCCTATGAATCCTTCTACACGTTCCACATACAATTTGGCATTATTAGCCACTACTTCTTTGATCTCTATGGTTTCAAATGATGTGATGACTGTACGCCTTTCTCGACCTTTACTATATTTCTCCATCAACCTTTCAAAATAAGCAATCGCAAACGCTGTCAAATGCTCCAGATCATATTTTACCTGCTCGAGATCTGCCAGCAATTGAGCCATCATCTCATCGGCTTTGAACTTATTGTACTTGGAGATTCGTTTGATTTTGATTTCTGTCAGACGTGTGATATCATCTTCTGAAATATCGCGCATCATCATGATCCTATTGTCTCCTGCCTTCAAAGGATTCGATGGAGTAGCTACAAATTTTTTCAGGCCAGCATCTATAGCTATAATGACATCTTCAAAACTTTCGCATTCTTCTATATCACGATAGATTCTGTTCTCTATGAATATTTTTTCCAAACTTGCATGGTGCCACTTTTCTTCGAGCTCACCTTTTTTTATCTCCAATTCCCGACGCAACAACTCTTTGGTCTGTATTGTAGAAATTTTAAGTATTTCAGATACCGAAAGAAAAAGTGGTTTATTATCTACAATAACGCAAGCATTAGGAGAATATGATACTTCACAATCTGTAAAAGCATACAGCGCATCGATGGTCACATCCGGTGAAACTCCAGGTATCAGTTCCAGTTGAATTTCCACATCTTTGGCTGTATTATCATTGACTTTTTTGATCTTTATCTGACCTTTGTCGTTGGCTTTTAGAATAGATTCTATTAGAGAGTTGGTTGTGACACCAAAAGGTAACTCGATAATATTGAGTGTACTTTTATCCGCTTGATGGATTTTAGCTCTGATTTTAACCCTACCACCACGATGTCCATCTTGATAATCACCCACATCGACCATACCGCCTGTCTGAAAATCTGGAAATACCTGAAAAGATTTTCCTTGCAATATTTTGATGGATGCCTTGATTAGTTCTATAAAATTGTGTGGCAATATCTTGGTAGAAAGACCTACGGCGATACCTTCTACACCTTGTGAAAGTACAAGCGGGAATTTGACCGGTAATGTGATTGGCTCTTTTTTACGACCATCGTAGGTGAGTTGCCAATCCGTAGTCTGCGGATTAAATAAAACTTCGAGTGCAAATTTTGTAAGTCGCGCCTCAATATATCTGGCTGCCGCTGCTGAATCTCCGGTACGTACATCTCCCCAGTTTCCCTGACAATCAATGAGCAAGTCTTTTTGGCCCATATTGACCAGTGCGTCCCCAATGGCGGCATCTCCATGCGGGTGGTATTGCATGGTTTGTCCAATGATGTTGGCTACTTTGTGAAATCTGCCATCATCCATTTCTTTCATGGCATGCAAAATACGCCTTTGTACGGGTTTAAGACCATCATCTATATCCGGGACAGCTCGCTCCAGAATTACGTAGGAAGCGTAATCCAGGAAATATTCTTTGTACATACCATTGAGCGTTATTAGTCCTTCGCTGTCGTGTGATGTATCATTATGCAAGTTGTGAAGATCCATGAATCAGGAGCTTTAAAATTTAAAGGGCAAATATATAAAGATAAAATGTAATATTATATCTACAGACATTTATTCTGAAATCTTAGAGAGAAGCCTATTCTGTATTGCGGATAATAATAATTGTCAAAAATGGGGAAATAACTACTCCGAAAAATTGTCCAACTCAACTTATTCAAGATTTTCCAGAGTATATGTAAGAGATTTTCCTGCGGCCAGCGTTTGCTTAAATTTTAATTTTTCCATCTTCCATGGTTATAATTCTGTCACTGAGTTTTGCCAATTCGGTATTATGGGTCACAATAACGAAGGTATGGTTAAAATCTTTACGTAATTGAAGGAAAAGTGCATGAAGATTTTCAGAACTGGCTTTATCCAGATTTCCTGTAGGTTCATCAGCAAATACCACTGCTGGGTTATTTATTAATGCCCTAGCTACAGCAACCCGTTGTGATTCACCTCCGGACATTTGATTGGGTTTGTGATGTATTCTTTGACTCAGCCCAAGATAATCTAATAGTTCTTTTGCTTTTGATTCTGATTCAGATGCCTTTTTACCAGCAATATAAGCCGGAATACACACATTTTCGAGTGCAGTAAATTCCTGAAGCAAGTGGTGGAACTGAAATACAAAGCCAATATTTTTATTTCTGAATTCAGCCAGTTGTTTTTCCTTGAGAGAAGCAATTTTCTGACCACAAATCTCCAGACTACCATAATCAAACTTGTCCAGCGTACCCAGTATATGCAGTAGTGTACTTTTACCGGCTCCTGATTTTCCGATGATACTGATTATTTCACCTTGCGGAATATCAACATCTATTCCATTGAGGACATTAATGGTACCATATGATTTTTTAATTTCCCGAGCTGTTATCATTCATTGCATCTTGTACAGCGCAAAGGTAATAAAATGAAAATGGAAATATGCTATTAACAATTCTTAATCGACAGATAAGATCTCAATAGCTATTGGGTGTCGTTAAAATATTTAATTATACATAATTTCATTTGTCCAATGAAATAGTCACACCAATTTTTACCTGCTTGTTGGTCAGACTAATAACTGAATTAAATTCTTTGCACCATTGATACGCCTCACGCAAAAGGATATTAACTATTTAGGCTAAGAATCTTAATTTCAACTCTTTGGTTTTTGTCTCTGCCGTTTTTGGTTTTATTATCAGCGATTGGCTTTTTCTTTCCGTATCCTTTAAACTGGACTTTGGTGGGGTTAACACCTTTATTTACTAGATATTCTGCTACAGATTTTGCTCTGGAAGAACTTAATCTATCACAATATTCGTCATTCGGTACTCCATTGGTATGACCACCTATTTCTATGATTACATCATCATTGACCATGAGAAACCCAAACACATCATCCAAAACCTCATAAGATGTTTTATCAATAGTTGCTGAATCTGCTTTAAATAAAAGGTTCCTGATTTCAATAGTTTGTCCTTCTTTTATACTATTTCTGGTAAGCTCCTGAAGGATTTTTGGCTTAAATGACTTAGACACAACCACTGCTGTTGCAGGATAATTTGAAGT
This sequence comes from Chitinophagales bacterium, assembly GCA_038246735.1. GTDB lineage: Bacteria > Bacteroidota > Bacteroidia > Chitinophagales > Saprospiraceae > OLB9. The sequence continues at coordinate 41,214 of JBBRVQ010000016.1, forward strand.
ATTTGATGAAGTAGTAGTATTGTTTTGTTTTTTCCTTTTGTGCGGAGGAAGTTTACTTTTTGTTGAAGCAAAAGCCGGTTCACCAGGACATGGGATTCGGACAATTTCTGAACCTCCATCTACCAGAATATTTCCATTATATGGATATGGTGTCGGCGTTTTATAAAATGCTTCAAAAGTAACAGACCTGATATTGGATTTTGGACTGAATTCAAAGGTGTTGATTTGCCACGAGGTATTGTTCACTGGTGGTGACTCTGCCAGCAGTTCTTTATCGTTACAAAAACCTGAACCGCCCCATATTCTAAGTACTATAGGAGTGGTATAGTTGGCTTTTTCACCTGTTGTTCTGGTTAGGCTTACATATTTTTCAGCTTTTGCAAGGTGCAACGTAAACTTGTAGCATTTACCGGCCACTAGCATGGTATCCAATCTTTGGGAAACGGACTCATAGGTATTATTATCTCTTACTACCAAGCCCAGATAAGTTTTTCTGTCAGATGCCGGCAGATTATTTTCCCAATAGCCGTTAGGGTGAATGTCTGGTGGTGATTCTTCAGGAAAATTGATCTTGCCGCAGTCAAACCACCCTGCAATCCCTGTAAAACCGGCACCTCCTTGTTTGGGTGTATCTTCAAAACTTGGATTGAGCAGTCTTACCGTATCAGCTTGAGAAAAGCTGATCTGATGAGAAACAATCAATAATATAGAAAAGTAAAATAATCTAAGCATATATCTATAATATGTTAATCTCCATGTATAACGTACACAAATAGGCATTTTGTTGTGAGTTGACCCCAATTAACCTAAAATTAACGACCAAATACCTAGTAAAATCGATTACATTTATATTCTAAAGCTTAATCTGTCCGTATATGTCAGGAATGGAAGGCACAAGTACTCTTTCATAATGTATCAAAATCAGACCAATCTTTAATATCATCGGTTGTCACTTTCCTTCTTTTGAAGTATCCACAATATCAAAATTTTTTACTAGGATAATCGTATTTTTACATTCAATGACAAACATGAAGAAGTTTAATTCTTGCCATATAATTTGAATACTTTACATTTAGCCCTTATTTATGAGCCGGAATATCGATACCTTTCATCTTTCTGTATAGCTCAGTGGCATAACCGTCCGTCATTCCTGAAACAAAGTCAAGTACTCCCATCGTTTTTTCATACGGACTTACATTATCCAAGGCAAGATTGTATTGTGTAGGTATGAGCTGAAGACATTTTTTCTGTAAAGATGTGCGTTGATCACTTAATACCGCAAATATAAACACAGAAAGTATCTCTGACATCACATTATATCCTGCCAATTCAACTTCTATCACAGAATGGTGATTATATATTTTGTCTATAGAAATGTTATTAATTTGTTTAAGAAACGGGCAATTTTTTTCTACCTCATCCATTAATGTACTATTAAATTGTCCACTGATGATTTCATTGCTGTAAAGGAAAAAGACTTCAGCGGCTTTATTAACTAAAGCATTAATGCATTTGGCTCTCAGAAAAGAAATGGCTTCATTATTATCCGAGATTTTTGAAAGAACTTCTTCGGTTCTCAACTGATTATCATCCAATTCAGCCAAAAGAGCTAGAAAAGCAGACTCGATCATTTCTCTCGACAAAATCCCTATCCTGTGCGCATCTTCCATGTCTATTATCCTATAACAAATGTCATCCGCAGCCTCTACCAGATATACAAAAGGATGTCTGAATGTCATTCCTGCATTATCACTCAGACCAAATTCTTGGATGATCGCGTCAAAAGCCACTTTATCAGAAAGGAAATACCCATACTTTTTGCGGTGAAAAATGTTTTTATTTGTTTCAAAAGAAGCACACGGATACTTCAGGATAGATGCGAGTGTGACATACATCAACCTTTGCCCACCCTCAAGTTTTCCTTTAAATTGTCTGGTGAGAAGTCGCAAGGCATTTGCATTTCCTTCAAAATGAGTAATATCAAACCATTCATCATCACTAAAATGACTTTTTAGGAAAGACTGATTGAGTACTTGTTCAGCATTTGTGGTAAAGAAGTGCGATATCGCTTTCTCACCACTATGACCAAACGCAGGATTTCCGACATCATGAGCCAGACAAGCAGATGAAATGACTCCTGAGAGTTCATAATTATAAAATGCAGACTGTTCTTCACTAAAATCATTTTTGTACTTTTCTGCCAGTTTATGCCCGATGATAGAACCAAGCGATCTACCTACAGAAGCTACCTCAAGCGAATGTGTGAGCCGGTTATGCACAAAAACATTGCCAGGCAAAGGAAAAACCTGGGTTTTATTTTGAAGTCTACGGAATGCAGATAAAAATATTATTCTGTCATAATCTCTGGTAAATTCAGACCTCATGCCAGGACTTCCTTTGGAATCATAACCAAATCTTCTGTACGAAATACATTCACCCCAATTTTTCATTGGCATAAGATACATTTATTTGCGGCAAATATAAGACTTTGGGTGGTAGTTTGATCTAAAAATCAAAAAGGGTTGCACCAATAATGTTGAGCAACCCTATTTTAAGTCTTTAAAGCAACGAAGCATTTTGATCAATTTTAATTTTTAAAATATGAATCATTGATCTCTATTTTGCCTATTTTTTATCTTGCTTCGCAAAAACTTTTTGCAACAAGTCTGTGGTTCGTTGCGATATATCGGTTCTGATACCCAGTTCTTTTTTTTCTACCAGTGCAAATAGTCCAACCAATGCTTTGTTGGAAACATGGTCGGCGAGATCCGGATTTACTTTGGTAACAAAAGGTATACTATTATATTTATTTATAGCATCAGACCATAAATTTAAAGCCCCGAATTTATTTAAAGAGCTGGTCATTATGGGTTTAAATTCATTATAAAGTGCCAAATGGGTTTTATCGTGCAAGTAAGTCGTTGCTGCATTTTTTTCTCCCATCAGTATATCCATTACATCGTCGAAAGTCATTTGTTTCACAGCATTTAGAAATATCGGACTCGCCTTCGAAGCCGCATCTTCTGCTGCTTTGTTTATCCTTTTAATGGCTTCATCTTCTAGATTAGCAAAGCCCGGAATAAATTTCAACTTATCAATCACTTTACTTGCTTCCTCCGGCAGTAGGATTTTATATATTGAAGCATAATAGCCGTCCGTTGCAGAAAGTGTTTTTACACTCTGATCTACACCTTTGTCCAAAGCTTGTTTTAATCCTGCTGCAATATCTGCATTGGACAATGGAACATTACTTACAGAATCAAGGACTTTTTGCATGTCTTTGGGATCGCAGGATATCAAAAATAAAGGGATGAATAGAAAATACAGATGTTTCATGACGCTGGATTTAATTTATTAATTTATGATTGTACTTAACCTTCGCAAAGAGTACTAAATGAATGTCTTATCTATCGGTAAAAATAAATATAAAATACTTATCTATTGTATCAGAACAGTTTGCTGATGATTTGCTCTTCAGTAATACCTTCCGCTTCCGCTTTATAATTACGAACAATACGATGACGCAAAACATAATTGGCTATCACCTGCACATCTTCCTTGTCAGGTGAATATTTACCATTGATGGCTGCATGACATTTGGCACCTATGACAAGATACTGTGATGCTCTGGGTCCTGCGCCCCAGGAAATATAATTGTTCACATCTGATGTGGCAAGAGAAGTGTTCGGTCTTGTTTTGGATGCCAGTGACACGGCATATTCAAGCACATTGTCTGCAATAGGAATCTTCCTTACGATGGATTGAAATCCAAGGATTTGATCTCCGGTCAAAATATTTTTTAAAGTATATCTCTCATTTGAAGTAGTGCTCTTTACTACCTGAACTTCTTCTGCGTAACTAGGGTAGTCCAGTGGAATATTAAACATAAACCTATCCAATTGTGCCTCAGGCAACGGATAAGTACCTTCCTGTTCAATAGGGTTTTGGGTTGCTAATACAAAAAACGGTTTTGGCAATACATGTCTTATACCTGCCACAGTTACTGATCTCTCTTGCATGGCCTCAAGCAAAGCTGCCTGAGTTTTGGGCGGAGTACGGTTTATTTCATCAGCCAACAGTATGTTAGTAAATAAAGGGCCTTTGTTAAATTTAAAATGTCTGTTTTCATCCAGAATCTCAGAACCAGTGATATCTGATGGCATCAGGTCAGGCGTAAACTGAATTCTTTTAAAATCAAGGTCTAGTACATCAGCAATGGTACTTACCAATAAAGTTTTTGCCAGACCTGGCACTCCCACCAGCAAGCTATGACCATTACTGAATAATGAAATGATCACTGTTTTTACAACGTCGTCCTGACCTACTATTACTTTTCCGATTTCAGATTTTAGTTCCTTAAAAGATCTTGCCATCGCATCTACTGCTTCCACATCCGATTGGTACACTTCGCTCATTTTAGTTTATTATAAAGGGTAAAGTTAATAATTGTAACTCACAAACGGCGATTAACATTATTTTGTTTGAAATATTTATAAAAATTTTAACGAAACATGAACTATTTTATTTCTTGATGTGTTTATTAATTTGATATTATATTGATATCATTTTAAATAACGAAAAATCAAAATTTCATGAAAACAGAAAAAACAATTCAGCCATCTTCGGGGTATCTTATGCTTTTGATTAGCCTGGGCTTACTTATCTTTTCAGGCGTTAATTTTCCTTTACAATGGCTCCCTATTTGGGTAAGTGCCCTAGGTATAATCATAAGTGTTCTCATCTTGAGCGGTTTTATGGCCATCGAACCTAATAGTGCGCGCGTACTAACATTATTTGGGGATTATACAGGTACGGTAAAGGTGTCAGGCTTTTTTTGGGCAAACCCATTTTTTACTAAAAGAAAAATATCACAAAGAGCACACAATCTGGAGACCACTCAATTAAAAGTAAATGATAAGCAGGGTAATCCAATCATGATTGCTGCAGTAGTGGTCTGGAAAGTATCAGATACATTCAGAGCGGCATTTGATGTTGAAAATTATGAAAAATTTGTGGAAATACAAAGTGAATCTGCCTTACGTAAAATGGCAATGGAATATTCATATGATAATTTTGAAGATGAAACAGCTGAGATTACTTTAAGGTCCAGCTCCACAGAAATTAACGAAATGCTTGAAAATGAAATTTCTGAACGGCTTTCACTTGCAGGAATTGAAGTCATTGAAGCCAGAATTAGTCATTTGGCTTATTCCCAGGAAATTGCTAGTGCTATGCTTCAGAGACAACAAGCTTCAGCTGTAGTAGCTGCGAGAAGCAAGATTGTGGAAGGCGCCGTGGGTATGGTAGAGATGGCACTCGAAGCATTAAGTAAAAAGGAAATCGTTCATTTGGACGAAGATCGAAAGGCAGCTATGGTGAGTAATCTTCTGGTTGTATTATGTTCTGACAAATCTGCATCTCCCGTCGTCAATACAGGTACTTTACATCAATAAACCATCATGAGCGAAAAAAAATCTTTTGTCCTCAGGCTGAATGCCCAAACCTATGAAGCACTCGAAAAATGGGCATCTGATGAATTTCGCAGCGTGAATGGTCAGTTGGAATGGATCATTGATAAAGCACTGAAAGATGCTAAACGAAGTAAGTTGTGGGACAAAAAAGATCAATAAAAAAAATAAGGTCGCCAAAAATAAATTTGGTGACCTTCTTTTTTTTTATTCTTAAGCTTAAAATATTATTCTCCGCTATCTGCTTGAAATACAGAAAAATCAAAAAGCAGAGAGAAGCGTAAGGTATTGTCCAATGGATTAGGAATCACAGAAGTCGGTATTAAATATGAAAGATTAATACCAAATACATTATATTTGATGCCAGCACCTACGGTAAAAAATCTTCTATTTCCTTTTTCAGAGCTTTCATAGTAATAACCACCACGGAATGCAAACTGCTTATCATACCAGTATTCAGCGCCAAAACTGATGGAAACTTCTTTTAATTCTTCTCCTATTCCTCCTTGTGCATCACCAAAAGAACCCAACATTCCGGAGAAAAGAGACTTTTCACGATAATCTGCTATTTCGTTTTCGTTTTTGTCATATTCAGGATTAGTAGATAAGGTGCCATCAGAATTCAAAATATTTAATGCAATAGGAGTAGGAATCATCAATTTATTAAAATCCAAAGCAAAAGTAAGCGAATTATATTGGTCTAAATCGAGCTTCAGCGCTGTACCAAGACCAAAATTGGCCGGAATAAAATCCTTTACAAGATTATCCCTGGTATATGATATTTTTGATCCTATATTCGTCAAAGCCAAACCATATGACCATTCCCCTTTGTATCCTCCAAGATTTGTTTTGGTTCTATAATTCAATCCAAAATCTGCTGCAAAAGCTGAAGCAGTATTGATATCTACTCCCATTACATTTAAACCCGATGCAAGATTTGAAAAAATGTATTTACCGGTAAGTGATGCAGATAATTTATCCCCAAGTTTTCTGGCATATGCTATGCTGAACTCTCCTTCTCTTGGTCTTCCTGTTCCTAAAGAACCTCCTTGATTGTCAGTAAAATCTATATCTCCTAATGAGAAAAAACGTATCCCACCACCAATGGCCTGATTGTCATCCAATTTATAAAACCCTGACACGTACAATAAAAAGATATCATCCAAATTAAGGTTTCTCAACCAGGGCGTATAGGTAAACGAAAATCCGGATTGATCTTCAGCAAATACAAGATTGGAAGCATTAAAGTGCATGGCATTGGCATCAGGGGTAAGGGCAAGACCTGCATCACCCATAGCGCCAGATCGGGCATCAGGTGTAATTCTTAAAAAGGGAACAGCGGTAAGCAACGTGTTAGATATACAATCTCCGTTATTATCTACTACACATCCTTTTGACGGATCAAAAACCTGTCCACTTAAAATCACAGGAACTGCAAAAACTATACTTAGCAAAAGGTTTTTCATCATGTTATTCATACTCATTATTTAAAAATCGATGCAAAATTACAAAATTATATTTGTTAATGTTTTAATTAAAGTTTAATTAGTTTTTCGAATCCACTTTCCCTTGTCAGATTGAGTTCCTTGGAGTGTATTCTTATTTTATAAAGATATATTCCTCTGGCAAGTCCTGAATCAAAATCGTCTTTTCCGTTCCAACCGATATCATTAACTCGAAAACCGGTAGAATATTTTGTCTGTCCAATACTTTTTATTAATTTTCCTGTAATTGTATAAATATTGACTACTATTTCCAATTCTGTATTTGCCAGATCATGTTCAAACTGAAAAATAGTGCTAGTAGTAAATGGATTTGGATAATTTAAAACATGTTGCAGTTTGGCGTCCTTATCTTCAGCCACCAGAAAATCTACTCTCCTTTCTGTCGAATTACCGGATATGTCCCAGGCTTTTGCAACCAAAAAATGACTGCCTTTTCCAAGATTATTTAAAGGAAAACGCACCTTGCCTTTGGTAAAATCATCTTTCTGAGCTTCGTAAAAGTCATTTAGTATAAAAATATTCTGATTATCCCCGTCTAGAATTGCAGTAATATCCTGACCTACGGCATTTCCTGTGACATTGATGCCAAAATCATCCGAAAGTTGTAGGAGTAAAACCGGATCAGCGTCTGTCAGTCCTCCGGAAACAAAACTTTCATTATTCATAAAGATATCCATTTGTGGCCCCTGATCATCTGACACCAATTGACGAGATGTACCTCCGATGATAAAATTTGAAAAAACTCCACCAGCATCTGTGGTCTGCCCGTTAGTTGCATAGTACGAAATCTTACCAGACCCATACGTGTAGTTTATATTTTTCGGGACCCAAAAGCTAAAAGACCACCGCCCATCTTTGACAGTAGCTGCCCCCTTAAATATAATATTTTTATACATGGTATATGTAAATTTTGGCGAGCCGCTGTCATTGGAAAGCGTCTGGAGAGTAGACTTTTTATCATATATTGTAGGAAATATGGTACCGTTAAATCCTGTAATGATATCTCCATTCTCATTGCCTACAAATCCTTCAATAGTAACTTTTTCCAGTGCATTTATAGTATCTTTAACCGATGTGGCGTCTTTACCGTTGATTTTTGAAGTATAAATATTGTGCTTGGGCATAGCGACTGCCATAGATGGGTCTCCTAAAAGTGCAAATTTTCGAGAATTAACTCTGAAAAACTCACCTTGATACTTATTCTTACCTTCTGATAGAATAAAACCCAGCGTCGGAGCTTTTCCATTTATCTTTTTATACATCAATTCATGTACACCATCTGTAAGTAGTTTATTAGAGTTGGTATACACAGCACGAGTAGTACTCAGTAAAGCTATGGCACCACCTCTTGGATTTAATATAGCGTATTCTGCAGGAGAAACTACAGCAGGATCATCATACGCAGCAAATGAACAAGTAGCAGTGACCATTAAGGTAAGACTATTTATATTGGTCCAGGACTGTATTTCAGGCACTGTAAGTATCCTTTCCTGCGCCCAACCAAGTGGGCCACCATGACCAAGATAGGTCAATGTAAGCTGACCTTTGAATATGTTATCATTTATAGATTTATTTGCTTCGGGATATCTGTTTTCGCCAGGAGTCGACACTTGGGTAAATGCATCGGCATACACTTTTTGTTGATTGTAAAGGGAATGTCTGTTTTCATCCGACCTAGCTATTTCATCCATATCCCTTAGGTGAGTGTTGCCGTCTTCATCGTCCGCTACATAGCCTGCTTTCAGCCTCCAATCACCAAAAACTTCCGGTGAAACTTCATAATGTATAATTTTGTCTACTAATATTTTTGCCTCTTCCTGAGTCTTGCAGGGTAATCTACCCACATATATATCCAGTCCTCCTTTTAGATTTATACCTTCATCAGGACCTAGCAAACCATAGAAGTCATCTGAAGGAAAACCATCAATAGGATCAAGCGATTCATCGGTTTCGTATACAGGTACAAAATTTTCAGCAGGAATTTCTTTAACCAACCCTTTGTAATCATAAGAGCCGTCGCCAAAAAGCAATAAATATCTAAATTCCGGATTTCTTTGGAGCAGTAATTTTGCCATATCTCTGATAGCACCCGGATCTGCCTTGCCTCCGCTAAATTCATTATACACTTCATTTGTTTCAGCTGCTATTACTTTCAAACCGGATACTTGCCTCCTATGATCTGCCAGACGCAAAGCTTCCGATTTGAATGCAGGATGATATACTATGATCAAATGCTCATTATTCATACTGTGAAGGTTTTGATTTGGGATTTTACCCAATGCTACCGGTTCAAAAGCGCCACTAAGATTATTATGTGAAATAAATTCGGTTACCTGTCCATTTGGCTTAAATAAAATTTTATTGTCAATTACAGGAATCTCTACCGGCTCAAATGGGTTGGCTATATTCCAGACAACCTGATTGGAATAGTTTTTAAATTTAAATGCAACGACAGAAGCGTTTCTGGTTGTCCTGTTTCTGAAGGTTAACTGAGATGAATTAAATGCCAATTCGCGATTGAAAACAATCTGAAGATAATCTAGCCAGCCTTCAGATTCAGCTGACGCTGAAGGATAAGCCACCTTAACAACAGGGTTTACATCATTTATAAGAAAAGATTCTTTTATAGAAGATTTCCTAGCGTATAGAGATTCAGGATTAGATACATTTACGGTAGAAATACTTTTAGTTATAATTTTACTCCCAATGCTTAAGACAATGTTGGATGTCACTCTGCTCCTTGCTGCAAAATTCATATCCACTTCTACAGGAATTAAAGGATTGAAGTCTGAAAAGTCAAATCTCGACGTATAAGCTTTCTCCCTTGAGCTTCCATTAAAAAAATCGCCATACCAATCTTTGCCTGTACCTTCTGTTCCTGTAAATGTCCCCAGCAGATTAAATTTATCATCTTCCAGCCTTTGTACCATATCATAGTATGATAATTCTATTTCTGGCTGTTCTGATATATTAGAACTTTTCCTAACCCTTAGACCATCCTGATTATCTATTTTTATGTACAAATAATTATTATTGTCATAAATGTTTTTATCAAACACAAATGAATTCACGGATTCACTATATTTCCAAATGTCAGCACCTTCGGCATAAAAAAGAATATAATCACCGGCATCAAATTTTCCATCATTTTCCCCGGAAACAAATATATTCAACTCTGCAAGATCATCCGTTCTTTCAGCATTATTTGCTTCTGGCACTCTTCCGCCTCTGGTTCCGTATAATTTTATTTTCTTAGGATTTATTTTTGAGACATCTATGCCCAGTTTCATTTCCAGAAAAGTTTTGTCGATCTTGTATACTCCTGATTTCTCTATGCTTATCTTATATATATCGCCGGAAGATAAAACGGATGTAAAAGTACTCTCCGGATTTCTTAAAGTCGATGTCAGTGAATTTTCTGTAGTTATTTCCACACGGTATGTCAATAATCTTTCTACTTTCTGATCTGTTGTTATTCTTATAGGATCGACTGTTGTGATAAGATTTACGTGTCCTCTGATTTCAGAAATATCTACACTAAATAGGTAGTCCGTGTTTAAGATACCAGATTTTATATGTTCAGGCACTTCCACTATTTCAGTTTGTAGTGGGATAATCCGTGAATTCACTATTTTTTTTCGAGCAAATGGTCTTACATCCTGAAATAAGTTAAGGGTAGGGTTCAAAGTATTGGGAATCCCGTATTTTTTTATGAACATTGAACCTGATACTGATTCATCTGTGTACCATGTCATGTTAAACTCAAGTATGTCTGTGTTTTGGCCGTAAAGTGACGACGACAAAAATGACGTCAAATAAACAAAAGTAAAAAGAATGACAGATTTTGATATTTTCATACTAGGGACTTGAATAAATAAATAAATACATACAAAATCAAAATAAAGATGAAATAAGCTAAAATAAAGTTAAAATCGTTCTCGTTTTGGTTTAAAACGTCCATCTTTGTCGTTGTATTGTTCATATAAATGTTAATGAAACTGAAAAAGCCAAATATTTATTTATTTTTAGAATTATCAAATAATTTTTGGTGGTGTTTGTTTGGTATTATTTTTTATTCCAGCCGCATAGTTGCTCAGGATCCAGTTTACAGCCAGTTTTATAATGCACACCTACAACTTAATGCTGCCCTTGCGGGAAATACCATTAGTCCTTTGATTCAACTAAATTACAGAAATCAATGGCCAGCTTTGGGAAATATATATTCTACCTATTCAATTTCCTATGATCAATATATTTCAAAATTAAAAAGTGGAATCGGCATCGTTTTGCTTACTGACAATGCTGGCGACGGAACCTTGCGCACCACTGGTTTGACAGGATTTTACAGCTATAGGCTCAAAATGAATAATGATACATATGTTAAAGGAGGAATTGAAGCAGGTTTTGTAAATCTTGGCCTTGATTTGACTAAACTACAATTTGGAGATGCTATTGACCCTGCTTTTGGTCCTATATCTCCTGGTGGAACTCCTTTCCCAAGTCAGGAGACATTTCAGGGCGCATCATCAAAAAATTATTTAAATGTAGGAGCCGGAATTGTATTGTATAATCCCAGATATTATATTGGATTGGGGTTGAAAAATCTAAATACACCTGATATTTCTTTTTTAGGCAATAGGAATAGCGGAGATAATTCTTCATTGTCTCTTCCTGTTAGAATTTCATTGCATGGTGGGACACAAATTTTGATCAGGAAAGGCAATAAAAATACAGACCCAACGTTCTTATCACCAAATGTAATGTTTCTGAGACAGTCAGGATACAATCAGTTGAATGTTGGGGCATATCTTTCTGTAGATAAAATACAAGGTGGATTGTGGTATAGGCACTCGCTATTTAACGGGGACGCAATTATCACATCATTTGGGGTAAAAAAAGATTTTTTTAAAATTACCTATAGTTTTGACCTGACGATGTCACAACTTAGTATCAGACAGGGAGGTAGTCATGAGATAGGAATAGTGATAAATTTTGATCATCTCTATCCCAAAAAACAAGATTACAATGATTGTTTTGCCATTTTCAGATGATAACAGGATTATTATTTCGCTAAAGTTTCTTTTTTTTTAAAAATTTAATTTGCGTTTTTTAAAAAAACCATATATTTGGGCGCTAAATTAGAAAATAGAATATCAGTCAATGAAAAATTTAATTAATTCATTAAGTTTTTTGGCATTTTTTGCCTTAATTTTTTCCTCGTGCAGTAAAAAAAGCGGTGACGCTTCATCTGCTACTGGTTGGAAATATAACGACCCTGAATGGGGTGGTTTTGAAAAGAAAGATTATGAAGGTCAGATAGACGGGCCAAATCTTGTGCTTATCGAAGGTGGTACTTATGCCATGGGCAGGGTTTCTGACGAACCATCTTTTGAGTACAATAATGTTCCGAGACGTGTTACCGTATCTTCTTTTTATATGGATGAAACAGAAGTTTCAAACATCAATTACAGAGAATATCTGCATTGGATAAAAAATCGTTATGTCAGTTACCCTGAAGTGTACAGAAAAGCGCTTCCAGACACTTTAGTCTGGAGGGACGAGTTAGCCTTTAATGAACCGCTAGTAGAGACATATTTCAGACACCCATCTTATGATGACTACCCTCTTGTTGGAGTTAACTGGCTGCAGGCCAATGACTACTGTAAGTGGAGATCTAGCAGGGTAAATGAAATGATCCTTATTGAAAGAGGAATTCTCAATCCTACTCCTGATACCAAAGATTCTGACAACTTTGATACAAAAGCATACCTTACCGGACAATATCAGGGAAATGTAAAGAAAAATTTACCAAATATGGTAAACGGTGGTGAGAGACCAGTAATGTTTGATGACGGTATTTTATTGCCTGATTACAGATTACCTACCGAAGCAGAGTGGGAATATGCTGCTTTGGCACTACAAGGAAATCAACCTACTTCTGATGATGAAGTATATACAGAGCGTAGATTTTATCCATGGAATGGCAATACAGTAAGATACAAAAAAAGAAATGCTTCACAAGGTAGAATTATGGCCAACTTTAAAAGAGGAAGAGGTGACTATATGGGCGTTGCGGGAAATCTGAATGATAATGCTTCTTTTTGCGCTCCCGTAAGAATGTATTTACCAAATGATTTTGGATTGTATAATATGGCGGGTAATGTTAATGAATGGACAGCTGATACATATAGACCTATGACATCCTTGACAGTAAATGATGCTGAAAATCAGGATCTAAACCCATTCAGGGGAAATCAATTTGAGACATTAGTCATTGATGAAGAAGGCAAACCAGTTGAAAAAGATTCATTGGGAAGACTTAAATACAGATATGTTGATGATGAAGAGGCCAAAGACAGAGAAAATTATAAAAAAGGTGATGTTAGAGATCATCAGGATGGAGACGCTGAATATATAAAATATTTGTATGGTGAATCATCTTTGGTAACCAATAAATCTAAAGTTTATAAAGGTGGTTCTTGGTCTGACAGGTTATACTGGCTTCAACCAGGAAACAGAAGATTTAAAGATGAAGATAAATCAGATAGAACAATTGGTTTCAGATGTGCAATGATAAGAGTTGGTGGACAAGCAGGAAATGAAGATGTGGGAGGAAATAGCTTTAAAGAATCCGGCAGAAAAGTTAAGAGAAGATATAAATAAATTGATATAAAAATATTAATCAGCCCTTGCTAAAATTTGCAGGGGCTTTTTTGTTTATGGATATAGATCAATTATATAAGATTTATAAGCAACATCCTGAAATCTGCATAGATAGTAGGAAAATTACAGTGGGATGTCTGTTTTTTGCCTTGAAAGGAGAAACTTTTGATGGCAATCTATTTGCAGCAGAAGCATTGCGTTCGGGGGCAGCATATGCTGTAATAGATGATCCCGAGAAGAATCAGTCTGACAGATTTATTCTTGTACACTGTGTATTGGACAGTTTACAAGAACTAGCGTCCTACCATCGTAAACATCTGAATATCCCTGTTCTGGCCATCACTGGTTCAAATGGGAAAACCACTACTAAGGAACTTTGTCGCGACGTGCTTCAGAAAAAATTTATTATAAAAGCTACTTTGGGCAATCTTAATAACCACATTGGAGTACCCTTGACTATATTGAGTACAACATCTGCAGTTGAATTCTTAATCGTGGAAATGGGGGCCAACCATCAAGGTGAAATCGATTTTTTATGCCGAATTGCAGACCCAACACATGTATTCATTACCAATATTGGCAAAGCTCATTTGGAAGGATTCGGAGGTGTGGAAGGCATAAAAAAAGGAAAAACAGAAATGTACAGGTATGCAGCAGCGCATAATGGTATAATATTTTTAAATCTTGATGATGAAATTTTAACTACCGTGGCTCCTATGGGAAGCAGTATTATTGAATATTCATCAGATGAACTGGTAAAAGTCATTGAAGAACAACCCTATTTAACTTTCAGGTATACCGATTTAGAAGTTCACACAAAGCTATATGGTAGTTATAATCAGCCTAATATAGCCTTTGCTATTGCTGTGGGAAAATATTTTGGTGTCGAATCAAATGATATAATTATGGCCTTAGAAGCATATGAACCTGAAAATAACAGGTCTCAGATCATGCAGTTAGAATCCAATACTATCATAAAAGATGCTTATAACGCTAATCCTTCGAGTATGAAACTAAGTATCGAGAGTTTTTATAAAATGAATGGTCATAATAAAGTGCTTGTTCTGGGGGATATGCTTGAATTGGGAAAATTTTCAGAAGATGAACACCGTCAAATTATTGATCTGACAAAAACATTAGGCTTTCAAAATACTATTTTTGTTGGAGAACAATTTATCAATGTCAAAGATCCACATCATGGCAAGTACTTTGATCATATAAACGAAGCCAGAGAATATTTTAAAAATAAAAATTTTAATCATGCCTTAATTTTATTAAAAGGCTCGAGAGGTATTGCCATTGAAAAAATACTTTATTAAAAGAAAATTTTATACACAAATTAAAATGCTATCCAAAAAAAATCATTTGCAATTTCATTGATTTTGAGTATAAACTAAGTTTATTAAGATACCCAGCTAGTCTTTAGGCGAAGCAAATGGAGCGTAAATGTTTCAACCAAGACAATAATCTTGCGTGAAAATTTTTTTTTAAACTAAGTCTTTTAAAGCAAGGTCTTTGTTACTTCAATTTTCGGAGCTATAGTTTTCAAACTCACTCAAGAATTTAAGCAATCTGTCAGGAACTTCTTCACCAACAGACATTTGATATTCGTCATAGGAACAAGCTAAAAAATGTCTACTTTGGCTCTCTGATGTATGACACAACCACCACTTAGATGTTTGGTTGTGCTTTAAAAACTCAAGATCGTTTTCAAGCGTATTTGAATGAACGATAAAAGCAGAAAAATCCTTAGATCGTGATGGGTGGTCCTGTAAACTCATGTTAACACCTTCCATAAAATACCAGATAGATTCGGCAATCAGGCTAGCTTCCGATGCATGCCTATCAGAAATAATGTCACATGAAAGAAATATTGCATCCAAATCATCTGCTGTACCAACATACTTCATAATCTGACATAATTCCTCAGCGTTTAAACCAGACGGCAACGTTCCTTTGGTATTTGGAGCATCTGATGTCCGCATACAATCAAGATTTACATGAAGAATTTGGGTTTCTCTTAATATTGGCTCAAGTTGGGTAGGAAATGACCTCATTTTTCCCAAACTTATTGCGTTGTACAGATTTTCTTCGATTTCATAAATATCACTGAGAGAACATAAATGTCTCTGATAAGCCACATGATTTACTCTTGTAGTCGCACTTTTATGTTCTATCAGTTCAATATGATTGGAAATTAGTGTAATATTTTTGGCATTTTCTACAGCAAGTGATCCTGCAGTCTTTACATCAATCCCTACATATATTGGTACAATATTGTAACTACTCAAATAAGTTGCAAGCTCAATAATCGATTTTTCTTTGATTTCCTTTAGGGAACCAAGGTCATATATCGTTATATTTTTGAAATGATTTTTGAGTTTTGTAAGATTAAAGCGAATTTCGTGACATAAGACTGAATTTTCTGTTATAAAAGCAAGGCCAGGCCCGTTTACTCCACTGAATTCTATACCTTCCAGATGTTGAACATTAAATATGTTTTCGGTTGACTCTTGTTCAGATGGTAGTTTGTTTGGGATCAATACATCCAAATGCATAATATTAAATTTTTAGCAAAGATATAAAATATTAAAAATTAATTAATTGAATTATTTATTAATTTCCAAGATATTAGTTTAAAAAACTAAATTTGAAATTGTGTGCTTAACTTTTTTAATTCGTCTAAATAAAGATAGAATCTTCTGGTCATATTTAAGAGATTAGAGTATAAAAATGTAAAATAATACTGAAGCAAAGGATAAATTTAAAAATGTTGGTTTAATTTTTGATATACAATAATAAGATAATTTTTATTTGCCTGATTTTTAGAAATATATTGAAATATTTTCGTATTCAATTTTTTTTTCAGTCGATTTCAAAAAATAATATTTACTGATTCACTTTACATTTTATAGGGTATCAAAGTAAATTATGTTTTATCTGGACAATTTGATTATTCTTTACCTAATAACATTTTTACTAGTAAATTATATATTATTTATTTTGTAAATACAAATTATAATTGGCAAAAAAGTTAAAACAATTATTAAATACTTAAAAAAATAACATAAAAAAGGCTACTTAAAGCTTTTTAAACATTACTTTTGTATTTCGAAACTTTAACGTTAAAATTATTTTCCTATGACAAACAAAATTAAATATCTGCTTTTTATTATCGTTCTTGCTTCAGGTTCGATTTTTGCACAGGATGCTCCGGCTAAAACTGTAGTAGCAGATGAGATGACAGTGAGTGCTGAGCAAAACAAAAACTGGAGAATGGGTCAAACCTCCTATTCAGCTAAACCAAAAAATGCCTGGGAATTAGGAATTCACCTGGGACACTTTGTAATAGATGGTGATGTAGATCGTCGAATTCCAGGAGGATATGGCATTGGCTTTCACTTAAGGAAAGCCTTACATTATGTATTTTCCCTGAGAGCAGATTTTATGTACGGACAGGCAAGAGGTCTTGATCCACAAATGTGGACTCACTCTAGTAAAGGTGGTGGATTGGTAGAAAGTGTATTTGCACCATACGCCAATCAGGATGGTTGGTTTCCAAGTCATAAGACTTCATATGGATATTTTGCAATTCAAGGAGTACTTAATATTGGCAATATCCTTTTCCATAAAGATAAAAATAAGTGGAATTGGTATACTGCAATCGGAGCAGGTTTAAGTTCCCACAGCACTAAACTTGACTTACTTGATGGTAATAATCAGCCATACAGTGGTTTAGGCGCCTTGCAGGGCAATTTTGATTCTAGAGCTGGGAGAAAGGATATTAAGAGCAATATAGATGCCAGATATGATGGTACCTATGAAACTGATGGATGGAAAAAGGCTGGGATATTCAGACTTGGGGATGAATCAAATATTCATATTGTTTTCACTGCGTCTATGGGTATATCAAGAAAAATCAGTAACAGATTTAATTTAGGCATTGAGCATCAGGTGAATCTTTCAGACAATGATGCATTGGATGGCATAAGATTCAGATCAGCAGTAGATCAGACCAATAATAATGATATATCACACTATACAAATCTTAGATTAGGTATTAATCTGGGTAATTTCAATAAAGTTACTGAGCCATTGTACTGGTTAAATCCTTTGGATGCAACTATGAACGACATTGCATCACTTAAACAAAGACCAGTATTTGATTTGACAGATACCGACCAGGATGGAGTTATCGACATGTTAGATCAAGAATTAGAAACTCCTGCAGGTGCTCCAGTTGATACTAGAGGAATTGCGCTGGATAGCGACGGTGATGGCATAGCGGATTTTAAAGATAAAGAGCCATATTCACCTCCTGGTTACGTTGTAAGTAAAGATGGGGTAGCAGATGTGAAATGTTGTATAAATATGGATGATGTTAATAAAGCCATTGACACACGTGCTGGTGCCATGATTAATTCATCAAACTGCGGTAAGTGGTTCTTACCTATGATTCATTTTGATTTGGATAAAACTAATATCAAACCTGAATTTTATGGTCATCTTCATCATGTAGCGACAGTAATGAAAATGTGCCCGGATATTTGTATCACAGTACAAGGTCACACTGATGTCAGAAGTTCAAATGATTATAACAATGCGTTATCATTTAATAGAGCAGAAAATGTTATTAGTTATTTGGTTTCTCAATACGGCGTAGACAGAAGTAGGATTAAACTCATGTTTGGCGGAGAAGAAGCACCAATGGTATCCAATTCTAAAAAAGAAGTGGAACACTATATGAATAGAAGAGTAGAAATAAGAGTTTGTAATCCTACCGATGCAGAAATGGCCAGACCAGCAGGTGCTTTACCTGGAGGTAAAGGAGTAAAATCAACCAATAGTTCAAAATTTATTGGTAATAAAAATAGTGGTTACTAACGTTTATTAGCAAAAGAATTTTTAAAATAAAAGTGACTGTCTTTTTGTAAGGACAGTCATTTTTATTTTATTAAAAAATATATGGGTTAGCGAAAATTTGATCTACAAATTAATTTAATTTCAGTAAAAGTGAAGTATATCCTTAAGTAAATTAATTGTTTAAACAAAAATAGTTTACACTAATATAAAATAAACTATTAAAATATTTTATAGAAAAGATTATCTTTTATTTCATAGGATCGTTTATCAGTTAAAATTTGTGGAACATTTTATCTTGCAGCAAAGGCAAATATGATATATTAAAAAATCTTTCTAAATGTATGTCAGTAACTTATTTAATGCCAAATATTTCTGCCTGATAATTATCCTTAGTTTTCACTTTTTATAATAAATATCGATAGTTTGCGAGAGGTTAAATTATTTGATTTTATCAATTTGATGATACTTACCGTCCGCTGTTTGTAAAAAAAAACTACTTTTGCACAACAATTAGAACCAGTGGCTAAAACCAGAAGTCATCATATATTTGAAGAAGAGTTGTTTCCGCACATGGAAGCATTAAAAACTTTTGCTTACCACCTTACATATAATGAAGAAGATGCAGATGACCTTGTACAGGAAACTTACCTTAAAGCCCATAAATTTATAGAAAATTATGACTCGGGAACTAATGCAAAGGCTTGGTTGTTTAAGATTCTTAAGAATGCTTATATAAACGAGTATCGCAAGAAATCAAGGCGCCCCCCAAAAGTAGACATAGATGAAGTTATAAGTTTCAAGGAAGGAGAAGAGCCAAAGTATGCAGCATTTCATGATCTGAGAAACGAGATTTTTGACAACACGATGGGAGATGAGGTTACAGTAGCACTCAATTCATTGCCCCTTGATTTTCGTACCGTTATTTTGCTTTGTGATATAGAGACTTTTACTTATGAAGAAATAGCAAAGATACTCGAATTGCCAATTGGTACGGTAAGATCAAGGTTATTCAGAGCAAGAAATATGCTGAAGGAAAGACTTAAACGATATGCCCTAAAAATGGGCTATAAGGATATGCGAGGATTGAGGAGAGGAGAGTACGGAGAAGAAGAATAGTTTTAAATGACATAATAAAGTAATAAAGCATGAGAAGTTTTGACTCAGTTAAATCTTTAAGACAGCAAATAAATTTGCTACTTGACAATGAACTGCCAAATGAAGACCAGCAAAATCTTATTCACAGGATGGAGTCAGATCCTCGCTGTAATAAAATTTTCAATAGGGAAAAAGACTTTAGAGACTTTGTAAAAAACAATGTCAGAAGACCTTCAGTTACACCAGACTTTATTCAGAATATTAAAGATAGAATAAGACTTTGATAAAGGTTGTAAAGGGAAGCTGAAAATAGTTCTCAGCTTGACTAATAATGCTCAATTTAGTTTGTACAGAATTTAATGTCTGCCCCACAACTCTACTATGGCCTTGTCGTTTATCAACCCTTTGGTGTCATACCAAAAATCTACTTTTGATATCACTCTTCTATTTCCTCTAAGGTCAACCGCTCTACTTTCGCCTCCGTTTTGTATATCTTCTCTTATGGCTATTTCCTGTTTATCGCCATTGCCAAAATGAACTACCATTCTGTGAAGGTTGATACCTGAATTCCTTACTTTGATTTTTTATTTGCTGAAGATACCATCACTGGCACCTATCACAATCCTATCGTGGTCCAGCCCAAGATTTACTTTTCTTTCTCCTAGTTTTTCCCATTTATTTTGTTGCGGAGAAATAAAAGATGATAAGCTAAAGATCAAAGCAGCTGCGAGTAGAGTTAAAAATTTACTGTCGAATTTCACGATAAATTGATTTTAAATTTTAATAATGATAAAAATATAATAAACCATTTGACAGAAGATTTTGTCCAATGTTTAAAACCTTAACAAAATTTTATTAAATATCGTTGAACCATCATAGTTTAGATTTGTATTATAAAAGTATTACTATTATAAATGTAATAGAAACTATTATAAAATATGCAACATACTTTATTTCGTTTTGCCCCAAATATCAGGACTGATATATACCTTAAAGATCCATCGAGCAGTTTATTGGGAAATAACCTTGTACAAAACGGTATTGATCTGATTGATGAAGTAGGCCTTGAAGAATTTAATTTCAAAAAATTGGCCAAAAAAACCGGTACTACAGAAGCTACCGTATACAGATATTTTGAAAATAAGCATAAACTCCTACTATATCTTACATCATGGTACTGGAGCTGGATAGAATATCAACTAATGATGCTCAATACAAATATAGACTCTGATGAATTGAAACTCAGCAATGCCATTCAAACCTTAGGTACATCAACAAAGTATGAAAATGAGCCTGATATCAATCTGCACAAGTTATTTAACATCATATGTCAGGAGTCATCTAAAGCATATTTGATAAAGGAAGTGGATGAATTGAACAGACATGGTGTTTTTTACAACTATAAAAAGATAGTCGCTATCATCAGTGATATTATAGTCAAAATAAACCCGGACTACAATTATCCAAATACCTTGGTTACAACCATCATCGAGGGTATGCACCATCAGATATTTTTTAGAAAACACCTTCCATCATTAACTGAGACATATTCAGATGATATAAATTATGTGGAATATTACAAGGACATGGCTTTTAAGATGATCAAAATATCTAATTCTAAAAATCAACCAGTATGACATACACGCCATTACAAAGATTTTTTAGAATGCTGAAGCCCAATAGAAAATCCATCACCAATTTGTATATTTTTGCAATTATGAACGGGCTAGTGGCGTTGAGTTTACCATTAGGGATTCAAGCTATAATAAATCTGATACAAGGTGGGGAAATATCGACATCATGGATACTGCTGGTAGGTATTGTTCTCCTCGGTTTTATTTTTAACGGGGCTATGCAAATCATTCAGCTAAAGATAACGGAAGATCTTCAAAAAGATATTTTTACTAGGTCTGCATTTGAGTTTACCTACAGAATACCCAGAATAAAGATGGAGGCACTGTACAAACATTATGCTCCTGAACTCATGAACCGTTTTTTTGATACTATTACAATACAAAAAGGCGTAGCAAAAATATTGCTAGAATTTACCTCCTCAGGTTTACAAATACTTTTTGGTTTGATTCTTTTATCATTTTACCATCCCTTTTTTATTGTTTTCAGTGTACTGGTTGTAATCCTTGTTTTTATCATCGGCAATTATATTTTTCATCGAGGACTGAGATCAAGTATCACTGAATCCAAGTACAAGTATAAAGTCGCATTCTGGCTGGAAGAAGTAGCGAGAACAAATATTACTTTCAGACTCTCCTGCGATGGCTCACTACCTATCAAGCGGACGGATATGCTGGTAGAGTCATATCTGAATGCACGGGATAATCATTTCAAAATTCTGATTCGACAATACTATCTGTTTATATTTTTTAAGATCTTGGTGGCTGCGGGATTTTTAATACTGGGTGGTATTCTGGTCTTCAACCAACAAATGAACATCGGCCAGTTTGTAGCTGCGGAGATCATAGTTTTATTATTGATTTCATCTTCTGAAAAGATACTTCTTTCTTTGGAGACCATATATGATTTACTTACATCGATAGAAAAAATAGGTCAGGTCACTGATCTGGAACTGGAAGAATCGTTATCAGTTTTTACTGTTGCATCTCAAAAAAAAGATGGTATATCTGTAGAAGTGGCTGATGTATATTTCAAATACCCGGATGCAATAGAATATAGTCTAGAAGGGCTGAGTTTCACTATTTCAGCCAATGAAAAAGTTGCATTAACTGGGTCAAATGGTTCAGGTAAAGCTACGTTATTAAAACTTATGACATCCTTTTTTGAACCCGAAAGAGGCAGCATTATATATGATGGCATACCTTTAAAAAATTATGACATCAATGAAATGCGTTCACTTATAGCAGAATGTATCTCTGATGACAGGATATTTGAAGGAACAATTTTTGAAAATCTGACTGTTGGGAAAGAAGTCCACCAGGATTTGCTTAATGAGATCGTTAATAATACAGGCTTGATAGAATTTATCCAAAAACTACCTTTGGGATATCAGACAGCCATAGGTCCACAGGGCAAAAGACTTCCCGGCAGTGTCGCTCAAAAGATCATTCTAGCCAGAAATCTCTTGAAAAATCCAAGACTTCTCATTGTGGAAGACATCTTCAAAAACATTGAAAAACAGGAAAAAATAAATTTATTCAGATATATACTTGATAAAAATAAAGAAAGAACAGTCATTGTTGTTACTAAAGATACCGATGTCATTGCTTTGACAGGAAGGGTAATAGAAATGAATGATGGGAGGGCGACAGCCATTTCGAAAAACAAAAAAATGAAATAATCATGCTAAATTTATCCGATATTTCTATCACTCACTTGCTGAAGAAGAAGAATCTGCGTTCTTTTGAAATGCTCAGAGATTCGTATTCCTATTCGTATGACAGATTAGTAAAAGTTTCATTGATTCTCTTAGTGATGGTCGTGATCATCATGTTTTTGCCATGGACACAAAATGTGCGCTCCAAAGGAGAGCTGATCGCCTTGAGCCCGGACCAGCGTCCGCAAACTATCCAATCTGTGATAGCAGGCAGAATAGAAAAGTGGTATGTGCAGGAAGGTCAGTTTGTGCACAAAGGGGATACCATCCTGAGGATATCAGAAGTGAAGGATGAATACTTTGACCCCAACCTCCTTAATAATACGCAATTGCAACTTGATGCAAAAGAGTTTTCGAAACTTTCGTATGAGGAGAAGGTAAACGCTCTCAATAAACAAATTTCCGCTCTCCAAGAAGCCAATAAACTAAAACTTAGCCAGGCTAAAAATAAAGTGCTGCAAAATATTCTGAAAGTTACCTCTGATAGTATTGATTTTCAAGCAACCAAAATAAATTTTAGTGTCTCCAATGAACAGTATCTCCGAATGAAGTCACTTTATGAAGAAGGGCTTAGGTCTCTTACGGAGCTTGAAAACCGGAATCTAAAACTTCAGGAAGCACAGGCAAAACTTATATCTCAAGAAAATAAACTACTGACTAGCAAAAATGAACTCATAAATAGTAAAATAGAACTCAATGGCATCGAAGCAGAATACAGAGATAAAATTGCGAAAGCATCTTCCGAAAAGTATAGTGCCCTATCTGGACAATTCGACACAGACGCGGCTATTAACAAACTCAAAAATCAATATTCAAATTATAAAGTAAGAACATCACTCTATTTTATTCTTGCTCCGCAGGACGGATATGTCACCCAAGCAAAACAGGTAGGATTGGGAGAAACAATAAAAGAAGGGGATGACATCATTAGTATTATGCCTGCTTCCTATGATCTTGCTGTGCAAATGTACATTAAGCCCATTGATCTCCCTTTATTTGAAAAAGGCCAAAAGGTAATGATACAGTTTGATGGTTGGCCTGCGATCATCTTTTCCGGCTGGCCAGGAATATCTTATGGAACCTATGAAGGTGAAGTCCTTGCTATGGACAATTTTATTTCCCCAAATAACATGTATCGGATATTGGTAAAACCTGCGAAAAATAATCAGCCTTGGCCGGATCAGCTTAGAGTAGGGGCCGGAGTGAGGGCGTTGACCTTGATGAAAGATGTACAGGTATGGTATGAGATGTGGCGCCAGATCAATGGATTTCCACCTGATTATTACAAATTAAACCAACAAACTAAGGCAGATGGAGAAAATAAGAAATAACAGTGGTGAATGTAATACACTTAAGCTTGTACGATCTTTTTTAGTTCTGGTGATTGTGTTCTTTTGCACTTACATGTTTGCTCAAAATAATACCATACTCACTTTGGAAGCATTTTATGTAAAAATTATGGCTAATCATCCGCTCACTTTACAGGCAGCGCTCCAAAATACAATGGCAGATGCAGAGCTCATGAAGGCAAAAGGAAGGTTTGACCCTACATTTGCAGGAAGCCTGAACCAAAAGAATTTTGAAAATAAAGAATACTTCAGCCTCCTGAATACCGAATTGAAAATACCCACCTGGCCAGGTATTGATATCAAAACCGGGTATGAATTAAATAGGGGTGTATTTCTTGGCCCCGAAAATTCCACACCTAATAATGGTCTTTTATTCGCCGGGGTGGCCTTAAATCTGGGACAAGGCCTTTTTATTGACGAAAGACGGGCTGGAGTCAGTAGTGCAGAGATCATGCAAAGGTTTGCATCTGCCAAACAACGGGACCTCATAAATGAATTGTTGTTTAATGCCACCTTAGTTTACTGGGACTGGTTCAGGGCTTATAATGTACTTGAAGTGTATAAAACTTCTCTGAGAAACGCTCAGGAAAGATTTAACGCAGTTCGTTTTAATGTTTCATCGGGTGACAGGCCTCAGATAGATACTGTTGAGGCTAAAATACAAATTCAGATCATTCAGATCGGATTGAATCAGGCACAACTTGACTTCACAAATGCATCCACCCTACTTTCCGGTTACTTCTGGAATGAAGAAAACAAGAATACCGGTCTGGATATTTTTCAGAAACCCGCCATAGCAGAAGATGAACTCAGGCAAAGTAGCAACAATTTTGATGTTAGCAGTCCATTTGATTTTGTGGCTGATCATCCGTATCTCGAACAGATAAGGCAAAAAACAAAACAGCTGAATATAGACAGAAACCTGAAAAAAGACAGACTGAAACCAATGGTAAGCCTTCAGTATAACCCAGTGACAGAAGCCATCGGCAGCAATATTCTGACTAACTACAATATCAATAATTATACATGGGGTGTCGAGTTTAAAATGCCTTTGTTCCTGAGAAAAGAGCGAGGAGATTTAAAGATTGCGGAATTAAAAATTAGGGAAAATGAATTATTTCTCAATAATAAATCACAGGAGTTGCTCAATAAATATCAGGTATACATAAATGAATGGCGGGCCACCAATGACCAAATCGGCATATTTGAAGAAACCGTAAAACTATACGAACAAATGTTTATTGCAGAAAGAAGATTATTTGAAATCGGAGAAAGTTCACTTTTTTTGGTTAATACCAGAGAGCAGGCATATATCAATGCAAAAATAAAACTGACAGAGTTTATAACAAAAAACAGAGTATCCTATTATTCCATCTATTATTTTGCAGGAAAGTTAGGAGATAAGGAAGATTGATCTACATTAAAAATATGTTGAAATTCTGAATAGTAACTTGTTGTGAAACAATGAGATTATTTTCCAGATCAAGAACTCCGGTTAAGTATATTCGGAATAATAAAAAGCAATATCATAGTCCATTTAATAAATCATTCCTTATCTTTTTTGATATATTTTTTGTTCTGGCCCAATGTTTGACATACTTAATCAGAATCAATCAAATCATCCATGAAATTTGTTTTTTTAGTTTGCTTCATAGTTGTGTTTCCTATAAATATTTACGCACAGATCAAGGCATTTCCCGGCGCAGAAGGCTTTGGTGCTAATGCTACCGGTGGGCGTGGAGGCAAAATCATTTATGTAACCAATCTTAATATTGATGGTATAGGTTCACTTCAGGCTGCCCTCAATGAATCAGGAAAAAGATATATCCTATTTAAAGTGTCCGGAGTAATCCCCGGTACAGTAGAAGTGCCAAATGGACATGGTGATTTTACATTTGCAGGACAAACTTCACCATCTGGCATTATTGTCAGAGGATTTCAGAGCTATAATGGTGAAGAAAAATCATCGTCCAATATGATCATCAGGCATCTTAGATCCCGGATAGGAGATATTGAATACTACCCTACTCCTCATTGGTTGGGGTCAGATGGGCTAACCTTGGGTGGTGTACAGAATACTATGGTAGATCGGTGTTCATTTGCCCACGCCAACGATGAGGCCGTAGATATCAGCAGGTCATCCAGGATAACCATTCAAAACTGCATATTGGCAGAAACACTGGGTGAACACAGTAATCTGGGAGGTATGCTGATCAATTATTCATCACCTGTATCCAAGCTGGATAGCCTTAGCATTCATCATAACATTTGGAATCGCATAGGTGGCCGAATGCCTGAGATCAGTTGTGAAACACCTTATTGTAACGGAAAAATCATCAATATCGAACTTTCCAATAATGTTTTTTGGGATCCACGGATTGAGTTGTGGTATGAAGGTGTGACGGGTAATAATGGATTCTTCCATCTGCGTATGAATGCAATCAATAATTATAGCCATGCAAAATCATCTTTTGGCAATGGCATGTTTCATTTGGATGTATTAAATTTTCCCCAAAATGAGCTATATTTTTCAGGAAATCAAATGAATCTTTATCCTCAGTACAAGGATTACGAGCTATTTTATTGTTGTAATGACTTTAATCAAAATAATCCCAATACAGAAACAGGCTCCGCAAAAAGAGCTAATATACGATTTGGTTTCCCCGCTGTATCCTATCACAGCATCGCCGATTTACAGACTTATATCTACAAAAATGCAGGAGCGTTTCCCCGTGACGAGATGGACTCCCGATTAATGTCATCTGTCCAAACCGGCATAATAGATACCCGCACACAAGATGTTGATCATTATAGAGACGCCTTTTCTGTTTCAAATATTACAGCACCTCCTACAGATTCGGACGATGATGGAATGCCGGATTATTGGGAGTCTTTGATGGATTTAAACCCTGATGTTCAGGATCATAACGGATCTCAGTTATCATTGCGTATTACTGGTATTGAAGGCTACACTAATCTTGAATGTTACCTAAATTGTTTGTCTGATGCACTGATCAATGGTCAAAACACGGGAAATTGCAAAATAAATATTATTGGAACTTCCAATAATCAGGAGCAAATAACGACTTCTGATGAAATTCAGATATTTCCAAATCCTGCACAAGACTTATTTACAGTAAAGTTTAGTCCTGATGTACCACCAAATGGTACGATAATCATCACAGACTTTACAGGTCAATTCATTCAATCCATTGATTGCAACACAAGTAAAATTGCAGTTAGTACTTTAAGATGGACTTCAGGTATTTATTTTATTCAATATACTGACCAAATGGGAAAGCTTTTATCCAAAAAAATATCAGTGATGAAGATATAGGTTTTTATTTGAGACATTGATAAACACTGTTTTGAAACTGAATCTTGCGCGCTCAGTTCAATATTTCAATACCAATAAATACTTCAATCAGTTAAATTTCTCATTAATTGACAGCGCACTGAATTGAAAGCATTCAGTTTGTTTTTCATCTAGCCCAATGGTCAAACAGATGTTATTTTCTTTGTGGATTCAAATTTGAATTATACCATTCTTTTCCAAAATATCTAGCACTATTTAGCAACTCCGGAATAAAATCATCTTTTACAAACTTATAATGAATGGGCGCTCTTTTGTAGTAATAATCCTCATATCCTATATTCAAAATAGAGTCATTTAGTATCACACCTTTGTGCCACCACACCAAAGTAGTCATCAGTCTTTTGGTTTCTCCATAGTTTTCAATAATTATTGAGTCGTTTTTTATACACCACCAGTCCAACTCGGCATAAAATGGTGATTGGGTTTTGATCAAATTTTGCAGATTTTCTAATCCGATTAGGTAGACATACCCCTTATTATTGAAGATGATAACAGGTTTGGTATAATCTGCACTGATTTTATCTGAAAAATGTACGTAATATCCATCCGTTCTAATTTTATACTTCGAATTTTGGTAAATTGGCTCCTTGTATATGTTATAAATACTTTTTTTAATGTACCATGGGCCTGTCCCGCAGCCATAAAACAATAAAACATATATTAATAAGTACAATTTGATTATTATTTTCATTCTTTCATTGTATTTGGTCTCCTGGATAACAATGGTTAACTGGTACTACAACCAATGTTAGTATGGTCTTATTGTTTATTGAAATAGGTAAATTAAAAATAAGGCTTTACTTTTGATGAACTATAAAAAATGACTATCCACTAGTGCTCCTTTAGATTTGCATTTTAATTAAATTGATCATATTATGATTATTATTATGTATTAATTTAGGGGGTCTGGGGGATGTTGAAAAGTATTAATTTTGTGGATAAAGTTGAGACAAAGTGTGGCAAATTATCTA
>JBBRVQ010000017.1:0-66182 GCA_038246735.1 Chitinophagales bacterium
AGAATTTTTTAATCGCTTTTTGCTCGAAAGAATATTTATCAACTATGATATTGACCCAGAGTTGCAAAATAATAGCGAGTTGAAACGTAAAATACTAGATTTTGGTAAAGTCGCTGCTTAATTATCTTATCGGACTATTGAGATAAAGAAGTCATTTTAAGAAATAATCAAAACACTTACCCATCTTAGGTCAAGCTTGCATCTTGTGCTCACACCGCTCTTCGCAGTTTCAGCCTATTTAGGGTCTGCTGAACGATCAAAAAAAGTGAGTAAACATATAGGCTGAATCGTTATATTTGCACATTAAAGTGCAAGAGTATATGTCAAAAGCGCAAAAAAGTCGTGCATCTAAGTTGCGATACCTTAGTACAAGTGTGGTACCGCTATCAGGATTTGAGACACCGTTTGAATAACACTTAGATAAAAATAACCGCTAGGTTAAATTGGCCCATCTGATTCCTTGGGATAGTATAGTAAGCGTGTACTTGTCCAAGTGAAAAAAATCAGAAATTAGGAGCTGATAGTATAAATCCTCGAGTGGCCATAGGTACCATGATTATAAAGCATCTTAATGATTTTAGTGATAGAGAGACCGTACTTCAAATACAGGAGAATGTTTATATGCAATACTTCATAGGCTACAGTAGCTTTAGTACTCAAGCCCCATTTGACGCTTCCCTTTTTGCAGCGTTTCGGAATCGTTTAGGTCTTGATGACATCAATAAAATTCACGAATCATTTCTTCTTAAAATAGAAGACACTTTGGTTGATTAAGTAGTTTGGAAATAAACTAAATCGTTCAGGTTTGTAAATGCGATGCAATACATTTTAAATCATGCTAAAGCTGGACAAAGGCATTCTTTCTTTCGTAGCCCAAATGGCGTGAATCCAGATTTTATGGTAGGAATGTGACATTTTTTTGATTTAATTTTCAGGTTATGAAAACCGTTAAAACGGTTATTGCATGTCGCTAACATTATAGCCCACGGTTTAAATCGTGGGCTATAAACGAATGTATATTGAATCAAAACAAATACCCAATCTTCCCCTTAATAAAAAATGGCGTGCCTGGCGTGAAGTGGATTTCTTCTACTGATTGTGCTTCGTTTCTTAATCTCGATTCCGTGGCAAATTGCGTTTCTTTCCATGCAGTATTTAGGACATTATTGATGTCAAATCCGATCGTAAAATGTTTTGTCTGAAAACTGGTGTTAAAATCTAATACCGTGTATCCACTCGCAATGATCGAATTGTCTTCATTTGCTGGTCGATCGGCGATATGTCTAAACTTGATTCCAGTATTGAATCGTTTCAAAAACTTGTAGGTAATTCCACCTATACAAGTTAATGCTGGCGCTAACGGAATGAAATTCATGCCTTCAGCATCGTTGATACTTCTAGGTTCTGCAATATTTAGGTCCGCATATACAAAGAAGTTATTTTTTGGTTGGTAGCGAATACCGAAGTCTATCCCTTTTCGAGCTGTTCTTCCATCTGGTTCTACGATTCCACCGTCGCCTACGTACACAAATTCTTGTTCTAGTTCCAAGTACCAAAGTGCCGCATTAATCATCAATGAAGGTATCGGTTTGTAAACCATTCCTAAATCTACGCCATTTGCAGCGGGAAGGATATAATCTACTTGACCATTTGCGATGACTCTAGTGTCATTGGAGTGGAATCCTCTTCCAAATTTTGCAAATACTTGGCTCTTATTGTTTATCGTATAATGGACATTTAACTTCGGTGTGAAAATAAGTTTATCTTGGCTTTGTATTTGGTAGGTTGGCGATAAATCGTTTTCATAGATAAATTTGAACGCATCGATTCTACCACCTACGTTGAACATCCATTTTGAAAGATTAAAAGTTGCATCCACAAAAGCATATGTATTTGTCTCATTGACTTGACCTAAAGCCAATTGCTCAAGCGTTGTTTTTCTATTCAGTGTGTGTGACAGTTCTACATCATTAACATCGTCATGTCTAAAACCAATTCCTCCTTTTACATCTGGATTTAATCCTAAGAGTTCGGGCTGGTAATTCAATATCGTCTCGAAACCATAGAGAATTCTACTTTCTTTTTGTCTGATTTGATCGCCATTTTCTGGGTCTTCAAGAAAGAAGGTAAAGTTGGAAAATAATTCAAAATCATAAGAACTTAAAAAAGCTCTAGATTTCAAAAATAAATTTGGACTTAAGCTTTTGATACTATTCAAAACCAAATTAGTCCTTTTCGTTTGTCCGCCTTCTGTGTCATCTATAGCGCCAAATCTAGTTATCAGACCTGATGCAATGGCGCGTTCTGGTACTTGTCCAGATGCATTCCATCGACTCGTAAAATGTGATGCCCAAACTGAAATTTTATCTTGGTTTTCGAAGGATTTAGTATATTTTGCAAAGGTGTTAAATCTATTAAAAGCTTGTTTTGACTCAAAAGGTCCATCTGTGGTCAAGTATTCAGATGCGATATAAGCTGCTTCATTTCGAGTTGACAATAGATTGAGTAAGATCGCATTTCTTTGTGTGCCGAACATGCCTAATTCACTCGTTACAAAAGAATTTTCTGGTCGATCCTTGGTGTTTAATGTAACATAACCTGCAGTAGCCATATTTCCTTTTGAAGCTTCATAAGGTCCTTTGCCGTAGGAGATTTGGTCTATGATTTCAGGCATGATAAAATGCATATCTGCGTAACCTTGACCATGCGCATGAGAAACCATATTGACAGGAAGTCCGTCGATTGAAATATTGACATCTGTTCCATGATCGACATCAAAACCACGTAGGAATATTTGTTCTGCCTTTCCGCCACCAGCATGTTGGCCGATGATTAGACCAGGAATCATACGGAGCAACTCTTGAGAATTATTTACTGGATTCATGGATAAGTCTAGAGCCGAAATCTTTTTTTGTGCGTCTTTATTAGGATTGATGACGACTTGTTGTAAATTAATTGCCCTTTCTTTTAATCGAATAATTTTTGTTTCATTCATAGCAGTTTCATCTATAATAAACCAAAATAGCTCATAGGATAGATGGCTGATTGCTATACTATCTCCTAAGAAAACAGACTCTAGGTTGAAGTTTCCTTTCTCATCTGAGTGTGAATGCGTATTTGATCTTGGTAATGTTATTGTAGCATAATCTATTGGCAATCCATTGCTATCCAATATACTTGCTTTAAAAGGGGATTGTGCAAAAAGGCTGCAAAATGTAATGAACATTAATAAAGTAGTGTAAACAGGTTTCATAAACAGAATTTAAAATTTTGACTAATCTGGAATTTCAAATATAGATACGAGTGCAATGTAAAATTTGGATTTTAGACATTTTAGATTTAAATAATTTTAAAAGGGTTGCACTACTTCTAGTACAACCCTCCAGACTCCCTTAAGCCAGTATTCTCTTATAATTTTGTTACTCTTATTGTTTTTTGAAAATCTTTATTACTCAGTTTTAAGAGATAAATTCCTGAATTCCAATTGCTTACATTGATTTGAACGTTTGAAGATTGGACTCTTTGAGTACTTATGATCTTGCCAGCGATATCGCTGATTTCAAGTACACTTCCGAAATACAATGCTGAATCACCGCTCATTCTAACCTTTACAACATCAGAAGATGGATTCGGATAAACATCCAATTCAAAAGTTGATTTTCCAACTTCTACCGTAGCTGTTTCTATTGGACATTCAGGTGTCTTTACGATTTGACCTCTGACTTCACCAGATGGATTATTTGCAGTGTGTATATTCACATATGCATTTCCAGACTGAATCAGTGAGGGTAAATTCATTGGAAAACCTGAAGTAGCATAAAAGAAAGTTCCCGTGCCAACAAACTTATCCGTAATATTGTAAACAACAGCTCCATTACTTCCAAAAGCGCCATTATGAATATGTGCTCCTTGGAATGCTGAACTGAATGCATTGACTACAGCCATCATGTGGATTTCTTCATAATCTCTATTGAAAGCAAACATTCCTGATCCACTTGTATTACCTGCATTGGTTACAGATGGTACTTCTTGCTTCTGACAAAGGTCATATGCGTAACCATCTCTCGCAACTCTATAAATTTGTCCTCTTACTTCTCCATTTGGAAAATAAGTAGAGTGAAGATTAATATACAAGTTACCCGCTAAATAATCATTAAGCAAATCCGCATTGACTACAATGTTTTCATTAAGAATTGAATTGCCGTTAATACCAGCACTCAAATTAGTCACTACACCACCAGATACTCCCAAAGGAGATTTATGGATGTGTGCTCCAGTTATTGGTCCTGATGCATTATCTACAACAGTCATGATTCGCATTTTGTCTAAGCTACTTGAGATCGCTCCTATGGAAAGACCGATAGTCTTATTTGTCGCTGCTGGAGCTTCTTGTTTTCCATCCATCCAACTATCAAAATACAATCCTTTTACTGCTGTCAATTGACCTCTGATTTCTCCAGAAGGATTAGCTGCGGTGTGGATGTTGATATATAAATCTCCGTTTCTTAGGTCGCTGATATAGCTACCAGCTTGCAATTTTACCATGATGGTATTTCCAACAAGCTTAGTGGTTAAATTTTCAACTACGGCTCCATTAGTACCAGTTGCACCTTTGTGGAAATGAATTCCAGTGATTGGTCCTGTCAAATCTGTGGCTAGTACATTGATTTCTAAAACATTGGTGTTAGAAGTATAGATTACACTTGCTAAACCTTTTCCATCAGTGTTTACAACTGGTACTTCATTGGCTCCGCTTATCGTAGCCATAAATGATTCACTTGCTTCTAAGGCTAATTGTCCTCTTACTTCGCCACCAGGATTAATTGTCGTGTGCACATTCAAGTAAAATTCGCCATCGATGAAATCAGCTACATCTTGTCTTGTGACTGCAAATGTTTTAGTGATTCTTCCTACTTTGATATCACTTGAAAAATTGAAAACCACTGCTCCATTTGTACCTGCTTTCCCTTTATGGATGTGTGCTCCAGTTACTGTAGAAGAAAGATTAGAAACAGTCGCATTTAAAGTTGCTTGTGTATAAGCACTGTTGAAAGTAATTGTTGCAACACCTATCGCAGGAGTCGTAACGGCTGGTACTTCATTTCCGCCATTCATTCTTGCAGATACCAAGAAATCATTGCTAAATCGTGGATCGAATACAGTGATTTCTGGTTGAACCTTTGTATCAGGTCTTAGATTTCCCAAATAGATAGCCGAAGCTCCTGCAAATACTTCATTATATATTGGTGGGTTATCTCCTGATTGTGTAGGCATAGCATATCCTAAAACTCTACCACCATCTTTTGCTCTTTCCGCAACATAGATATTTTGTGAACGGTCGTCATATGCAATATCTACTGGGTTACCCAATAAAGAATTAGGCCCTTCGATGATGATTTGTTCTGCTGTAGTGATGAGATTATCTTCTGCCTTTTTAGTAAAGTTTTTGATGACTGTAAAAGAACCATCTGTAGCCGAAGAAGCTGCTGCAACATCGGTCAAGATCATCATGTCTTTCTTGTGGTAATAAGTAATTCCGTGTGTTCTCACCATGCTTTCGATTACGATCGTTTGTGAAGGTGTAATTGCTCCAGCTGGAAGACTTAAGAAATTATCATATTTCAAAACTTTGTCAGAAAGATCTTGAACCGCATACAATGTTGATCCGTCTAAATGAATTCCCCAAAGTGCTAGGTTTGTCACATATTCTTTTACGAATGTGATGGCTGTTGGACTGATTTTGTAAACCAATAATTTATCCACATTACCATTGCTGGCGTCTGCATCTTGCACAACAACCATTTGGTCGCCATTGACTGCAATTTCTCTACCATTTGTAAAGTTTGATATAGAAGTAGCACTTAAAACTGGTTTAAGATTGATATCTAAATTTTCTCTAACCTTGCTAAAAGCACGTATCACATTATTCGTTCTATCCAATTGAAATACTACATCTGTTGCTTTATCGTAGTAGATACCATCTGCATCATTTCCTTTTGCATCAAAAGTCGTAGAAACAGACATATCTGCATCATTGAAATTGAATACACCTACTTTGCCAGAGGTATTTGAAGATACAAATACTTGATAGTCAGCGTCAAAATCATCTACATTGTCGTCTTTTATTTCCCCACTACATTCGCCAGTTCCACTAGAAGGCTGTGCTAAATAAGGGAAAGAACTTGTAAACGCTCTGTCATTCTTTTCTACACCAGTCGTATAAGTCAACACGTTTAATAATTGTTGAGTAACCGGACTAGCAGAAGTTGCTGGATCATAATCGTCATACCAAAGACCTACTGCTGCAAGTACTACACCTGAAACTGCTTGAAGTTCGATTCTTGTTACATCATCTTCCAATCTTCTACCATTCGGAAATCCATCCATATTAGGTATAAATTCAAGATTTTTATTTGTATTGAAAGGAGCTACGGTCAATCCTATTGCTGCTGCTTGGATCAGTCCCAAAGAACTAAAATTAGGATCATCTCTCGGTGTTGGTGGTACTGCCATATTCAATCTCAACATATCTCCACCATTCGGTAAAAAGTTATTGACAAATGGTTTTCCTGCTGCCAATGGGTTACCATTTTTTCCAGTAGCCAATTGATAAGGAATCACGTTTGGAACTCCTGTATGGAAAGCTGGCCATAAATCTACAGATCTAGGCATTCCTGGACCAGGCAATAACAATGTTCCGAAAACTGCATCATCCAATGCCGTTCCTGCCAATGCTGGATTTCCTTTTAATCCATAAAGTCCGTCTGCTCCGTTTGTAAAATCAAAAGCTCCTAAAGAGTTTTTCTGAATTCTCAATGATTTGAATGCTGGAACTGCTCCACCAAATAAATCATCATCCATGTATAAAGCCAATTCTGGATTGTAAAAATATTTATCTAAAGTCGTTTCTGCGATTTCATCATAAGGCGTGATACTATTCCAAAAATCTTTATCTCCAATAGGAATCACAGCTTCATTGGTCAATGGCATACCCAATCTCGAAACTTGAACCCAGTCACCTGAAGTGATAGGATCTGCAGTTGCACTCAATGTAGTGATTGCTTTTCTACTTGCAGAAGCCCAAACACCTATAACGTAGTCTGGATCTAAGATATTAACTGGTACTGCTGGTGCACTAACTTTCTTAAGTGTAGAAATTGGTACTTGTATCGCTATCGCACTTACATTGTAACATGCCAATCCATCTACAGACTTACCATTTTGTCTAGGCGCATCTCCTAAGTCAAATATACCACCTAAGTCTACAAAAAATGGATCATCTGTTGGGCCTGCAAATACTTTTTCTCCCGTAGAAGCTGTTGTAATGGCACCTTGAAATAAAGCATCGTAGGTTGTATTTAGACCTGCACCGCCTTTGATAGAACGATCACCAATATTGTTTGGTGGCACGATACCATTTTGGATAATGGTTTGGTAGCTTACACCTCTATCAATACTTCTTTCAAGCGTATAGGTTGCTTTTTGATTTTGCTTTCCTAAACGGATGTTAAAGAAAGTTGTTGGATCTTCATTTACGATGTTGAAAGTAAACCGGTAAGTGATCTCATCACCTGGTTTTGAAGCATCATTGTCTACGTGAATTTCGTATCTGATGTTTTTACCAAAATTATAATA
This sequence comes from Chitinophagales bacterium, assembly GCA_038246735.1. Lineage (GTDB taxonomy): Bacteria > Bacteroidota > Bacteroidia > Chitinophagales > Saprospiraceae > OLB9. Next base: position 7,636 of record JBBRVQ010000017.1, read on the forward strand.
ATTTGGTCCACCTTGAGGTAACTGCATCGGAACATAAGTAGCGATAAGGGTTACCATATTTGGATTGTCAGGACTTCTGAAAGCGTACACATCGACATTGTCAGCCAATGGATCACTAGAAATCAAAGGTGCTTCTCTGTGGCTGGAAGCCAGTAAATAATTGCTTAGCGCAAGTAGAACCATCAAACTCAGGATGTTTCTAACTAATTTTATTGAAGTATTCATTTTATGTTTTTTTATCTATTTTGAAATATTATTGTCTGACTTCAGTTCCACTCCAAGGCATTGCCAAATATGGGAAGCCAGATTGGAAAGGCTTGTCATTTTTGTTTACACCTGTTCTGTAGGTCAATACATTTAGCAATTGTGGCGTTACTGGGCTAGTAGATGTCGTAGGATTGTAATCATCATACCATAAGCCTATTGCTGCCAACACAACTCCTGAAACTGCTTGCAATTCGATCAATGTTACATCATCTTCCAATCTTCTACCATTCGGAAATCCATCCATGTTCGGGATAAATTCTAGATTTGTTGTCGTATTGAAAGGAGCTACGGTCAATCCTATCGCTGCTGCTTGGATCAGTCCCAAAGAACTAAAGTTAGGATCATCTCTTGGTGTCGGCGGTACAGCCATATTCAATCTCAACATATCTCCACCATTCGGTAGGAAGTTATTGACAAACGGTTTTCCTGCTGCCAATGGATTACCATTTTTTCCAGTAGCCAATTGATAAGGAATCACGTTTGGAACTCCTGTGTGGAAAGCTGGCCATAAATCTACAGATCTAGGCATTCCTGGGCCAGGCAATAATAATGTTCCGAAAACAGCATCATCCAATGCAGTTCCTGCCAATGCCGGATTTCCTTTCAATCCATAAAGTCCATCTGCACCATTCGTAAAGTCAAAAGCACCTAAAGAATTTTTTTGGATTCTAAGTGGGGCAAGTGAAGGCACTGCTGTTCCGAATAAGTCGTCATCCATGTAGAGGGCCAGCTCAGGATTGTAGAAATACTTATCCAAAGTAGTCTCAGAAATTTCATCATAAGGGGTGATTCTATTCCAAAAATCTTTGTCTCCGATCGGGATTACCGCTTCATTGGTCAAAGGCATACCCAATCTAGATACTTGTACCCAATCGCCAGAATAGGTTTCATTATTACTCGTAGTCAAAGTTTTGATCGCTTGTCTACTTGCCGAAGCCCATACTCCGATGACATAATCAGAATCTAAAATGCTCGTTGGTGTTTGTGGAGCTCCAGCTTTCAACAACGTTTTTATTGGAATTTGTAATGCAATCGTATGTACATTGTACTTTGCAATACCATCACGTGATTTTTCATTCGCACGTGGTGAATTTCCAAGGTCGAAGATACCACCTAAGTCCACAAAAAATGGATCATCTACGGGACCGGCAAAAACCATTTCGCCAGTTGTAGCTTGTGTGATCGCACCATTGAAAAGGGCGGAGTAATTTGTACCCATTCCTACCCCAGAATTGATAGATCTAGGTCCGATATTTGGTGGTGGGACTACACCGTCTGCAACGATCACTTGAAAACTCAATCCTCCATTTATACTCCTTTCTAATGTGTAAGTGGTCTTCAAATTTTGTTTGCCCAATCGGATATTAAAAAATGTCGAAGGATCTTCATTAACTCTCCTGAACGTGAGTCGGTAAGTGATTTCGTCTCCAGGTTTAGAAGCGTCGTTGTCCACATGGATTTCGTAGCGAATGTTTTCCCCAAATGTGGTGTAATTTGGTCCACCAAAAGGCAATTCAGCTGGAATGTAATTCGCGATAATGGTGATCATATCGGGATTGTCAGGGCTTCTAAAAGCGTACAAATCCGTATTGTCAGCCAATGGATCACTAGCGATCAATGGTGCTTCTCTATGACTTGAAGCATAAGCAATGTTGACCATCATAGTCAAACAAAGCATCATCAGGGCATTAAAAGTGCCGCCGATACTCTTTGATTTAGTTAAAAAATTGTTCATATTTTTATGATTTTAAAGTAAAAAAATGAGGTGGTATTAATTGATATTTAATGAAAATTAATCTTGTAAATGGAATTACTTATTGAGCGATAGTAAGTCAGTAGCTAAGACTTGTAATTCAGGATGTTTAGAGTTCGTGCGTGAAGCTTTAACAAAGTATTTCTCCTTGTTGATCTCATCTTTTTTAGCATTATAGATTCTAGCCATCATACGGTTTACGTCGATATTTTCTGGTCTTTTTGCAAATTCTGCTTCTGCATATTGTAAAGCTTGATTTGGATCGTCCATTAGGTCTAGGTAGATATGTGCATATTCGAGATTCATATTGTGTCCGCTAGCTTCGTCGTCTTTTAGCATGGCAAATATTTCTGGAAGTATTTTATCGTAGTCCGACTTCATATTTTGGTCTTTATAAATCTTTGCCATTTGAGTATAAAAACTTACTTCAGGAATAATATCTATCGCTGCTTGTGTTGTTTTTTGCGCTTGTGCATATTGATTGTTTTCCAATTGCAATTCTCCCAAAGCAGCAACTGCAAATGGGTAATCAGGTCTGGAAACTAAGATTTCATCATATACTTTTTTTGCTTTATCTGGTTGGCCATACATTTTATACATATTACCTAAAGTTTGCATCGCCCAAGCGTTATCTTCATGTCCCGGGATACCAGCTTCTACTGCCAATTTCATAGCATCTATTGCTTCATTTACTTGACCGTGAATTTCTCTGATGTAAGATATTCTTGCATATGCCCGTAGGTCAGGTTTTATTTTGATCATGATATCCGACATTTCTACGGCTTTATCATATTGACCTAATTCTACATAAGCATCAGTCAATACTCCATACAATTGGGCATTTCTCTGGTTAAAAGTCAAGGCCAATTTTCCAGTTTCTAGCGCTTTGTCAAATTCGTGATGAGACAATTGGACACCTGCTTTGGTCACTAATGCCAAAAATGTCATGGACGGATCTGTCTTTTTATTTTGTAGAATGCGCTCAGTCATCGTCAAAGCAGCAGGATAATAATGACCATGTTCGCCTGTGACTCTAGCTTCACGGATGAAGAGTTGAGCCAATCTTATTTTTGATTCTTGGTCAGCATCATATTTATTAATGGCCAATTTTAGTTTTTGATAGTTTGCTTGTACTTCGTCCCATTCTTTACCCATTCGGATCTTTTCATTACGGGTCAATAGGGTAGGAATAGAATTGTCATTTGTTAGAGTAGTAGTCTGAGCATCTTTGCATGACCATAAGGACAAAACAAAAAAGATGAGCATCGTTAAAGCTAAGTTAGTTAAATTAAGGTGTCGCATAAGGGTAAAATTTAAGGGTGTCTGAAAAAATTTCGATTACCTTAATACTTACGGGTGCAGATGTTGACTTGGATTTTTAAAAGATGAAGTATTTATATTTAATTTCGCAACATATAGATATTCAGTAGTTTAAATTGATTTTTTAAATAGGAATACATTAACTTCGAACAACCATTATGTTGAATTAGTGTTAAGTTTTGCATAATTTCAATTCGTGAATCTATTTTCATTTTAAGCTGATCCTTCTATCAATCTACTTCCCAAAGATGGCATCGTCATGTAGTATGGTTGCCAATGGGAACAGGTTTTAGCTGGCGAATGTTATCAACAATTGCTGCATACGATCGAATGGAAAAACGATGAAGTCATAATGTTTGGCAAATATATCGTCACTAAAAGAAAAGTAGGCTTGTATGGCGATCGAGCCTTCGACTACGAATATTCCCACATCAAAAATAGGGCTCTGCCGTGGACAGATGTCTTAAAAAATTTATAAACTTGGGTCGAGGGCTAAATAAGCGAGATCTTTAATTCTTGTTTATTCCATCTTTATCATTCTGGCGAAAAGGCATGGCATGGCACTCAGATGGAGAAACAGACCTAAAGAAAGACGGTTCTATAGCGTCTTTGAGTTTAGGGGCAGAATGGAAATTTGCCTTCAAACACAAAGAAAGTTAGGAAACCATCTCCATCCTACTAGAAAATGTCAGACGTATTGGCTACATCGACTACTTTAGTATATCCCTTAGAAAACATAGAACCAGCGGTATTGCCAAGCGATATGACCGATTAAATTCAAATAAATACGTTAATATCGGATTGGTATTACTTATATAAACGAAAATCTCATCACGTATCCGATCGGATTATTTGATGATTTCGGGATTCCGTTAATACTTGATGGTAACGAATATTTTACTCCCGTGCTTTGGGCAAATTTCACCTTACTAGTTGGTGACATTGATTTTTCAGTTCTAAGCATTGTAAATGACGAAACATTACATTTAGTTATTTTGATATTTCCGAATCTAATCAGTAGAGGAAGTACTTTAACAATATCAACGAAAAAAGAAAGTTTTTGTAAGCTTCAATTATTTTATTGATGTGGAAATCTGTTAGATTCTGTTTTAGGTGAAAATATCTCAAGTTACCAAATAAATAAAGTCACGACACCAGGTTTGTATTTTTTAGAAATAACTGGCAATAAAAAAACATATTTCAGTAAATTATTAATTCATTAATTATTGAGTCCAGTCCGAAAAGTAATTACAAGATTACATTTAAATCGTTAATATATATACTAACTTGAAAATCAATATATTCCCCATTAGGGGTAGAGGTGTTCCCCTTTAGGTGTTCACCCCTTCGGGCAGTCACCCTTTTAGGCAGTCACCCCTTCAGGGGCCAGGGGTCGCCGGGGGTCGTTGGGGGTCGGTTAAGGGGTAAAAACGATTGATTATCAAAAAGGTAGCATTTTCGGAGTGGACTCATTATTGATATTTTGAGACCCAAGATTTGTGATGATTGCAACTGCCATGTAATCCATTTGTAATCATGCTAGAGTCTGACAAGTCTTAACCCAAATTCCGCATTAGACTTTATTCGAATGAATATATGACAAATATGAAGTCAGATTTTCATGTAGTTCATTTCTAATGCGGATTTTGGGTTTAATTGTGAAATTGCTAAATTAGTCCATCAAAATTTGTTATATTTGTGTGAGTTTGAAAAGTAAACAGTGTTACGACAAAAAAAGCAGACTCGTATATCATTATGAAAAGTAAAAATATTGGAACCTTAGTCATTTGCGTTTTTTCTTTCCTGTTGTTTTCTTTTGATGCATCTGCTCAATTAAAATTTGGTATTGGAGGTAGTTTGACGGCAAGTCCATTTTATGTAGGACCACAGGTGAGATTAGGTTTTGATGCTTCAGACCATATAAGATTATCCGGGGCAGGCACTTACTATCTTGGCAGCTCTTCTTTTTGGGCAATAGATGTAGACGCAAGATTTAAACTGGCTACAATCGGCGGTGTAGCCGTCGAACCACTCGCAGGTATTCATATCAATAGTGGAATCGCATTAAATGCGGGGCTTCATTTTAGAATTGAGAGAGATAATGGTGCTGACCTTTATTTCGAGCCAAAAGTGATCGTTGATAACACCACTATTTTTGCGCTCAGTGCTGGCATATCCTATTAGATATTTAGCCTTGTAGATTGTAGTTACAAACAGATTGTCGAAGTAATGCATAGCATCATTATAAATTACTACTTCGATGTGAACCATTTAGAATCATGCCAACGCTTGAAAAGTCATGTATTTCTATGCTAGATATGATAGAATGAATTATTAATTCAGGAAAAACCACGAAGCCGAGTATGTTATCGTTCTTTTGATCTTCGCAGTTTGTAACTTCGATGGCATATTTTAGGAATCTTAAATTCCATTCTTTCTAATATTTTATGATTTAACAAAAAATAATAAATTTGGAGCCTGATAAAACGATTGGTTGCAATAGCTAAAGATTCGTGATTGTCGATTTGCAAAATCTGACACTATTCGATCGAATTTGAAACTTCGACCATAGGGGATGTTTTAATTTAAACCTAAAGTATGATTGGTGTTTTCAAGTTTTTATAAGAGAAAGTGAAAAGTGTTATGAATTGAAATATATATAAGACAAACTCATACAGTCCAAGTACAAACTTCAATTAATATATTTAAATGCTTCAATGTACTTTTGTTTTGATTTGTTAGAGATGGTGTCCAAACCGATTATTTTTTAATCTTTAAAATAATAAATACAATGATTTTTTTTAAAATGTTGAGCCTAATTGTGTGTTTTCAAGTATGCTCTGGATGTCAAGCAGGCAAAAATGAAGAAGATACACAATCTAAAACCAACTCCCTCACGATGAAAATAAATGGCGTTGAGTGGGTTGCAGACAGTGACTTATCTGGATTGTTTGATCCAAGTTTATTTAATGGTTTTATATTGATATCAGGCGTTAAGAGTGCAACAACAGGGCTAGCAAAAACTTTTGCTATCAATATCCGTAATACGACTGGTCCAGGAGAATACCACTTAGCATCAGCCAAAAATGATTTAAATGGTGTACATATGTTAAATTGGACTGAGGCGGACAATACATGCGGCTCGTTAGAAGGTTTTGACATGATCGTGAAAGTGAGCAAGGCGATCAAGAGCCCAGTTATCGTTGAGGCGACATTTTCTGGTAAGCTGGATTGTAACACCAATAATTCACTCACGATAACAGATGGAAAATTTTACTTTCATGAATAACTTGAAAATTTCTTATTCACCCTTTTAAAGTAAGTAGAAATCATATAGTTTCAATTTTCTTTGACAACTTTAAAAATAAAATTAGTAATTTGAATTGCCTAAGGTATCTAGATATCTAATGATTATAATAATTTTCATGATCGTTTCATGTGAACGGAAATAGTGTTAGAATGAAAGTTGGCGCCTGGATGAAAGCTACTTATGCTTCCACTGAGGTAATATTTGATTTACAGGCTCTAGAGAGTAATGATGGTGCTTGTAAAGTAGGAAATGTTTGGCGTATTTGTCAAGAAAATCGAAATACAGCTTCTGACCCAAGTGATGTAAATGGTATAGATACATCAGATGGTCAAGGCCACATAAGAAAAAAGGCAGGAATTAAAATTAGCAAATCTCTACTGATGAGTATATATAATTGCGGAAAATAGTATAGATAGGTATGTGGGCTGACTTTTGAAACGTATTGTTTTATAAAGTATTTCAAAAGGATCAAGCCTACTAAACAAACTGATTTGTTAACCATATCGTTTAGGTATACCGTACTTTAAGACAAATTCTAAAATATAAAGTGCATGGTTAACCAACCAGTTATCAACATTAGTTCTTGTGAAGTAATGTACGTACACTAAAAATAACTTTACATTTATAAAATAAAAAAAGCCCAGATATTACTATCTGAGCTTATACTTGTAGCGGGGCTTTTCCCGCAAAACGGGAACAGGAATTAATAAACCTATATCTTTTAAATAAAAAAAAGCCTTGAAAATTTAATTTCACGGCTTTACTTGTAGCGGGGACAGGACTCGAACCTATGACCTTCGGGTTATGAGCCCGACGAGCTACCAACTGCTCCACCCCGCGATCCTGACATTATATTAAAAGAAAACTTTCTTCCTTATTTTATAATGGACTGCAAAGGTAAGGGATTTATTGTTAATAACAGAATTATTTAGCCATAAATTATTTAATTATTTATCTAGTCAGAGCACTAGTCTATATTAGACAATTTTGCGACAATCTCCAATTATGATTTTGAACCTATTTAAATGGATTCTGTAGTTCCGGATTTTTATAAAACAACGTGTCATTGAATGTTTCAATAAATGCTTTCAATGCTTTGATATAATATTGGTCTAGGGCGAGCGGATGTAACAATGGATCTGCATTGGGTGATTTTTTACCACCAGATTTATAGTGGTTGATTACTTCATCCAATGTCTTAAATCTGCCATCATGCATATATGGCGCCGAATAGTTAATATTGCGCAAGGTAGGGGCCCTGAATTTACCATTGTCTGCTCTGGAGCCAGTCACTTTACCTCGTCCGGAATCTGGAAATCCGTCCAATGAACTGGTTTCTGTTAAGCCATTATTAAAAAAATCATCAGACGTAGCCATGGGGATGTTATGACAGTGTCCGCACTCAGTATCAGGCAGATCAGGATCGTCATCAAAGTATAGTCCTAATCCTATCAATTCTAGATCGGTGTAGAATGCCTGTCCCTGCTGAATCCGGTCAAATTTTGAATCTTTTGATATGATAATTCTTTCAAACTGTGCCATAGCTTTTGCGGCTAGTTCTTTGCTGATCTCGGATTTGTTTTTTATGCCAAATGCTTCTCTGAACATTTTAGGGTAGGTAGGGTGTATCCGTAGTTTTTCAGTAACCTGAGTCCAGTTATTATGCAGTTCAACAGGATCTTCAACGGGAAGGAGAGCTTGTTCTTCAAGGGTCTTTATTCTTCCGTCCCAAAATAAGCCTGATTTTACAAATCCAATATTGATGAGGCTCATGGCACTTCTTTTGCCAGAAATACCGTCAATTCCTGAACTTAAAGCTTTTGCATCTGTAAACGAAAACTCATGGAGATGACAGGATGCACAAGACATGGTACTATCAGCTGACAGGATAGGATCATAAAACAAATGTCTACCTAAAAGCACACCTTGTTTGGTCAAAGGATTATCTGAAGGAATATCCAATGCCGGAAAATGAGACGGTAGAGTAATCTGGTAAGTTTCTGGATTATAAATAATTTCACTCAAATCCCCTTTTTTGGTATCGTCTTCATCACACGACACCACAAATATCAAAAATGAAGCAATGATTATAGCAAATATACCAATTTTCATTTTATACTTTTATCCTTTATCTAACAACGATTATCCTTCCAAAGTTTCTATTGACTTGCTTTTCTATCTCTACATCACTTGTGTCTAGATTCACACTATTAAATAACTTCAAATAATCGGTTTGTATTGTATAATTGATATTGTCTCCTTTTGAGGTAGTAACCATACTATCAATTTTTATCTTAGTTAGTAAATCCGGATCCTTAAGGTAGATGTTTAAAGTATCTTTTTGCGGTTTAAATTTTACATATCTTACCGTTGCAAATGCCAGATTGTTAGTTTCATCTTTCAATTTATTATTATTCAGTAAAACGTGGGAGGTCGGTAAGTCCACAAATTCATTATTGGTGATCTTAGAATTCAAACCTATATAAAAAGTGAGACTATCCAATCTGCCATAAGTTTTTACTGAGCCAATATTTATCGAATTATCTGCAATTCGGCATATCTTCATGTCGTCAGGTATAATCACAGAATTATCGGAGTTGGATAAAGTACCTATGATTTGAGATTTTTGGGTGCCTCTGTCGCTTTGATAAAGACTGAAAGAAGATAAATAAAAACGGACATCCAGTAACTGGTAAGTTTGTCCAAGCTCATTTGTGTAAATTTTTTGCGTATTAAATACACTGTCTCCAGCCATATGTCTGACATTGAGCGACAGTACGGGAAATATGCAGCACGCGTCACAATCATCATCTGCAGTAACATCATAATTTGTAGCTATCGTATCCAGACACGCATCTTTCCTTGTGTAGCAACTACTTAAAATAAAGATTAGCATTATAGTAGAAATAGAAAAAATAAGTGGATTCATTCCTATGATTTTTTCATTTCTTCATATATTTTTTTGACAATCTGTTTTACCTGGGCAGAAAAATCTTTTTCCATGATCCAATGATAATAATTAGGCTCATTTCTAAAAACCTGTGCGACTACATGACCTGAATACTTTCCAAAATTAAAGATGACTTCTCCCTTGGCATTGTACTTTAGCCTTTGGGTGACATCCAGCATAGAATCATCTGAAATGAAAGAAGCTATTGCAGCAATATCGTTCTTAATAGGAGCAGGTTTGGTAAAGCCATCACCATCAATATAATCCACATTTTCATATCTCCGGAGCTGTCCCTTAAATACTTCCACTGTAGCTCTCGCATCTGCAAGGGCATCATGAGCATCTGTCAGATCACCTTCACAATATAACTTATATGCAGCTTTTAGCGTCCTTGGCTCCATTTTATAAAATATCTTCTGAACATCTATCAGTCTGCGTTTAGTAAGGTCTAGTTCAAGACCAATTCGATGAAATTCTTCCATTAACATAGGGATATCAAAACGGTCAGAATTATATCCTGCTAGATCAGCATTTCCAATAAAATCATAAATATCATTGCCCACCTGAGAAAAAGTTGGTTTATTTCTGATCATATCATTGCTGATGCCATGTATAGCAAATGCTTCCTCAGAGATAGGTATTCCCGGATTAATCAACATGAAGAGCTCTTGTGGTTCAGGATTGTTTTTTGAATATTTTATTAGAGCTATCTGAAGTATCCTGTCTCGTAGCACATTCAATCCGGTAGATTCAATATCAAAGAAAATAATTTCTTTTTCAAGAATTAAATTAAGGTCATTTATCATTTTAATTAATTTTGTTCGTTGTGAAGATAATATTTAGGAAAGCCTTCACTTACTTTAAATTCAAAAATTCCATCTCCTTCAGTATCATAGATAAAACATGCTTCTATGCCTTTTAATTGTTCTACCAGGACTAAGGATTTTTCTAATCCTAGTACCATAAAAGCAGTAGCATAGGCATCGGCAGATACACAATCATCAGCAATGACAGTAGCACTGAGTATATCTGTGGGCTGGCTCATGCCCGTAAACGGATTTATGATATGAGCGAATTTCTGACCTTTAGATTCATAGGCATTTCTATAATTTCCACTGGTAGCCAGTGCTTTGTTTGATATTAAAAGTGGGAGCTCTATTTCAGTTTCTGATGCTTTTTCAGAAGGTTTGTTTATGCCTATCACCCACTCCTTTTTTTGATCATTGACACCAGATGCCATGATTTCACCACCTACCTCTATCATATAGTTTCTAATGCCATTTTTTTGAAAAAAATCACTCAGTACATCGACTGCATAACCGGGAGAAATAGAATTAAAATCCAGTTTGACTTCCTGTTTTGGTTTTGAAATACAAATTTTCCCAGTGGAATCCGTTTTTAAAGAAAGCGAATCAAAGACTAAAAGTTTTAATAAATCTTTTATAACTAAAGTATCCATTTCTTTTAGTTTTTTCTTTTCTTTATATCCGAATCCATAATAATTTACCAGAGGAGCTATAGATGGATTAAATGCTCCTCCCGTTTTTTCAAAAACTTCTTTTGATTTTTTGAATATCGGCTCAAAATATGGGTCTTTTACAGGATCAAAACAGAAAAAACTATCCGCTGCATTAAAATAACTTAGTGTACTTGTATCTATATAGGAGGACATAGATAGATTAAAATCAGCAAGAATAGAATCGATCGACTGTTGTAAATTTTCAGGGTGGTCGGTTTGTAACGTTATATGATAAGTAGTACCCATTGTTGGACCGGATAACTTATAATAAGGCGTTTCACTTTCACTACAAGATGATATAATGGAAACTAATAAGCAAAATATACACAGATTTTTTATATACAGCATGATCTTATTTTTTTTCTTCCGCCAACAATCCTCTTTCTTTTGCTTCTTCAGCATAGGAACGCAATTCTACTGCTTTGACTGGTTTCTTTCGTAGCTTCATATTCAAAAACTCAACTAAAAGAGAAAAAGCAATAGCAAAATAGAGATATCCTTTAGGTACCGCGCCTATTTCGCTCTCCAAGATACTGAGATGTGCGAGATGTCCTCCTTCTATGATCAGCATAAATCCAATAAGAATCAGAAATGCTAGACCAAGCATTTGAATGGTTGGGTGCTCATTTACAAATCTTCCAACAGGAACAGCAAATGCCATCATAATTAAGACTGAGATTACTACAGCGACTATCATAATAAACAATGCTCCTTCAAGACCATTGGTCATGCCCACCGCAGTTAAAATTGAGTCAAAAGAAAAGACAATATTGATAACAGTAATTTGTAAAATAGCAGATGAGAAGGACATTTTTTTATTTCTACCGTTTGATATGTCATGTTCTTCGCCTTCCAGTTTGTGATGTATTTCACTCACACTTTTGTACAATAAAAACAATCCACCTGCGATTAGAATAAGACTCTGTCCGGAAAATCCTGCCTTCAGGTAGGTGAAATTTAGTTCAAACCACGGTTCTTTCATGGCAATAAGGATAGAAATACCCAATAAGAGTATAATCCTAAGTACCATTGCCAATAATAATCCAATATTGGTAGCTCTTTTTTGCTCTGTTAAGGGTAATTTGCTGGACGTAATCGAGATAAATATAATATTGTCTACGCCAAGTACAATCTCAAGAAATGTCAGCGTCAACAGACTTAGCCATGCGGTCGTGCTGGCAAAGTCTGGCATTGAGATCAAATTAAAATACATACAAATTGGAATTGATGGTTAAAATATCCATAAAGGTAAGTCTATTTATAAATTTACGATAAAAACAGCGCTATATAATGACCCAAACAACCTAATATTACAAAAACATGCCATATGGCATGATGCCATTGAATTCGAGTACGCACATAAAAATATACTCCAATGGTGTAACTCAATCCTCCTGTTATCAACCAGATAAACACAGGAAAACTCATATCTGAGCTAATTTCTTTGAAGATAAATACTACCATCCAACCCAATATAAGATAGAGCCCAAGAGAAACTATTTCGTATTTGGTTTTAAAAATTAACTTAAATATAATACCGAAAAATATGATGCTCCAGTGAAGGATAAGGAATTTTATTCCATCGTCAGTTTTGTAATAGAATAGTATGAAGGGTGTATAGGTACAGCCTATCAATATAAAAATTGAAATATGATCGGCAATCCTCCATCTGTTTTTTCGAATTTCTTTATTGGCAAGATGATAAAATGTCGAACTAAAAAACATTGTAATCATACCAAATGCAAACACAATCAACCCAAAGAACTGAATAGACTTTGGCTCAGATAACAGCAATAATGGAGTAAATGTCAATGCAAGAATCAAACCGGATCCGTGTGTAATTACATTTGCTTTCTCGTCTGCGGGAAGATTTTTATATAAATCTCTGATGTTCAAAATAAGTAATAATTAAATCCCGAATTGTTGTCTGTATGAAGGTTCTATTTTATTAAATCCAAAATTTATGGCTTGCTGAAGATCTGCTTTTGCTTCATTTATTTTATTCAGTTCAAAATAAGTGCGCGATCTTTCGTAGTAAAACAGACCTGTATTATTATTTTTGTATTTTAATGCTTCTGTGTAGGCGCCTACGGCTTCTTGTGGTCTTTCCAGCAATCTTAGTGCTCTTCCTTTTTCATACCATAAGTCTGAATTATACGGGTTTAGTTTGAGATATTGTTCTATATCCTGTAGGGCAAGATCAATCCTGCCGGTATTCTGAAACATTATGGATCTGTTCAGATATCCAACCGCGTGATCGGGTTTTAATTTTAAACCTTCATTAAAGTCTTCAATGGCTTTCTGGATATCACCAAGTCTGGCATAAGTAGCACCACGGTTTACCCTGAATTCACCATCTTTTGGGTCGTATTGGATAGCTTTATTATAATCATTGAGCGCCAGCAACAAGGTGTCATTATTTTTAGCGATATCAAAATATAGTCTGGCTCTGCTGTTATAAGCTTGTGGTTGTGCATCTTTCATGCTTATGGTTGCATTATAATCTGCAAGTGCTTCTTTGTACATCTTGTTGTCCCGGTAATAATTGGCTCTATTGCCATATGGCAATGTAGTCTGTTGGTAATACTTCAAAACGTGTGTCCATAAGGTTGCGCTATTTTCCCATATTTTGTTTTGTTGAAACGTCATAAATGCAAAAATAAATAAATACACTCCTGCTACACTATACACCATATTTGTTTTATCGGAATTTTTAATAAGATATTTATCAAAATAATATCCTGCAATAAAAAACAGGCCTAGGTATGCAATGTAAGTAAATCTATCTGCTAGATATCCTTGTCCTGCCCCCAATATCTGAAGTAAGAAGACTATATTTACAATAAAAAACGCCAGACCAAAAAAGATGGCTTTGTATTCCTTTTTATAGGTGATGTATAGTGTGTACAGCACTGCCGGAGCGGTCAACATGGATGGATAAAAGTACCAAGGAAAGTTATTTGGATAGGGATAAAGTGGCGACATTCTGAATGGAATAATCAATTTGATCAGATACAAAGTAAAACTGAATGCTCCCACAAAAAGACGTTGAATAAAATTAAAATTTGTAGTATCCTCAACAGTAGCCAATGAACCAAACTCTTTTAAGGTATGAAGTCCATATAATCCAAAAGCAAGCGAAAGCAATAGAAATGGTATTTTATTCAGGAGTGATTTTATATCCCATTTTTTGTCAATAAAATAATCTACAGCCATCATACTTAGTGGGAGAGATACAGCTTGTATTTTTGAGAAAAGGGATAATGTAAAAAGTAAAGTCATCCAAATCCATCTTGAACTTTTCAGATCATGTTTGTATTTGATGTACTGTAAAAGTGCGCCAAGATAGAAAGCTCCGAAAAGCACATCTTTTCTTTCTGTAACCCAAGCTACAGATTCTACACGCATTGGATGAATGCCAAAAAGCAGTGCTGTCAGTAAGGCTCCCCGCCAGCCGATGCCCAAAAATAGTGCAATCCTATATGCTAAAAATACACATATAAGATGTAAGAGTACATTATTGAGATGCCAGTAATAGGGTTTGTCAAAATCAAACAGTCTTTTTTCTATTGCAAATGTCCATATTGGGAGTGGATTGTAGTTGCCAATCACGCCTGTCGTAAAAATGGTTTTCGTATTTTCCCAGAAATTCTTTTCGTCAATGTGCTGGACGAGTGGATTTTCATAGAAGTTACGATCATCATCCCAATTGACAAATTTATTATTTAAAGCTGAGGTAAAACACAAAAATGTGATCAGTATAGCTACAACTACCGGCCACCATGGAGTAGTTGCATTTGATCCTTTTACTACTTTTTGGATTACTTTTTTTTCAGACACATAATTTCCGGAAGGGCTTTTTCTCTTTGACATAATTTTATATATGTATTATATTATTGCAAAGGTAGTTATTAGTTAGAAAAAAGGAAATATGATTTTAAAAAAGTTGAAAAGATAAAATATGAACTTAATTTCAATAAGCATTCAATGGTTAGTTTTTTCGGAATATAAATGCAGGTTTTATTTTATGCCAGTAAAACGGCACAAGGAGCAAGGAGAAAAATACTATAATAACAAACTCCAATACAAGAATATAATCCGGCCATGGACCTAATAAATCATAGAATGTTTTGCCAGCTGGCTTACCATTCAGATACATATAGTTTGACCCGAGAGCTACATTGATGGGATAAAGGAATGCCGCTAGTATATTCATTCCGATGGCTGAAAATATAGCGTCCTTGATGGATGGTTTATACCCAAAAACAAAAATACCGTAAAGAGCACCTAAAATTATCACCGCATGTACGACCCAATATCTAATAGCTTCGTAGTGAGGCAATGATTCCGTCAGGGTAGGCGTGAATATAGATTGGGCACACCCGGCTATGATCCAGAAAAATGTGACACCCCACAACAATCGCCACCTGAACCATAAAATAAGAGGCATAACCAAAGTCATAATATTACATAAATGTAGCGGGAAATCATTGGTTTCATCAAAAATTCCTGCATTATATTTATACACTACTTTAAATATTTGCATGAAGGCACCAAAGGTACAAATGATAGTAATATATTTTTTTTGTTGTTCAGTATTCCAATACTTTTTACCTGTATACAAAATATAAATTATAAAAAGTATACAAGCCATAAAACACAAACCATGCTCCCATCCGTAATTTTTAAAGTTACTGTTGTCCAACAAAAAAATGTCAAGCATCCGCAATATTTTGATACAAAATTAATCTATTGAGGTAAATAACCAAATATCCAATGATGAAAATGTTGCGTTTACATTTTTACACCTTTTAGTGCTTTGTTGATGTTGATATCAAGTGCACGATGTGCCACAGGAGAAGAATAATCATTTAATACTTTCATAGCCAACTCTATCTCATCTTTATTTCCTGACTGGACGGACGTTTTTAATGCATTGTTCAGCATCATGATTTGATCATATTCCGTTTGGCTAAGGATATCAGCGTTTTGTTTCATAAATTTTTCAGCAGCAAGGATGACATTATTCGCTTCATTCACGGCTTCAAGCACAGCACGTTTTTTCATATCAATTTCAGCATTTTTTATAGACTCAATCAGCATTAAGGCCATTTCTTCTTCTGATATACCATAGGTAGATTTTATTTCCACCGAAGTTTCTTTTCCGGAACGAAGTTCCTCCGCTTTTACTGTCAGGATACCGTCTGCATCCAGAATAAAGTGTACTTCAATCTTAGGAAATCCGGCAGCCATTGGTGGAATATCTTTCAATATAAATTCTCCCAGTTTGCGGTTATGCTCGACTAGATCACGCTCTCCCTGATACACTGCAATACGTAAATTTTTCTGGCCGTCTACTGATGTGGTATACTGTCTACCAGCCCGTTGTGGTACTTTGGAATTGCGAGGAATGATGGTGTCCATCAATCCCCCAACCGTCTCTATTCCTAAAGAAAGCGGGGTGATATCGAGTAATAAAATATCCTTTCTGTTCCCGGCAAGTATATCTGCCTGAATAGCTGCTCCCAATGCCACCACTTCGTCAGGATCATGACTATCGTCCGGCATTACTCCAAAAAAGGTTTCCAGTTTTTCTTTGACTAGCGGAATTCTGGTAGAACCTCCCACTAGTATTATTTTGTCAATTTCTGCCAATTTGAGCCCTGAGTCATGTAGAGCCTGTGCACAACTTTTTAATGTTTTTTCAATGAATGGAAAAATTAATGCTTCGAATTTATCTTTGGTCAAGGAGACATTTTTACCGGCGATTTCACCTTTGAATTCATTTGCTGAGCTTAATACTTTTTTAGCTTCTTCCGCTGTTATCCTTAGCTCCTGATTTAGATTGGTTTCTTTCTTTAATCTGTCTTCTGAAATTTCCAGTATTTCTGCCCAATAGTTAATGATTGCTCTGTCAAAATCATCTCCGCCAAGGAAGGTGTCACCATGTGTAGAAAGAACTTCAAATATTCCATCTTCAATATGCAGAATTGAAATATCAAATGTGCCGCCACCAAGATCATACACTGCAACATTGGATTGCAGTGTTCTGTCTAGTCCGATGCCATAAGCAAGACTGGCCGCTGTTGGTTCATTGACTATCCTAAGTACATCAAGGCCGGCAAGTTTTCCTGCATCTCTGGTGGCTTGCCTTTGAGCGTCATTAAAATAAGCAGGAACTGTAATAACTGCTTTCGACACTCTAGTTTTCAAATGTTTTTCAGCATCCTTCTTCAAGGATTTAAGGATTTCGGACGAAAGTTCCACAGGAGTGTAAAATCTATTGCCTATTTTAATTTTAACCAACGATGCACTTTCTTCATCTATTATTTCATAACCTATACTGGTATTAAGTTGACTTACATCGGCATATGATTTTCCCATTAATCTTTTGACTGAGAATATGGTTCTTTCAGGATGTGAAATCAGATACTCCTTTGCTTTATTTCCTACGATTATATCTCCATTTTTCGAAAAATGCAAAATTGAAGGCGTAAGTTTGTTTTTACCTTCGATGGATTTCACTGTTACAGGTACTTCGTTGTCTATATATGCTATAAGACTGTTGGTCGTGCCTAGGTCAATCCCTACGATCACTTCTTTTGGCGCGCTTTTCGTCACATCTCCTTTCTTCAGATCTATAGGTATCTTCATCTTTTTACTAAATTATCACGCAAAGTTATGATTTCACAAACATATTTATTCAACTAAAGTTTGTCTTAATATTTTAGTCAAGGAATATATAACTCCTTTTCTGAAAAAAGAGGTGCATACATTTTTGTTTGATGGAATTAATAAAACCTAAACGTTTCGGCATCAAACATACCTTTATCACTAATTTTAATTTTTGGAATGACTAGCAACGCCATAAATGATAATGTCATAAACGGCGCATGCAGCGTACAACCATTAGATTTGACGAATGACGAAATATCACTATACATTTGTCCGACTGTATCGACTGGTTGATCACTCATAAGACCTGCTATTGGCAATTCTATATGTTTTTCATCCTTTGCAGTAACAGCAGATAGTCCACCTTTTGAATATATCAGAAGATTAATCGCCCGGCTTAAAAGTGCATCATCATCACCAACTGCTATGATATTGTGAGAATCATGGGCAACGGTGGAAGCAATGGCACATCCTTTTAAGCCAAAATTTTTAATGAATCCTATCGCCGGAATGGCTTTTTCGTACCTGTTGATAACACAAATTTTTAAAATATCCTGGGTCGGGTCCGCGTTTATAACACCTTCTTTCAGTGATAATGTGGCCCAAGATTTTTCAGTGATGAGCGATCCATCAATTGCTTCGATTACCGGTACTCTAGAGTCCACAGAAGATAATTTTAAATCATCAGTGGTTATTACGGAAGTGTTAAATTGGTTGATAATTCTAGATGAAAACTGAGGCAACAAACTTTTTTTATCAGCATAATAAGGTTTCCCATTGATCCATGTTTGTTTGACTTCCCAGGAATGGGTATCGCTGATAACTATAAAATCAGCATTATCTCCCTTTTTTAACAAACCTACAGGCAAACCATAATGATGTACGGGATTAACACACGCTATTTGCAACACATCAAAAAGATCGTATCCTAAAGCCAGAGCCCGCGTAACCAAAACATTAATATGTCCTTCCATGAGGTCATCTGGATGTTTGTCATCGCTGCAAAACATCACCATGTCAGGATGTGAGCCTATCAGACTATGCAGGGCTTCAAAATTTTTTGCTGCAGACCCTTCCCGAATGATAATTTTCATTCCGTGATTCAACTTGTGTAAAGCTTCATCAAGCTGGTAGCACTCATGATCGGTAGATATGCCATGAAGGATGTAGTCTCTGGCATCATTCCCCATCAATCCCGGAGCATGACCATCTATTGGCTTGTTATATTCCCTGGCATATTGGATTTTGGCAATTACTTCAGAATCATTTTGAAGTACTCCAGGATAATTCATCATTTCTGATAAATACCAGATATCTTCAGACGACAGGAGACTTTTTACAGCCAATGAATCGATTGTAGCACCTGCATTTTCAAAGTTGGTTGCAGGAACACATGATGGGGCTCCGAAAAAGAATTTTAATCCAGCATTTCTGGCATTTTCAATCATGTACTCCACTCCTTCCAAACCACAGACATTGGCTATCTCATGCGGATCTGAAACTGTAGCGACAGTGCCATGACGTAATGCAATTTTTGCAAATTCATAAGGTGTTACCATCGAGCTTTCGATGTGTATATGTGCATCTATAAATCCGGGCAGAATAAATTGATCCGGTACATTTTCAGACTCTACCATAGAATGTATCGTTTCATCAGCAATATAGATGATACCTTTAAAAATGCGTCGATTTATTATATCAATAATATGACCTGAAATAGATATTAACTCACTCATTCCTAATAAATTTATTTTTAATGCAAGTTAATGTATTTTGGAGTTTATTATTTTAAATATTGAAATATATCATGCAGCAATAGATAATTTGCGAATGATTACCAAGTTGTTTAGGAATCGTTATGAATTAAAGTGTTCAAATTTGACGTCGTTATTATATTTATTTTTCAAGGCGCGAATGAGGAGAATAGCAGTAGCTACTTGACGAATTTGCAACGAAGAAAAAGGATAAAAGAACAAGCCAAAATGTATAGGTTATTTCTTTACAATTCCTTAGTGAATAATTATATGATCTCAACTCAATGATGTTCGTGTCCTTCTGGATGGACATGTCCATGATCCAGTTCTGATGCTGTAGCTTCCCTTACTTCAAGAATTTCGCCTTTGAAATGCAGGGTATATCCCGACATTGGGTGATTAAAATCAATAATTATGGAATCTATTTTTGGTTCAGTGACCACGCCTCTATAAGTACGCCCTTCATTATCGTGCATGGTCAATGGTGCTCCAGCAAGTAATTTACTTCGGTCAATATTACCTAACTCGTCGGCAAAACTACCAATAGGAATTTCTACAACTGCCTGTTCCTCATATTCTCCATAGGCATCGCCTGACTCAAGCGTAAAAGAAAAGGTGTCTCCAACGACCTTATATTCAATATTTTCTTCAAAGGACGGGAGCATCATGCCAACTCCGTAAATAAATGAAAGCGGTTCTGAACTGTAGGTCTCTTCAATAAGTTTACCATCGACCGTATCTTCTGTGAGCGTGTAATGCAAAGAGACCACATGGTTTTTTTGAATGTTCATTTTTATAAATTTCAGGATTTAATAAGAAGTACAAAGGTACTTTTAAATTTTTTATTTAATGTAAGTAACGTCCAATTTAAGCCTGAATTATTTAGTCAATTAATTGGAATTAAGTTAATCTTTGGGTTATCCACATGTGATATTTTAATGATTTCAATTTATTTTTCCGTGTATCCATATCACAAACCAAATCTTTGCGTGTATAAAGATCAGGTCTAAATATATTATCAGTTTTTAATTCTTTACTTTCCAATTGATCCAGACAAACATAGCAGCGAC
The DNA here is from genome assembly GCA_038246735.1 of Chitinophagales bacterium. Lineage (GTDB taxonomy): Bacteria > Bacteroidota > Bacteroidia > Chitinophagales > Saprospiraceae > OLB9. The sequence goes on from JBBRVQ010000017.1 coordinate 28,254, forward strand.
TAAAAATTGCAATAGATAGAATTTGAAGGAATTTTCGAATATCTTTTTTATTATATTCCAATTGAAAAGCATACTGAATGCCTGAATTAAGTGCTTCATCATATAAATCACGCAATGGTTTTATTTTTGATGTCGTTGTTACGAGCGTATAAATTCCATTTTGATGATCTTTATATACATCAAAAATATCATTACTAAGTTGCATCAGGCCACCCAGACCATAGAGCATATTAGCTTCACCTTTTTTCATCGGATTGTCAAATGCGGTACGGTAAAAAAGTAAGGATTGTCCACCTTTTTGGAAGGTGATTGCTTTGATTTCATTTGGGGATAACTCTGGGTTTGTTTGTTTCTTGCTATGCAGCTGTGTTTGAAAAACCTTTAGTATCTGGCTTTTCATCATATCTGGATGAGCGTTATTATTTAGTGCAATTTTATAAAAATTAAGCGCCATTTTTTCTAATTCTGTATTGCCACTGTTTAATTCAGGATATTCAATCAAACTTTTTAACGCTTCCTCGGATAATCTTTTCTTATCAAAAAAATCATCACCCAGTCCTGTAACTGCTCCTTGACAAGAACTTACCAATCTTTCTGTTAGAGTCATCTCTTTATGCCTTAAAACACATATGGCCTCCCCTAAGATAGCAGGAACGGCTAGCCCATAATATTTGGTTATTTTTTTTATATCTTCATGGTCTATACTTCCATCATCTACTGCTATAGCTTTATCAACAATGGGATTAATGTTTTCTTCAATAAATTTTTTTTGATTTTTTAAATATTTTAAGATGGCAAAAATTATATTAACGGATTGCCAAAATAGTTTGATATTATTAAGTATAGACATTTATTTACTATTTGAGAAGATTATAATTTTTTCATAAACTTCTCTTACCGGCAATCCCATCACGTTGGAATAGCTTCCCTCTATTTTTTTGATTTTACACCATCCGATCCAATCCTGTATACCATATGCCCCTGCTTTATCATATGGCTGGTATGTCTTGAGATAATAGTCTATTTCTTCAAAGCTCAGCTTCTCAAAAGTTATATTTGTAACCACTGTAAAAGACTCTCTTATTTTTGAAGTCATAAGGCAAACCCCTGTAGCAACGATATGGGTACGATCTGATAAAGCAGAAAGTATGCGTACCCCGTCTTGATAGTTTTCCGGTTTGTTGTAAATGATGTTGTCCAGAATAACCACACTGTCTGCCGTCAAAAGGATTTCTTCATCCATCAAAGTATCACTTAATGCTTGGGCTTTTCTGATGGCTAGGTCTTCCGCAACATCCAATACCGGAGTGGACGAATCAAAGCTTTCTTCTATGTCTTGAGTCCTTATCTCGAACGCAAAGCCTGCTTCTGATAAAAGTTGGCTACGCCGTGGCGATTTTGATCCCAGTATAAGTTTTTTATTTTGAAGAATATTCATACCTTATAATTCTGATGAAATAATTATAATACTTCCTAAGCCAGCGACCATAATCCATTTAAGTGTACTGCTTATTTTTGCAAATTCTCGCTTGTGCGTTGTGTTTGTTAATATCTGAATAAAAATTACTAAAGGCGCAGCTACAAATAAAAGCATAAATGTTTTACTTCTTAATTCCAATGGAATGTTGGTCGTAAATACCCATATAACTAAAAATATAAGCGTAAGGGCTGAAATATAAATACAAAGTTTTTTGCTTGCATCTTTTCCATATTTAATAGGAAAAGTAATATAGCCGGTAGCTTGATCTCCGGCCATGTCTTCTATATCTTTTATAATTTCACGTATTAAATTGACTAAAAATGAAAATACAATGTAAGAAATAAAAATTGAAAGTATTAAATTATGATTATTTTGGTCTGCAATTTTAGCAATAGATTCCCTTTCTGAAAATAGAATAATACCTGAAACAAGAGACACCATAAGGCTTACTGTTACGTTGCCGAAAAGTATAGAGTTCTTAAATTTGACGGCATATAAGTAAAGAATGATGCATAGTGAGATATGTATAAAAACTATAGGGAAATGGTGGGTGTTTTTTTCTAAAACAAAGGAAACTATTAACCCAGTGCCCAATAAAAAGTAATAATACAATTTTGCATTAGGAATGGAAATTGCCTGTGGAATATAGGTTTTCTGTGGTTTGTTTTTTTGGTCCGTTACGTAATCTTTAATATCATTAATGACATATCCCCCTGCTGCAATAAAGATGGTTTGCAATATAAGTAAAAAAGCCTTATATGGATCCAATGAAGGAAAATCAATCAGCTTATAAATTATAAAGTGATAAAATATCCATTGTGTAATTCCAATCAATAATAAATTACCAGGTCTTACTATTTTAAAATATGGTATGGTATATTTTAGAAATTCCATTTGCCCTGAAGACGCATTACCTTTTCAATTACTTCACGTACACAACCATGACCTCCATTTTTGGATGAAATATATTTGGCTCTATGTAAATTTTCTATAGCTGCATCTGCTGGACAAGCTGATACCCCGACTTTTTCAAATAGCCCTAAATCTGGTATGTCATCACCCATATAAAGAACTTCATTTTTTACCAGTCCGAGTTTATTTACATAATCATCAAAAGCACTTTCTTTTTCTGTTAGTCTATCATAAATATGTGGAACACCTAAAAATTCAAATCTTTTTCTTACTCCCGCTGAAAATCCCTTTGTGATGATGGCTACATTAAAACCGGCATCGATTGCAAATTTTAACGCTTGGCCATCTCTGGTATTCATTGTTCTGACGTGATCTCCGTTTTCCATTACAATTACCTCACTGTTGGTAAAAACTCCATCGACATCAAATATGAAAGTGGTTATCCCATTCATCAAGTTATCATCCATACACTATTATTGATTGTCCCTCCATTCATATACCCATTTAGCCTGTATCTGTTCCAGATGACCCTCATTGCAGTCTTCACGCTTTCCTACAAAATTTTGAATTTGCAGGACCCATTCAATAAGTTCAGTGAAACGGGTTCTGTATATTTTACCTTCCGTAAATTCATTACCAAATCTTTCATAGAGTCTCATTCCAATATCTTCATAATCTGTCCACGTTATAGGTAAATTGTCAATATCTTCGAACGCCATATTATATTTTTATTTAACTGTTAAATAGCAAAAACAAGTAAAACTAAATTAATGTTCAGTCGAGGTTTCTTTCGCCCTATAATTATTGAACATGTTATCAAATGAATTAACTGTTAAAGTCTAACTATTTTTTTGGTTGTAGTATTACTACCAATAACCATTTTTAGCAAATAAACGCCAAGTGGTACATTTTCAAAATCCAAAACAATCAGATCAGACCCTTTTTTAAACTGTGTAACAGATATATTCTTTCCGTTCAAATCGATAAGTTGAAGTTTTAATTCATTTTCCAGATTTTGACCCAATAAAATAAGTAATTCAGTTTTAACAGGATTTGGATAAATTTTTATTCCTTCAAGATTTGGCCCTGATACTTCATCATTGCTGGATGTAGTTTGTAAAACCACCAATGTTTTACCATTGGTAATCAGACAGTTATGTTCATCTATTGCGGTAAGTACTATATTGAACGTCCCTGTGGACTCATAATTATGTTCAACTTCTTCTTCTGTATAATTGCTCCCGTCACCCATATCCCAAAGGTAAGATTTAAGAAGTTTGGATGTATTTCTGATTTGAATAGTATTATTACCAGGAAGAAATAAGGTATCTGTTGATAATTCGAACTCAGGACTGCCAATTACTGTATCTATCCTTGCTTCAAATACAAATGGAACACGACCGCATGGATGTGTGTAAGATATTTTCCAGTCGTAGAAATAATTATAAATGTTTCCATTTGTTCCGGATTGTATCGAAACAATATCGTCAGCAGATAAAATTGGAAATTCCACGATATTTTGATTGCTGTATAAAGCCTTTCCTTCTTTTTTTACTATTCTGTAATTTTGTCCGGGGGGAATTGTCCAGTTTAGCTTTACTATATTAGCGCCGATTTTATTAATATATTTTTTAGTGGAAGTTATTGAATCTCCATTTTCATTATATAAGAAAAAGTGCCGAATACCTATTTTTTCACTATAAACAGTAAATGTATCCAAAGTGAATATACTATTCGCATCAAAGATAAGTCCTTCTTCACCTGCTTCTTCATAAATACCAGATGAATTAAATTTAGGAGACATTCCTACATTATCTTTATAATATAATTCTGCATACAAAGACTCAATTTTTGTTTTTTCTTCGATAAGAATCTTTTTCCCTTCAAATTTTACGTCTCCATCAAATGGTTTGTTATACCATTTGACATTATTAGGAGTAATAGGTAAAGTTTCCGGAGCGTTCAGATAAAAAATGGAGTTTGTACAGATATTTTCAGAAAATAACCAATTGCTTTCAGTAGAAAATCTGTCTGATATTTTTAATTTTATGGCAAGCGAGTTGTTTAGTGGTTTATTATCTTCTTGCCCGTTTGGTCTTATCAAAGATATTGTGATGACATCATTGTTGTCAGGCATATCCGTGATGTACACATGAATCGTCGCTCTTTCTTTGGGGGCTAAAATACCTTCCCAAATATAAGTTTTCTCAAATGTTATTCCATTAAAATGTATTTCAAGCGAAGTTAATGTATCCGTGCCACTATTTTCTACAAGGAGTTGCGGATAAAGTTTATTCTCACATCCTATAGGAGCATGTTTAACATCCAAAAGTAACACATCATTTGCTACCAGTCCTGGTACAGGTTGGTAACCTTTTGCCAATAAATAAAGATAAGCATCATGTACATTGATTATCCCCATGCCAAATTTGTTGTCTTCACCAGGTATGCCTAGATCTCTGGCTGAATGGTATAGAGCGAGTTTTAATTCTTTCCCACTAAGATAAGGGTATGCCTCTTTCAGAAGAAGTAAAGCACCACTTACATGAGGTGCCGCCATGGATGTTCCGCTTAAAAGTGCATAATCGCCTCCGGGTACACATGACCTGACCTGCACCCCGGGGGCAGAAACTTCAGGTTTGATTTTAATCGGACCTTCGCCTGGGCAATGTGAAGGTCCATTACTGGAAAAACTCGCGATTGGCAATGAGCTACTATTTCCATTTAATGCACCGATGGTAAAGCTGTTTACTTCATTGATGTTGATATTATGAGGTGGAGTAATAGTATTTTCGTCAGGTCCTGAATTTCCTGCAGAAAAAACCACTGCAATTCCGGCGGCTTCCAAAGATTCTAGAATAGGAATATAAACACTGTAACAATCCAACTCGGTCAGACTTGGATCGTACCATGAATTATTAATTACATCAGGTATGTCAGAAGTAGTCTCAGGGTTTCCATCAGGATCCAAAGCCCATTCAAATGCACCAATGTTATCTTCAGTACCAATTCCGCAGAGTATGTCACCTGCAATCCATTTGGAATTAAAGGCAACTCCAATAGTATCATTTGTCGATCTATCCAATCCCAATATGGTTCCTGTCACATGTGTTCCGTGTCTATCACAATCGTAAGGCGAATTTACAGAACCATAACTGTACCAGGAAGACATATTCCCGTTTCTGATACCATTATATTGGGACGAAATAGCAGGGTGCTTTTGATCAGTACCAGTATCTGCAATAAAGGCAAGTCTACCATAACCGGTATATCCAAGGGCCCACATTTCAGGAGCACCTATGGCGATCAATCCCTTTTCAGCTTTATTTGGTATTGCTGCAGCAACATAGGCAGCTTCTGTTACAGCAGTATGTTTAAGTTTTGTATTCAATCCTACCCATCTTACATCTTCCCTTGCAGTAATTGTTGGTATAAAACTCATTTTGGCCGTACAAGTAATCACATTGGCAATCCAATGGGTCTTAAGACTATTTACATCCACATCTTGGGATTGACCTAAAAAGACCAACAGTTCACGTTGAGAATTTTCGGCATTCTTTTTAAGATCATTCACTAATTTACGCTGTTTGTCATTTAATTCACTTCTGGATGCATCTTCCGTTTTATTCCATGCATTATAATCCAGTTGATTGAACAAAACTATATGAATAGAAACCCATAAATTATTGTTTGCACTTATCTCCGTTGATAATTTTTCAGAATATTTATAGCTAGAATAGTCAGATTGGGCAGTAAGTAATAAATGGAACATCAATAAATGGATCGCTATAAACAATTTCATAGTGTGCACATTTTTAGTATTATTTAAAATATTGTATTTGAACGCACAAAATAATTGTATTTTTAACAAACAGACTTAAAAGTTTGACAAATTAATCAAAATCAAGAATCCTTCTTACAAATTTTTAAAAAAAGTGACATATTTACTATTGAAATTTAGAAGTTATTCATTAGCAAAATAGACTAAATATGATGTCTATTTTTAATATCTGGAATAAAATTTATTTCAGTTGCGAAATTCACTATTATCTATCAATTTATAAATCTACCTGATATTTTCTAATAATTTAACTTTGAATAAGAAACCGTATTAAATAAATCCATGATACGTTATTTGGTAGAAAATATATTCAAATATGGTTCTTTTTGTAGATTTATCTAATATCAAACAATGTACAATGATGGAATTTATGAAATCATCGATTTTTTTTATTTTTTTTTAAATAAAGTTTTTTTATATTTGAGAAAGATTTACCTTTGCATCGCTTTTGGAAAAAGATCCAAATGTAGTTTGAAATTTTGATATAAAATTAAGCATGCCAGTGTAGCTCAGTTGGCCAGAGCAGCTGATTTGTAATCAGCGGGTCGGGGGTTCGAATCCCTCCACTGGCTCTATAGAGTGTCGGGGATGCGCCGAAGTTGGAGAGACGGGGCAGACTGTAAATCTGTTGGCTACGCCTGAATAGGTTCGAATCCTATCATCCCCACTACAGCACTTTTATATTGCTTGACTATTGCGGAAGTAGCTCAGTTGGTAGAGCATCAGCCTTCCAAGCTGAGGGTCGCGAGTTCGAGTCTCGTCTTCCGCTCAAATTTTTCAAACACCCGGAGCTCAAATAATATTGGCCGATGTAGCTCAGGGGTAGAGCACTTCCATGGTAAGGAAGGGGTCAAGGGTTCAAATCCCTTCATTGGCTCATTTTTATGTATAATATTTTTTAATAATAATTAAAGTTCAGAAAATTTTAACTGATGGCTAAATCAACATTTGTAAGAACCAAACCACACGTAAATATCGGAACGATTGGTCACGTTGACCATGGTAAAACGACACTTACTGCCGCTATTACTTACGTGCTTTCTGAGTTAGGCTTTGCCGAGAAGAAGGATTACGATTCTATCGACGCTGCCCCGGAAGAAAAAGAAAGAGGTATCACTATCAACACTGCACACGTAGAGTATGAAACCGTAAACAGACATTACGCTCACGTAGATTGTCCAGGTCACGCCGATTATGTGAAAAACATGGTTACAGGTGCTGCTCAAATGGATGGTGCTATTTTAGTGTGCGCAGCGACAGACGGACCAATGCCTCAAACGAGAGAGCACATCCTTCTTGCAAGACAAGTAGGTGTACCTGCTGTAGTAGTATTTATGAACAAAGTAGATCTTGTCGATGATCCTGAAATGTTGGAACTGGTTGAAATGGAATTAAGAGAACTTTTAAGTGCTTACCAATTCGACGGAGACAACGCAGCGATTGTTCAGGGTTCAGCTTTGAAGGCACTTGAAGGTGATCCAAAAGCAAAACAACAGATTCTTGATCTAATGGCTGCAGTAGATGCAAACATTCCTGAACCTGTGAGAGATGTTGATAAGACTTTCCTTATGCCTATTGAAGACGTATTTTCTATTACAGGTAGAGGTACTGTAGCAACTGGTAGAATTGAGAGAGGTGTTATTAACACTGGAGATCCAGTAGAAATTATTGGTATGATGAAAGTGGGTGATAAGCCATTGACATCTACAGTAACAGGAGTTGAAATGTTTAGAAAGATACTTGAAAGAGGTGAAGCTGGTGATAATGCAGGTATTCTTCTGAGAGGTATTGAAAAAGATGCGATCAGAAGAGGAATGGTTATCGTTAAACCAGGTTCTGTAAAACCACATGCACACTTTAAGTGTGAAATCTATGTCCTTGGTAAGGATGAAGGAGGAAGACATACGCCATTCTTTAATGGTTACAGACCTCAGTTTTACTTTAGGACAACTGACGTTACAGGTGATGTTAGTTTACCTGCTGGAGTAGAAATGGTTATGCCAGGTGATAACGTTTCCCTTGAAGTAAAATTGATAAGCCCGATTGCAATGGAGAAAGGTCTTCGTTTTGCGATTAGAGAAGGTGGAAGAACTGTTGGAGCAGGTCAGGTAACTGAGATTATCTCCTAATAGTTCAATGCTATAAAATATTTTGAAAAATTAAGTGCTCTGTAGGGTGCTTAATTTTTCATTTTTAATAGGTGATACTTTTTAATCTTTTAGGGGAGTAGCTCAATTGGTAGAGTGGCGGTCTCCAAAACCGTAGGTTGCGGGTTCGATCCCTGTCTCCCCTGCTAATTTTAATTAATAATTTCTGAAATTATCAGAAATAAAATATAGTACAATGGAGAATATCAGACTATATCTGAAAGAGAGTTATGACGAGCTCATCAATCATGTCACTTGGCCTACTTGGCCTGAGTTATTCAGTAGTGCAAGATTAGTAATTGTTTCCACTATTATACTTTCGCTGATTATATTCCTATTTGATTTCATCGCAAACAATGCTTTAAAGTTTATCTACGAACAATAATTTAACATTAAATTTAATTTATAATGTCCGAAGATAAAAAATGGTACTCTCTTAGAGTGGTGAGTGGAAAAGAGAAAAGTATAAAGGAGCGCATAGAGCTTGAAATACAAAGGAATAAATGGGAAGAGTTTGTTACACAAGTGTTGGTTCCTTCTGAGAAAGTATATAAAATCAGAAACGGAAAGAAAGTCATTCTTGAGAGAAATATTCTTCCAGGATATATTCTTGTAGAGGCTGTGCATGGAAAGTTTTCAGGAGAAATGGTTCAAGTGATAACGAATGTTGCAAATGTTATACATTTTCTTGGAAAAACTCATCCTATCCCGATGTCACAAACGGAAGCAAATAGGATGCTCGGTAAGGTAGATGACTCCCAAGAAGTATCGGCTTCTATGATCGAGCCATTTATTGTTGGTGAGACCATAAAGATCATCGATGGTCCGTTTAACGATTTTGTAGGGGATGTCAAAGAAGTAAATGAAGATAAGAAGAAGTTGAAGGTAATTGTAAAGATATTTGGAAGGGGTACTGAAGTAGAGTTGAATTACATGCAGGTAGAAAAACAATCATAAAAAAGAAATGACTTTAGATCAATATTGATGCTTCCCTAAAGTCTTCGTATTATTTTAATAAACCAGATAAATAAAATGGCAAAAGAAATTCAAACATATGTAAAGCTCCAGGTAAAAGGAGGTCAGGCAAATCCTGCACCGCCGGTAGGACCTGCTTTAGGTTCAAAAGGCTTGAATATAATGGAATTCTGTAAAAGATTTAATGCAGAGACTCAGGATGCTATAGGAAAAGTACTTCCTGTCCTTATCACTGTGTATAAAGATAAGTCTTTTGATTTCGTTATTAAAACACCACCGGCTGCAGCACAACTAATGGAATTGGCAAAAATTAAAAGTGGTTCCCCACAATCCAATAGAAATAAGGTTGGTGCAGTATCTTGGGATCAGATCCAAGGTATAGCGGAAAGCAAAATGAAAGATCTCAATGCTTTTACAGTTGAATCTGCAATGAAAATGGTTGCGGGTACGGCTAGAAGCATGGGCATAACAGTCTCTGGTGATGCCCCGTGGGGCAATAAGGCAGTGACAGAAGAGAATTAATTTATTTTTTAATCGGTAAGGGAGTCAAATTCATTTTGACGATTGTACCTTAAATATTATTTTATGGCAAAAGTTAGTAAAAAAAGACAGGCAGTCAATGCCAAAGTTGATTCAAGCAAACTTTACGCTCTGAAAGATGCAGTAGCACTTGTAAAAGAAGTAAACACTGCTAAGTTTGATGCATCTGTTGATATCCATGTTCGATTGGGTGTTGATCCTAGAAAAGCTGATCAGGCAATCAGAGGTACTGTTTCCCTCCCTCATGGTACAGGTAAAGTAAAAAGGGTATTGGTTTTATGTACACCGGAAAAAGAAGCTGAAGCAAAAGATGCTGGTGCTGATTATGTTGGTTTGGATGAATTTATCACAAAAATCAGCCAAGGCTGGACTGATGTTGATGTAATTATAGCCATGCCCAATGTAATGGCTAAGGTAGGTCAGATAGGAAGAATACTTGGGCCTAGAGGCTTAATGCCGAACCCTAAAACAGGCACAGTAACAATCAATGTTGGTGCAGCGGTTGAAGAAGTGAAAGCAGGAAAAATTTCTTTTAGGGTAGATAAGTATGGTATAATTCATTCGCCGGTAGGACGTGTCTCATTTACTCCGGAGAAATTGGCAGAAAATGCCATTGAGTTAATTACCACTCTTGAAAAGATGAAACCATCTACAGCTAAAGGTATTTACATGAAGTCTATAAGTATTGCAAGTACGATGAGTCCTGGGATATCTGTTGATACTAAAACCATTAAATAAACCATTAAAATTAAAGAAATGACACGAACAGATAAAGGTTTATTAGTAGAAGAGTTAAAGGAGAAATTTGAAAATTCTTCATATTTTTATGTAACAGATGCATCTACATTGACTGTTGCAAAAATTAATCAGTTGAGACGTATATGCTTTGAAAAAGGTGTAGAAGTAAAGACTGTTAAAAATGCCTTGGCTATAAAAGCCATGGGTGAACAATCAGACAGTAAGAATTTTAAAGGAATATTCGAAGCATTTAAAGGTCAGAGTACAGTACTGTTTTCACAGGATGGAAAACTTCCTGCTTCTATTATAAAGGAATTTAGAGGTAAAGATGCGCGCCCTCTTTTGAAAGCAGCATATATTGATTCTGATATTTTCATTGGTGATGATCAATTAGATATTCTTATCAAACTTAAAACTAAAAATGAGTTAGTGGGTGATGTTTTATTTATGTTGCAGTCACCTGCTAAAAATGTTATTAGTGCACTTAAGTCTGGTGGTTCGACCATCGCTGGGGTACTTAAAACTCTTGAAGAAAGAGGTTAATCATGTATTTTCTCAAATTTGAGATATAAGAATGTTACGTTATGCTTCCAACATTAACGGATTATTTTTTTAATTTTAAAATTTATTAAAACCATTATATCATGGCAGATTTAAAAGCATTCGCAGAGCAATTAGTAAACTTAACTGTAAAAGAAGTAAGTGAATTGGCTCAGATTTTGAAAGATGAATACGGTATTGAACCAGCTGCTGCTGCTGTTGCAGTTGCTGCGGGTCCTGCTGCTGTTGCTGCAGACGCTCCTGTTGAAAAAACTGAATTCGATGTCCATTTAACTTCAGCAGGTGCAAACAAACTTGCTATTGTGAAAGAAGTTAAAACAATCCTAAATCTTGGATTGAAAGAAGCAAAAGACCTTGTTGATGCAGCTCCTTCTTTATTAAAAGGTGGCGCTACCAAAGCAGAAGCTGAAGCAATGAAAGCTACGCTTGAAGGTGCAGGTGCTTCAATTGAGCTTAAGTAATTTGACAAAAGTCTAATGGACTTAATTTCAGAAGTTAAGTCTGAAAATCAATGATATCTGGCTTAACCGACCATTGGTTGGTTAAGCCTATTGTCATTAAAATCTTTTTTTTTGAACAATTCCATGAGTTTTGTTCTTTATTTATCGAATTACGCTAAACAAATATCAAAAGTATGACATCAAACGGAGTCGCAGCCGCAGCCGGAAATAATAGAGTCAACTTCGGCAAAATTAAATTAGCAAACCACTATCCTGATTTACTAGAGATTCAAATAAAATCTTTTCAGGAGTTTTTTCAATTGGAAACTACACCGGAAAACAGAGGAAATGAAGGATTGTATCGTGTATTTCAAGAGAATTTTCCTATTTCTGATGCACGAAGTATTTTTGTTCTAGAATTTTTGGACTATTTTATTGATCCTCCTAGATATAGTATTGAAGAATGTATGCAACGGGGATTAACTTATAGTGTGCCATTAAAAGCAAAATTAAGATTGTCTTGTAATGATGAAGAACACGTTGATTTTCAGACGATAGTGCAGGATGTGTTTCTTGGTAATATCCCTTATATGACCAATAAAGGAACATTCATGATCAACGGTGCTGAAAGGGTAGTTGTGTCGCAGCTTCACAGGTCTCCTGGGGTTTTCTTTAGTCAGACATTCCACCCCAATGGTACTAAAATCTTTTCAGCTAGAGTTATTCCTTTTAAAGGAGCTTGGATGGAGTTTGCCACTGATATTAATTCAGTAATGTATGCATACATAGACAGAAAGAAAAAATTTCCCGTGACAACCTTATTAAGGGCCATTGGATTTGATTCTGATAGGGATATCCTTAATTTGTTTGATTTGGCTGAAGAAATCTCCACAGATAAACAATCACTTAAGGCTGCTATAGGCAGAAAGCTGGCGGCCAGGGTTTTAAGAAAGTGGACAGAAGATTTTGTTGATGAAGACACAGGAGAAGTGGTTACCATAGAGCGTAACGAAATTATTCTTGAGAGAGATGTAGTATTGGATGAAGACAACATTGAGTTGATCGCAGATGTTGACATTAATAGTATAATCTTACAAAAGGAAAATCTTGATGAAGATTATTCTATCATCTATAATACTCTTCAGAAGGATCCTTCATCGTCAGAAGTAGAAGCTGTAACACAGATTTACAGACAGTTAAGAGGTACAGATCCTCCTGACGAAGAGACCGCGAGAGGTATTATCGATAAACTATTTTTCTCTGATAAAAGATATAATCTTGGAGAAGTAGGTAGATATAAAATTAATAGAAAACTTAAACTTGAAATAAGTAAGGAAACCCTTGTTTTAACTAAGGAAGACATAATTTCAATAGTTAAATATCTGGTAAGCCTAGTAAATCAGAAAGCAGAATTGGATGATATTGATCATCTTGCTAATCGTCGTGTCCGTACAGTTGGAGAGCAACTTTATGCACAGTTTGGTGTGGGATTAGCACGTATGACAAGGACTATTAGAGAAAGAATGAACGTCAGAGATAACGAAGTTTTTACTCCTATAGATTTGATCAATGCACGTACACTTTCTTCTGTAATAAATTCATTTTTTGGAACAAGTCAATTATCTCAATTTCTGGATCAAACGAATCCGTTATCTGAGATTACGCATAAAAGAAGAATTTCGGCACTAGGGCCTGGTGGTCTTTCCAGAGAGCGTGCCGGGTTTGAAGTAAGGGACGTTCATTATTCTCATTACGGTCGACTTTGTACCATTGAGACGCCTGAAGGACCCAATATTGGATTGATATCCACGCTCTGTGTACATGCCAAGGTCAATAAGATGGGTTTTTTGGAAACACCTTATCGTAAAGTTATTGATGGTAAAGTGGACATAAGCGGTGAAATCGTTTACCTTTCTGCGGAAGCGGAAGATTACAGGAGAATAGCTCAGGCAAATGCTCAGGTAGGAGAAACCGGTGCTTTTATAAATGAGAGGATTAAATCACGGGAACATGGTGAATTTCCAGTGTTATCTCCAATGGAGATTGAATATATGGATATTGCACCCAACCAAATTGTTGGTGTTTCTGCTTCACTTATTCCTTTCCTTGAGAATGATGACGCCAACAGAGCATTGATGGGCTCCAACATGCAACGTCAAGCACTTCCATTGGTGAGACCAAAATCGCCTATTGTTGGTACAGGTCTTGAAGGTAAAGTAGCCGAAGATTCCAACATGCTTATCAACGCTGAAGGAGAAGGTGTTGTGGAATATGTTGATGCCAACGAAATTGTGATCAGATATGATAAATCTGAAGAAGAGATGCTCGTTTCTTTTGACGATAACATTAAAAAGTACAATCTTATAAAATTTGTGCGTACAAATCAAGGATCTTGTATTAACCTTAAACCAATCGTTAAGAAAGGACAAAGAGTTAGAAAAGGTAGTTTATTGTGTGAAGGTTATGCGACAGAAAACGGAGAACTGGCATTAGGTCAAAACCTGCAGGTAGCGTTTATGCCTTGGAAAGGTTATAATTTTGAAGATGCCATTGTTCTTTCTGAAAGGGTCGTAAAAGAAGATATCTTTACATCATTGCACATTGAGAGTTACGAAATTGATGTTAGGGACACTAAATTAGGAGAAGAAGAATTGACCAATGATATACCAAATGTGAGTGAAGAAGCCACAAAGGATCTTGACGAAAATGGTATAATTAGAGTCGGTGCATGGGTTAAGGAGGGAGATATACTAATTGGTAAAATCACCCCTAAAGGTGAGTCCGATCCTACTCCTGAAGAAAAATTATTGAGAGCTATTTTTGGTGATAAAGCTGGAGATGTAAAGGATGCATCTTTAAAAGCTTCTCCATCGACACAAGGTGTAGTCATCAGCAAACAACTTTTCGCCAGAGCTAAAAAGGATAAGTTCCAAAAGGTACAGGAAAAAGAATTGTTGTCAAAACTCGAGGATACACATGCTATCAATATGAATGAGTTGAAAACTATTCTTGTTGATAAACTTATGACGCTTTTGGATGGTAAGATTTCTGAAGGTGTAAGAAGTATTTACAATGAAGAATTGATACCAAAAGGTGCAAAATTTGCTCCAAAGGCCTTCAAGGAAATGGAATACTCTCAAGTTGATTATTCCGGATGGACTAAAGATCAGAAAGTCAATGAAATGATAGCTAGGTTGCTTCACAATTATTCTATTAAAGTCAATGAAGAACTTGGAAGATACAAGCGGGAGAAATTTAACATCAGCATTGGAGACGAACTACCTGCAGGAGTACTAAAATTAGCCAAAGTTTATCTTGCCAAAAAGAGAAAACTGAAAGTAGGAGATAAATTGGCAGGTAGACACGGAAATAAAGGGATTGTATCGAGAATTGTAAGAGATGAAGATATGCCGTTTTTGGAAGATGGAACACCTGTTGATATAGTTTTGAACCCGCTGGGTGTACCATCAAGGATGAACCTTGGTCAGATATTCGAAACCGTTTTAGGGTGGGCAGGTAAAAGCCTTGGAGTTAAATTTGCAACCCCGATATTTGACGGTGCAAGTTTGGACGAAATCGAAGGTTATATTGAGAAGGCTGGACTACCGGCTTATGGACAGACATACTTGTATGATGGTGAGACAGGGGACCGATTCCACCAGCAAGCGACGGTTGGTATCATTTATATGTTGAAACTTTCACACATGGTAGATGATAAGATGCATGCCAGATCAATAGGACCATATTCCCTAATTACCCAACAGCCTCTGGGTGGTAAAGCTCAGTTTGGTGGACAGAGATTTGGGGAAATGGAAGTTTGGGCCCTCGAAGCATACGGTGCAGCAAATATCCTCAGAGAATTGTTGACCATAAAGTCTGATGATATCATCGGTAGGGCTAAAGCATACGAAGCAATTGTCAAGGGCGATAATATCCCTGATTCAAATATACCAGAATCATTCAATGTTCTGGTACATGAATTAAGAGGATTGGCACTTGATATTAAATTCGATTAAAAAACAATTCTTTAACGTTTAATAATTTTTTTTTATGTTAAAAAAGAAAGGTGTAAAACCAACCAAAGGATTCGAATCGATTACTATCAGTTTGAGTTCTCCTGATGAAATTTTGGAGAGATCTTTTGGTGAAGTATTAAAGCCGGAAACCATAAATTACCGATCATACAAACCTGAAAGAGATGGTTTGTTTTGTGAAAGAATATTCGGACCAGTTAAGGATTACGAATGTTACTGCGGTAAATACAAAAGAATCAGATACAAAGGTATAGTCTGCGACCGATGTGGTGTGGAAGTTACTGAAAAGAAAGTGCGTAGAGAAAGAATGGGGCACATCAAATTGGTGGTACCTGTTGTTCATATCTGGTTTTTTAAATCTCTGCCAAATAAGATAGGTTATCTTTTAGGATATTCATCCAAAAAGTTGGAATCTGTCATTTATTATGAAAGATATGTAGTCGTACAGCCAGGTGTTAAGCTAAATGACATTTCAAAACATGACTTGCTTACAGAAGAAGAGTACTTTGATATTTTGGATACCTTACCTAAGGATAATCAAATGTTGGATGATTCGGATCCCAATAAGTTTATCGCCAGAATGGGTGCTGAGGCTGTTAAGGATCTATTGGAAAGGATAAATCTTGATGAACTTTCTTTTGAACTCAGACATCAGGCTGCCAATGAAACTTCCCAACAGAGAAAATCTGAAGCACTCAAGAGATTGAGAGTGGTAGAAGCATTCAGAGACGGAATGAAGTCGATGGACAACAGACCTGAGTGGACGATAATTCAGTATCTGCCTGTGACTCCACCTGAACTTAGACCTTTGGTACCTCTGGATGGGGGGCGATTTGCAAGTTCTGACTTGAATGACCTGTACAGAAGGGTTATTATTAGAAATAATCGTCTGAAGCGTCTATTGGAAATTAAAGCACCAGAAGTTATTCTGCGAAATGAAAAGAGGATGTTGCAGGAAGCAGTGGATTCTTTGTTTGACAACTCAAGAAAATCCAATGCAGTTAAAGCTGAGGGTGGTCGTTCATTAAAATCATTGAGTGACGTATTAAAAGGTAAACAAGGTAGATTCCGTCAAAATCTTTTAGGTAAGAGGGTGGATTATTCTGGTCGTTCAGTAATTGTAGTCGGACCAACATTACTTTTGCATGAATGCGGGATTCCAAAAGGAATGGCAGCAGAATTATTCAAACCATTTATCATTAAAAAACTCATTGAAAGAGGTGTAGTTAAAACCGTTAAATCTGCAAAAAAACTGGTAGATAAGAAAGACCCTGTTATTTGGGAAATTCTTGAAAACATACTTAAAGGACACCCTGTATTATTAAACAGGGCACCCACTCTGCACAGACTTTCAATTCAGGCTTTCCAGCCTAGATTGGTAGAAGGAAAGGCAATACAACTTCACCCGTTGGTTTGTGGTGCTTTTAATGCGGACTTTGATGGTGACCAGATGGCAGTTCACGTTCCTTTGGGACATGCAGCAATCTTAGAAGCACAAATGCTGATGCTTTCTGCTCACAATATGCTCAATCCGCAGGATGGTTCGCCGGTTACTCTTCCTTCTCAGGACATGGTTTTGGGTCTGTATTATCTTACCAAGCCAAGAAAATCATCTGGAGAAATTAAAGTGAAGGGCGAAGGCAAAACATTTTACAGTTCGGAAGAAGTTATTATAGCTTTTAATGAAGGCGTAATTGATTTACATGCCGTAATAAAAGTAAGAGCCAGAGTGGATGATGAAGACGGGAATCTGGTGATAAAAATTATTGAAACCACTGTAGGTAGAGTATTATTTAATCAAAGCACTCCTCCAACTGTACCCTATATCAATCAATTGATGACTAAAAAGAGTCTCAAGAAGATCATTAGTGATATTATTATCAGGACTGACTTTACTGCTACAGCAAAATTCCTGGATGAAATTAAAGATCTTGGATTTTTCTGGGCTTATAAAGGTGGATTGTCTTTTAATTTAGGTGACTTGATTACTCCGAGTATTAAAGAACAAACGCTGCTTGAAGCACAAGAAGAAGTGGATGAAGTTTGGGAGAATTATAACATGGGTTTAATCACCCCTAATGAAAGATACAATCAGGTCATTGACAAGTGGACATTTGCTGACAATAAAATTACCGATAATCTTATGCGGGAAATCGCACTTCACAAACAAGGGTTTAACTCAGTGTTTATGATGTTGGATTCAGGTGCCAGAGGTTCGAAACAACAAATCAAACAGCTGTGTGGATTGAGGGGCTTGATGGCAAAACCAAGGAAATCAGGTGATACCGGTGGTGCAATCATTGAAAACCCTATTCTGGCTAATTTCCTTGAAGGTCTGTCTGTATTGGAATATTTTATCTCTACACACGGTGCTAGAAAAGGTTTGGCGGATACTGCCCTGAAGACAGCAGATGCGGGATATCTTACACGAAGACTGGTGGATGTGGCGCAGGATGTGATTATTACTGAAGAAGATTGTACTACGCTAAGAGGCATTGATACGGAGGCGTTGAAAGACAATGAAAATGTTATTGAAACACTTGCATCCAGAATCGTAGGACGATATTCATTATATAATGTTTTGAATCCGATAACAGATGAAATGTTGGTTGAAGCCAGAGAATATATATCTCCTGAAGTAGCCACAAATATTGAAAATGCAGGCATAGAGATGGTAACCATTAGATCTGTACTCACTTGTGAAACAAAAGTAGGGGTGTGCGCAAGATGTTATGGAAAAAACCTGGCCACTGGCAGAAGGGTAGAAACAGGCGATGCTGTAGGTATCATTGCAGCCCAATCCATTGGGGAACCAGGTACACAGTTGACACTTAGAACCTTCCACGTGGGTGGTATAGCGTCAGTTTCCAAAACAGAATCTGAAATTACAACCAAATTTGACGGTGTAATTGAATTTGATAATATGAAGGTCACTGAGCAGGTTGAAGGTGGGTCAAAAACCCAGGTAGTACTTTCAAGATCAGGAGAGATAAAAGTCATAGATCCTGAAACTAAAAAGATCTATAACTCGTACTTTATACCTTATGGATCGACATTATTGGTAAAAGATAAGCAAAAAATAGCCAAAGGTCAATCAATTTGTGAATGGGATCCATTTAATAACCTGATCATTTCTGAATTTGGAGGAATTGCTCAGTTTGAGGACATTGAAGAAGGGGTTACCTACAGAGTAGAAAGGGATGATCAAACCGGTTACGCCGAAAAGGTTATTACCGAAGCTAAAAATAAGAAGAAGATTCCGGTTATCAAGATTTTGTCAGAAGGTGGTGATGAACTTAAAACATATAATTTACCCGTTGGCGCATATATCAGTATTGAAGATAATGCAGAGATTGTACCTGGTCAGAAAATTGTAAAAATACCTAGAAACCTTGGTAAAATTCAGGATATCACTGGTGGTTTGCCAAGGGTAACCGAACTTTTTGAAGCAAGAAATCCTTCAAACCCTGCGATTACTGCAGAAATCGATGGTATCATTACTTATGGTAAAATCAAAAGAGGTAATCGTGAGATATTTATCGATGACGAAAAGACCGGACAACGCAGAAAATATCTTGTTGGACTTTCCAAACACTTACTAGTACAGGAAGGTGACTTTGTAAGAGCAGGGATGCAGCTTTCTGATGGAGCTGTGGCTCCTTTGGATATATTAAATATTAAAGGACCTTTTGCTGTTCAGTCTTATCTGGTTAATGGAGTACAGGAAGTATATCGTTCACAGGGTATTGCCATCAATGACAAACACATAGAAGTGATAGTAAGACAGATGATGCGAAGAGTAGAAATTGTAGATCCTGGGGATACTACTTTCCTGGAAGGTGAAGCAGTCGACAGACATGAATTCAATGAACAAAATGATTGGATTTATGATAAGAAGGTGGTTTCTGAACCTGGTGATTCTACCAGCCTTAAACCCGGCCAAATTGTTTCTATCAGACAACTCAGAGAAGAAAATTCAATTCTGAAAAGAAACGATAAAAAGATTGCTGAGGTAAGAGACGCTGTACCTGCCACGTCAAGTGTAATTCTTCAAGGTATTACTCGAGCTTCTTTGGGTGTGGAGAGTTGGATTTCTGCCGCTTCATTCCAGGAAACGACTAAAGTATTGAGTACAGCAGCCATCTCTGCAAAAAGAGATAACTTGTCAGGGCTCAAAGAAAATGTGATTGTTGGTAAAAATATACCGGCTGGTACAGGATTACGTAAGTTTAAAGAATTGGAAGTAGAAGTTATCAATGAGTATAATGTAGGTTAATACAATTATTCTATAGATATTCGAGGGGTATGTTCATCAAGGACGTACCCCTTTTTTGGTGTGGAAAAGATAGTTTATTTCGAAGGTTTGAAAAATATGCCACTTGGTAACTACATTTATTGAATATCCATTTCAGGGGAATTTTGTATAAAAAAACTCAAAGTTTAAAATAATTTTCGTTTACTATTTTTAATAAGTGTAAAAGTTTGCCATTTTTTATTTGTACATGGTTAAACTTGGTGAAATTACTCACATCTTTACGTAAATCTATACTTTCTGTGCAGTAAAGTATGTTGTACTTCTTAGTAAATTATATTTTTCTAGAAGTTGGCAAAATTCATTGATTAATACCACTAAGTTTATTTTGCAAAAAAACTTAGAAATATTATCTTTACAAATAAATTTTTCAGAATGAAAATCTTTTATATCAGCGCCGAATGTTTTCCAGTGGCAAAAGTTGGTGGACTTGCAGATGTTGTAGGTTCCCTTCCAAAGTATTTGAGCAAAATTGGGGTGGAAACCAGTGTAGTTATTCCTTCATACCAAATGCCATGGTTTGAAGGGAAATTATATAGGATTGCTCACAAAGGGGAGTTTTATTTGGGAAGTGAGCATTTATATTTTGAAGTAAGATACTTTATAGATGATATTCTTGGATTTCCTTTTTACACAATTCATATTCCTTCAAAGTTTGATAGATATGGTGTGTATGCAGGAAGTGATGGTTACTATTTTGGTGATGACCTAGAAAGAAACATTGCATTTCAACGTGCATTTCTCATATGGTTGAGAGATGGAAAAGTGGATGTTGATATTGTGCATTGTCATGACCATCATACTGGTCTTATTCCTTTTATGATGAAATATGCGTATGAATTTCAGTCTCTTTCCAGTATTCCCACCGTATTTACTATACATAATGAACGATATCAGGGTGCATTTGGGTGGAGTAAACAATATTTATTACCACAGTTTGATAGTTGGAAAAGTGGTTTGCTTGAGTGGAATAAGGTCATAAATCCTTTAGCTTCTGCTGTAAGATGTGTGTATAAAGTTACCACTGTGTCACCAAATTATATGAATGAGCTGATGTACGATTCTGCTGGGCTTGAACAATTGTTCCGATCCGAATCATGGAAGTGTGTAGGTATACTGAATGGTATTGACAATGAAGTTTGGGATCCTGCTACGGATCCGATGATCGAGTTTCATCTGAAAAAGGATGCTATAAAATATAAAGCAGAAAATAAAAAAATACTATGTAAAATCACAGGACTTGACCCGAAACTACCATTATTTGGTTTTATCGGACGACTTGTACTCGAAAAAGGAGCTGAATTTATTGCAGGATTAATAGATACCTGGCTTTCCAGACATAAAAACATAAACTTTGTTATTCTTGGAACAGGAGATAAAAGTATTGAAAAAGCGTTACAGTCTGTTGCTTTCAAACATTCATCAAACGTAGCTTGTATGTTGGCATATAACGAAGCAATGTCCCACAAAATATATGCAGGTGCAGATTTTTTACTCATGCCTTCCAGAGTAGAGCCATGTGGTTTGAATCAAATGTTTGCTATGCGTTATGGAACATTGCCGATTGTCCGAACTACAGGCGGGCTTAAGGACAGTGTAAGAGACATTTCTGAAGAAGGTGGGGTAGGTATTCGTTTCGATCAGATGAATTTTGATCAGATGATGCACGCTATAGGTAGAGCGTATGATATGTATCAACATAAAAATTTCAAAAATTTTTGTGTTAAAAATGCCATGTCTTTGGATTATTCATGGAATGCATCCGCACAGAAATATAAGGACATATACCACTCATTGATGTAGGTCTATTTTAAATTTTTGAATTAAATATTTACTTGTAATGCAACCTAAGCTACCTTAAATGCAGTGTTTTTTTTGTAGTTTTGTCGCTATATACAAAATGAAATTGTGCATCATTCTAAACTCAATCAAAAAATAGGTATTCTTGGTGGTGGCCAATTGGGCAAAATGCTTTGTCAGGCAGGAAGTATTCTTGGACTTAATATAAGCATTCTTGAGAAAGATACTTCCTATCCAGCCGCTTCGGTATGTACATCTTTTGTTTGTGGTAATATCACTGACTATGATGATGTGATGGATTTCGGAATGAAAATGGATGTGATCACTATAGAAATAGAAAACGTCAATACAGATGCCTTAGAAGCACTGGAGCAAATGGGTAAAAAAGTATATCCTCCATCGGCAGCGCTTAAAATCATAAAAGATAAAGGTAAACAAAAAATATTTTACGAAGGATCTGATGTACCTAGTTCGGATTTTACCCTGTATAAAAGTAAGGAAGAAATTTTGTCAGATGTTGCAAAAGGTATTCTTAATATTCCCTTTGTGCAAAAATCCCGTACGGAAGGATATGATGGAAAAGGAGTACAAGTGGTTCGTTCGACAGATGATCTTGATTTTCTTTTGGATGGGGCAACGCTTGTAGAAGATATGGTTGAAATAGAGCAAGAAATAGCAGTCATAGTAGCCAGGAATCCTTCAGGGGATATAAAAGCGTTTCCTATTGTCGAGATGCAATTTCATCCTGTCGCAAATTTAGTTGAATTTTTGTTTTGTCCTTCTAGCCTTTCCTATACAAAAGCGCTTGAAGCTGAGAAGCTTGCTTTACAGATAGCAGAGAAAATGGAAATCGTCGGACTTCTTGCAGTAGAAATGTTTATTGCAAAGGATGGTTCTGTATTGATAAATGAAGTTGCACCACGACCACACAATTCAGGACACCATACCATTGAAGCGTGTACTACGTCGCAATTTGAAATGCACTTGAGAGCAATTCTTGATTTGCCACTGGGAAGTACAGAGCTAATCAGACCGGCAGTGATGGTTAATTTATTGGGGGAACCTGGTTATCGAGGCAATGTAGTGTATCAGAATATCGAAGAGTGTTTATCTCTGGATGGAGTATATCCACATTTGTATGGTAAAAAAGAAACCAAACCTTATAGGAAAATGGGGCATGTCACCATAGTTGATAAAAATCTTGATTTGGCTATCGAAAAAGCCAGAATTGTCCAAAAAACTTTAAAAGTTATATCCTGATATGGAATATCCATTAGTTAGTATTATCATGGGTTCAGACTCAGATCTTTCTGTAATGCATCAGGCAGAAGAGATGATGTTATATTTTGAAATCCCCTATGAGATCACGATAATTTCTGCTCATAGAACCCCGGAGCGCATGGTTGATTTTGCCAAGACAGCACATTTGAAAGGAATAAAGGTAATCATTGCCGGAGCAGGAGGTGCTGCTCACTTACCAGGTATGGTAGCTTCTATTACACCGCTTCCGGTTATAGGTGTTCCGATTAAATCAACCAATTCTATTGACGGTTGGGATTCTATTTTGTCTATTCTTCAAATGCCTGGTGGTATACCTGTTGCAACTGTTGCATTAAATGGGGCTAAAAATGCTGGTATTCTGGCTGCTTCAATATTGGCCGTTAGTGATACTTCAATGCTGGAAAAAGTAATCCAATTTAAAATCAAATTAAGGGATGAAGTTTTATTGAAAGCAGACAAAATGAAAAAAAAGCCATTAGATTAAACTATTTATTCCACCACTCTAAAGCTCATAATATTTTTTATAAATTAAAAATTCATGTCAAAAAGAAATTTTCTGGTCAACGCTTTGATGAAAAAATGTCCCAGATGTCAGGAAGGTGACTTATTTATTGCGCCTTTTAACTTCTCCAATCCTGTAAATATGCCGGTACATTGTCCGGTATGTAATCAGAAGTATGAACCGGAACCAGGATTTTATTATGGATCTATGTTTTTATCTTACATTTTTTCAGCATTTTTTTTTCTGGGGATTATAGGGTTTTGTCTGATCGTATTAAAATTGAGCTTGAATGTTTCGATGGCCATATTGTTGTTGGTGGCAGCATTGACATATTTTTTCTTTCTGAGAATGTCACGATCTATTTGGATCAATTTAATGGTGAAATATGACCCAAAAGCCAAAGAAAAAAAAGATATACAGTCTTTCGGTTATTAACAAAACAACATATTGAAAAACAGATTTAACAGATTGACATCCAAAGAGTGGCTTCCTTTTCAAAAGTCATGGTTCAGATATGAGTCTGATGAAAAACTATTAACAGAAAATATTCGTTTTTTTTGCCGGGCTGAACCATGTAGTGAAGTTGTCTATTATTATGGACACCAATCTCAAATGGTTCAAAAAATTTGTTCAGATCAGGATATTCAATTTACACATTATGAGCAATTTAAGGCTGAATCTATACAGTTTGCCTGTATTGACCTAAGGGCTGAAATTGGCAATTCAACAAATCTTGAAGGCTATTTGAGTCTGCGCGAAAAAATACTTGATTTGTGTAAAACTATATATGAGTCTCTAGAGCTCCGACGTTTTTTATGTATTATTGTACCGAATGTACAAAACGGATATCTATACTTTCCATTTGCCTGGGATTTAGGTTTGCAGCTAGGATCTCTTTTCAGCCTGAAGGATGAGAAAATTGCATGTAAACCGGAAAAACATACGGAATTGCCTGAGACAATATTTACTCCTTCCAACAAACATTTTTATTGTTTATATTTTAGAAAGGATGAAAACTCAGGAGGTGTATTGCTGGAAAGGAAACATCATTTTTTTGAAAACAATAAACAGATATTTAGTGGGATAAAATTTAAAGGTCAAATTCCGTCCTGGTTTATTTTGAAGCCTGCCCCACGTAAAAAAGATGAAATATTGCATCCAGCAAAGTACCCGGAAGACCTCGTGACTTTATTTGTCAATGAGTTTTCACTTCCTGATGCAAATGTACTTGATCCAATGTCCGGTACTGGAAGTACGCAGGTTGCAGCACTTAAAGCTGGTAGAAACGCATTTGGGACGGAACTGAGCGATTTTTTTGCAGAGATAGCATTTCAGCGATGTTCAAATATTGTCCAACCTCTTCAAAAGGAATTATTTATTACTGAAAATCATCAAAGGTTTATTTTGCTTAATAAAGATGCAAGGAACATTTCAAAAGATGATTTTCCAGAAATCGATTATTTGATTACATCTCCGCCATATTGGGACATGTTAAATATGAAAGGGGCAGAAAATCAGGCCAAGCGGATTGAAAAAGGCTTACTAACCAACTATTCTGAGAGTACCGAAGATTTAGGAAATATATCTGATTATGAAACATTTCTGGCAGATCTGGCAGATGTGTATTTAAACGTACTAAAAAACATGAAATCTGGTAGCTATATTACCATTGTCGTTAAAAATATAAAGAAAAAAGGACGTAATTACCCTTTCGCATGGGACTTGGCAGACAGGTTAATGGAAAAAGTCAACTTATTGCCTGAAGTTTTCTGGTGTCAGGATGATATCAATTTAGCTCCCTATGGATACGGAAATACATTTGTAAGCAATACTTTTCATCAATATTGTCTTAATTTTCAAGTAAAATAAAATGCTCTAATATTCAAAAAGATAAATTAATTTGTTTATAAATCTATTTTCCCCGTGAATACAGAAACTGCCGGACCTGTTAGCCAAATATGATTGAACTCAAACTCACCAATTCTAACAAATGATACAGATAAGGGTCCCCCTTTGGTTTTTATTTGAATGGTGACATCACCTTTCAGATGATTATGAACCGCATAAGCTATTGCAGCTGCAGTTACCCCGGTGCCGCAGGAATATGTTTCGTCTTCTACGCCCCTCTCATAAGTAGCCACATTTATCAAACTATCTTCGATTTGAACAAAATTTACATTTATACCTTCTAAATAATACTCATCAGAATATCTGATTTTTGCCCCTTCTATTTTGATATCTGATGGCAGATTTTCACAAAATGTCACTAAATGTGGTGATCCCGTATTTAATTCATAACTATTACTATTTATGTATTTAATTTTTTTAACATCAGACATCAGTAAACTAATGGTTGAGTCATCATTTAGCTTGCCTTCATGAAGACCGTCAATAGCTTCAAAAGTGGTGTGTTTTTCAAAAATTCCTAAAGATTGTGCAAATCGCACCAAACACCGTCCACCATTGCCGCACATCGAACTTTGGCGCCCATCCGCGTTAAAATAGACCATTCGGAAATCACGCTTATCAGAGTTTTCAAGTAGGATAAGTCCATCACCACCAATTCCAAACCTGCGATCGCATAATAAACTTATAAGCTTGGCATTTTTGTGGTCAACTATGGTTTTGTCTCTTTGGTCAATCATTACAAAATCATTGCCCGTACCCTGATATTTATGAAATATTATGCTCATTTTATATAATTTTTAACGTTTAGATTTGATCAGAAATAAATCATTTTACGTTGTATTTAATACAACAAGTTTCAAAAGTAACTGTTTTTAAGCTCAGCATTAAAAAATGATTTATATTTGCAAATATTTAAATAAATATTAATACATAAGTTGAACATTAATAAAACATATCTGATACTATTTATTTTAATCGCATTGACTTCTTCCATAGCGTCTATTATTGTTTATGATAGATTTTTTATACGAAATGAAACGAAGATTAAAGAAAATCAGGAATTTGCTTTAGCGGTAGCTGAAAGAGAAATGGTACTTTCTGACAGATTTAGCCAATCTTATAGGTCATCATATCCAACGGATTTCATTCATGCAGCTGAAATGAGCAGAAAAGCGGTTGTGTTTATTAAATCTGATGCAAATAATAATAAAAGTTTTTCTACAGATCAATGGTTGCATGTAAACTCCGGATCGGGTGTTGTAGTCAGTGCAGACGGTTATATTGTAACGAATAATCACGTGGTGGAAGGTGCTACAAAGATAGAAGTAACCTTAAATGATAATAGGGTATTTAGTGCTGAAATGCTCGGTGCAGATCCAAGTACAGATCTTGCTCTTTTAAAAATATCATCGCTTGATCTGGATTATTTAATATTTGGAAATTCTGATTCTTTGCAAATTGGAGAATGGGTAATGGCTGTGGGAAATCCATTCCGTCTGCAATCCACAGTGACGGCTGGTATTGTAAGTGCGAAAGCCAGAAATATAAATTTGCTTACAAATCATGGGATTGAGTCATTTATTCAAACAGATGCAGCTGTTAATCCCGGAAATAGTGGGGGAGCGCTAATCAATACACGTGGGGATCTTGTAGGTATTTGCACGGCAATATTAAGTCATTCAGGAAGATATGAAGGATTCTCGTTTGCAGTTCCATCTAATTTGGCCAAAAAAGTGATAAATGATCTGAAAGAATTCGGAGTGGTTCAAAGAGGATGGCTGGGTATAGAAATTGAAAATATTGACAATAATACCGCTAAAGAGTTGGGATTAAGTGAAGTATCTGGAGTTTTTATTTCATCTGTTGCTAAAGGTGGAGGTGCGGCAGATGCTGGTCTGAAAAGTAGTGATGTAATTATACATGTCAATACTGTCAAAACATCAGGTACAGCTGAATTTATGGAGTTGGTTGGTCAGTACAGACCAGGAGACGTTATTGAAATTGAATTCATAAGGGATAATAAAAAATCAATTACCAAAGCTACTCTACGAAATCAAATAAATTCAACGGACTTAGTTGGGATAAGAGATGATGCGATTTTTAAGAATGTAGGAATTGAACTACGTGATTTGGATAGTTATGAAAAAGCTGTTTTAGTACCGAATGGTGTTATGGTGGTAAGTGTAAAAAACGGAAGTATTGTCGGCAACACAAGAATGGAACCAGGATATATTATTACCCGAATTAACAATAGAGAAGTCCAGTCTGTAGCATCACTTAAAAAAATTATGGAAGAGAATAAGCGAAAAACTATTATCTTGGAAGGCTTTTATGCGAAATATCCCGGAGAATATCCTTATACTTTTGATATGCCGGAATGACCATATTTCTCAATTTTAGGTTTACCTTTGATGCAATATATTTAGAAAGATGAACAAATCAGATATAGAATTCAATAAAAATGAAGATGCCATGCTTATCGCCGTATCAGATATGCAGTATAAATTGGAAAAAATATCTTTGGGCGGAGGGAAAGAAAGAATTGTAAAGCAGCACGATGAAGGTAAACTAACTGCGAGAGAAAGAATTCAGGCACTGATAGATAAGGATTCAGTTTATTTTGAAATTGGTGCTTTTGCAGGTTATGGAATGTATGAAGATCATGGAGGATGTCCTGCTGGAGGTGTTGTTGCTGGCTTGGGGAGAATAGAAGGTAGATTGGTCATGATTGTTGCCAATGATGCCACTGTAAAAGCCGGTGCATGGTTTCCGATAACAGGAAAAAAGAATCTTCGCGCCCAAGAAATTGCTATGGAGAACCGAATTCCCATCATATATTTGGTAGATAGCGCTGGGGTCTATCTCCCTATGCAGGATGAAATATTTCCTGACAAAGAACATTTTGGACGTATTTTTAGAAATAATGCTAGAATGTCATCGATGGGAATTCCACAAATAGCTGCCATCATGGGAAGTTGTGTTGCTGGAGGGGCTTATCTGCCTATAATGTCTGATGAGGCTTTGATAGTGGAAGGTACCGGTTCTATATTTTTGGCAGGGCCCTATTTGGTGAAAGCTGCGATTGGGGAAGATGTTGATCAGGAAACTTTGGGTGGAGCAAAGACTCATTGTGAAATATCAGGTGTTACGGACTATAAGATGCCGGACGACCAAACCTGTCTGGCCACTATTCGAAAATTAGTATCAAAATTTGGTAAAAATCAAAAAGCAGGTTTTGACAGAACAAAACCTTCAGTACCAATTTTAAAACCTTCAGAAATTGTAGGAACATTTCCTGAAAATCCATCAAAACCTTATGATATGCTTCAAATCATAAAACGTATTGTGGATGATTCTGACGTCACTTTGTATAAAGAAGATTACGGGAAGTCGATTATCTGTGGTTATGCAAGGATAGATGGATGGGCGGTAGGTATTGTAGCAAATCAGCGCCTTGTGGTAAAAAATGCAGCTGGAGAAATGCAGTTTGGCGGTGTGATATATTCTGATTCGGCAGATAAAGCAACCCGATTCATTATGAACTGTAATCAGAAAAAAATACCTTTGGTTTTTCTTCATGATGTGACAGGTTTTATGGTTGGCATACGTTCAGAACATGGGGGTATAATCAAGGATGGAGCAAAAATGGTAAATGCTGTAGCAAATAGTACAGTGCCAAAATTTACTGTAATCTTAGGCAATTCCTTTGGTGCAGGAAACTATGCCATGTGCGGAAAAGCATATGACCCCAGACTCATTGTAGCATGGCCAACTGCTAAAATTGCTGTTATGGGAGGAACGCAAGCTGCCCGCGTCCTTACGCAGATTCAGGTAAGTACACTTAAAAAGAAGGGTGCTGCACCCGATCCTCAAGGCGAACAAGCAATGTTTGAAAAGATCAAAGCAAAATATGATGAGCAAACTTCTCCTTACTATGCTGCTGCCCGGCTTTGGGTGGACGCTATCATCGACCCCCGCAAGACCAGAGAATTTCTTTCTATCGGAATAGAAATGTCAGACCATGGCATAGTTGAAAAGTTCAATCCGGGTATTTTGCAAACCTAATTTTTCGCGTTAGCTTATTCAGAATTGAATTGCTATTGGACTAAAGCCAACTCTATATCATTTAATACTTCTTTGGAGGAAGGTCTCGGAGCATTGGCATTCCAAATGTTTCCGGATTTATTGATGATTATAAATCTTGGAATTCCATTTATAAGATAGTTATTTACTATTTTTTCATGCATTTCCGTATTGGCATGGAGTTGAATTCCTTTCATATTTTTTTCTTTTACCATGGTAGACCATGCAACTTTGTCATCATCAATAGAGATACTCACAAAAACTATATCTTCTCTTTTTTTGTATTTTTCCTGCAGATTTTCAAGGTAAGGCAGCTCTCGCAAACAGGGGCCACACCAGGTAGCCCAAATGTCAATATAGATCAATTTGCCTTTCAAACTTTGTAGGCTCACGGTTTTTCCGGTGGCTGTAACGCAGGTAATCTCAGGTGATGATTTTCCCTTTAGTAGGGTAGACCACGAATTATAGCCAGTTGTTATTTCTTCTTTGTATTTTGCATTTGTTTGAAGTTGTATGTATTTATCCATCACAAGGCTGGCATCATTGATGGATGTCTCCAATATTTCCTGCATCAGTGAATAGTATAAAAGATTCTTTACATTTTCTGATTGAAACAGCTTAGAAATACTATTAAACTTTTTTACATTTTGAGTAGTTTCGTGATCGGAAGTATCATTGATTGTTTTAAACTCCAGATACTTCATAAGGAAACCCTTATAAGCAGGTACCATCAGGTTATCTTCAGAATCAATTTCCAGATTTTGCAAAAAACTGTCATAAGTATCTGATAATATTACATTACTATCAGGCAATAGGTATTCAAAATAAAAGGGATAATTCATTTTCATAATTGCGGCATCATAGGCAACTTCTTCTGATATCATTTCTGCAAAAAATTCATCAAAAGTTCCGTTTTTTTTCTGGTAATCCTGTTGACTGTCATTCAATAAAGTTGTTCTTTCTTCTACAGCTTTTATGAAATCATCTTCCTCTTGGGTAAAAAAAGTTTGAAAGTCTTGTGGTTGCAATGTAGTTTTTAGATTTTCGTAAATGACCAGATAATTATTTTCTTTAGCGTGGTCACCTTTAAAAAGAGCGGATGTATGCCATGTTCGTTGATCTGCTATTAATGAAATTCTATCTCCGGGTACAATAAAGAGTTGAATGGATTGGTTTGACAAACTAAGGCGATAGAAACCTGCTTTCTCTAATTCCGCCTGTATGATAAATTTACCAGAAGGGTCAATGGCTGCTTTTATTTCTTCGGTACCAAGCAATGATATTACAGGACTATCAGAAGAAGCAATCTGACCTTCTATCAATGTAGTTGTAGGGGTATAATGTTTTGATTTTTCTTTGCATGAAGCTTGGAAAAGAAAGACACCTATAAAAAGGAATAAAACTACTTTATTTTGACACACTATCACAAGGATTTGATTTGAGTGTAAAAATAGCAGGAATTAACCATAGTTGTCAATTCACATAGTGCTCGATGCACATCTTTTGTACTTAATTAACAATGTTTAACAAGAAGTAGTGCCCAGTTAGTACTTCAACATCATTAATGCTACCAGTCCGGCTGTTTCAGTTCTCAAACGCGTTTTGCCAAGCGATGCAGGGTGGAAATTCAAACTTTCAGCATATTTTATTTCATCTTTCGTGAAATCGCCCTCAGGTCCAATAAGGACTAACCCACTGCCATTTTTAGTATAAACTTGGGATAATAGATCAGTTGGCCCATCGCAATATGCTATAAAGTTATGATCGAAGTTGATGCAATATTCTGATATTTCACCGAAGTTATTTAAAATTTTAAGTTCAGGCAAATGGAGATTAAGCGACTGTTTCATGGCTGAAATTAGGATTTTATTTAGCCTGGATTCATTTATGGATTTCTTTTCTGTTCTTTGAGCCTGAAAAATTAAAATTTCTGAAATGCCAATTTCAACTGCCTTTTCAATAAACCACTCCAGTCTAGAAGGATTTTTCGTGGGTGATATTCCTATGGCAACATAGGGATTTTGATTTTCTGTCATATCCACTGTAATAATTTGACATAAAGTGTTTGATTTATTTATTTCAGAAATTTTGCAGGTAAATAGATTCCCTTTACCGTCAGTGACATTGATTTCATCGTTAATTTGTTTTCTTAAAACTTTACTGCAGTGGATATGTTCTTCTTCTTTAAGTATTATGATGTTATTTTCAATACTTGTGGAATAAAAAAGGATCATATTTCAGTAAATTTATCATAAAGCTATGTATTATTTTCGAAAGTATGAGGCCTTTATTCAATATTAAACTAAATTTGCGTCCAATTTATCAAACATTATCGAAATATTGTTCGTTTTGTTCTTTCTTATTTTGTCATCTGTGAAATTTAATTCCCATAATGGATATACTCATTTTAGCATTACAACTTATATTAAGTTTATCAATTCTTGTTGTATTACATGAATTTGGTCATTTCCTGCCAGCCAGATTATTTAAAACCCGGGTGGAAAAGTTTTATCTTTTTTTTGACCCCTATTTTTCGCTTTTCAAAAAGAAAATAGGGGATACTGAGTGGGGTATAGGTTGGATACCTTTCGGTGGATATGTAAAAATATCTGGTATGGTCGATGAAAGTATGGATAAAGAACAGATGAAACAACCGGCGCAGCCATGGGAATTCAGATCAAAAAAAGCTTGGCAGAGACTTATTATTATGGTGGGTGGTGTTACTGTAAATTTTTTACTCGGTATTTTGATATTTTCAATGATGATCTTTTACTGGGGAGAAAGTTATATAAAAGTTGAAGATGCTAAATTAGGCTTGGTCGTAGATTCACTTGGAATGGAGTTGGGATTGCAGGATGGAGATAGAGTAATCCGTGCTGGCGGTGTTGAATTAAAGAAATTTAGTGCGGGTCTGGTGAGCAAAGAGATTATTATCAATGAGGCCAAAGAGATAGAGATTGAAAGAGATGGAAAGTTGATGACATTGCAAGTTCCTGATCAATTGGTATCCAAACTTACCAAATATGAAAATAAAGGTAAAAGTCTTTTCTATCAAAGCCCTAGACAATTGATGAACATCATGGAAGTTGACCCTAAAGGTAATGCGGCAAATGCAGGAATCGAAAAAGGATCCAATATCATCAGCGTCAATGGCAAACCCATAACTTATCAACATGAGTTCAGACTCGCTATTCTCGGAGCAAAAGGTAAAACAGTTGATTTATCATTGGTAAACGGTCAGGATTCTATTTTGAAAAAAGTGGTCGTGAGTGAAGATGGGAAGATAGGTATTGCCATGCAACAATTACCGATCACGATAGAAAATTTTGGTTTACTTACATCATTCTCCAAGGGCGGATCGATGGCTGTTAATTTTCTAGGTGACCAGTTAAAAGCCTTTGGGCAGATTTTTAGTGGCAAAATTAAGGCCAAAGACTCCCTTGGAAGTGTGTTTTCAATTGCCACCATGTTCGATACGGGTTGGGATTGGAGAGTTTTTTGGAATATCACTGCCAGTTTATCTATTTTACTTGCCTTTTTTAATTTATTACCCATACCTGCTCTGGATGGGGGATACGTAGTATTTCTTATCTGGGAAGTGATCACAGGAAAAGTACCCGGTGATAGGTTTATGGAGATAGTAAACTATATAGGGTTTATCATTTTAATGGCATTGATGGTATTTGCTTTAGGGCTTGATATATCCAGATGGTTTTAAGAAGGTAAAATGATCAATGATACCAATCATTTTGTTACGCTGGAGATTCCTTTGAGTTTCAGACCAGATATGAATCTGTTGAAAAAGAATTTTTACAGATTGAGTAGAAAATATCATCCGGACTTTTATACATTGGATTCTGACGAAAAGAAAAATGAAATGCTGATCATATCTGGTCAGATAAATAAGGCTTACAAAATACTATCGGACGAAAATAGCCGGACAAAATATATCCTTGAACATTATCAACTGATGGCAGAAGTGGATAATATGGCCTTGGATCCCTCATTTCTGGCTGAGATGATGGAAATTAATGAAGCTATTTTTGAATTGGAAATGGACTTTGAGCCTAATAATCTTTTGAAAATTATAGCGATAGTCAAAAGCATTGAATCTGAACTCAAGACAATTGTTGAAAAAGATATCGATGATTTTGAAAATCAAATCAATACAATGAAGGCACTTAACAAAATCAAGGAATATTATTTAAAATCCAAATATCTTTTGCGGATTAGTGAAAATATTTCTACATTTGCACTCCCAAAAGAATCATAAGGATTCTGAAAGTTGAATTGCCGAAGTGGTGGAATTGGTAGACACGCTGGACTCAAAATCCAGTGCTAGCAATAGTGTGCGGGTTCGAGTCCCGCCTTCGGTACTAAGGACTTGATAGCGTATATGCTATCAGGTCTTTTTTTTTAGTTAAACTTATCCACACCTGCTTTCCAAAGACTGCAACTTTTACCAGAAAAAAAATTAACCATTCTATCTTAACTTAACTTTTGGCATTATTAAGGATTTTGTTTTAGATACTAGTCTTGCCCCTTCACTATTTGGTTGTGTAGGTCACTTTTTATAGTGATTTCTAAAAATGCCTACCTTACGGCTTATTTCTATAATACTTATGTCTTGTGCTGCGCTCTGTACGATCAATCAGGTACTATCCATGATATTGATATATTTATTTTCACCTTTCGAATTTTTATTGATGCTCCACTGCAAGAGTCCATTGATACTCAGAGATAAGTCAATCAAATTATTCGATCATAAATGAAGTTAGAATAGTTCACGAGAATTACTTAACTACTTTTCAAGCACAATATTTTTTGTGATAATTTTTGAACCTAAATTAATTCGGACTGTATATATGCCACTTTTATTGGCCGATAAATCAATGCTTGGCTGATATTTCATGAAAGTGGAAATTCTTTCCCCCAATATATTGTATATATCAATCGAACGAACTTGCTCTTTTTCTCCATTGAACAAGAAATAGATTATTTCTTGGGCAGGATTTGGATATATTACCAACTCTGATATTTCGTTTATACAATCTGCAACAACAACATATTTGGAATATTCAAATTTTCCATCAAGGTCAGTTTGTTTAAGACGATAATAGAAAATTTCATTATTAGGTTGAGTGTCTGTATAAACGTAGTTGAGTTTGCCAGCTGAATTCCCAGCTCCATCAACCGTCCCGATATTTTTCCAGTTAATTGCATCGGTGCTACGTTCGACCATAAAATAATCATTGTTGGCTTCAGAGGCAGTGATCCAACTAATAACTGCATTCATACCTTGACATTCCCCATTAAAATCAATCAATTCAACGGGTAATGGTCTTGAAATGGAAGCCAGAGTAAATGGACTAAAAGTGGAAACAACACTAGAGGAGACAATAGTGCCTGTTGTCATCGTACCCGTAGTACCTCCGTTCCCATGGTCTTTCCATTGTGACCCATCCCATTGTGCAACTCTTAAATCAGGTAAGTCCATTATTCCACAACTCAACGTATCCCAACTTAAGCGAACTGTTACATTGGATGTACCTATAGTTCTGTCAAGTATCCAATACTCACATCGGGAAACATAAACTAAACTAGCATCTTTGCTCGTTACATCGTATGAAGGGTTAGGGTCCGTATGAAAGTATTGCGCTGTAAACTGATGGGTATTGACAGTCGGTGCAGAGATAGCAATGGGCGCATATACTGCATTCATGCCTACAGGAAATGTAAATGCCTGATTTCCCGTTTTGCGGACTGGACCCGAAACGAAACTAAATCTGCTTGTCCCGGTTGCGGTAGCTGCATTATTTATCAGCAAAATATGGGCAGATGAAGATAGGATATTTCCGACAACAAAATTTACATTGTTCGTAATGGTTATGGGAGCTTCTAATATTAAGAAACCTCTCGTTTTATTGATTTCCAATTTGTAGAAAGTTTCAATATCAGAAGAAGATCCCGTCGTAATTGCTTGGGTCCTTGTACCATCAAAAACAACTTTTCCATTTTGTTGATTGAAAGATGAAGCCGTTACAGAATTGTTATTAACCCAGTACCCCGCAATATTAAGTTGATAATTATTGAGTGCGCTAACATCCAGCCTATTACCACTACCTGTTCTGATCGTAAAATCACCATTAACATCCATGTTGCCTGCCAAAGTGATAAGACCTGAAATGATTACATGATAAAAAGCCATAGTGCTGGATATTCCTTGTCCATCAATATTAGAAGTCTTGTAAAAATCTACCGAAGATGAATTGGTACGCGCATCTACGGCTCCTGCGATATAAGTCCAATTATTATCCATAGAAATAATGTTGCTTGAAAGTGTCAATATACCGCCGGTTTTATTGATTTGAACCCGCGGCAATCGACCAGCGTTAACAATTCCTGAACCTGTAAGTGTTTGATTGTCAGTACCATCAAATAGCAAAATGGCATTTCCCCCAACGTTAAACGAATTATTTGTATTGGTTACAAGAACGTCACCTTTTGCATTAAGTGTGCCCGAGTTTAATTGATACCAACTAGTTCCACCAGCAAGCGTAATCAAATGGGTAGAAGACCAGATAACTCCGGCACTAATGGTTGTTGTCGAGTTATTACCGGTAACAACAATGTCATAAAGACTTAGGTCTTGTCCCGAAAGCGTTGTGGTTTTCAAAAGATTAACTACAGATGTACCTGGGTTCACCAATGACGAACCAGTTTTTGTATTCCATGAACTCCCATTAAAATTGATAAATCCAGCTAAATTCAATGTACCTGCTGATTTATTGATTTCTATATTGGGTAATGCACATGCATAGTTAGCACTTGGAGCAAATGAAGTAATATTTTGCACTCCATTCCCATTGAACAAAAAGGTAGCAGTCCCTCCGTTTGATATATTATTTTGGTTAGCTTCGAGCGTCAGATCACCTTTTATTTCTACTATCCCGGTATTGATGACATAAGCAGTGCTGCCACTTATAGTTACGTTATTCACTGAGCTTAGTGTTGTTCCGTTTGCTATGGTATAAATTCCTCCGTTAGCAGCAAATAAAATAT
The DNA here is from genome assembly GCA_038246735.1 of Chitinophagales bacterium. GTDB lineage: Bacteria > Bacteroidota > Bacteroidia > Chitinophagales > Saprospiraceae > OLB9. The sequence goes on from JBBRVQ010000017.1 coordinate 64,870, forward strand.
TATAAAAAGATGTACTTCCCGAGATGGTTTGGGTCATAGAAAATGAAACAGTCCCATTGTGGTGATTGAACTTTCCTCCGGAATAAGTATATCCGCCAGTAATCTGAATAACTTCTGTGGGAGCATTAAATACTCCGCCTGCCAAAAGAAATGCACCGTTTATTGAAATATTCCCATTGTTGCCAGTAAATATTCCAGCTTCCTGAGAAAAACCGGATGTTCCTATCGTGGTTGTTATTCCAGTATTTACACTGATTGTTCCAGTATAAAATCCAGTAATATTGAATCCAGCCACATTAATATTGGTGTTTATCACGCAATTATTGATGTTTCCGCCATCAAAGTTTGCTATATCTGTAGCAGATGGAACTGAAAATCCAGTCGTTCCACCAGAAACATCTGACCAGTTTGTAGGACTATTCCACAATCCACTACCTGTATCTACCCAGAAACGATTCGCTGAAAAAGACTGGTTGCAAATGAAAATTAAAACAAATACGATTAGTTGGCGAATGGAGTAATTAATTTTTATTATATTCATTATGAGGTTATTTTTATTGTTGGTGTATAAGTGTACAGTAAATCATACCAATTTTGAAAGGTAAAACCTACAAAATTGAAGGTTTTAACTACGGTTAGAACATTAAAATGATGCTCAATTGACATAAAGGAATTCCTGAACACCGTTTTAAAAGTTAGTAAGCTAAAACATACAAATTTATATATATCGCCTAGGTTGATGCATTCATTTTATAAGTAATGACTTTTAATAATCGAATACTTTTCAGATTCGATTTGACTGGCTAATTAGTTTTTACCAGAATACAAATGTAGGTACATTCAGCAGGAAAACTATTACAAAATACTGTAATTAGATTATAACATTCACTCCAATATTGACCTACTTTTTCCTTATTCAGGTTCTAATTTGGTAAAATGCTTATTTTTTTCAAAAAGGTGGAGGACTTGCAATAAACAAAAATAAGCAGATCTCTTTTATAATTATACCAATATTTTAGTACCTCAATATATTTAAAAGCGCTTCTTTTTTATTTCTACTTACGGGCAACGTTGTGCCATTGGTTAGTACTACTTCACCGCCATCACCTTTGCTAGGTGTTTTAAATGGATGATGTAACTTTTGTGGGTCCTCATGAAGCTGTCATCATGAATCATCTCTTCTACTTGGCTTAATGTTTTTGATATGACAATCTTCTTCAAATTTTTTAAATAAAAAATAGAATAAGCACCACTGGCTTCGACATATAAAATATCTTCGTAATCGAGCAACATAATGCCATCATTATTACTTA
>JBBRVQ010000018.1:0-63215 GCA_038246735.1 Chitinophagales bacterium
AAAAAATCAAATGAAATATTTCATTCGGACTTTTTCATTAGCTACATTTCTAATATTATTTTGTACAGTTTTACTCTCTTCTCAAACCACTTTTACTGTAAAAGGAATAGTACTAGACCAAAGTAAACAGCCATTGACAGGTGTATTAGTTATTCATAATAATGGGAAAGCAGTCTATACTGACAATGATGGAAAATTTGATGTCAAAGTACCAAATGGTGAAATTACGATAACACTAAGATACTTAGGCAACGAAGATTTAATTATTAACCAAGTTGTCAAAAGTGAAAATATAAACTTAGGGAAGATCTCGATGACTGAAAAAGCAACTTTTCTCAAAGAAGTCAATGTGAGTGCCACAGCTTTGCCCTATAAAAGCAATATTGAGGGGACAAATTATTATGTGAGTCCTCTTCAACTTAAAAGAATGCAACCTATCTCCACAGAAGAAGTACTCAGAACGTTGCCAGGAGTAAATATATTGGGTGATATGGGACTGTCTAATAGAATCAACGTGAGTATCAGGGGATCTTGGGGTAGGCGATCAGAAAAAGTACTTATGATGGAAGATGGGTCTTCGATTTCGCCTGCTCCATACACAGGACCTGGTATTTATTACAATCCTATCAGCGAGCGAGTCGATGGAATAGAAGTCATTACAGGTGCTGATATATTGAGACATGGTCCTAATAATATGTTTGGTATGATCAACTATATCACGCCAAAACCACCACAACAACCTAGCATCAGAGCAAAGATATCAGGAGGACAACGAGGATACTTCTCAGGTTTATTGTCTTATGGAGGAACTTGGAATAAGGTAGGTACCATAATCGAAGCAGCGTATAAAAGATTCGATGGGTTTACTAAAAACTCATCTATAGATATGGTAAATCTTAATGCAAAATTCTTTGCTGAGCTAGGAGAAAACCAATCAATCTACTTTAAAATAAGTGGACAATTTGAAGATAATCAAGCTACGCTTAGTTCTATTACGCCATATACGTTTAGCATTGATCCTACGGAAGGACCTTTTGATGCGGATCGATTTACCATGCATAGATACGGATTGGATATCATTCATAAATGGATACCGGATGCGACATCTGATCTTACGACCAAGATATTTGCATCAGATTTTGTACGTGACTGGTGGAGACAAAATAATACCGTGATCAAAGCGGCAAATGTACGTGGCTATGTAGGTGAAGAAATATTCTCTCAAAGATATAATTACCTTAATGATAAAACATTTGGAGAAGATGATTGGGTTAGGGTAGGCGCTATTACGAATGGAAGAGAATCAACCACGGACAGTAAGTGGCAATTTACAGTAGCAACTATTGAAGAGACATTTAGCAAAAAATGGGTAGGTGAGAAATGGAGTAATGGTCTAGAAGCGCAAGTAAAATTATATTCTGAAACGTACAATGATCAAGTCTTGGCAGCAGATTCTTCACGGTGGGCGCGAAGCGGTAGATTTATTACAGATTTGGCTTACGATCTTCAGTCGGTGTCAGGATACATCAGAAATCACTTTGTGATTAATAAATTTGAAATCACACCTATACTTCGTATCGAAAAAGTGTGGATGAATAGAGAAGATAGACTGGCATTGGCACGTAACCCAAATCTGACAACAGATAAGGATTTGGCTCGAGTCAATGAATACAGCATCTTCCAGCCAGGGTTGACATTGGGGTATCAGTTTTCAAACCTTAAAGTCTTTGGTTCTGCCTATAAAGGATATATTGCACCTTCCAAATATTTTGCATTCCTAGTAGAAAGAGATGGTGTCCTGGTCAATCCACTTACCCCTGAAGACCTCAGTAATGTAAAACCAGAAGTCAGTTTAAATTCAGAGCTTGGTGTACGAGGAGAGATTATAAAAGGCAGATTGTCTGGTCAGGTAGCAGTATTTAATAATAGGATAAGTAATTTTTACGTAGCTGGATGGAATGAATATTTTGATAAATTGGCCGTGTTAAATATCGGTGGATTTGAAGCGGCTTTGCGGTATGAAATCTTACCACTCGGTGGGGATCATAAATTGAGTATTCAACCAAATATTACAATTTTAAAATCAAAGGTCATCTCAGGTGAATTGGTAGACAGACACTTATTCACGCAAATAAAACACACAGCGGAGACCAATCAGGAATTTGTAGATAAAGTAAATGGAAATCCTGATGGATATGAAGTGTTCGTCAAGCAAAATGGCGTAGATATCAAACTTGACAGAGCGATCACAGTAGATGACCTTAATTCAGTATCCAAGACGGTCTATAAATTTGGTGATGATGGTATCAAAGACGGAGTGTCACCTTATGCACCCGAAATCGCTTACAATGTAAATGTTTACTACACTTACAAGAAATTTGGTGTCGGATTTGGGTACAACTATGTGGGAGAACAGTATGGTGAATTTGCCAACTTCGAAAACGAATCGGGAGATGGTGGACTTGGTAAGATTAAATCCTTCAGCACAATAGATGCAAATATTAATTATGATTTTGACCTAAAAGATATCAGGTGTACATTGTTTGCAGCAGCAAAAAATCTTGGTGATGATATCTTTGTAGCCTCAAGACTCAATCGTGGTCAATCGGGTATCATGCCAGGTGGATTCAGACAGATCAATGCTGGATTGAATTTGTTGTTTTAGGCTAAATGTTTATTAAAAAATAGCTATACAAATCACCTAATTCCCATCCAAGAAATCAAATATTTGAATGGCCATCTTAAAGTTGATAAATTTATGGTTGTTTTACAAACTGTACCTCTGCTGATATTTTTACATCTTCACCTACCAATACTCCACCTGTTTCCAAAGCTGCATTCCATGTGAGACCGAAGTCTATACGATTGATCTTACCTTCGATAGAAAAACCTGCTTTTAGATTTCCTCATAGATCTGTTTTCGTGCTAGAATATTCTACGCCAAGGGTTACAGGTTTTGTCACATCCTTGATGGTAAATTGACCCGTCAGCTTTCCTTCAGATGCGATAAAAAGCATCAGAAATAAATTTTAGATCCGGGAAAGACTCACCATCAAAAAAGTCGGCACGTTTGAGATGTGTATCTCTCTATTCATTTGAAGAGCTGATGGTATTGACATCTGCGGTAAATGAGATTTTCGTGTTTTTGAAATCCTCCCTTTCTGATTCGATTTTACCTGCAAGTCCTCCAATTTGACCTGTGACATAGGTAATCATAAGGTGCTTCACTTTAAATTGCAATGCACTGTGTGTCGGGTCCTAAACCCATTTTGTTGCTGACATGTTCTATTACTTTTGATTAATATTTGTTGTAACGAATGTTTTTTTACATTGTTTAATCTGGACCCTTTTTTTCCTACAAAAATTTAATCGTAATCTATTCTTACCATATTGATTTTCCAACTTTTTTCACTCGGTACTATAAGGCTTGACGGACCAATCTGAATGGCATCCCTGAACCTCAATTTCAGATTTTGATATTCCGTACTCAAAACACTTTTGCGTTCTGATTGACCTATTGGGTCAAATACATACTCACTTACGGTATTGCTATTTTTTATTTCATCGTTATATAACAGCCGAATTCGGGATGGAGTTTTAAACAAAAAGTAGGAAGAGTAGATTGCACCATCATCCTGAGAAAACTGTTTTTTAAACAGAATTTTCCTCCAGTGTTCTTTGCCATCAGGGAAGGTGGAGAGCAAAATAATGTCTTCATGATAATAATCAATCAACCCTCTGGCAGGAAGATAATCACCAAACTGATTGGGCGCATTCATCTGTGATCTTCTGGTAAATTCTTTAACCAATTCAGAAATAATAATAACTCCGCCGTCATTTCGCACAATAATATCCTGAATTTTGTAATCTGCCAATTCTTTGACTTTTCCGGGTTTTTTTCCTGTCACATCTGAAATAAAATTTGTAGTAAACTTATTCACAAAGATCTCAGCATCTTCAGGTATATCATCCCCTGAAATCGAGAAACCAAAATACCCATTTGCTTTGCTATCATCATTTACCGTTGTAAATCCTGCGAGTACTAAACGTGCATTTTTTTCGTCATAATCCATAAAAAGGTCAGTAATTTTGTCAGATTCAGGGCTGAACTGATGCAAAAATATACTTGCAGCGTCCTTAATTCTGATGAGACTAAATCCACTCATATCACTTCTGTCCCAAAAAGACGACTTTCGACCTATGATATAAATCTCACCAATATTGTTAACAATCAATTTTTCAAAATCAGTTTTTAAATTTACATTTTTTACTGCCAATGTAAAATCATAAATGACGGAAAGTGTATTATTGTCAATCAATTGCAGATGAAGACTTCTGTCGTCCGGCGTAAATATCAAAACTTTTGACTTGTCTTTTGAAAATGCAAATCTAGGATTACTGTTAATGGTTTTCCTATTTTTTACTACTAAAGTCGATGAATCCACTAGCGAAACATTTTTGTCATACACATTGACCCTGAAATAAATTTTATCATCATCTTTATAAGTATAGTAAAATCTAAAGTTGGAATCCATAGGCAAAACACCTGTCGGTAATATATTTCTTTTTTCAAATTCAGGCTGAATCGTATTTTTGTACCTTAAATTTTTATCATAAATTTCAAAATTATGTTCAATCCCTCTGTCGTTGTAAAAAATGATATGATCATCGATATTCGGTAGGATGTCGTAGGCATAATTATTTCGAATACCTATTTCTTTTGAAACAGTCACTTTTTGTGCCGTAGATGTTTGCGACAGCATCATCAGGACAAGAAACAACACTGACGGGTTTTTAAATTCCATATCTCATTTTCAATTTTATATCAAATATAACTTTTAAACGTAAGCTGCTATGAATTAGAGCTGTTAAATTATGTTTGAGCAAGCTTTATTTGCTAAATTTGCCGCTTAAATAGTATAACAATAAAATATTCCTAAAAGATTTTTTGAGTGAAGTCAATCATACACATAAAGACTAATCCTAGTCTGTCGCCAAAACATATTGAGTTTAACAAATTGGTCAAGGATATAGAAAAACTTAGAATAGAGCTAAGTAGGGAGGAACAAAAGCTGGAGATGTTTTCTGAGTATCATACCAAAAATATAAGACCTATGCAAGAAGCGCAAGGTAAGAGTAAGCTGGATATGGCATTAACTTTGGATGAGTTTGCTCAAAGTTCTAAATTACCATCGAACTTACTTAACGAACTGGAAATCATCATACCTGAATTGTTGAACAAAGCCTTTGAATTTATATCACCGGATGAGACCACCAAAAGCATTTATAAGAAATGGACAGATGTAAATTTGGACGAAGTGATTCAAGAAGAGAAGGAGGAACAACTCGAAAAATTGGAAGATTTTATGAAGTCGATGGGTGTAGATATTGACGTTAAGAGCATCGATTTTGATGATCTTGAGTGTATTGATGAGTTTCGTAAACGTATGCATGATGCAAAAGAAAAATTAGCGCAAAAAGAGTCAGAACGACAATCTAATAGGAAAAAGACCAAAAAACAATTGGATGCCGAAGAAACAGAAAAGCTGCAGGATGATATAAAAAATAAAAATCTACGGAGTGTCTATCTTTCCCTGGCAAAAATTCTCCATCCTGATAGTGAAACTGATCCGGAACTTAAACTCGAAAAAGAAGAAATCATGAAGCAGGTGACCAAAGCTTATGAAGATAAGGACATCATCACCATGCTCGTTATCGAGACTCAATGGCTTAAAAACACCGAAGAGCGACTCGCGAATATCAAAGAAGATGTGGCAGCCATTTACATACATTTGCTCAAGGATCAGGCTAAAAAACTGAGACAACAGAAAGCAGCGCTAAAATATCACCCAAGGTTTCAGTTCGTGTCATCTTTTGTAAGTGATAAGGTAGATCGTGGAATGTTGAGATTGTCTCTAGAGAAAGATAAACTCGAAAAAGAACTGCGAAAAACTAAAAAAGAAATAGAAATCATCAAATCCAGCCCACGAAATGAAGTGAAAAAGTTCATCAAAACATTGGCTCAAAGATACTATAATGATCCCATGGATGATTTTATGAAATTTTTCAGCTCAGTCAGATTTTAAAAATTGACAAATTCAATAGTAACCACTTTCAAATGAACAATAATCAAATCATAGAATGTGTCCCTAACTTCAGCGAAGGCAGAGACATGAACATAATCAAACAAATAACAGACGAAATAGAAAAAATAGAAGGTGTAAGGCTTCTGGATGTAGATCCGGGTAAAGCCACCAATCGTACCGTCGTTACTTTCGTAGGTAACCCAAAAGCAGTGATTGAAGCAGCCTTCCAAGCCATCAAAAAAGCATCAGAACTCATCGACATGTCCAAACATAGTGGCGAGCATCCACGCATGGGAGCAACTGATGTTTGTCCGCTCATACCCATCTCAGGCATCAGCATGGAAGAGACTGCTGCATATGCCCACGAACTCGGTAAAAGAGTAGGCAATACTTTGAATATTCCTGTATTTATGTATGAATCAGCGGCCACAAAACCTGAAAGACAAAATCTAGCTATTATCCGTGCTGGTGAGTATGAAGGAATGGCTACCAAACTAAAAGACCCAAAATGGTATCCTGATTATGGCACCAATACATTTAACGAAAGAGCCGGAGCTACCGTAATTGGTGCAAGAGATTTCTTGGTAGCTTATAATGTCAATCTCAATACCACGTCTGTTCGTCGGGCAAATTCTGTTGCTTTTGATGTACGTGAAAATGGACGTATAAAAACAGATGTCAAAGGCAAAAATGTATTGGATGCATCGGGTGAGCCAATAAGAATACCAGGAGCTTGCAAATCGGTCAAAGCCATCGGGTGGTACATTGAGGAGTACGGCATCGCACAAATATCTATGAATCTTACCAATATCAACGAAACACCATTGCACATTGCCTTTGATGAATGTTGCAAAAGTGCTCAATCGCGCGGACTCAGAGTTACTGGTTCAGAATTGGTAGGTTTGGTGCCTAAATCAGTACTGATAGATGCTGGCAAACATTTCCTGAAGCAACAAAAAAGATCAGTAGGCGTCTCTGAAAAGGAATTGATTCATATAGCTGTAAGGACATTGGGATTGGACGAATTATCGTCTTTTGACCCATCAAAAAAGGTGATAGAATACTTGCTGGAAGATAAAGCAACGCACCCATTGGTACAAAAAACACTCATCGATTTTGTCAATGAAACGGCTTCTGAAAGCCCTGCACCTGGTGGAGGATCTATCTCAGCTTATGTAGGAGCACTAGGAATATCATTGGGGACCATGGTGGCCAATCTCAGTTCAAATAAAGTAGGATGGGATGATCGTATCGACTATTTCTCAGAAAAAGCAGCAGAAGGTCAGCGGATCAAGGATATTTTGCTTGATTTGGTAGATGCTGATACACATGCTTTCAATAAAATCATGGATGCACTAAAAATGCCTAAAGCCACTGAAGAAGAAAAAGCAGCAAGAAAAGCAGCTATGCACGCAGCAACTATAGGTGCGATAGAAGTGCCGCTTAAAGTTATGCAAGCCAGCCTGCAATCTATGACTATGCTGCGAGAAATGGCTGAAAATGGCAATCCAAACTCTGTATCTGATGCAGGAGTAGGCGGCCTTTGTGCACGCACAGCAGTGGAAGGTGCGTCGCTTAATGTGAAGATTAATTGCAGTGGATTCGATGATAAAGAATTTGTGGAGAATGCTTTAATGCAAGCAGAAGAGATGCTGCAAAAAGCGAAAGCGATGGAGCGAGAGATTATTGCTGTAGTGGAGAAGTTAATATTGTAGGAATTGTGGATTATTGAAACCAATACTCCTAAGTGTTTTGGTGATGCAAATTTCATTTTTTAGCAACTACTTGAAAATGTTACAGACAGGAATAGTGAGTGATTTATATCATTGGACCTAATCAAATCATTTGAAATTTTTCATTAAAGTATGTGTAGATAAAAACAATATAAACGATAGCTAGGAAGTAGTGCATAAACCTGTCGAAGGAAATGTCCTACACTGACTGATCAATGTAAAGATCACTGGCAGTAAACAAAATCAAATGCTGAAGACGTACTAGGAATCGTTTATTTAGTTTCGGCTTCCCGACACTTGAGATGAGCAGGATGGAGAAGCAGCTTTTTTTATAGATGGGAGGTATTGATGAAGGTATGGTTACTAAGGGGAGTTGATGACTTGTTGCCGTCAGAAATTTAATTGATATTATTAACGAATGTTATCCCTAATTTTCGTAATCAAGACTTTCAGATAAAAACTGCAAGTATTTCAACCACTCCATTGTCCACATCCAATCTGTAGAGATTTAAAAATGGAAATATATCCTATCTGAAGTATTCCTGTCACTATTGCAGTATTGTTTAATGTTTTTAAAAAAAAAATTAAACAAAATTAACTTTTTCTTAAACTTAAATGATGTAACAATGTTCGTTGGATGTTGTATTTTCAACACTTAACAAAACAATTTATATTATGAACTTTTCACTTCTAGCTTTTAATTTAGCAGGGACTCTTGCTGCCAATGATTATGTTGGTTTTACATTTTTTATTGGTTACATGGCCATGTTTGCCGCTTCCGTTTTCTTTTTCTTTGAGAGATCTCAAGTAGAAGGTAAATGGAAAACTTCTTTACTTATTGCGGGTTTGATCACGATGATTGCTGCAGTACATTACTTTTACATGAGAGATGTATGGATCACTACAGGTGAGTCACCAACACAATTGAGGTACATTGACTGGATACTTACAGTTCCATTGATGTGCGTAGAATTTTATTTGATTTTAAGAGCATTTGGTGCCCCTGTTTCTTTATTGTGGAAAATGATTGGTTATTCACTCATTATGCTTGTGGCAGGTTATCTCGGAGAAACAGCCTTTAGAGACAACAGCGTTATTTGGGGTATTATCTCTACAGTGGGTTATGTGGGTATCCTTTATGAAGTATGGTTGGGTTCAGCCAGCAAATTAGCAGGAAATTCAAATGATCCTAATCTACAAAGTGCATTCAAAGCGCTTGCATGGTTCGTACTTGTAGGATGGGCAATATATCCATTAGGTTATATGGCGATCGAAACTGACGGATGGTTGAGTGGTGTAATTGATGTTAAGAATATGGATTTAATCTATAACATCGGTGATGCAGTCAACAAAATAGGTTTTGGTTTGGTAATTTACAGTCTTGCTGTTAGTTCATCCAAAGCTAAAGCATGATTATTTTAACGTAAGCCACAAAAAAATAAAGGGATCGATAATGATTTAAAACTATTATCGATCCTTTCTAAAACAATATTATCTATGTCGGCAAATATAAATACAAGTCTTGCAGGTTTGATAGTATTTATCACCCTAATGTTTGCTATATTGGGTTGGATGTATCCTGATTTTTTGGAATTTATTCAATACCCACTTTTAGCGATTTTATTGGTTACTTTAGGTTTACCACACGGTGCTACAGATTTTCTTTTGTTCAGAAGAATAAATAAATCTAAACTTTCAAAAGAACAAATCCTTAAATTTTTTACAATTTATGTTGCTGCAGTCTTAGGATTTTTGGTAATGTGGCTTATCTTTCCTTTGATTTCCTTTATTATATTTATATTAATCTCTTCCTACCATTTTGGACAATCAAATTGGGAAAATATCATTATTCCAAAAAAGTATACTTTATTACTTAATTTGTTTTGGGGAGCTTTTGCTATCGGTGGTTCAGTATTATGGCATTGGCAAGAGAGTAAAATTATCATAGGTCAGGTCATTGGGTTTGTACCCGATATTTCACAATACTTTATGGATATGATTCAATTATGCCTTGTGATCATCAATTGTATATTTGTAATATCATTGAGGTATAGCAGCACGATAACTTCTACTCAATTTTGGAAAGAGCTTGGCAAACTTGCCATTTTGTCTTCTTTGTTTTACTTTACACCAATGCTGATAGGTTTTGCTTTATATTTTACACTTTGGCATTCATTAAGCTCACTTTTGAGTCAATTATCTTATTATAAAAAACTTTGGCCAACCTTTACACTGTCTGATTATTATCTACAGGCAGCACCGTATACAGCGCTAGCTGTTTTCGGATTCGGGATCATGGTTTTGGGACATTCTTATATTCTGCCGGGAGTTTCTATGATAAGTACTTTTTTGGTATTTATTGCTTGTGTTACATTGCCTCATATTTTTGTTGTTGACGAAAGTTATCAGCATTAGCCCAAGTTTTCCTTTTATGACTATGGTCAGGAATGATTTATAAATTAATGGTTATAATTTAGGTCTTTTCCTCAGCGTGGTAAAATATTGGTAACAATGGATTCACCAAGTTGGATAGATATCCTAGGGGGAAAATCCGTCGTCGGTAAGTAAAAAAATTGCAGTTTTGGCGTCAATTTTGCCAGTAAAGTGCAAACGTGTCTAGCTTCAGCATCAAATGGTGACAAAAACTTAACGAATAGCGGATGACTTAAATAATTATAATAGAGGAATAAAATGATAATTTGATATTTCAAATTTACATTATTGGGGTACATTTTATAAACTGGCATCCATGAGATTTTATTTTATAATCAGTGACTTCATGTGCACAATCTGAAGTCCGACTTATCTTTTTTTTTGCGCAAAAATAAAAATCCATCCTACTTTTTATGATAGTAGGGTCAGATCTATGGGATTTATATGGACATATTTATTCTACCTAAACTAAACCCTTGATTTATTCTATACTGCATCATTTTCTTTCATTAATAAAATAAATGTATTTCAAAAAGTATGGTTTTGCCCATATCTTACCTACTTTTGGCGTGAAATGATTGAATATAGGACGATTACGTAAATCAAAATCAAACACAGGCACAAAAATATTTTGAAATATATCACTCGAACAGTTTGGATATTATCCGTGGTAAGTTTATTGACGGATGCGGCTAGTGAGATGCTTTATCCCATTATGCCTATTTACTTAAAAACGATAGGGTTTTCCATTGTACTGATCGGAATTCTGGAAGGTGTCGCTGAAGCTACTGCAGGTCTGAGCAAAGGATATTTTGGAAAATTGTCTGATATTTCGGGTCGGCGGGTACCTTTTGTGCAGTTGGGTTATGCCTTTAGTACGCTGTCAAAACCCATGATGGCGATGTTTACCTACCCACTCTGGATCTTTTTTGCACGTACCATTGACCGCTTTGGCAAAGGTATACGTACCGGTGCAAGAGATGCTTTATTGTCGGATGAAGCGACGTCTGAGACAAAAGCAAAAGTATTTGGATTTCATCGGTCGATGGATACCCTAGGTGCGGTCATTGGTCCTTCGTTCGCCTTGCTTTATTTGTACTATTATCCACAGGACTACAGGACGCTCTTTTTTATAGCATTCATTCCAGGAATGCTGGCTGTTCTGTCTTCTTTTTATCTCAGAGAAAAAACCATTCCCGATCATAAAATAAAAGTTACCACACCATTTTTTTCATTTTTACGATACTGGAAAACTGGTCCACCTGAATACAGAAGAGTAGTTTTTGGGCTTTTGGTTTTTACAATGTTTAATAGTTCTGATATTTTTCTGCTGCTCCAGGCCAAACAATCCGGTCTTGAAGACACTATGGTAATCGGTGTATATATTTTTTACAATCTTATATACGCCTTGTTTGCTTTGCCTATAGGTATCCTTGCCGACAAAATAGGTCTGAAAACTATTTTCATCATTGGCCTCGGCATATTTGCAGTCGTGTATATCGGCATGGCCATCAATAAAAACATCTATGTCTATTTCGGTCTGTTTTTTTTATATGGAATGTATGCTGCAGCAACAGAAGGTATTTCCAAAGCCTGGATATCAAACATCTCAGCCCAAAAAGACACTGCTACAGCAATAGGTACATATTCGGGACTTCAGAGTATTTGTGCGATGCTGGCCAGTTCGCTCACTGGGCTTTTGTGGTACAAATTTGGAGCAGCCACTGCATTTATCACCACAGCAGCGGTAACAGTATTGGTCATAGGGTACTTTCTGATTATGGTAAAGCCTGCTTTTAAAGTTACTGATTAAGCACATTAAAGGATAAGATATCTGTTCATCTTAGATGTTTATTTATTTTTTGATGCTTTAATTTTAACCCGTGAAACAGCATTTTGGTCATTTTAAACAGAAATATTTATCCAAAAAAATTACTACAGCTTCATATATTTCAACAAATAATTATTCTATAAACAGTAATTCCAGCATGGCTTCCTGCTCCTTCACTCTACCCATTTTCGCTTCTGAGTTGATGTAGCGCTTGGCAAAGCTGGTGGCAAATACCGACATCGAGCCATCATCTACTGGATGTGCATTTTGCAATACCGCTGAATATTTCTTTCTAACAAACATATCAAAATCAACCTTTTGGGTCACAATAAAAAACTCACTGTTGTTGACTGCAGGATTGATATAAATCTCTTCGCAGGATTTGTTGCTGTCTGTTGAATGGTCAAATTTTTTTACATAAGAAGTGATGTTATAGGACTCGGGTTCAATCCTGCTCCAAAAAAACCACATGTTTGTACACTCAGCGGGTGTGTTTTTGTTGTTGTGCAGGGCGATGATCAATGGATAATCCTTTAGTTCATTCCAGATTTGTTTAGCTAGTCTTTTTACCATTCTTAGGATGATATAATTTACTTGACCCGTACCTTCAACTATGCTGATACTTGCCTTAAGCACTTTATCATCGGAAGTGTAAATTCGGTTTGGGTCAAACTGGTAAGTGGTGTTTCGATAAGTAAATCTAACATTTCTGTTTTTTGTACCATCAAATGAATGTTCCAATGTCACCAGTTTACCTCCATACTTTTCAATCATTTTTAATCCGGCTTCGAGAGATGCTGTTTCATTTTCATGCACATGAGCGTATACAATGTTTTTCCCGGGCTTAGTATATATCCGGATATATAATGTATCTTTTCCTAGTATGATAGTTTTTTTAACATCAGCATTTTGTCTGCAGATTACCTCACTAAGTTGTATCGAACTAAATAAAATAATTACAGTGCTGAAAAAATATTTGTATTTTGTACTTAAAACCATGTTTAAAATTACATCTTAATTGATTACAAAAGTTCAGACAAAAGTAATTACAATATTTTGAATTATCTTTGATGTTTTTTAAAATGATTTACCATGATCATACTTACAGGCGTTTCGGGATTTATTGGTTCATGTGTACTGACCAAACTAAACTCATCAGGATTTCATCGGGATGTAGTCGTTGTAGATGACTTTTATAAATTATATAAAGATAAAAATACTGACGGAAAAGCTGTGCGCGAATGGATGCACAGAGATATTTTTCTCGATTGGTTTGAAAAATCAACTCAGAAAGTAGATTTTGTACTTCATATGGGTGCAAGAACAGACACTACTCTTATGGATGTTGACATATTCAACGAGTTAAATCTAAATTACAGTAAAAGAATATGGAGTGTTTGTGCAAAACGGGGCATACCTTTTATTTATGCTTCCAGTGCAGCTACATACGGTGATGGTAGTTATGGTTTTAATGATGATCATTCCCTTATCCAAAACCTTAAACCTCTTAATCCATACGGAGACAGCAAACATCAGTTTGATCTCTGGGCTTTGGACCAGGATGATAAGCCACCATTCTGGATTGGTTGTAAATTTTTTAATGTTTATGGCCCCAACGAATATCACAAAGGGAGGATGGCTTCAGTTATTTTTCATACTTATCATCAAATAAAAAATACAGGTGAAATGAAACTATTCCGCTCGCATCGACCTGATTTTCAAGATGGCCACCAAAGCAGAGATTTTATTTATGTCAGAGACATTTTGAGTATCATAATTTATTTTATGAATAATCAGAAGGTAGAAAGCGGTATTTATAACTTTGGTACCGGGCAAGCACGGACATTTCTAGATCTGGCCAAAAGCACTTTTGCGGCCATGGATGTACAAGAAAACATTTCGTATATTGATACGCCTGTAGATATCAGAGATGCTTATCAGTATTTCACTGAGGCTGATATGACGAAAGTAAGAGCCATTGGATACACTCTAGGATTCACATCTCTTGAGGACGGAGTACATGAATATGTGAAGGAATATCTAAAAAAGGGAAAATATTTTTGAATCAAATACAAAAGGGGACACCAGTTTATTTTGGTTTCCCCTTTTAATATTTTTTATTAATTCAGTCGATTTTTATCTTTTAAGTGCAGCAATCATCTTTTGAGCCAGCTCCTCACCTATTTTATTTTGGGCTTCTTCTGTAGACGCTCCTATATGCGGAGTAAGTGAAATACGCGGATGTCTAAGTATGTCTTTTCTAGGTGTTGGTTCATTATCAAAAACATCCAATCCTGCAGCAGCTACTTTCCCTGAATCCAGCGCTTCCAGCAAGGCATCCTCATCTATAGTACCACCTCTGCTGCAATTGATAATGATAACACCTTCTTTCATTGTGGCAAACTCATCTTTACCCAGAATAGCTTTATCCAGCGAAGGGATGTGCAGAGAAATGTAGTCTGCATCTGCCAGCATATCATCCATTGCAACAGTTTTGAGCGATATTTTAAATCCCAATTGAACCGGCCCTACTGACAGAGTCACTTCAGAAACAAATGGGTCTACGGCCATGATGTTCATACCCAGCCCCAAACCTACTCTCGCTGTTTCCTGGCCTATTCTACCCAAACCAATCACGCCAAGTGTTTTCCCTTCCAGTTCTGCACCTTTTGCGTATGCTTTTTTAAGATCATTAAATTTAGTATCGCCATCTATAGGCATCTGTCTGTTGGACTGATATAAAAATCGGGATAAACCCAACATGTGCGCCATGGTTAATTCCCCCACAGATCTGGACGATGCTGCTGGAGTATTTATAACTGCGATACCTTTTGATATGGCGTACTCCACATCAATATTGTCGAGTCCTACGCCACCTCTACCTATAGCTTTGAGATTCGGACATGCGTCGATCAGCTCTTTCCTGACTTTGGTAGCACTTCTGACACAAATTGCATCATAGGCATTTAGCCTTGCAGGCAGGTCTTCCTGATTGATTTTGTTCAGATCCACTTCAAAGCCTGCCTCTTCCAATAATTGTTTACCGATGGGTTCAATACCATCATTGATTAAGATTCTCATATTTCCCTTTTTACTTATTAACATTATCGCGCAAAATTACTTGAAATAGCACCAAAGCAAGTATTTCTTAATAGAATTTAAAAATTATTAACTTACAGTAAAAAAACTTTGCTTTTAACCAGCATTCTTAATTAAAAATCTAACTCTACTTCCCAATCACCCGTTGGCGGCATCCTCAGCTGAAGGTTTTCTTTCACACCTTTTAGCGTTAGCCAATTACGTCACAGCTAACCATCATAAAAACAAATATTAGTCTGTTTGTTTTCGTTTAACAATCTACTTTTTTCAAACTTAATAGCAATAATTAGAAGTAGATATATTACAATAAAACTTGCCATCCATAACTATATTAGTAATACTTATAGGTATATAAAATAATTTTGTTTAACTTTATGTTGCATATTGTTAAACAAAACACTATCTTTGCAGGACTAAATAAATAAATAATGTCAACAATAGATTTTAATCAGAATCTTGACTTCCTGACTGAGTCGTTAAATGCTTTTGCATACAGTCTGACAAAAAATTCAGAAGACGCAAAAGATCTATATCAGGAAACTGCTTTTAGAGCAATTCATAATAAAGATAAGTTTAGACCCGAAACAAATTTTAAGGCCTGGACTTTCACAATTATGAAAAATATATTTATTAACAACTACAGAAAAAAAGTAAAGTCAAATACCATACTTGACTCAACGGATAATAACTTCTTTATTGATAGTGGTCCGAATACGATCACAAATGATGGGGGCAGGAATATGCTAATGAAAGAACTACAAGATATGATAGATTCATTGGAGGAAAATATCAGAACACCATTTGTAATGCATCATGAGGGATTTAAATACAATGAAATTGCGGATATGTTTGGATTGCCTTTGGGTACCGTGAAAAGCAGAATATTTTTCGCCAGAAAAGCGCTGAAAGATATGATTAAAAAGAGCTATGGTGATTATTATTTAGTAAGATCCATGATAGCTTAGCATAATTTTATAACATTAGCTTCTATTTTCGTTTAAGATCGCGATTAATTGATTGCTTATTTCTATCGATTCTAAACAATAAATAATTGATTATTAGCCTGTTTAATTCAGATGCTCAAAATTTAGTATTTTATTAACATTAATCAGCACATATATTTTTGATTATTGTTTAATATATATGTACATTTGTTGCAACAAAAATGATAATCATGTCAACATTGGAATTTGATAAAAAATTTGAGGTTCTAACAGATTCCTTAAATGCCTTTGCATATAACCTTACAAAAAATACTGAAGATGCCAGAGATCTGTATCAAGAAACTGCCATCAGAGCCATAACAAACAGAGATAAATTCAGGCCAGACACAAACTTTAAAGCTTGGACTTTTACAATAATGAAAAATATTTTTATTAATAATTATCGTAAAAAAGCCAAATCTAATACAATAATAGATTCTACAGATAACCTGTATTTTATAAATTCCGGTAGTGTATCTATAGAAAATGATGCTACAAGAAATATTTTAATGGATGAACTAAATGGAATGATTAACTCATTGGAAGATAGCATCAGAATACCATTTGTGATGCATTATGAAGGATTTAAATACCAAGAAATCGCTGACGAATTTAAACTTCCACTTGGGACTGTAAAGAGTAGAATATTTTTTGCAAGAAAAGCTTTGAAAGAAATGATCAAAGAAAGTTATGGTGATTATACGTTTGTCAGATCTCTATCTGCTTAATTTGTAAATAAATATAAAGTTTTGAAAAGGCCGTGATCAACTTCCGGCCTTTTATTTTTAGTAACTACTCAGGTATCATCAATTTTGACTGTAAAATATTCATTTTCCGTGATACTTTAGCTATTTTTTTAATAAGCAAGTGCGATTTAATAATGAGTCCCGAGAATTTTTCTGCTTTACTTCTGGGATGGTCGGAAGAAAATAAAAGGCCATTGCCATGGAAAGAAACTAACGACCCTTATAAAATTTGGATTTCTGAGATAATTCTTCAGCAAACAAGAGTACTTCAAGGCATACCGTATTATCTAAACTTTATCAAACATTTTCCGGATATAAGCACACTGGCCAATGCTTCAGAAGATGATGTAATAAAACTTTGGGAAGGTCTTGGCTATTATAGTAGGGCTCGAAACATACATCATACATCAAAATATATATTTTCTAAACACAATGGTATATTCCCAGATAGTTATGATGAAATTATTAAACTAAAGGGCATTGGTCCTTATACGGCAGCGGCAATATCATCCTTTGCTTATGGTCTGCGATATCCTGTTGTAGATGGTAATGTCATAAGACTAACCTCAAGAATACTTGGTATCATCCAGCCAATAAACAGTGGCGTTGTGCTCAAAAGAATATATTCATTTGTTTTTTCAGCTATTCAAGTAGCTGATCCTGCTGCTTTTAATCAAGCGATTATGGACTTTGGGGCTACTGTTTGTACCCCAAAACTCCCGCAATGTGATGTCTGTCCTTTTCATTTATATTGTTTGGCTTACCATTGTGATCAAATCAAGGAAATACCATTTAAAAGTAAAAAAACAATAAAAAAAATCAGATATTTTCATTACTTTGACATTCGACTTCCTGATGACCTCACCGTTGTCGTGCAGCGTTTAGTCGATGATATATGGAAAAAACTCTTTGAATACCCTATGATCGAGTCCAATTCTGATCTGATGCCAGCAGACGATATAATACACCAATGCATCCAGAAAATTTTCACCATTTCTATAGATAATAAATATATGGTTAAAAAAAAATTGGTATCAAAGCAGGAGCTTACACACAGAAAGATTGTAGCAGTATTCTATCAAGTGACCCTAAATCAACCGGCCAAAAAAATAAATAAAGGACATTATTTGGTAGAACGCAAAAAAGTATCAAACTTTGCATTTCCAAAAATCATTACTGAATATCTGAAAACGAAGGATTTCTTAAATTTTAATGAGTTATAGAGAAAACTTCAGTAAAAAAAATTTGATCATAAGATAATATTACAACATGATAAATAAGGTTACTTTAATTGGTCATTTGGGAAAAGATCCTGAGATCAGAACACTTGAAAACGGAACTAAGGTGGGAACATTTTCTCTGGCTACCAATGAAAATTATAAAGATAAAAACGACACCTGGCAGACCATCACAGAATGGCATAACATTGTGGTGTGGAGAGGTCTGGCAGATAGGACAGAAAGAGAACTAAAAAAAGGTAATCTTGCATATATAGAAGGCAAAATTACCCACAGAAAATATATGGACAAGGATGGTGTGGAGAGATCAACCACTGAAATTGTAGCCAATTCTGTCAACTCATTAGAGAAAAAGGAAAGCAAAGGTCAATCACTAAGTGGCGGATTCCCTGGAGTAGAAGATGATCCTTTTAATAAGGTATCAGCGCAGCCAAATAATAGCCCGACAAATGCACCTGCACAGGAAGATGATTTACCATTTTAAAGATATGGGAACATTTTTTAACTAAAACAATCATTTTGGATCCTGAACCCAATTTATACTTTATTTTATTTCAAAATACGATAGACCAGCCTTCTGGAAGTATTTTGTTCTCTTTACTATTTTTTGTTATTCTGCTGATTTGTTCCGGGCTTATCTCTTCTTCTGAAGTTGCATACTTTTCATTGGGTTTGAAAGATTTGAAAGATCTTGAAGAGGAAAATACTTCAGTATCTCAGAGAATTCTTGCACTGAAAGAAAAACCAAGATATCTCCTTGCCACTATACTTATTGCAAATAATTTTGTTAACATAGCCATAGTAATTGTGGCTGAGCAACTTTTGAGAGAATTTATTGGAGAGTCGTCGCTATTGTTGGCAGGGCAATGGTTGCACGATAATATACTCTATGGCATAACCACTCCTGAAACCATTGCAAACGTTTTTAACTTCTTGATTACTGTAGTGGGTGTTACATTTATATTGGTATTATTCGGAGAAGCTATGCCGAAAATTTATGCTACACTGAATAAAATAAAGATTTTACACACCATGTCTGTTCCACTGACTTTTTTAATGTACATTTTCACACCGGCAAGTAAAATCCTTGTAGGATGGTCTACAGCAATGGAAAAATCTCTCGGCAAAAATAGTCCTCAGAGTCTTACCAGTAAAGAAGACATTGATACTGCCATAGATCTCACGGTAACCAATAGTACTGATGAATCCACTCAGGAGGCCGACATTCTGAAAGGAATAGTTAATTTTGGTGATATTTCTGCCAGACAGATCATGCATCCCAGAATGGATATAGTGGCACTTGAAGAGACGGCAGGCTTTAAGGAAGTGATGAAGACAGTAAAAGAGTCCGGGTATTCACGATTGCCCATTTATAAAGAAGATCTCGATAATATAGTTGGTATTCTTTACGTAAAAGATTTGCTGGCATATACGGAAGAAGGGGATACATTTATGTGGCAAAAACTAATCAGAAGTTCTGTATTATTCGTGCCGGAATCAAAAAAAATTGATGAACTTCTCAGAGAGTTTCAATTGAAACGTATGCATATGGCAGTGATCGTAGATGAATATGGAGGTACCGCAGGTGTGGCCACCCTTGAAGATATCATGGAAGAAGTGGTGGGTGATATCAAAGATGAGTTTGATCACGATGAAGAAGTGGATTATATTAAAATATCACCCAACAACTACATTTTGGAAGGAAAAACCCTGCTGAATGATGTGTGCAGAATCATTGGTGAAAACACCAGTTACTTTGATAACGTCCGTGGAGAAGCTGACTCTTTGGGAGGGCTCATCCTTGAGATCATAGGTACTATCCCTTCCTCAGAGAAAGAAATTGCCATAGGTCGCCTAACCCTAAAGGTGGTATCCGTTACAAAAAGAAGAATCGAAAAAATTAGCCTTATCATTCATGAAAACTAAAAATATAGCATATTCTTTATCTGTTTTTATAGTTCTTATTACTGTTTCCTGTGAAAATAACGAGGCAAAAACACCTAAGCCAAGAATGTATCCGCGGGTTACATATCCTGAGAGATCATATTCAACATTTGATACATCTATTTGTAATTTTAATTTCCGATTTCCAAACTACAGTAAAATTGTAAAAGACTCTTTTATTTTTGAGGGCGAGCCTGCACATCCCTGTTGGTTTGATATCGAAATTAATGATCTAAACGCTACCCTTCATTGCAGTTATTATGAGATAACAAAGAAAAAAAACTTATCCGGCCTAATAAATGATGCTTTCAACATTGCCGGTAAACATAACATTAAAGCAAATTACAGAAAGGAAACAGTAATCAGCAATAAATCAGGAGTTAAGGGCATTTTATTTGATATTGAAGGTCCGGTTGCCAGTCCTGTTCAATTTTATCTCACAGACGAAAAAATACATTTTTTTAGGGCATCACTTTATTTCAACAGTAAAGTTAACCCTGACTCTACCGCACCTGTACTAGAATTTTTAAAAAAAGATGTCGATTCATTGATTTCTACATTCCATTGGAAAAAATAAATAATTAGTAAAACTTAAATCGTTTCTCCATTTTATTTACTTTTGAATCAAATTTATTAAGAATGCGTTCTGTTGTAATTCTCATTTTTATATTTTTTTCAGCTTCATTAGCAGCACAAAGCAATGATACTTTATATAACGAATCCGATCTTGTGACTTTTGTAAAAATCAAATCTGCATCAGTAACATCAAGTGTAAATATTGATTCAATACTACAGGAAGTCGTGTATACCTCCGGAATTTCAATTGACAGATTAAAAGAAATTATAAAAAATGGGTTTAACGGTGAGACAGAAATACTTACTGAATCGGAAAAAAAGAGCTTATCAATATTTCAAGATGCTCAAACAAATTATTCCAAAAATAAAAAAAAGCGTCTGATTTATTTGTGCAACAAGGAAAATATGTCCGTTGAAAAGTATGAATTTCTTCATAAAAAATTTAACATGAGCATTTCTTTCCAGCAAAGCCTGATCCCTTTATTTAATCTACAGCAAGCCACAAAATGATAAAAGCTATCTTTATATCTATATTAATTTTGATCACTTGCGGAAGTTTGTTTGGACAACCTCCGACAAACAGGTACACCGAGCAGCTTTTTACCGCAGTGACTGAAACAAGTAATATAATATTCAGTACAAATGTCCCTAAACCAAATCCCGGAGGCGGATTTTATGAGGCTACGACGGGATATCCCCTTAATGTGGATGAATTCAGCACTTCCAATGTAAATTTGTATATGAATATTTTCCAACCTGCCGGGGATACTCTGAAAAAAAGACCGGTTGTCATTATCTGTTTTGGTGGTGGTTTTATTTCCGGAAGTAAAGACAACTTTAACATTCGATCGATCGCTCAGGAACTGGCCAAAAGAGGATTTGTCACTGCAGTGATTGATTATCGTCTGGGTATGAATGTTTTTGATGATGCTTTATCCATGAGAGCGGTATACAGAGGTGTGCAGGATGGCAGATCGGCAGTAAGATTTTTTAAAGCAGATGCAGCAGGTTCTAATATTTATAGGGTTGACCCAAATCAGATTTATATAGGTGGACATAGTGCCGGTGCATTTGTAGCTACACATAATGCTTATCTTGACCTTGAGTCTGAGAGACCGGCATCTACTTACGTCTGGCCTCAAGGCTGTGGTTTTTTGGATGCATCCACTTGTTGGTGTCAGGATCAGGGCTGTCTTGATTGTGTGGGAGATAACCGCAGTTTTAACGGTCGGGCAAAAGCTGTTTTTAGTCTGGCCGGAGCAGTAGGTTTTACTTCATACATGGTAAACAGTACGGACCCAAAACTAATTATGTTTCACAGTATGGATGATGGCACAGTTCCTTATAATTCTGGGCAACCATTTGGCAACATTTCAGGTTGGATTTTGGGTTTTGATTTACCTGTAGTGTATGGAAGTTTGCCGATGAAACAAAGAGCAGATATTGTACAGATTCAAAATAAGTTTAATTCATACAACAATAGAGGACATAGCGTCCATGAGGCTACCTCATCAACCTTGTATAGTGATATAGTTCCCGAAATTTCCAATTGGTTTTTTACTCAATTACTACTGCCTGATCAGCATACCATATCTGGCAAAAAATATGTTTGTAACAGTGATTTAGTGCAGTCATATTTTACAAATCAGGGTTTAGCTGCATATTATCACTGGGAAGTTACAGGTGGAGTTATTCTAAATAATAACCAGCCTTCGTCAAGTGTGACCATACAATGGAATATTAATGCCCCGTTACATCACGTAAAACTTACCCCATACAGCATATGGGATGCCAAAGGTACTCAAACAGAACTGGACGTCATAATAGCTCAGGAATTTGAGAATATCTGGACGGCAACCTCAGATATATGGACCAATACCAACAACTGGAGTTTGCTTTCTATCCCTGAATCCTGCCACAATATCATTGTTCCGAATCAAGGAAGTCCGATAGAAATTATTCTGCAATCTGAGCAAAACTATCACATCAAGTCATTATCAATTGGCACCAATGCAAAACTAACCGTTCGAAATCCAGCTTTGTTAATTGTTCAGGATCAGGAATAAAACATGTGTTTTTCCCTATATTGACACCAAAACTGGAGACTACAACCTGTTAAGTAATCTTGCTGTAATCCTTAGAAACTCTGTTTCAGATATTAAACCGACCAGTTCATCTCCATTTACTACAGGAAGGCATCCTATTTTATTATCCTTCATGAGCTTCATTGCATCCAATATATTGGTTTCCTGTGTAACTGTGATCGGATTTTCAATCATAATTTCAGAGACTAAAGTTGTTTTTTTAGGATTGCTCTTATTTTTAATATAATTGCGTAATAATAACCTAGCCGTGACCAAACCAACCAGTTTACCTTTTGTATCCTCTACCGGTGTGTATCGGATGGTATTCCAGTCCATAAGTTCCGCTACCAAATCAACAATATCATCTTTTTGGACTGTGTAAAGATCTGTAAGCATAAACTCAGATACTTTCAGATGGGATGGGCGATACATTTTCAGATCATCAATGCTGGGCATCTCCCACTCATGTACAGGCTTATTCGATTGTTGATTATTGATCATAGTTGCGGTTAATACACTTAGCGCTTCGTCTGTATTGGAGTTTTCATGCAGTTTGGTAAATGCTCTCAGCATCCATCTGGCACCTGTCATACTTTTTTCAGCTCTCTTTTGTATCACGTTCAGGTACTTATCTATATCGGCTTTGTCCACATTTCTGGATTCAAGGCCATTTCTGGAAATAGGAAGCAACCTGAATATCAAGTCTTCCGCTGATATCTTTTCATCAAAAAACCAGGTAAATTTAGAATCAATACCAAATTTAGCTGCTTTCCCAAAGTTATCTCGGGCATCTACAAATGACATTTTAGTCCTTATGTCATCGACTTCCTGAGACATGCCGATCATACATCCCAGCCAAAAACAAGCATTGGCGACTTCATCCAGTACGGTAGGACCGGAAGGAAGTATTCTGTTTTCAATTCTTAGGTGCGGCTTTCCGTTTTCACTGATTCCGTAGCATGGTCTGTTCCATCTGTATACTGTACTATTGTGAACCTGTAATGCTCTGAGTTTTGGTACCTGGTTCAATTTTATGGCAGCCAGTGAGTCTTCTTCTACATCACTACTCAAGAGTACCCTGAATCTGGCAATATCTTCTCTGTAAATCTCAAGTATAGAATCGTGCAGCCAGTCTCTGCCAAAACTAACCCTAGGGCTCCTCTCGCGCATATGATCGTGTGTCGTACGCGTATCCAGTGATTGTTGAAAAAGTGCAATTCGGGTTTCGTGCCAAAGTCTCTTGCCAAAGACAATCGGACTATTTGCAGATATGGCCATCATCGGACCTGCCAGCGCTTGAGCAATATTATACATTTTTACAAATTCATTCGGTGCTACCTGAAGATGCACCTGAAAACTGGTGTTGCTGGCTTCCAGCAAGGGAGAACTGTGCTTAACCAACAATTCATCTATACCCACGATCCTTAGCTCATAGGACTGGCCTATCAATTGTTTATTAAGTGCCTCCATCAAGGCAAAATATCTTTTCTTTGGCGTGAGATTTTCCATCTCAAGATGATACTTCCTTAATGTGGGTAAGATTCCGGTCAAGACTATAGAAGTATTCATTCCGTCGAGCACTTCCTGAATTTTATTTAGCTTATCAGTATTCTCATTTTCAAGCGAAGCAAAACAATCTTTCTCAAAAACCCTTGGTTCGATATTGGTTTCAAGATTAAATTTTGCCAATTCGGTCTCAACCCATGGATAATGCTGCATTTTCTCAAGTGCTTCCATAGCTACAAGTGACGGTTTGAAAGTAGTTTTATCTACCATTACCATCTCCTGCTCTGCCCCGATACGAATCACATCTGACTCAAACCAATCATTATCCAGCATATATTCAAGCGCGCTTACATCATTCAACAATGACTTAACAAACTTTTGCATTTGCTTCTGATCATTTACCAGCGATACTTTCTGTTCTCCCATAATATTTTATCTATAAAATAAATAATAATTAAACATGCAAATAAAAGACCAATATTTTATTTATGGTTATGGCTCGTGATAATTTAATAATAACTGAGTACATTTAATACGTCAATCGTAACTTTATAATTACTTAACCAAGTGTAAATAAATTAAAGCGCAATATATGAACCATCAATATAATTTATTAAAATAAGGTGATTTTTTTAATAAAAAAATATCTTAGAAAAACTTCTGATAAATAATTGCGCTTCTGATTAACAATTTTAATCGCTTAACCGTTGTTATAAGTATGGTTAAATAAAAAAACATTGGCGAGAATTATTGGAGTTATTCTTTTTAGCTTATTGCTGTTTACATCCTGCGAAAAGGAAACTTTGGTGCGGTATGAAGTGGCTTTGGATGCTGAATTTGATTTGCCCACAGGTCTGAATACCGTTGAAACACATTATTTCATCATCAGAAATGTACCCACTTTTTATTTACAAAATGCAGCTCTGAAAAGTGTGGACACTTCCTCCATCGTAAATATTTCTGCATCAAGAGGACTATTGAGGTCAAAATTTCAAGATGTGGATTTTGATTTTATTAGCAGAATATCGATTTATGCAGTTTCAAAAAAAGATGCTTCTAAAAAGAGAGAAATGTACTATCTCGATTTTGTCCCACTAACTACAGGTACCCAGCTTAGAATGTTAAGTAGTACAACCCAATTAAAAGATATGATGAATGAAGAGTTTATTGATCTTGAAGTCAGAATAAATTTAAGAAGTTTTACCACGTCAAACATCAGAGCTAAAATTGAGTTTGGCTACGCTGTATTTTAAACCAAATCAAGAATTAGAATGAGTGAAAATGGTGGAAATATCAGATACATGGTGGAGTTTACCATACCCGATGACTTCACAGATGAAATGTCTGAAACTATCCCTGCCCAGCGCAATAAAGTAGAAACCTATTTTTATAACGGCAAACTTCTTTCTTACACTCTAGCTGCTGATCGCAGTAAACTTTGGGCTATATTTGTCTGTCATTCCGAAGCTGA
Organism: Chitinophagales bacterium; assembly: GCA_038246735.1. Lineage (GTDB taxonomy): Bacteria > Bacteroidota > Bacteroidia > Chitinophagales > Saprospiraceae > OLB9. The sequence continues at coordinate 25,731 of JBBRVQ010000018.1, forward strand.
ACTCATTAATCTGATCGAAAAACTGCCTATGACAAAATACCTTGACTACAACTATAATCAAATCCTCTTTCATGAAATGATTACAAAATTTCCCAGCTTTTCGCTAAATTAAAATTCTACCGGGAGTACAGTCACTATTCATAAAGAAAGTATTAATCTTGAAAAGTAATGATTTTTTAAAGTAGAGTATATTAACTTTGCCCATTCATAATTATTTTGATAAAAGATGTTATATAATATCAATCCGACTACTACACCTTCCTGGCGCAAATTAGTGAAACATCACAAAAGCATGAAAAATGTCCAGATGAAATCACTTTTCGAACAGGATAATACCCGGTTTGAGTCCTTTTCTATTCGATCAGAAGACATGTTGGTCGACTACTCAAAAAACATAATCAACAAAGAGTCCCTTTCTCTGTTGGTTCAATTGGCCAAAAACTGCAAACTCAAGAATGCGATTGATGCCATGTTTACAGGTGAAAAAATAAATGTCACAGAAAACAGAGCTGTACTGCATACGGCATTAAGAAATAAATCTGGAAGGCCTGTCACATCCGATGGGCAGGATGTAATGTCTGACGTGAAAGCAGTAAAAGCCAAAATGAAAAGATTTTGTGATCAGGTCATTAATGAAAAGTGGAAAGGATACTCCGGAAAGCCAATTACAAATATTGTAAATATCGGTATCGGTGGATCTGATTTGGGACCGGTTATGGTCACTGAAGCACTAAAACATTACAAGACCAGATTAAATGTCCACTTTGTGTCTAATGTTGACGCTACCCATATCGTAGAAGTAACCAAAAATCTGGATATAAGCACGACGCTATTTCTTATTGCTTCCAAAACATTTACAACACAAGAGACCATGGCCAATGCCTACACGGCCCGACAATTATTTTTAAATACGGCAAAGGATGAAAATCATATTAAAAAACACTTTATAGCCCTTTCTACCAATAAGGCAGAAGTAGTCAAATTTGGGATTGATCCCGAAAATATGTTTGAATTCTGGGATTGGGTGGGTGGCAGGTTCTCCCTCACATCAGCTATAGGACTTTCTATTGCACTGGCTGTGGGATATGAAAATTTTGAGCGTCTCCTGACAGGGTTTTACAAAATGGACAGACACTTTGCCAATACCCCGTTTGAAAAAAATATTCCTGTCTTATTGGCATTGATAAGCATATGGTATGTCAACTTTTTTGGAGCAGAGTCAGAAGCCATTTTGCCTTATGATCAGTATATGCATCGATTTCCAGCCTATTTACAGCAAGCAAATATGGAGAGCAATGGTAAAAGTACAGATAGAAATGGTAATCCGGTCACTTATCATACCGGTCCGGTCATCTGGGGCGAACCAGGAACCAACGGACAACACGCCTTTTACCAGCTCATACATCAGGGGACAAGTTTGATACCTTGTGATTTTATTGCTCCGTCTATATCAAACAATCCTTCAGGCAATCACCACACCCTTCTACTGTCCAATTTTTTTGCACAAACACAGGCGCTGATGCAAGGTAAAACAAGTGATGAAGTGATTTTGGAGTTTGAGAAAATCGGAAAAAAAGCAGAAGAATATTTGCCTTTGGTACCTTTCAAAGTATTTGAAGGCAATAAACCTACCAATTCCATTTTGGTTAAAAAAATCGATCCCGAAACACTGGGTCAACTTATTGCCATGTACGAACATAAAATTTTTGTACAAGGTGTAATTTGGAATATCTATAGTTTTGATCAATGGGGTGTAGAACTCGGCAAACAACTGGCCGGTAAAATCCTTCCTGAACTGATTTCAGATAAAAATACTTTGTCATTCGACAGCTCAACCAATGGATTGATTAATGTCTGGAAGACCTGGAGGAAGTAATTCCTGTCTTGTCGAACGTTAATACTTTTAATTGGAAAATTCAGGAACGTGCGTATAATAGTTTTAGGGCCTTCCGTGTCTGGATTTAAGTTTCAAGCGGATAATTAATATTGTGCCTGAATGGGAAATTCTTTGACACTAAATTTGATTCATCGTGAAAGGTAGCAGTTGTGTACTAAAAATACATAAATTTTATACAACAATATCCCTATTAATCTATTTCTAATGCTTATCAGATGATTGAGTATATGTTTTTGAAGTACAGAGGACCAATTATAAGTTTTTTTGTTATCCTTGCCATCATAAGTGGCTATTATTCCACTCAACTAAAATTCAGTTTTTCCTTTGAACAGTTTTTCCCAAAAGGGGATCCCGATTTGGAATACTATAAAAATTTTACCAAAGATTTTGAAGCCGATGATAACTTTTTACTTATCGCAGTGGAAAATCAGCCCACTGTTTTTGATTCTGCTTTCCTTTCCAAATTTCACGAACTGAGTCTTCAGATAAGGAATATTTCTTTGGTCACTAAAGTCCAGTCACTAACTCTGATCGAATCTCCTGTAAGGACGCCATTTGGATATTCTGCTATTCCTTTGATACATATGGACAATCCTTCCTTCTACCTGAACGATAAAGAAGCCATACTCAAAGATGAAAGATTTATTTACAATCTGATAGATAGTGCAGCAACATCACTGGTAATTGTAGCCAAAACTAAAGAAAATATTGATATTAATGAATCAAGAAATTTGACAAATGCTGTTGATTCACTTATTCAGAAATTTACATTTACAGAAAAAACCCACATCTTAGGCAGAGCCTATTTTCAGCGGGAACTGATAGATTTTCAAAAACGTGAGATGCTTTTGGCATTTATTTCCTCTATCATACTGGTATCACTGATCATGACATTGATCTATCGAAAACCTGCAGGTATTATCATCTCGCTGGGCAGCATTGCATTAGGACTACTCCTATTTACTGGTTATCTTGGGTTTATGGGCATTGAACTCAATGCCATTTCAGCCCTGTTCCCGGTCATTATGCTGATTGTAGGCTCTTCAGATGTGATTCATATTTTTTCAAAATATGTGGACGAACTCAATGCAGGCAGGGAAAAACAAGAAGCCATGCAGATTACTATTAAAGAAATCGGTTTAGCCACATTTATGACTTCATTTACAACTGCCATAGGATTCGCTTCATTAATGACATCCAGATTACAAACGATCAGCGATTTCGGTTGGAATGCAGCTATAGGTGTGATGATCGCTTTTATCACCGTATTGTTTTTTACCACATCTTTGCTATCTATGTTCGATAAGGACAAAATTATCAGACAAGGCTATAACCAATCCAGATGGAAAACTATTCTTGAAAAAATATTTGAAATAAATTTACGAAGGCAAATAGCAATCTATACAGCGACTGTCGGTTTATTGGGTTTGTTTATCTTTGGAATGATGAATATCAGCACCAATTATAACATTGAAGATAATCTGCCTCGTGGAGCTAAAGTAACAAAGGATTTTAAATATTTTGAAGCAAAATTTGCAGGCTTCAGACCTTTGGAGTTTGCCATCACTTCCAAAACTGAAGAAAACGCAGATGATTTTAATATATTGAAAGAAGTGGCTAAACTGGAAGAAAAAATACAATCGACGGGCGTGATTAAATCTTCGGTTTCTTTGGCGACGCTTTATAAAAGTATGAATAAAATAAACCATGCCAATAGTGATTCAGCTTATCTTTTTCCTGCCACTGAAGATGAATTTTATGTTTTTAAAAAATTGCTTGAAAAGGCTGGCGGAGACGAAATAAATGTACTGGTAAGCTCAGATAAAAATAAAACAAGAATTTCTTCACGCATCACAGATATAGGCGCTGACAGCATCAAATCCCTGGGTAGAGAACTGGATATTTGGGTAAATAATAATCTAGATACCAGTCTTATCTCTGTAAAAAGGACGGGGACGGGATTGATTCTTGATAAAAATGCTGAATATGTGATTGTAAATCTTTTGCAAGGACTAGGGATATCATTGGTCATAATCGCTATACTTATGGGCTTTTTATTCAGATCATTGCGTATGCTGGTCATTGCTTTGATTTCCAATATTATCCCACTGCTCTTTGCAGCAAGCTTGCTGGGCTATTTTAGCATTGAACTCGAAGCCGGTGTAGCGATTATGTTTACCATTATTTTTGGTATAGCCGTAGATGATACGGTTCATTTTCTCTCTCGTTATAAAATATGTATAGCAGACGGAATGGATGTACAGAAAGCGGTTCAACAAACCCTTCAAGAAACCGGAAAGGCCATTGTTTTTACGACCATTATTCTGTTTTTTGGATTTTTTATTATGATATTTTCAGTAAATCCCCCTACATTTACGGTAGGTATTCTGATATCTGTAACGCTGGTAAGTGCTGTGATTTGTGACTTGCTTTTACTTCCTGCTTTGATTTTAAGATTTATGAAGTAACCTTTATTTTACGAATATTATTTCATTGATTTTATCGCCTTGCTGGATTTTGTGGACTACATCCATACCTTCAACTACTTTCCCAAATATGGTATAATTGCCATCAAGATGATGTGTTGCTGAATGAGTTATAAACCATTGGGTGCCTTCTGTGTCAATGCCGGAAGAAGCCATACCAATGTACCCTTCGCCATCATAATAAATCTGAGGCAATTCAGATCTTATCGAATAATCCAAAGAACCATAACCATCTCCTCTGGGACAGCCTGTTTGAATTACAAAATTGGGCACTACCCGATGAAAAATCTTTCCGTTATAAAATTTTTCATTGATAAGATGTACAAAATTTACCACTGAGCCAGGCGCAATTTTTTTATATAATTTTACTCTGATCAATCCCTGGGTAGTTTTAATTGCCGCGATACTAGAGTCACCCACAGTCTGGAGAAGTGTCCAGTCTATAGGATGATTATAAGCAGGCCTATCAACTTTATATTCTTTACCTTCCAGAAAAGCAATACAAGACATCAGCTCATTGTAAGCTTCCACTTCTTTAGGTAACTTGAGTTTGGCCAAAGCATCCTTCATAAAAGTCAGATCTTTCAGCCACTCTTTCCATTGCAGGGATGGCTCTTTAAGTATTGTTGATGCAATGGCAATCTGTCCTACATCATTGCTTGTGATGGCTGATGCAAGCGTATTGAGCATTTCAGCTTTAATCCTACCAAATCCATTGCCAAAGGCTTTAAAAAACAATGGGTTCTTCAATATATTACCTATGCCTTCGAGCGCGGCTATTTTTACCTGCTGATTCTTTTCTTCATTATATATCTGATTTAAAAGCTGATAGTTGTACGGATCTTTGCTCAATGCATCCACATAAGCTGCTTTTGCATATGGGCTATCTGCTTCCTTCATGTTTTTTTTAATTCTTTCAGAAAAGGCTGTTTTACTTTTTGTAAAATAAAGGGCCGTGTGAGCTAGAACTGCCGCATTCATCTTTGCTCTTACCTGCCACGGTATGGTGACGGTATCATACTTCATATACTCAGGCACGTCTTCTATAAAACCATTGGACATAAGTACGCCTGCTGCTGTGGATGCGATGTGTAGATTATCATTTTTTAGGTTTTTAAAAACAATATCTCTGAATTCAAAATAAGGAAAGTTTCCTAAAGCTCGCACAACATTGCACTTTACCCGGTAATCCGTTTCTGCAATCATGGCAGTCTTCAGAGCCGGAAGAAAATCTATATCTTTACTTTTTCCAAAGGCAGTAGCCAATGCCATTCGAATATCGGGATTTCTTTCTCTGGTGAAAATATCGGTCAATCGCACCTTAGAAAGACTTAGATTAATATCTTTTGCTCTGCCAAAATATTGAGCAGCCAAAATCTTTACTTCTTTCAGAACAGATGCTGTATACAGTAAGTCCACCATTCGGGATGTACCTTCATCACAGGTAATATTACGCAATGCCATCCTATATATAGCTCTGGCTTGTCCCAGTAGCAATAAAGTATCTGTACTGCGATATGTCCTAACAGTAGATAGAGATTTAAGATCAGAGATATTACCTGTTTTGCCTACTGCTTCAAGGACATTGGCATTAAAAATATTATTGACATTAAGCGTGTCCTTCCCTTTAAATGAAGCAATAAGTCTATCAGTAATTTTTGTATCTCCAGTTTGTCCTAGAGCATACGCTGCAGCCGACCTTACCTGGATGACAGGATCCTGAAGCATAACGATCAATGAGTCATTTGCTTCTGCTTTTTTTATGGAAGCAAAAGCCATTACTGCCTGATATCTGTAAGAAGGGTTTTCGTTCCTGAAATAACCATAAAGACCCTTTAAATCCTGCTTATCTTTTAGGTCTGTAATTTTTTGAATTTCAGGGTCAGACATAGAAATAACAATATCTGTCACCTGATTTCCTGTATCAGGCACACAAGAGGTCATGATTGTTCCCAACAATACATATATATAAACTAGAAGCTTGTGGTTCATTGTTAATTATACCTTTTAGCAATGATTTAAAAGTGTCAAATTTAGTCATTTTTCATCAAAACCTTTATAAAATTTGTATCTTTGCCAACCTTACAGAAAATGAGATGGGCGTAAAATTAGTTACAAAAGAGATTATCAATCGAAAAGCCAGATTCGAATTTAGCTTTATCCAACAATATGAGGCTGGATTAGTACTTTCTGGTACCGAAGTGAAAGCACTCAGGCAAGGATTGGCTAATCTCAATGATGCCTATTGTCTCTTTGATCATGGTAGTCTTGTGGTAAAAAACATGTTTATTGCCGAGTATGATCACGGTACCATTTATAATCACGATGCCAGAAGAGATAGAAGACTTTTACTACACAAATCAGAGCTAAAAAAACTGGAAAGACGGGTTACGGAAAAAGGTTATACCATTGTGCCTTACAAATTGTACTTCACTGACCGAGGATTTGCCAAACTCGAAATTGCGCTAGCACAGGGTAAAAAAGCTTTTGATAAACGCGAAACAATCAAAGAGCGGGATAGTAAGCGAGATCTGGACAGGATAAAAAAGATAAAATTGTAAAAAGTCTTAGTATCGTATTTTTCTTAGATTTAGGATTCAACCAAATATCATTAAAGGTAAATTTCGCAGAAATGAAACGGTGAAGTTTACTTTTGGGCTGGTGCGAATAATTATCTTCAAGTCACTGTACCAACTACCATTTTCATCCAAAAACCTTAAGATATCCTGAATACTATTCTTTCTGAAAATTGAAGCAAAGACAGATGATCCGGCTTCATTGTTTCGATACAGCACATCAAGAAATATTAAGTCAAAAAACCAATATCGACTTCTTTTATGAAATCGCTTCAAATCGCTTTCAACCTTTAAAAAGGCTATCAGTTCTTTGGATTTTTTTATGGTATGTGCAAATGTATAACCTGTGCTCGCTTTAGTCCATCCGCCTGCGCTTCCTATGTGAATTATATTTTTAGTATTATGCTTTTCAAATGGAAATGAAGTCATAGGAATGTTTCCCTGTTCTGTTTCTGTGATTGTAAAGTTTTTTATTCCAATTTGTGCAATATATTTTTCAATGGCTGCTTCATACTCACTTACCGGCAGCAAATGCTCAGAAAAAAGAGTATATTCAATCAATGCACTTGTTTTGCCTATCGGTAAAATATACATAAATCGGGTATTGCCATTTTGGGCTATATTAAAATCCATAAAAGTGGCCACTTTCTCATCAAAAACCGGATGATCTGTTTTGACAAACCAGCCGATGAAATGCTGTTTTAAATATGGGTACTTATCCTGTTGAGTGAGCTGATCAGTATGAAATATTGAGTTTATGAGTTTTGATGTTTCAAATATCGCAGTATTTGATTTTACGATCACTGAATTTCCATTATCAAGATAAGAGATCACTTCATCCGTGATATGCACTATATTTTTTTTCTTTCTTATTTGCTCCCATAAAAAAGCATAAAAATCTCCGCTTCTCAGCATTTTATAATTATACTTATCTAATGGGATGGTGCCCGAGTAGGCAGCACTTCCAAAATAAATATTGTTCCATTTTTTAGTCAGCAAATGATCCCATTCCCCAGTGCCTTCTTCCCAATAACACCAAGTGCGATCGTTCGAATTTTTGATCTCTTTATCTATTATCAGTATCTTTTTATCATCAAAATATGCGTCCAGACTCATTCTATATGCGGTCATCAGACCAGATGCTCCTGCACCGGTTATGATGTAATCGTATGAATTCATTGGATAAATAAGTATAGATTTAAAATACAGTGTTTTAACCTAAAAAGTAAAGAAAAGGTTGTGGAATGTGGGGTAAGCTACATCCGTATGAATTTGGGTCTTCTATATTTATTTACCGCAATTATTTGATCAACATCCGTCCTATATCATCAAAGCTGTGACATTATTGTACAGTAAAGTGATAATGGAAATGATTGAGTTAACTTCAGGCACTAGCTTTGAAAAAATTTTCAAGATATTTGATGGAATAATATTTTGAGTTTAGTTAACATTTAAATTATATAAGGCAGTAATTTAAATTATATTGGGAATATATTTTATAATATTAACAACAAGCAATACATTTGTATTTATTCCTTAAAAATCAAAACAAAATGCTTAACTTAAAACTAAACTGCTTAACATCAGCTTTTTCTATTTTGCTAATGCTTGGTATGTACAATGACAATATGGCTCAATCCCATATAAAAGGTATAGTCACAGAGACGTCAGGAACACCACTTGGTTGTGCTAATATTCTGTTATTGAATGCAAAAGACTCCGCTTTCATCAAGGGTGAAATTGCAGAAGATGATGGAAAATAGCTGTTTTCAAGTATTCAAGAAGGGGAATATCTATGCGAATTGTAATATCTATTTTTAAAGAATGTACTTAGTGAATTTATTTTAAATTCTAGTTTAAGGCGTCCTTTAATTTTTATTACATAATTGTTATATTAATTCGTCTTAAAGTAAATTAAAATTCTCAGATTATTTAAAAAATCAAAACAAATGAACTTAAGACAATCAATGATCATTGCCACAATCTTTAGTGCTGTTTTTCTGATAGGATGGGAAATGCACTGGAGAGCGCGGGGATTTTACCCATCTATTGATGATGACAATGCTCTTTGGGGAATTCAAAGGGCCAAAGTGGATAAAGCCATAAAAGAAGATGTTGTACTTATTGGATCTTCAAGGGTTATGTTTGATATACAGCTTGACGAATGGAAAAAAATTACGGGTAGACGTCCTATACAGTTGGCAGCTGGAGGTTGCTCTCCCTTGCCTGTATTTCATGATATCGTACATACATCTGATTTCTCAGGCACTATCCTGGTAGGTGTCACTCCGGGATTATTTTTTTCAACCACCAATCCAAAAGCACAGCCCTGGGCATGGCCACAAAGTAAAGTGGATTATTTTCACAAAATGACATATGCCCAGGTTTTGAATCATCATTTGTCAATACCTTTACAAAAAACATTTGCATTTCTTAGTCAGGATGAAGGCGTAGATGGAATAAATCTCGGAGAATTAGTAAAAAAAATTAAGATGGGAGGGCGCATTTATGATCCTATGCCTCCTTTTCATGAATTTGCCGATGTTACGGCTGAGAGAAATGTAAGTATGAAAAGACAGGCAGAAACTGATACTGCCTACACCAACTCTATTAAAGCAGTTTGGAAATTTTTTAGTTCAGGCGAAGGTCCTCCTCCGGATAAAGCAGCTACTTTAAAGCTTTTTCTTGATGATTTAAAAGTTTTTCAGGCGAGGGGCGGTAATGTAATTTTGGTAAGATGCCCGTCATCTGATTTTTTACGTGAACATGAAAAAAAGGTCACTCCAAGAAGTGAATTTTGGGATCAACTTGTTCAGCAAGCGCAAGTTAAGTCCTATCATTTTGAAGATTACCCTCAACTTCAAAATCTTAGTATTCCGGAGTGGTCTCATCTGTCTGCCGATGATGCGGATATTTTCACTAGAGAACTGCTTCAGATTATGATTAAGGACAATGTATTACCAGAAATAAAAACCAAATAGACATGCTTTTCAATTCTTTAGGGTTTATTGTATTTTTCGTTTTCGTATTAATATTTTATTATGGTCCTTTGCTAAATTGGATCAATAAAAAAAGAATGTTGCTATTCACTAGTTACATTTTTTATGGCCTCTGGAATCCTCCACTGATCATAATACTATGGATATCTACACTGGTGGACTGGATAGCGGGCAATAAGTTGGCTGTAGAAGAGAAGCAGTCAAAAAGAAATATGTGGCTACTTTTTAGCATGGTCATTAATCTTGGCTTTCTTGGCTTCTTCAAGTACGGTAATTTTTTACTTGAAAATTTTACCTTGTTCATGAATGCCATTGGTATAGATTATGAGGCAATGCCTATGAATATCATTCTGCCTATGGGTATATCATTTTACACTTTCCAGACCATGTCATATACCATAGATTTGTATAATCGTAAGATACAGCCTGCCCGAACCTTTCTCGATTTTGCATTATATGTGACTTTCTTTCCGCAGTTGGTAGCTGGACCAATAGTTAGGGCAAAGGATCTGATTGAGCAGTTTTATGAAGAAAAAAAGGCTACGGCAGATCACTTTATCTGGGGATTATTTTTACTGACTTTAGGTTTGTTTGAAAAGGTAGTCATGGCAGATAGCCTTCTCTCTGAGACGGCAGATACTGTCTTTGATGCAGGTAAAGTTGTCAATTTCTGGGATGCATGGTCAGGTACATTGGCATTTTCGGGGCAGATATTTTTTGACTTTGCGGGGTATTCAAGTTGTGCTATTGGAATAGCCTATATGCTTGGTTTTACGCTCGGAGATAATTTTCTTTACCCATACGGATCGATAGGCTTTTCAGAATTCTGGCGCAGATGGCATATTTCGTTGTCCACTTGGTTGAAAGATTATTTATACATCCCATTAGGAGGAAATAGACATGGTATCACAAGGATGTATGTAGCTTTGATGCTTACAATGCTTATAGGTGGTCTTTGGCACGGAGCTGCATGGACATTTGTATTTTGGGGATTTTTGCATGGTACTTATTTGATAGTAGAACGGATTATTCGCAGTAGGATCAAAATGGAAGTTGGTGTAATGGGTAGCATATTGTTGGCGGTATTTACTTATACTTTAGTGAATTTTACATGGGTATTTTTCAGGGCAAAAGAATTTGGCACAGCCAAAGACGTGATTAGTTCGATGCTCTATCTGAATGCTGATGGAGCTAAAATTCTGGGAAATTTTGACATCATAAAAATCATGGTACTATCGGCTACGCTTTTTAGTACACACTACTATATGCGGAGACACACTGTCAAAATGATGGCATCAAAGGTAAATCCTTGGTTTTTGGGTTTGATATGGGCAATTATGGTATTTCTGATATCCATTGCCCAGGGCAGCGGAGAGCAATTCATTTATTTTCAGTTTTAATCTTTTTTCATTATATTTTAGAATCAAAACAAATTGGAAATACAAAACACTTCACTTAGTCCTGTTGAAATCTTAGAGCGGATTACGGCCCTCGATATCATGCGATGGTTTGTACTTTGCGGTATTCTTTTGATAAATATCAACAGTTTTGGCTTGGCACATGCTTATGGTGATCCTACTATTTCCGGTGGTTCTACCGGTTGGAATCTATATACCTGGATAGCTACCAATATGTTTTTTGAGGGGACAATGCGATGTATTTTTTCATTGCTTTTTGGGGTAGGTATGTTTATCTTGTTGGATCGAATGGATAACAGACATGCAGGTATCAAGGGTGCTGATATATATTTCAGGAGGTTAACCTTGCTTTTGCTTTTCGGTGTACTTCATGCCTACCTCTTGATATGGTCAGGTGAAATATTATTTAATTATGCTTTGATTGGCTTTCTGGTATATTCATTCCGACGACAGGCACCCAAGACATTGGTTATTATAGCTTTAGTATTATTTTCCATAGGGTCATTCTGGAATTTTATGAAGTAGCCAATAAAATAATGTAAGCCGCTTAAAAACCAAAGTCAGGAGCCACTAATTTGACGGAGCTCCTGACTTTTCCTTCTTAATTTTTTGGTAAATCAAAACAAACATGAATAATCCATCCAAGGCTTCAAAAGTATTAACAATTCAGACATTACTTTTAACTGTGGCATGTACTGTGATCACAGCTCAAACTAGAGTTTCAGGTATTGTGCAAGATGGATCGGGAGTTCCTTTAGAGTATGCTAATATTTTATTGCTACATGCCGCAGACTCTTCTTTTATAAAGGGTGAAATAGCCGGAGCAGATGGTTCATACAAATTTGAAAATCTGGAAAACGGAACTTATTTATGTGAGATCAGTATGGTAGGTTATCCCAATAAATATTCAACTGTGTTTAATATAACATCAAGTATTGATAAAATAGATTTGGGCACTGTCAGGATGGAGGAAAGTATCACGATCGAAGGAGTTGAAATACTTGCCAAACGCGCCTTTCTTGAACAAAAAGTAGACCGTACTGTAATCAATGTATCCAACAGTATCACCAATGCTGGTGGCAATGCGCTGGAAGTATTGACCCGATCTCCGGGTGTCAGAGTCAACCGCCTCACCAAAACGATAACCCTCGTAGGCAAAGAAGGAGTCATTGTCATGATCAATGGTAAAATCTCACGGATGCCTGCTGACGCTGTAGTGCAGATGCTTGAAGGCATGAATGCGGATAATATCGACCGGATAGAACTGATCCATACACCACCAGCCAACTTCGATGCAGAAGGCAATGCAGGAATTATCAATATTGTACTGAAAAATACAGGTGACGAGGGTCTGAATGGAAATTATTTTGCAAATGGCGGTTATGGACGCGGCGGAAAATATGGTGCTGGTTTGAATTTCAACTATAGGAAAAAAAATTTAAACTGGTATGGTGGTTATGAATATAATTATAACAGAACTCCACAGGTTTTTACTAATAATAGGGGCGTGTTTCAAGGGAATGATTTTCTACAAACAGATACAAAAAGTATCCGTACACACACACCCACGCGAACCCAAACTGCCAAAATCGGAATGGATTATCAGCTTTCAAAAAAAACAGTGCTAGGCTTACTCGGCAATTTTTCAGAAAGAAACTGGTATATGGAAGCGATAAATGAGACTGTACAATCCAAAAATGGAAATGTTGAATCTCGAATCAATATGCCAAATACTGAAATAAACCTCATGCGTACTTACACAGGCAATATCAACATAACCCATACATTTGCACCTGATCAAAGTCTTACAATAGACGCGGACTTCGTAAAAGTCAATATTCATAACCCAAGTGAATATAATGTAAATATTAGCAAAGGCTCAGGTCCGTTTTTGCCTGATTATTCCCTTAGTCTGCAGAAAGAAACTCCTATTGATGTAATTGTCACTAAGGCAGACTATTTATTTAAAATCAAAAATATAAATTTTGAATCCGGATTAAAATATACCAAACTTGCATTTGACAACGATATAAGAATAGATAGTATCGCAAAGGATAAAAATAAGTTTTTGCTGCAGGAGTATACTTCTTTGGCTCATCTTGACGAAAATATTAAGGCGGGATATCTTTCTGCTTCATTTAGAATTAACAGTAAAACTGACATAAAAGCAGGATTAAGATATGAACATACCATAACCAACCTCGGAACAATTCAACAGCCCAATATCGTGGATAGAAATTATGGCTCTTGGTTTCCCAGTCTTTTCATGACCCATAAGATTTCAGATCACCAATCGTTCAACTTGTCCTATAGTCGTCGGATTTTCAGACCGCAATTAAGTCAATTGGCCCCCTTTCTTGTATTTACTGATCCTACTACCCTGTTGGGTGGAAATCCAGCCTTGCAACCATCTTTTACCGATGCCTACAAGTTAGACTACAGCATACATTCATGGCGTATAGGTATTGCTTATAGTACAGAAAAGTTTCCAATACGCTGGTTACCTGTCGTTGATGCGGCAAGAAATAGGCAAGTCAATACAACCAAAAATCTGGAAAGCGAGACAGTAATCGGTGGAAATATTTATGTACCTTTCCATCCTACTAAATGGTGGGACATGACCAACTCCATTTATGTCAATGTATCCACTACCAAATTGGTCATAGAAAAAATAGGAATTACCCTGGGCAATATAAATTATGGTTTCAACATCAATAATACTTTTACTTTACCGAATGCATACACGATGGAATTGTCGGGAAATTATAACGCACCTTCTTATTTTGGTTTGGCAAAATTTAATGCTACCGGGGCTTTAAATATTGGCGTTCAAAAAGACTTAGGTGCTATATGGGGGAAACTCAGAATGAATGTGTCAGACATTTTTTTATCTACCAATTGGATAGGAAGGACAAATCAGCCTCAAAACAATATTCTTGTAGATCTTTCTTTCAGGTTTGCAGAACGGACTTTTATGTTGTCCTGGAGCAATACTTTTGGCAGTACAAAATTGAAATCATCGAGAAGCAGGACCACCGGTGCGGCAGAAGTGATGCAGCGTATGTAATTTTAAATCTTTAAAAACAATACTTTCAATTAAAATATCATCAATTACGGGGTAGCCGAAAACCGTCCAGAGTAGGCATTTAATCATTAAATTTTTTCATTATGATTTACAGAAATTATTTTAAACTCGCAACCATTTGTGTTGTTGTGACAATTTTTAGTATTGGTTGCAAAGCTCCATCAACAGATGCGACCCCTGCAGCTACTGAAGCGACAGCTGAACCTGCCGTTGCAATGCCTGATATGGCCGCTGTAAAAGTTGAAATTCAGGCTTTGGAAACTGCATGGGCTGCGGCAGATAATGCACGTGATGTTGCTGCAATTGCTGCCAATTATTCAGATGATGCGGTAACCTTATCCAATAACCAATCTATGATTTCTGGTAAGGCAAACATCATGAAGGACATTGAAACGAGTCTTGCAAAAAAACCAAAAGGCAATACTGTCTCTTATGATGTGATGGATGTATACGGTACAGCTGATGTAGTCACTGAAGTAGGTAAGATTACTGCAAAAGATGCTGCTGGCAAAGTGACTTACACTGGTAAATACATGGCGGTTTGGGAAAAGCGTGACGGAAAGTATGTCTGTGTAAGGGATATCAGCAATGATGATGTCAAAGAAAAATAATTTTAGGCCTTGTTTCACGATCTAAAAGCATTATAGGCTGAGGTGGATAATAGAAACCTCAGCCTATTTTCAATATGGACACAAAGCGCAAATAAACCCAAATTAAGCAATAGACTTTGTCATGAAACAGAATTAGGCAAAATAATTATGAAGAACTATTTCTTTCACCCGGAGATGACGCCTTAGATGCATTGAAAATCCTTATTAAAATAATAGGAGCAAGCAAGGTGTATAAAAAAATAAATGCACATATTGGACGTTGGATAGGGATGTATTTTATGAGATCAACGAAAGCATACAAAACATAAAAAGGAATTGTTAATATAGTACCCAGCAGAAAAAATTTGAGCGGTGACTTTTTTTGTTGACGTGTTGTTCATGTTGTTTTATGAGATAAGTAAATTCATATTCTCAACCATAAACTCTGTAAAAGTTTTAGGGTCATCGTTTATAATTTTTTTCACCCAATCAGTTGTTTCGGGTTCTTTTTGAAACCGAGGCAAATAATGAAGCATTATCATCACGAGTATCAACATAATAGGCATTTCTTCTTTTCTTTTCACCATGAAAAACCTGAATAAGTTAGGAGATTCATATTTAATTTCCATATTTAATCCTTTGCTGAGTTTTTCTGCCATTTCACCAAAAGAAAGTTTTTCATGATTGGTTAATTCGTAAGATTTATTCAAATGCTTTTCGGGTTCTGTTAAAATCTTAGCTGCTACTTTTCCAATATCTGTAACATCCACCAATGTAAATTTTGCATTGCCGGCAGGTAAAAATATGCTATGATGCTGTACTAAATCAGTATGCAACGTAGTAGTGAAATTTTGCATAAAATAAGCAGGACGCAAAAAAGTATACGGTATTTTACTTTCAGCAATTAATTTTTCAATTTTATGATGAGGAATTATTTTACTTTTTTCAACGCCTTGTACAGATAAAAAAACAATATGTTTTACATCACAGCTAACTGCCAAATCAATGAATGGTTTAAAATATTTTTTAACTTCAGATAATTGTGGTGGACGCAGTAAAAAAAGTATATCGCAATTATCTAAAGCGGGTTTATAAGTTGCAACATCGGTAAAATCAAAGTGCAAAACATTCAATTTATAATCCCTCAATTTAGGTCTATCTTTTTCTACATTAAAAACACCTGCATAAATTTCAAATGTATGGTCGATTTTGTTTAATGATTTTATCACTTCCATTCCTACATTTCCTGCAGCTCCCGTTATTAAAATATTTTTCATATTTTTAGCTTATATTCTTTGGTTGTGTTTCTAAATTCAGTTCCCTGTTTTATGTTAGTATTTATCTGCCAAATTGTTACTTCCTTTTAAAATATCTAATTCAATAATCTGTTTTACTTTTTCAGGCTCCTCAAAAATTGGACTATAGGCTGATTTTTTAAAAGTGTCAAATCCTTTTACGGGTGCTTGTAACTTTTCTATATATTCTTTTGCCAAACTGAAGGATACCGTGTAATCGTATATCCAGGCACTGCTTCCCAGCTACCATTTGTTCTAAGGTTATCTTCGAAAGTGAACTATAGGAATTATATGAGATACCTGAGCCACGTTGTTCCCACCAGACCATCGTAAAATAATCTTCAAGTCCCGTAAGGTATTTTTGACTAAGAATATATTCGGGCATACCTCCATGAAGAAATAGTAACACGGGATGGGTTTTATCTTTACTTTTTACAAACATTCCCTGCTTTACCCCATTGATGTCAATAAAGATTTTTTCTGAAATGCTACCAATAATTGGGTTTCCAGATTTATCAAGATAGGGCTTGGATTTACCAGGACTATATGCCCATAATACAATACTAAATATCAGAATATCTGATAAAAATAGTGTGAGTAATACTATTGACACTCTTTTTAAAATTAGATTAGCCATCCAATAAATTATTGAATATGATATTTTTCTAAGAAAATAATGACTTCAAAAGTTAAATTATTTGGCATGATATTTTTACTTTTCAATTTTTTGCTCTAATATAACGATATTCGTCATGATTGCAGCAATTGGCATGATTAAATCTTGAAAAACCCCAAATTGTATTGCTGCAGACAAATCCACTATCGCCCATGTAGAAGGGATAAATAATAAATATTTTGGGAACTTATTACCCGTCATCATAAAAAAGCCAAAAGTAAAAATAGTTGATGGACAGGGTAATCCAAGCGTTATAGTTGTATCAAATGAACCCAGAATAAAATAGCTTATGAGCGAATAAATATCTAAACCAAAAAGTATAAAGAAGTTACCAAAATAATTTTTTGGTTGAGAAGAAAAATTAAAATTTAATGTATCTTTTAGAAAAGTATGTATTAAAATCAACACGCCCTGTAGAATAAAAACAGTCCCAAATACAAAAGCCAATTTATTTATAGCTGTAAAGAATAAGATGTGATAAACCAAGCCCATTCATATCCATAGCAATCCAAGAAAACTTCCAATTAATTTATTTTTTAAAGTCCGGGTGGAAGGAACTAAAAGCGATGCGACTGTTCCCAATAAAAAAATTAGCAGGTGAAATGGAAACACTTCTGTATTGTATTTTTCAAATACAGTAAAAAATTGTTCGGTCATATAAGGAGTTTTCATGTTAAATTGTTTTCTTTCCTTCATAGATTTCTTACCTGAGGCAATAAGGCAACAAAAATCATAACTACCGCCAACAACATGTAAAAAGTATGTAGCCAACCAACGGCTGAGAGCATTTGCATTTCAATTTGTAACCAAAAAATGAGTACAAAAGCTATATAAATACTAAATGACCAAGTCCAGTGCATGTCTTTGAAAAAGTTAAATTTTTTCGCTAATTTTGAATCTATTTTTTTGAATAATGCCCTTGCAAGTAGGACCGGAGCAATCCCAAGTACTGTAAACAAGATGATTCCTGGTATTAAAAAGCTATCAAAAGGTGATTTCTCCAACAACGACAAAGGCATTCCCATCAATTTCCCATTGGGTGCGATTATTAAAATTAACCCACCACCGATTGCGCTCAGAGCCAGACACCCAATTAAAAAAAGCTGAATATTACAAAAGAGTTTAGCTGGTGTTTTCATCATTTGTTTTCATTTCCCATTGCTTCAACCTTTTGTAACATTTTTTTTCTAGAATCAGTGGTTGAATTTCTGATGGGGCCCATGTAGGTGACTTTCACAGGTTTAATACCACAAAATTCCAAAGTAGATTTTTTAACTGGTTTACGCTCGGTCTGCCAAAAGCGAACCAGTAATAAATATTTGGAGTATCCAATGTCATAATTATACGAGCGGTTTTTCCAGCTAACAATTTGTTCCACCAAACATAATTTTCTCGGTATTTAAAGGCAAACCCAGGCAGAAAAACCCTATCAATAAACCCTTTTGTAATAGCAGGAAGCCCGTCCCCCCAAACTGGATGCACCCAAACCAAATAGTCTGACCATTTTATTTTTTCTTGAGCTTCCAATAAATCTGGTTCTAGTTCAGAAATATTTTGGAAGCCAAAAGCAAGGTTGGGATTGAATTGTAATTCTCCTATTGCGATTTCTTTAATATCTTCATTGCTTTGCAAAGCACCTTTTTTGTAGGCTTCTTCTAGGCCAAAATTGAAACTGTCTTTGTTAGGATGCCCGTTGATGATAAGAATTTTTTTCATTTTAAGTATATGTAAAGAGTTCCGATGATTATATACAATCCCCAAAATGACTGCTGCGATGCCTTCAAAGGCAAAAACAAGCATAACTTTCCAGTTTAAATCAAGTAGCAATGCACCATTTTTACCAATATATAAAGCCAATCCGATGCAGCTATTGAACCAGGCGTGACTGGCAACTGTTAAAAATAAATTGTTTGTATATTTATAAAATGATGTAAAACTTGCTGTTAAAATGATTCCCGAAATTAAATACCAACCAAACGGTAAGGCACTTTGAGGTGTGCCGTGCATTAGCCACAATGGCAAATGCCATATACCCCAAATAAAACCCACAATTAAAATTGTAGGGAGATAACGAGCTACTTTCTCTAATTTTGGCTGTAAAATGCCCCGCCAAACCAATTCTTCCAGGCCGGCTAAAACTATCAGAAAGGGTAAATTAATGAGTATAGAAAGTATTGAAATCGGCTTATTGATGCCAAAAGCAAACCATATCATTAAAAAACGCCATGCGCTGAAAGCAATAAATATTAATCCTATTTGCAGCGTTATTTTGCTCCCAAATGCGTATTTAACAAAAATATTTTTCCTTAAAATCTCCTTGAAATTGTCGATAGTTAAGGTATGAACTGATCGCAGGACCTAAACCACCAATGGTATAAATTACCCAAAAAATAGATTCTCCATACCAAATTGCGTTGCAAAATCTATTGGATAAAATGCTAAGGAACCAACATAGCCATGTGATTGAAAAAGTATATAATAGAAAAAAGCGACTGATTTTACTCATTTTTTACTTGTTTTCCTTTTATGCAACTACTCAGAATTTACCTCCACAATTTGCTTAGTTGCCCTGTAGCGTTAAGGTAAGATAAACTAAATAACCATGCCTTTGCCTTCGTATTTTGATAATCTGCCAACAATTTTTGTAGTTCATATTCCTGTCTATTTAATTCGTTTGAAGTTATTTGTTGTTCCCTAAATCTTTCTTGTAAGATGGCTAGAGTTTCTTTGTAGAGCACAATATTGTCTTCTTGAGTCTTTAATTGAAGACTTAATCGGCTTAATTCTAATTTTGCAGTTGACGATTCATGTTTAAATTGTGCAGATTTATCATCGAGTTGCATGCTGTATTGCTGAGATTGTAGTTGCAATTGTTGTATCTTATTTTTTTTATCTTCGGCAAGTAGCATTGGAAATTTTACATTCAATCCAATATAACTATAACCAAACCAGGAATTAGCTTTTAAAGGGTTAAATTCGTTGCTAAATTGGTTGGCACCCAAAAATCCTTTCAAACTTGCTATGGGCAAATATTTTGACCTTTCTGTTTCTTGCTCAATAAGTGATAATTGTTTCTGTAAATTCAACTGCTGAAAAATAGGAATGCTATCTAAAATTATTTTAGTATCAACCAATAATAAATTAGAGTTAGCAAAAAAAGAAGTATCGATATTGAAATCATTTGCATCATTATCAAGTATTTCGGATACATACATCAAATAAATTTTATTTTCCACCCATTGTATGGTAGCGTCTATTAGTTGCTGCTTCATATTATTATGGTTGATATTGGCAGTATTTAATTCTGATTTTAATAAACGACCGGCTGTATAATTCTCTAGCTGCAACTGATAACTTAGCCACGTTCTAGCAGTGTCAATAATGGCTGCATTTATTTGCTGTTGTTGAAGCCAAATATTGATGTATGCTTTTGATACTTCGTATGCTAATTCATATTCTGTTTGGGCTTGTGATGCTATACTTATTTTTTCTAGCAGTCGGTTTTCGTTTATTTGTTTAATAATGGTGGCATCGTACAATGGTTGGGTAGCAGTGATGCCTGCCGATTGAGCCCAGGTAGTACCAAACTGAATTCTTTCAGTAGCATCTGATGGTAAAGCTGGATTAAATATGCCCACTGGAATAATGGAACTTTGCAAGATTGGATTGTAGTTGTAATTGTATTCGGCGGATACTTGGGGGCCATACTTTTTATATAAGGCTTTTGTTTTGAGTTGCTGTATAGCTATATCTATTTTTCCGGATTGTATATTTTTTCTATTACTCAAGGCTGCATTAATGGCTTGAGCTAATGTGATGATTGATTGTGTTGAAGCAATGTTTCCAATCAATGTAAAGACTATTATTAGCAGTAAATATTTCTTTATCATTCTTTTATTTTTATCTAAATACCGATGCGGGTTCTATTCCTTTTATTCGTCTTAATGAAAATGATGCACCACCAATCGATATTAATGCGATGACAGTAAAAATGGCTAATAAAAGCAAGGGTGAAAAACTAAATATTAATCCCGAATAGGCAACGCCTTTTTGAAATCCTAGCAACAATAAATAGGCTACTACAAAACCCACAATAGCAAAGATGGAAGCTTGTGTAAGAATCAGTCGGCTGATAAATTTATTGCTTGCTCCGATGGCTTTTAGTGTTCCATAATCTTTTAATCTATCTAGAGCGGAAGTGTACATCGTTAGCCCAACAATGAAGAAGCCAGCTATCAATGCAAATATAATAAGTGTCCCTGTGCTTAATGCAATACCACTACTACCTAATATTTTCTTAAGTGTAGAACTGGCCAATTTCTCTGATGGCCACGCCTTGATGCCAAAAATAGTTTTATTGATGATGGCAGAAATACTGTCTGCGTTTTGGTCAGGATCTAGTTTTATCAACACGGCACTGATGGTACTAGAGGATTGATTTGAAAAATAACGTGCTTTATCGATGGTAGTGACACAAAAGCTAGCTCCAAATCCGCGAAAGCCCTTTGTTTGCATTTTGAAATAGGCTCGTTTCCCATTTATTTCTAACTCAGTACCCAAGTCAATATTGTCGCCTAAGTTTTTACGTTCATAGTATTCGCCACTAATGGCACCATCTGCCTGTAAATCTGTTGGTTTGCCAGCAATTATTTTTGACGAATCTAATACCGAATTCAGCTTTTCGATATCTACACCAATGAGAGTAATTCCGCCACTTTCGCCGTTTTTAAAATTTGCAGCTGCACCCGTAATTAGAATAGGAAAAGCCTGCTTTACACCTGGAATGCCTTGGACGGCACGTAAGGTCCTAACATCCAACTTGCCCAATTGATTGACATCTTTTGTTTTGCTATCTACCACCCAAATATCTGCTTTTACATTTGTGGCCAATGCTTGCATGGCATTGGTCAGGAAAATAAAAATACCCAACTGTTGCCCAATCAAAAATGTACTAATCATGATGCCCACTACCACGCCAATGCTTTTGGCTTTGTCAAATCGAATAAACTTCCAGGCTGTTTTTAGGGTAAACATATTATTGATTTGTGCTTGAAAGCGATACTACACATTCCACCCTCGAATTCAATAAAATAGCTGAAGGATGATCAATTAGTATTTTAATCTCTCGTACACGCCTGTCTTCTTTTTCTCCAGCTTGATCTGTAAACAAGGATTTCTTTTTTAGAAATGAAGCTGCAAAATATACTTTCCCCATAGCGAGTGTATCTAATGCTCCAAAATTTCTGATAACGGCAGCTTGTCCAATTTTGATCTTACTCGCAAAAAGTTCATCTATTTCACAAACGGCAATGGTTCTACCCTCGGGATTAAGTTGTGCATAGATTTGGGAGCCATCAATATAATTTCCTGTTTGGATATTCAACTCCAAAAGAACACCATTTACGGGTGCAGTGATAAATTTTTGCTTTAATTCAGTTTCTGCAACAGCCACTTGCGCTTTGGTTTCTTTCCATCTCATTTTAGAAACTTCTACAGTTGCCCGCAACTTTTTTACATTTGCATGAAAGGATTGCATTTCAGTTGCGGCATTATCCACTACTTGTTTAGTTTCAGCTCCTTTTGCCAATAAATTTTTAAGCCGTTGTAATTCTATTTCAGCATTGGAGTACCTGATTTGAAATTCACTAATCGCACTTTCATCTACCTTTATTTGAGCTGATTGTAATGCCACAGCTTGCTTTAATTGTACAATGTTGGCATTTTCTATAGCATGTCTTAATTCAAGAATGACATCACCTTTTTGAATGCTATCGTTTTCATTTTTATATATTTTCTGCACAATGCCTCCCGTTTCAGCATAAAGTTGCATGATTTCATTTTCGGGTTCTATTCTGCCGATCCCAACGACTTGTTGTATATCAACAAATGGTGGGCTTATCGCTGCATTATCTTCAACTTCTTTGTTTTTACAGGCAAGAAGCAGGCATCCAATGAGTACAATTAAAAATGCTGATTTCATGATTCTTATTGGGTATTTAATTCTTCTTTATCAAAAGGCTTATCGGAAACCATTCCATCATTTACATACATAATTCTATTGGCAAACGGCCTTAGTCGTGTATCATGCGTGACAACGGCAACGGCTTTTCCATTTTTGGCAATTTGTTTTAATTTCTCCATAACCACTGCTACACTTTTTGTATCTAATGAGGCAGTGGGTTCATCACACAATAACATTTCGGGATTGGTAACCAATGCCCGTGCTATTGCTACTCGCTGTTGTTCGCCACCACTTAGCGTTTTAGGTAGGTTATTTATTTTCTTTTCCATGCCAACATTTGCCAGTGCATCTGTAGCTCTTTTTTTTGCTTCAGGCTCTCCAACACCTTGCAGCATCATAGGCATCATCACATTTTCCAGCGAACTTAACGGTGCTACTAAATTGAATTGTTGAAATACAAACCCTATTTTTTCTAATCGTATAGCGGCCAATTTATTTTCATTTAAATCATTTATTTTCACTCCATCAATAAAAACATCTCCAGAAGTGGGATAAATTACACACCCAAATAAAGATAGTAAAGTCGTTTTTCCTGAACCGGAAGGACCAATGATTAAAGTAAGCTCACCAGAAAGCAAGTCCATACTAGACGGTTGCAAGGCAGTAATAGTAGTGTCGCCTGTTTTATATTCCTTGCCTGCATAGATGACTTGTGCGACTACTTTATTAGCCATTTAGGATGGAATTTATTTCGATTTTTTTGGCTTTGGACTTTCGATCACTTCTTCTGCCTCGCTTAGTGCGATAGCAATCGCTTGTTTACGATTTATGACTTTACCATTGATACCGTTTTTACCCGACATCAATTCTCCTGCTTTGAATTCGTGCATTACTTCTTCAATTTTTTCCTTTTGTTTTTCTGATTGCTTTGCCATGATTTCGGTTGACAGATTAGTTACAACTTATTACGAAGTACTGAAAAATATAAGTTTTACAATAATAATTTTGATATTGTACTTTTGGTTTGGCAATTATGTGAAGCAGATCGAAGTTCTGCTGAATAAATACTTGGCAATGACTAGGATTTTTATGCTTCCTTTTCACCACGTAGCGTATTCAATAATAAGTTTGCAACGGCTTCAGAAGACGCTGGATTTTGACCTGTAATCAATAAACCATCCTGTTGTGTATATGAACTCCAGTCTGCTCCATTGCTATAATGTGCACCTAATTTTTTTAACTGATCTTCCAGTAAAAAAGGGACTACTTTTGCCAACCCTACTGCTTCTTCCTCAGTATCTGAAAACCCTGTAACTTTTTTTCCTTTTACCAATGGTTGACCATTTTCTGCTTTTACATTTACTAACGCCGCAGGCGCATGACAAACGAAGGCTATTGGTTTTTGCGTATTATAAAAATCTTCAATCAGCTTTATAGAAGTTGTGTCAGTAGCCAAATCCCACAGAGGTCCATGTCCACCAGGATAAAAAACAGCATCATACTCATCGTTGACTACTTTGCTTAATGGCAAGGTGTTGGCCATTTGATAGATGGCTAAATTATCTTTGTAAAATCGTTGTGTCGATGGAGACTGCGCATCAGCTTCTTCACTTTTGGGATCGACGGGTGGTTGCCCTCCTGCAGGTGAAGCTAGGGTTATCTCAGCCCCTGCATCAACAAAGACATAATAAGGCGAAGCGAATTCTTCAATCCAGAATCCTGTTTTCTTTCCAGTGTCACCTAAGTCGCTATGTGAGGTTAAAACGAATAAAATTTTCATGATTTCTTTATTATACAATGAATAGACTTTATATTGATAAGCTTCAATAAAATTTTAATTGGGATTATGTGATTTGATGTTTAACAAAGCTTGCTGAATTCCACTTAATTGTTTTCCTACTAGTGGTTTGCAGCTTTCGGGAATTTCAGCATCGTCCAAGACTAATTTGTATTCTTTTATAGCGGCTTCTTCACCTGTGATGCAAGCGTTTATAATGGCAACGGTGTCACCACTTGTAAAAGTCGATTTGATGTCCATCCATACACGATGTAGAGACCCTAAGGAATCACCACCTTTGTCTTCAGCGTCGCCATTTAGTTGCGCTACGATTTGTCTCAGTTCTGATGCATAACCAGAACGGTCTTGTGAATATATCAGAAACGAACTTTTGACTGCAGAATCTTTCACATCTTCCGCAGCGTTTTTGTAACCTTCTTTGCCATCTTCAGCTATATTTATAAGATGGTTCAATTTACCTACAGCATAATTATTATTGTTTTGCATTTTAATATTTTTAAGTAAAGGAAGAATTTCCTTCACCATTATTGCAAAGATAGTTTCATTTTAAAGTATAACTGTTATACAATTTTAGCCAATAATTATATCTTTCACACGTTTGATAGCTGTAAGACCATACGATCTAATTTCTGTTTAAACTACTATAATCTCTGGTACCAAGTGAATGTTTGTTTTGACGGATTTAGAAATTAAACAGTTTTTTTCACTCATCTCTATAATCCGCTTTGCTCTTTCTGAATCTTCAATATCCGAAATCTCCAAAATCGGTTTTAGTGTTATTTCTGTAACCTGATACCCTCCATCTATTTTTTCTACTATTCCTACAGCATTACTTTTAAAACTGATATATTTCAAATTTGAGTTTTCGGCAACTGCAAAAAAAGTATTCATCAAACAACTATTGACTGCTGCTACAAATAAATGTTCAGGTGACCAGATATTGGGTACGCCTTTGGGAAAATCAGGTGGTGTAGCTACTTCTATTTGTTGGGATAATACGGGCGAAGACATTATACCTTTTCTATCTTTAGTCCATGCTACATTGACTTCATATTTATGAATATTTTCCATTTTTTAAATTTTTATTATATATTAAATTTGATTACTTCTATTACTTAGAACATGGTTTTGTCGCTTTTAGCAGGTCTGATGATGAGTCGAAGCGATGGATTATTGGTTATAAAATGCCAAAACCAATTGATTGATAATTTTACTTTATTTCTGAATCCTGCAATGGGTAAAATATGTATGAAAAGCCAAATGAGCCAAGCAAAAAATCCTTTAAAAGAAAATTTTGGTAAATCTGCGACGGCTTTGTACTTTGAAATAATGGCCATACTACCTTTATCTTTATATGTGAAAGCCTTTAATTCTTGATCTTGAGACAGGCGTAGTATATTATTTGCTAATGCATTTCCCTGTTGGATAGCAACCTGTGCTACTTGCGGATGTCCATTCGGGTAGTTTATGTCGGTAGTTTGCAAAGCGATGTCCCCAATGGCAAAAATATTTGGGGTTTCTGCTACTTGGTTGTATTGGTTTACTATAACCCTTCTCCCATGACCTATTGCACCCTTAGGCAAGCCAATGATTTGCTTGCCTATAACCCCCGAAGTCCAAATTAAAGTATTGGTTGAAATCGTTTCGCCATTGTCCAAAATCACCAATTTGTCAATATAGTCCTTTACTGCCGTGTTTAATCTTATATCAACGCCCAGTTTTGTTAAAACCGCTTTTGCTTCCTTTTGTGCAGTTTGGCTCATTGGGCTCAATAGCACCGAAGCCATATCGACCAAAAAGACCTTTGTACGAAGATTTTTAAACTCTGGATATTCTTTTTTGGATAGATATTGTCGCATTTCTGCCAACATTCCTGCTACTTCTACTCCCGATGGTCCCCCGCCAGCAATGACGACATTGAGATATTTTTCTTTTTCTAATTTTTCAATTGCTTGAACCGCTTTTTCAAAACTCAATAGTAAGTGATTTCGCAAATTAAGGGCGTCATCCACAGTTTTCATTGGCAATGCATGTTCTTTCACGTTTTCGATTCCAAAATAATTAGTTTCCGTTCCTATCGCCAAAACTAGATAATCATACTCAATTGATTCAGTCTCAGTTTGGATAGTATTATTTAAGTTATTGATGCTAATGAGCGAACCCAAATGAAAACGAAGTGCAGATTTTCCTTGAAATAGTTTGCGAAAAGGATAACAAATATTAGAAGCTTCTATAAAAGCTGTAGCCACCTGATAAAGCAATGGTGAGAAGTGATTGTAGTTGTTGCTGTCCACCAAAGTTATTCGAAAATCTGGGTTACTTTTCATACTTGAAATAAAGTTGAGCCCTGCAAAACCACCGCCAACTACCACTATTTTTTTAGTATTTTGTTGCATTGTAATAAAGTTTAGAATCTGTTGATAAATAAAACTATAGGCGTTCATACCTCTTCCAATTATTAGTGCTGCAACTTTAATATATTGGGCTTAGCCATGCTATTTGGCATAGTTTGATTGGAAGATTCTATATTTGAAAAGTGCCACTACTATAGAACCACCAATACCATTGCCAAGTAAAGCCAATAATAGAAACCATAGATATTCAAAGATTGAGATGGTATCTGAATGTAAAAATGCTCCAAATATCTCAATATTACCTACAATACTATGGTGAAAACCACCAAAACCTATGACACCTGTAATCATCACGATAAGGAAAATGCGAGTGAGCGAATTCATGGTGCTGTTCAGTAACCAGTTCAATAAACCCATTAACCAGCCTGCAACTATAGCACTCAAAAAAATAACCCAAGCGTCATGGTTTAATACATGACTTCCTATTACTACCATGGTTTTATGGGTAAACAAATCTAAATGTGGTGCAAGAAGACTGATGAAAAGAGTAAATAAAATTCCACCAACAATGTTGCCTCCTATCACCAGTCCCCAAACCCGTAGTAGCTCCAAGATATTTCGTTGGCCGTTTAGTACTGGTAATGCCAATACTGATGTCTGTTCCGTAAAAAGCGCTGACTTCCCTAGAATAACTAAGATGAATCCAACGGGATAGACCACACTAAAGAGTTTGAAAATAGTTTCGTCCTGTATTTTTCCCGATAGTAAATAGTGGAGTGTACAGATGAGGAAATAACTAACTCCTATTTCAAGTCCTGCGATAACAGCACTTAGAATCATTGCTTTATTTTTAATCATAAATATCTCTTCACCTTCATGAATAACGCGGCTCAAGATATCGAGGTACTTATTCACACCACCAACTTCTTTTGATGTTTTCTCTAAATCCGCTTGGTATTTATCTTGATCTTTATCTTCAGATTTCATAAGTCTATGTATTAAGATTACTGGTATTGTCAGTTTGATTATCCACGGTTATATCATCAACGTCCGTTCTTATTTGGATATCTTCTTGGTGTTTTGTACTTTGATAAAGCAAATAATAACCTAAGAGACCACTAAATAAAGAAGCTGTTAAAATTCCAATTTTTGCATCTTGAAGAAAGATTTTGTCACTAAAAGATAAATTAGCTATAAAAAGAGACATCGTAAATCCTATACCGCAAAGCAACGCAACCCCAAATAACAACTTCCATATAGCACTTGATCTAGGCATATCTTTAAAGAAGAACGTGACCAGTACCCAAATAGAGATTAAAATCCCTAGAGGTTTACCTAGAATCAATCCTAAAATAACTCCCCATGTATTTGATGTTTGAAAGGCTTGGCTCAAAACTTCACTATCCATATAAATACCGGCATTCACAAAAGCAAATAGTGGCATAATAAAAAAGTAAACAGGACTGTGTAGTTTGCGTTCCAAGCGTCTTAATGGAGATTCCATTTCGCGCAATGTTTTTTCTAGATAAAAATGAGCCTGGTCATTAGTATAAGAAAGGGTATTGTCTTTAGCTTTTTTGAATTGATTGAGACCTTCTTTTGCAAAATCTTGAATCCGCTCTAACTTCCATTCGCAACGAAGTGGAATGGTAAGAGCCAATATTACTCCTGCTATAGTGGCGTGAATAC
Organism: Chitinophagales bacterium; assembly: GCA_038246735.1. Classification (GTDB taxonomy): domain Bacteria; phylum Bacteroidota; class Bacteroidia; order Chitinophagales; family Saprospiraceae; genus OLB9. The sequence continues at coordinate 54,556 of JBBRVQ010000018.1, forward strand.
CCGATGCTAAAATTGCCCACCACAGAAAAAAACCAATAAAGAGATAAGGGGTAAGACGGTTGACTTTTCGATAATTAAGTAACAAAAGCGCAAGAACAAATACACCTGCCAAGCCGAGTGAGTACCAATTAATATGTTCTGTATAAAATACAGCTATAATTAGTATAGCTATGAGGTCATCTACTACAGCAACGGTCGTTATAAAGACCTTCACCCACGATGGAACACGAGATCCTAGCATAGCTATAATGCCAATAACAAAGGCTATATCAGTTGCCATAGGTATTGCCCAGCCATGAATGTATTGGGTATTTTGATTCAAAGCCCAAAATATCAATGCAGGGAATAAGGCGCCAGATATAGCGGCAACTACAGGAAATACAGCCGATCTGAAGGAGTTTAGACTTCCGAATTTTAATTCCCTTTTTATTTCAAGACCTACTAAAAGAAAAAATATGGCCATTAAGCCATCGTTAATCCAATGATGGAGAGATTTTGAAATATTTAATTCTGGAAATCCAATAATAAACTTTAGCTCCATAAAGTGAAGGTAGTCATGGCGAAAAGATGTATTAGCTATAATCAAGGCTGCTACAGTAGCTAAAATCAATAGAAAACCAGTGGTAGAATCTTTCTGAAAAAAGTTTTTAAAAAAACCTGTTGTTCTGTTCATATAAAAGTTTAAAGTGTTTCTTTGATCTATAATAAGGATTTAAGATATAATCGTTAGTAAGAAAAAATGATAAAATCAGTCAAAAGGATGTTATGATATCATCAACACACGTGAAATCGTGAATTCAACTCGTCACTTCATTTCCATTCAAGACGCCCTGCTCAAAATCAGTGAAATTTTTAATGGTCGTTATGGCAATTTGCTCCACGGCTTCAATCGTAAAAAAAGCTTGGTGAGGCGTTATCAATACATTATTAAACGACATTAATCTTTCTATAATATCATCCTGTATGTTGCTATTAGATAAGTCTTTACTGAATAATGCTTTCTCTCCTTCATATACATCAATACCCAAATATCCTAGTTGCTCTTTTTTCAATGCATCCATAGCGTCAGCCGTATTGATTACTGCACCACGACTGGTATTGATGAGCATGGCACCAACTTTTATTTTGTCAAATGCAAGACTATTAAAAAGATGGTGCGTATCATCAGTTAGCGGGCAATGGATAGAAATAATATCAGACAAGGTTAATAACTCATCGAAGGTTTTGTATACAACGCCTTTTTTTATCATGTCATCAGATTGTATGATATCATAAGCTATAACCTTACATCCAAAACCCAACATGATGGTACAAAATGCTCTACCTATTTTTCCTGTACCTACGACTCCCACCGTTTTCTCAAAAAGATTAAAGCCCATCAAATTATTTATGGTAAAATCATTTTCCCTTATTCTGTTATAAGCTATATTGGTTTTTCTGTCGAGCGTAAGGATGAGCGCAACGGCATGTTCGGCGATGGCCTGCGGAGAATAGGCTGGTACTCTCATTACTTTAATATTATGCTTTATGGCAGCTGATATATCCACGTTATCATACCCAGCACTTCGCAGGTCTATTAACCTTATTTTGTTTTCTGAAAGTTTATTAATTACCGCTTCGTCGATATTTCCAGTAAGCATTAATGAAACGGCATCAAAACCTTTGGTTAAATCAATACTGTCTATATTTAAGGGAGTATCAAAATAAGTTAATTGATGTATACTATCCTCATTGTATTTATCAAGGTATTCTTTTTCATAATATTTGGTACTAAATACGGCGACTTTCATAGTAAAATAGTTTAATGTTTAGATTATAAATCCATTAATATACAAAGGTGAACATTAAATAAGTAAGAATCATTACACTATTTTTGGTATGCTTACATGATTCATACATTTTTAGTAAAAAAAATAAAAGTAGGAGGAATAAAAGAATACTTATATAAATTCCCTTAAAGTTTTCGTCAACCAAGTGATAATTATAATAATTTATAGCCAAAAAAAGGTGTTTTTCGTTCTTCTACACATTTGGCGTCATAGAGATAAAAGGCCAGCACTCCATGTTTGCCAATCTAGTGCTATGTGAAGATAAAGTCCGTGGTAATTCATGAGAATTTGTCGGATAATTGATTCAAAAGAATAACTTATTCCAAGTTTCCTCTTTCCCCTTCTATCCACCTAGATAACATGACTCTTTCAGCTGGACTTTGGTGGGTCCCACCAGCAAGGATATCCAAAAAGGTATCCCACACGTTTTTCTTTTGCAAGAATTCTTTTTTTACCTTATCTAGTGCTATTAAATAATCTTTTCCATAATCATTAATTTCTTCAAGAGAATAATCAGGTGGAAGTTGAGCTAAAATATTATGAGCGATTTCATCTATTTCCAATGAAGTATATTCTCTATTTTTTTCAAAAGCCATACGGAGGTTTTTGATGACTATGGATGCCCGTATTTTTGGACTAATTTCTTTAGAGTCTGGCATAATCGATTTTTTTTAGATGGTAAACGTTCGATGTATGAATATCACAAAGTTGAGGCTATTTATAAAAAAAGGTGTTACATCATATAGGGAAAAAGTTATAGGATTCTCTTAATTTGCTCATAGATAGAGGCATTTAGTTCTGATTCCAGCGAACATTCACAATGATTTCATTCCTTCTGCCCCAAAACTGAAAAGGTGCATTGTATCCCAAAAAGCGAAAGTTTCCGAAATATTCAATACTATGGCTCTTTAAAGATTTTTCCAATAGGGCAGCATATTTTTTAATCTTATCGTCATTGGCATAACCACCAAACCGAATGACTGCAACGTATTCTTCTGCAGTGGATTTAATGGAAATAGTTGAATCATTGGGTTTGGGCAAATTCTCTTTATTATAACTAGCCGGCATCACAAAACTCATAGTCGATAAGGAATCATTGATGTCCATGTGCACAGGTGACGTCATGGATATACTTTTATTGGCTTCGTTGCCTCCAAAAATATAGGATGCCAGTTTTCTAAATCCTGATGAAGATAATTCTTTGTATGTTTTTGCATCCATCGAAATAGTTGCCATGGTAGTTGAAGGATACTGGCGAATCTCAAAATCTTTTTCGGTTTTGATAATGCGATAAGGTTGGGTTTCTATTTGTGCCATTGTAAAATAAAATTGAGAAATAATTAATAAAACAAAAATTACAGTAAAAGCAATTAGAGTCCATTTCATATAAAGTTAATTTATTTGCGTAACAAACTGGCTCAATGGTTCGCTCACTTTTTTGAAGTTTTCAAACCAATCCTTTTTTTCTTTAACTTCTTTATTGCTGATCAAAATAATGTGAAAAGGCTGCAAGTCTGATAATATCGGACAAAGAAATGTGGCATTTAGAATGTTGTTGATTGTTTCTTCGGGTACAATCTTACCCGTCATTGCTTTGGTTGCATAGCGCCATTTTAATATTTCTAACAGATTCATCTTTTAATTATTTACTTTTTAAGAAAGAATACTTTTATTAAAAAATAACTCAAATCCCAAAACTGCAATTGATGCAAAACTGGATACTTTCAATGTTTGAGATTATCCAAGTTTTTAAAGTGACAGGTTAATCTGAACTCCTCTATAAATTCAAAATTCATTTCTTCCATGATTTATGGAATGTGTTAGTTTTTTTTCCTTTGGGTATTTCCCTTTGCTTCACTATCATTATTACCACCCCGACTTTTGTACACTTTAGGTTCTCTCATCGAAGGTTTCACTTTGACAGGCTGCCCAATATTTTTATCTGAATAATTAGGATTTTGTGGCGGCCGAGTTCTGGTTGGTTTTCGATCAACATTATTTTGGTTAAAATTTTCATTTGGTTTAGGTGATATATTTTGACGCTGACTACCATCTCTTGTAAAGACTGGCTTGTTTATATTTTCATTAAATCCACGTGAACCATAATATTGCTTATCTTGGTATGTAGTATTATAGTAATACCTTGGATAGTGATAGGTATAATTTTGATGGTGTAGCCAAGGTTCATAAACATTCCTATTTAAAGCAACACAAAAACTGGTATTTAAATTATAATAACTGTACATAGGTGGTAACGAGCTGGAAAAAACCCACTGTCCATTATCCATGTACACGAAATCTTGGTAAGATAAATCATAATATGACTGGATATCTGGCAAATAGTAATATCGCACACCTGAATAATAAGGCGGTGCCCAGGAAGGATTTGAATATTGTATTTCGTTTGTTGCAGGATAACTGCTACTACAACTTGATATTCCTAACAACATCATTACAATTATAGCTATATTGCTTATATATTTAAATCTTTTCATTATTGTATTTTTATTATTTACGTGAGCATTAATAATATCTTTCAAATCAATTTTGCCTGAGCCCAGATAAACAAGGCCTCGTATTGTGTTTCCAATTTATTTTTGTTTTGTGACTTGAAGTTTAGTTAAATCAAAACCTTTTTCTAATAATCGATTTATAATGTTTTGATAGACACTTTTATCCATCTTTGACGTTCGGGAGAGTATCCACAAATATTTTTTTTTGGGTTCGCTTACCACAGCATAACTGTAATCATCTGCCAAATCAATGATCCAATACTTTCCCTTAAATGGCCAAAAAAACTGTATTTTTAATTTTGCATTACCGGAATTTTCTTCCACAAATGCTTTCCCCTTGATATAGGATAGTTTGCCATTTATGGAATCTTTATTGCACCTGTTTTCAACAGTCAAGTATCCTTTATCCGTAGCCGTGTATTCTGCTGTAGTGCAGGTACACCCTTTTTGAAATCTCTGGGGATAAGAGGCAATCTCATACCATTTTCCCACATATTTTTGTAAGTCCACACTAGCAACTGTTAACAAGGTTTGAGAATTTGCATGATTCATATGGACTAAACTTATTAAAAGGATGGAAAATAATTTCATTGAATTATTATATTTTTTTAAAAAATATTCAAAATTGATTAAGAAAAATTTTGAGCATTATTTTCTGCTTGCTTTAATTCTTTTGGTTTTATTACAGGTGTATAAAGTAAGACATTTATGCCAATGATGATAAAGAGTACTCCAAAACCTTCTATGACTAATGTTTTATTTACACCTTGGTAAAACATTGTTACAATAATACCGATACCAACAAGTAGCGCAAGAAAAACCCGGATAAGAACGATTTTATTGATCACACCTCTATCTAAATTAAAAAGCCAGTTGCAAAAAACAATTTCTGAAAATGTATAAAAAATAAATAAAAATAATGTGAAGGTTTTCAAAGACTCTAATGTGTCCGCAAAAAACAAGACCGACACACCATAGACCATCATTGCTAGTACATGTATTTCATGATATGAAAACTCAACTTGTTTCCTATAGCGCGATAGTGCTTCAAAAAACGCAACTATAGCGCCAAAAGTTAGGGCAATTCCTATAGAGTTTTTTATCGTATCAAAGGTGTAAGACTTTGAAAACATAAGAAATATACCCTCCATGATTATGATTGCACCGTATAAGTAAATAGGACTCTTTTTCATTATTATCATAATTATTATTGTTTTTCAAGAATGGCTTTATGCTCAAGATATTGTTCCAGTGTGATTTGCCCTGAAGCAAACCGCTTTTGTAAAATATCTATCGGTATATTTTTCCTTCTTCGTTGACCAGGCATTAACGTTTCCCATTTGATAGCGTTTTGCACGTCTATTTGTAATTCTGATTTACATTTCACTTCAATTATTTTAAGTAATTACTAAGGTATAACAACATGACAAAGGTGTAGCAATTCTAAAGTATTGGCCTTACGTAACTATGGAAAGAAGTTACATAATTCACACATTTGGCTATGGGAAGGATTGTAGTTGATGGGAAAAGGAGTGTGAAATAAAAGACTTTCAGTACTTGAAGAATGACTTGCAGCAGCTAATGATAGAATTTTAATGACTAAAGAATAACTCTTGAATTGGAAGCGTCTTGCTAGACAGGTCAAAGAAGTAAGCAATTTTTATGGCCAGGAAATGAATTGGCCTACATACATCCTTTGCAGGATGAACATGATTTTGCACGGTGCACATTATCTCGAATTTGGTATAAAACAAGAAGATGCAATATCGCATCCATAACATTTGGGGATGACTTTTGAAGCAATTGTCTAGTTTTAGCTTAAATCAGGGCTTTTGTATAGAAAAAGAACTACATTTCATTGGTTTCTTTTTCTAGACAGAGTACTAGCCTAAGGTTAAGTAAATAGCCCATACCTTATGGGGCAACGCGTATTAGCGATAATATTCTATTGCCGATAAATACACCTCCTGTATCAACTTTCCACCATACTTCAATTGACTGACCCGCAGCCACTGTTCCTAAGGCTTGGAGTGTACCAACAGATGTATTTATGTCGACGGTTCTGCTTGAGTTTTCCATCCGTACACCATTTTGATAAAGTCTAAAAGTGACCAAAGTATTATTCACGGGATTAGGAGCGGCACCTGGGCCATACACGTTGCCATCGATTACCTTCAAAACCTGCAATGGCTCCTGCATTCTTACCTACATCTCCAGTAATCATAGAGGGGGCCAGTATTTGAAACTGCACCCGCTGAGGTAAAGATGACAAAAGTAGATAGTACACCCAGATCTATGTAGGATGCGCCGGATGGAATCGCAGAAGTACTCGGTCCCATACTCATCGCACCTGCGATCGAAAACATCCTTCCTTCCAGATTTGATCCGGCAGCCATTGAAACAGCTCCGACATGTGATATTCAGGTTCCTTTCATTATGGTATTAGCGGCCATTGCCATAGCTACTTGGCCGACCCAAAATATATTCCTTGCTCTTGCACCGTTCGTCAACACTACAGTTGTGGGATCGCTAGTGGTAAATGCTCCAGTCATCCTGATGATAAACACTGAAGTCGAATCTCCATTTCCATTCATTGTAAGTGTATCAGCCATAGAAACAGCCCCTGTTAAATCATAAACATCTTGAAATAGAACCTCACCATTTCCAAAAATTGGTCCGTGACTGGTATTGGTTGCTGGTATGGCCATTAACGTATTGTATGCAGAAGTCAGATCAATAGCGCCTTGTGCAGTGCTTACCGGCTCGCTTGCCGACAGACCATACTGACCGTTAAAAAAAATGAGATAGGTACCAGATGGAGGCGACAATGTCATCCCGGGCATTAGAGTATCTATTATAGAAGTAGTACTAATATCTCCAGTGGTGGTTATAGAAGTGATGATCGTGTCTGCTGCTACCGGTTCTCCATTTCCTTTCAAGCCAGCCCAATTTGGTATTTCAGGAGTACCAATATTGATTTGACCATCGTTGGTAGTCAGGTTGTAAATCATCAGACCTTTAGCAGGTAGGACGATTAAATCTCTTTCAGTACTTGACATCCGAGGCATTAACAAACCTTTATCGGTGGCATAAATATCGAGCGCAGAAGAAGGGTCTGGTACTACTGTACCTATTCCGACTGATTGAGCATTTATCATGCTGGATACTAGCAGAATGTAAAGCAAAAATGAGCATTTAAAAATATTTTTCATGATTTTAATTATGTGTCAAAATGATGAAAATTCTATTTATACCTAAAGTAAAATAGATTGTAAAATTGTAAAATTTTAAATGACATATTTATAGTGGTTTAAAATCTATGATTTTCTCAACTTATTTACTTTTTATTATACGTCTGAATGCTAGTGCAAAAAAGCTGCGATAAATACACCCATAAATCTTTTTGGGAATAAGTCTTATCCGCATTTATTAAAACGGTGTGGAAGCATACCAGACTATCTCGATAATAATAAACAAAGATCAGTGATAACTAAAGAAAAGGCATTACATTATTATGAAAAATAGTTGAATTATTAACACATTCATGTTAAGAAAAAGTGTGTTTTTGTGGTAGGAAATTTATTGAATGTGGGCTTTATCAATATAAATTCTACCGAAATCGGATACAGCTTAGCCAAAAAGTCTTTTTAGTTTTGGTTGGTATTTTTATTGGTTTAATGATGCGGCTTTTGTGTGCACAGATTTATTTTGTCGGTTCGGCTATTTTTCTTTTACTTCCAACAAAACCCATTTTATAAAAATGCAGGAATGATATTTTCTATCCAAAAAACAAATGCAGTTAACCAAATTCTAACTCAACATATTCGTTTGAGCTGAAAGTATTGTTAATTTTAAATAGTTAGATTGTAAAGAATATTTGTAATACTCCTGTCAATCCAAACTTATAATAGGTTGGAATAATGATGGTCTTGTGAAGCATAAACAAGTCGAACCTTTCTGGTATGGGTTTTCAAAAAATTTCAAAAAACTCAGATATTGCTCCTAAAATACTGTTAGCAACAGTATCAGGTTTGGAATATACAATTAAAAATTTTGCTGAGATTTTAGTGCCTGATTTATTAGTCATAGGATAAAAATTTATTTAATGCACTTCATAGTTTGACATTTAAGCCTAAACTTTAACGACAAGATGTAAAATCCGGTTCAAAATGACCATGCAATCCGGACCAAACTGACCAGGCAATCCGGTTCAAACTGACCACCCATTTGGGAAACAAATCAGGTCACTTTTAATTGGTAAAAGAATGGTAAAATAGGTGCCTACCTTTCGACATAAAAAATCGAAAAGCGATGGCAA